>NZ_WNIH01000003.1:0-786253 GCF_009725805.1 Bombella sp. ESL0380 | reverse complement strand
GGGAAGTCTGGCAGCGGCTTGCCTGTCCGACGGTCGAGGATGAAGGTCTGGCCCCGTTTTGTAGGCATGATGAGGGCCGGGATGATGCTTCCGTCATCGGCATGATAGTCGAACAGCGTTGCCTGGGAACCAATGTCGTAATCCCAGACATCCTTGTGGACGGTCTGGAAGACCCAACGGGGTTCACCCGTGCGGACATCAAGCGCCACCACGGCGGATGACACCTTGTTTTCCGCATCGCTGCGCATGGCGCTGTAATAGTCAGCCGAGGAATTGCCCATGGGGACATAGACCAGCCCCAGGGCATTGTCGCCCGTCATGGCCGTCCAGGAATTGGGTGTTCCACGGCTGTAATAATGGTCCTTGTCCGGCTGGTGGTGGTTGTCCGGATTATTGACATCCCAAGCCCAGAGGAACTTTCCACTTTCGGCATCATATCCCCGGATGACGCCTGATGGTGCCCAGCGGCGCTGACCGTCCAGCACTTCATGATTGACCACGATCACGCCATTGATGATGGGAACCGGACTGGTCACCCCAACAAAACGGGGCACGGACCAGCCCATGCCCTGCATGAGATTGACCTGCCCGCCATGGCCAAAGGCCTCGCACGGTTTGCCGTCTTCGGCATCAACGGCGATCATCCGGTTGTCCAGCGTGGCCTCAATGATACGGTTATGGCAGGTCTGCCCATCCGCTGCGGTGGATGACGTGTAGTAGGTGACGGATTTGCAGGCAGAGGTGAAGGGAATGGCATCGTAGCTTTCATGGGCATGGAAGTGCCATTTTTCCTGCCCCGTAGCGGCATCGACACGCATCATGTCATTCGTGGCGGAGCAGAGATACAGGGAATCACCCACCTTGATGGGGGCCGTTTCCGGCGCCAGTCGATTCAGTTTGCCTTTTGGTTGCAGGACTCCGGTATGGTAGACGAACGCCCGTTGCAGCCTGCTGACATTCTCCGGTGTGATCTGGGTCAGCGGGGAATAGCGTGTGGCCCGGTCGTCCCGCCCATAGGCAGGCCAGTCCTCAGCTTTGGGATTGGCACTCTCCTGAGGGACGGCCTGGGGAAGCTGGTCGATGGGGAGCTCATCAATATCCGGCAGGTTGGCGGCATTGACGCCTGTGGCCTGGGGTGTGTTGGGAGCAGGGGGATGATAGATGGTGGAAACCGTTTCCTCCGCAGGTGCCGTCTCGTGAGACGTGCTGGGGGAGGCGGCCTCCTGGGCTTTTACGGCGGATAGTGATGTGCCGAGGATGGTACCTCCCAGAAGGAGACCAAGAAGACGGACTTGATTACGCATCGGGAGTGACTTTCTGGTTGCGGAGGAGACGGGGAAGAAAAGCAGCGACCACGATGGCCAGCAGGGTGGGCCCGAAGAGGCGCGGCAGCCATCCCCAGAAATTGAAACCGACCTCGTAGATCGTCCAGGGAATTGTCAGGGCCCAGGCGAGAAGATAGGTCCAGGCACCCACAGGGCTCTGGCGGAAAAGATAGATGCCTGAGAGGCAGAGGAGCAGTCCGCAGAGGGTGTAATACCAGGACCCACCCAGCAGAATGAGCCATGAGCCGAAAATGACGAAATAAAGCCCGAAAAGCAGAATCAGCAGGGCAAATGCCCAGATGGCTATATCTGCGCCTTTGGGTTTTTCATTGGGATAAGAGAGAAAAGACACAGTTCCATCTCCAGTTGACCAGAAAATATCAGGAAACCATGGGGATACACGTTTCGGATAAAAACAGATTGACAAGATCAACCCATATATTTGGTCAGGGAACTCAGGTTGATACACTGGACATGCCGGTTACATGATTTTTTCATGCAACCGGCACGATCCCAAGGTTACTTGCTGTCTGCCTCTGGCAGAGCATAGACAACCAGCGCATCAGACACCGGGCTGCGCATGAAGTGATGCCCCCCGGCCATGATGGCGACATATTGCCGACCATTGACGGCATAGGTCATGGCGTTGGCCTGTCCCCCACCGGGCAGCACGTCAGTCCAGAGCGTCTTGCCTGTCTTGAGGTCAATGGCGTGTATCTGGTTGTCGGTCGATGCTCCGATGAAGGCGACACCGCCAGCGGTCATGACAGGACCGCCATTGTTGGGCGTACCGATTGTCAGCGGCAGGTGCGAGGCGATACCCCACGGGCCATTGGCACGGGCCGAACCAAGTGGCTTCTGCCACAGGACCTTGTGCGCTTTGAGGTCAATGGCGGTGACCATCCCGTAGGGTGGCACATTGCACATCATCTGGGTGAAGCTGTTCCAGTACGGGGTGACGACAATTCCATAGGGCGTCTGCGCCTGTGCCCCGTTACCTTCAGCCCCACCAGCGCCAGCTTTGAACTGGGGTGAATCAATGGGAATCAGCCCCATTTTGTCAGCTTTCTTGCGGCTGACGAGCTGGTCATACATGGGCAGGCTGCTCCAGTTGGCCAGCAGGATGCCCGTCTGCGGGTTATAGGAGATGCTGCCCCAGTCACTGCCCCCATTATAGCCGGGGTATTCCAGCCACGGCTGCTTGATGGTAGGCGGTGTGAACTCGCCGACATAATGGGCCCGACGGAATTTGATGCGGCAGGCCAGCTGGTCCAGTGGCGAGATGCCCCATGTGGCGGCTTCTGTCAGCTCCGGGAAGCCAAGACGGGGAACCCCGACAGACCACGGCTGCGTTGGAGCCCGTGGATCACCCTGAACGAAGCCCGGGCTGGGAGCCGGTTTTTCCACGACAGGGAAGTCTGGCAGCGGCTTGCCTGTCCGACGGTCGAGGATGAAGGTCTGGCCCCGTTTTGTAGGCATGATGAGGGCCGGGATGATGCTTCCGTCATCGGCATGATAGTCGAACAGCGTTGCCTGGGAACCAATGTCGTAATCCCAGACATCCTTGTGGACGGTCTGGAAGACCCAACGGGGTTCACCCGTGCGGACATCAAGCGCCACCACGGCGGATGACACCTTGTTTTCCGCATCGCTGCGCATGGCGCTGTAATAGTCAACCGCAGAGTTGCCTGTGGGCACATAGACCAGCCCCAGGGCATTGTCGCCCGTCATGGCCGCCCAGGAATTGGGTGTTCCACGGCTGTAATAATGGTCCTTGTCCGGCTGGTGGTGGTTGTCCGGATTATTGACATCCCAAGCCCAGAGGAACTTCCCGCTTTCGGCATCATATCCCCGGATGACGCCTGATGGTGCCCAGCGGCGCTGGCCATCAAGCACTTCATGATTGACGACGATCACGCCATTGACGATGGGCGGAGCTGTTGTCATGGCCACGAAACCGGGGACGGACCAGCCCATGCCCTGCATGAGATTGACCTGCCCGCCATGGCCAAAAGTCTCGCAGAGCTTGCCATCTTCGGCATCAACAGCAATCAGCCTGTTGTCCAGTGTCGATTCAATGATGCGGTGATGGCAGGGCTGCCCATCCGCTGCGGTGGATGATGTGTAGTAGGTGACGGATTTGCAGGCCGCCGTATAGGGAATGGCATCGTAGCTTTCATGGGCATGGAAGTGCCATTTTTCCTGCCCCGTAGCGGCATCGACACGCATCATGTCATTCGTGGCGGAGCAGAGATACAGGGAATCACCCACCTTGATCGGCGTGGTTTCTGCAGCCCACTTGTTGGCCTTCCCTTTGGGAGGGAGGCTGCCGGTATGGTAGATGAACGCCCGTTGCAGTCTGCTGACATTTTCCGGCGTGATCTGTGTCAGCGGGGAATAGCGTGTCGCCTGGTCATCACGCCCATAGGCAGGCCAGTCCTCAGCTTTGGGATTGGCACTCTCCTGAGGGACGGCCTGGGGGAGCTGGTCGATGGGGAGCTCATCAATATCCGGCAGGTTGGCGGCATTGACGCCTGTTGGCTGGGGGGTACCCGGCTCAGGGTCGTGGTAGATGCTGGAGCTCGTCTGCGCTTCGCTGTCATTGTCCGGGCCGGGGGTTTCCAGCGAGGGAGGAATCTGGGCATGGGCCACATGGACCGGGAGCGAGGTGCCAAGGATGGTGCCACCCAGAAGGATACCGAGAAGGTAAGACTGGTTACGCATTGTAGTGTTCCTTCTGGTTGCGGAGAAGGTGAGGCAGGCAGGCAACAACGGCAACCGCCAGCAGGGTGGGCCCGAAGAGGCGCGGCAACCATCCCCAGAAATTGAAACCGACCTCATAGATCGTCCAGGGAATTGTCAGGGCCCAAGCGAGAAGATAGCTCCATGCTCCTGTGGGGCTCTGGCGGAAGAGATAGATGCCGGAAATGCAGAGAAGGAGTCCGCAGGGGGTGTAATACCAGGACCCACCCAGCAGAATGAGCCATGAGCCGAAAATGACAAAATAAAGGCCGAAAAGCAGGATCAGAAGCGCCAGTGCGTAAGTCGCCAGGCTTGCCAATCCTTGCTTCGGTCTGGAGGATGATGATGGTGACACGACATTATCTCCAGTCTAGCAGAAACCATGTCGTAACTATGAGGCCATCCAGGATGGGAGAAAAATAGATAAATAAAGTTAATTTATATTTATGATAGGTAAAATGGATCAATCTATTCTTTATTCAGGTCGGGATTTTGTGGCGTATCCTGAAATTGTGCAGCAATAGCTTTATGATTGGCAATGACCTCCCCAACAAGAAAGGCAAAGAACTTTTTTGTGAAGTCAATGTCCAATCCGGCATCCTGGGCCAGAGCATGCAGGCGGGTCAGCTGCTCTTTCTCCCGGGCCGGGTCGCAGGCAGGGAGGTGGGAGGAGGCTTTTAGAGCCCCCACATCGGCTGTGCAGCGGAAACGTTCTGCCAGCATATAGATGAGGGCAGCATCGATATTGTCGATACGCTGGCGGAGAGCGGTCAGCTGACGGGTTGGATCAGGCAATGTGTCATTTTTAGAGGTCATTGAGGTCAATCCATGCGAGATGGCCGCCTTTGCCGGCGCCGAGATCCATGAAGATGGCTTTTCCTCCCAGCCGGCCAGTTCGGTGCAGTGGGCGGCCATCAAGGGACCGTCTGTCATGCCCGACATAAACGGTTATACCTTCTGGAATACGGTTGATCCAGCTCAGGCGTCGTTCTGGATACCCGTCCGGCTGGAGGCGGCTTGTCGTTTCTCCGAAGAGTGCCCGTGAAAGAGGGGCGGACATGTCGGCAAGCCCTGTCTGTGGCGGGGGGCCGGAGAGCATGGCCGTGTGGAACCCACCATGAACGAAGAGCATGTTGCCCAGCCTCTGCCATGCCGGTGCCTGAGCGACGGCTTTGAGGGAACGGTTAGCGAGGTCTTCGGCTGTGGAGGTCTGAATCTGTTTCAGGGTGGTTTCCAGCGGGAGGTCACGGCGCAGCCGCCGCCCCTCCAACGCTCGGCCCAACTTGCGGTCGTGATTGCCGAGAACGAACATGCCCCTGTGCGTCTCCAGCAGGTCCAGCATGGTTTCCAGCACGCCAGCACTGTCCGGCCCGTGATCGACGAGATCTCCCAGCTGGATGATGAAGCGCTTTGTGGCTATGGCATGGCGGAAAGCGTTGAGATCACCGTGCACGTCTCCCACAATGCGAAGACCATGCTCGCGAATGCGGGATAAAACCGATTCGTCAAGCCGTGGTTCTGAAAAGATAGGTCGATCGCTCACGGTTTTGTAAACTCAGCCTCCAGTTGCCTTAAAGGGCACTAATTGTCTGATGATAATGGGAGAAGGTCAACCATTTACCATGCGGATGCTTTCATCCAGATTGACAGAGAGCAGGCGGCTCACGCCCCGTTCCTGCATGGTGATCCCATAGAGACGGTCCATATGGGCCATAGTCAGCTGGTGATGGGTGATGACCAGAAAACGGGTGCCCGTTTCTTTGGTGATGTCACGGATGAGCGTGCAGAAGCGCTCCACATTGGCATCATCAAGGGGGGCATCAACCTCATCCAGAACGCAGATGGGAGCTGGCGTGCAGTGAAAGGCTGCAAAAATGAGCGAGAGGGCTGTGAGAGCCTGCTCTCCGCCGGAGAGAAGAGACAGGGTTGAGAGTTTCTTTCCGGGGGGCTGGGCAAATATTTCCAGCCCGGCCTCCAGCGGGTCGTCGCTGCCAACCATCTGGAGATGTGCCTTGCCTCCACCAAACATGCGGGTGAAGAGCTTCTGGAAATGCTCATTGATGTCCGCAAAGACGGCCATGAGGCGCTGTCGGCCTTCCCGGTTGATCGCCCCGACCCCGCCACGCAGGCGGGCAATGGCGGTTGAGAGGTCCTGATGCTCCCGGGCGATTCGTTCGGATTCTTTCTGGGCTGTCTGGAACTCGTCTTCGGCACAGAGATTGACCGGGCCCAGATCATCACGGCGCTTCAGGGCCCGTTTCAGGGCCTGCCGCAGGGCCTGTTCAGCATCGGCTGAAACAGTGTTCGGGGCTTCGGCATTGTCTGGCAGGGGGGAATCATGGCGCAGGAGAGCCAGAGCCTCTTCTGCCTGTTCGGCCCGTTCACCAAGCCGGATGGTGTCTTCACGGTAGCGGCTGCTGCCATCCTTGTGGTGGTCCAGCAGGGCCTGCTGGTCATGCAGGGTGGCTTCGGTCTGGGCCAGGTGGCTGGTGAAGACCTTCTCTTCTTCTTCCAGCGTTCTGAGCGTTTCCATATCCTGCTGGAGCTGCTCTTCATGGCGGGCAAGGCTGCAGTCTTCCGCCTGCTCCGGGGTGGCCGTCATCAGGGCTGCGTGGCGGTCCGTCAGGTCCTTGATGAGGGTCTGGAGCTGGGCATGCCGGTCGGCCTGTTTCTGGCTGTCCGTCAGCAGATGCCCGTGTCGTTCTTTTAGCAGGGAAAGAGTCTGCGACAGGGTGTTATGGTCTGCCCGGTGCTGCTGAAGGGCATCCGTGGTGCTGGTCAGCCCGGCCTTCGTCCGGTCGAGTTCTTCTTTCAGAATGGCGATGTCCGGCAGATCGGACTGATTTTTCTGGCAGGCTGCCTCATCAGTCAGGCGTTTTTCTAGAGTGGTTTTCAGGGTCTGGATCTGCTGCTGGAGGCTTTCCCGCCGGGCTTGCAGGCCAGCCAGAAGGCGGCTTCGCTCCTGAAGGGCCTGTTCCTGTCGTGTGGCCTCTTTGCGGACTGTTTCGGCCTTTTGTATGGCCTCCGCTGCGGCCTGTCGGGCATGATGGAGTGCGTCTTCTGCTGTTTTCAGAGCCGACTGAAGAGCTGGAAGGTCGATCTTTGCCTGTGTGTCCAGTACGGTCTGTTTCTGTCCGCTCAGCTCCCTGATGTCCTGCTCCAGCTGGTCGATGGTCTGTGTCCGTTCAGCGAGCTGTTTCTTCAGGGCATCGTTCCTGAACAGGGCCTGTTGTCGCTCGTTTTCAGCTTTCTGGTGTTGGGAGCGGGCCTCTTCAGAGGCCAGTCGGGCTGACTGTTCTTCATCCCGGATGGTCTGGAGGACTGCCGCAGCGTCGGAGACGGCCTTGTCTGAAACGGGAAGGGCCTTCAGCTCTGACTGTACCGCAGCAAGCTGTGACTTTGTCCGGTTCTGCTGTGCCTCATGGCCGGAGGCTTCCTGTTGGAGAAGGGAGATCTGCTCCTGCTGGAAGGCATGGCGTTCCGTAAGCCCTTCCAGCTGGTGCTTCTGCCGTGCCTGTTCGTCACGTTCGTTTTGGGCAGACTGGCGCTGTTCTGCCAGTGCCTGTGCCAGTGTTTCACACTGTGTGTGCAGTGTGTCGGCGGCAGCTTTCTGGACAGCGTGCTGCTGGTCGAGTGTCTGAATGGCGGCGGCGGTCTTCTTGAGGGCCTGTGCCTGTTGGAGGCGTACCATTTCTGCCGTGGGCGTGTTGGGCTGGCGGATGAAACCATCCCAGCGCCAGAGGCCCCCTTCTTTTGTGACGAGGGCCTGACCAGGCTGAAGATAGTGGTGGAGGGCAGGGCCGTCTTCAGTCTTTTCCAGCAGGAAAATGGCCCGGAAAGCCCGCTCAAGTGGAGCCGGTATATTGATAAGGGATGCCAGACTGGGCAGGGCCGCCAGTGCCTTGACTGCGGGTGTCTGTTTCCCAAGCGGGGGCAGAGGGCGCCATTGCCGTGGCGTATCAGTCAGGGGTTCTCCCTCAGGGGGGAGAGACGCTTCCAGCCCATCTGTCAGGGCGCTTGCAACGGCCCTGATGAGGGCATCCGGGATTTCCAGCTGTTCCAGTACGGGATGGGGGATGGCGAGGAGACTGCCTTGCAGGGTGCTTTGCAGCCCTTCATGCTCGCTCTGGTAACGCAGCCGGTCCGTTTCGATCTGTTGCAGGGCCTGCCGTGCCTCTTTTTCCTGTTCCAGAAGAGCATTGTGCTGTTCTTCGGTCTGGGTGATGGCTTCGAGGCGGGAGTTGATCTGCTTTGCCAGCATGTTGAGACGGGTCCGTGCGCCATCGAGCTCTTCGATGCTGATCGCACGGTCAAGGGCGTCCTTCAGAGCGGCCTGCGCTGCTGTGGAGCGTGCCTGCTGGTCTGCCAGCTGTTCGGTCAGGCGTTTGACGTCCTGTTGCAGAAATTCGCGGCGCTGCTGGCATTTTTCCAGCGCAGCCTGCTCGCTGAGCCAGAGCTGCTCTGCCTGTTCACGCTTCTGTATCAGACCTTTTTCAGCAAGGGCGGTCTGTTCTGCCAGTGTCCGTGTGGTCTGACAGGCTGCCTGAAACCGCTCTTCTGCGGTCTTGTCAAGCAGGCCGTGTCTGATTTCCTGCTTCTGGGTTCGTTCCGTTTCCAGACGGGACTGCTGCCTGGTCACTGCCTGGGTCAGTTCTTTTTCACGCTGTTGCAGCTGTTCAAGCCGGGTTCTGGCTTCATGCAGATCACGCTGTGTGCGGTCGGTGAGAAGTCTCTGTTCCTGAAAATGAGCTTCGGCCTCCCGGGCGTTGCGTTCGCAGCTGCTGGCTTCCTCCATGCTGGCGGAGACCTGCTGGCGCAGCTGATCAGCAATTGCTTCCCGGGTGCAGTCCTGTTCGATGGCCTGAAGTTCGATTTCCAGATGGCTGAGGTTTTCCCTGTCATCAGCAATCTGACGTGCCAGCTCCTGCTGGCGGCTCTGGAGCCGTTCATGCTGGAGTGTTCCATCCTGATAACGGGATGACAGCGCAGCATGGTCGGCCCGCTGGGTGGCTTCTGTCTGTTGCAGGGCCGTGATCGTCTCTTCCAGCGCAGGGAGCTTCGTGGCGGTGGCCCGTTGCTGGTCCATGATCTGTTCCAGTGCCAGCCGGGTCTGAGCCTGCTGTTCTTCCAGCTGGCTCAACTCTTTTTTCTGTCGGGCCAGATCATCTTCCAGCTGGGCCCGCTGTCTGGCATGGTCGGCCGAGGCCTGCTGCAGGTGCTGGAGGGCAGCTTCTGCTACGCCGACATGGATGCGGTACTGCTCCAGCCGCTGGCGGAGCGTGGCCAGAGCTTCGCTTTCCTGCTGGCGTTTTTCTGCCTGTAGTTCGACATGCTTTTTGGCATCCAGAAGAGCCTGCTCATTTCTGGCCAGGGCTTCTTTGGCTTTTTCCAGAGCAGCCCGGCGGCTCTGGACGAGCTCTTCGGCTCTGGCATGTTGAAGGATGAGCAGAGACCGTTCATGCTGGCGTATATCCTCTGATGCCTGCCGGTAGCGTCGGGCCTGTTCGGACTGGGTGGAGAGGCTGCTGAGCTGCTGGTCCAGCGTTCTGCGATGCTCTTCGGCCCGTTCCAGATTGCTTTCAGCCTGACGCAGTTTCAGCTCAGCGTCCCGGCGGCGGACATGCAGGCCGGTGATCCCGGCGGCTTCCTCCAGCAGGAGGCGACGCTCTTCCGGTTTGGCAGCGATGAGCTGGCTGACACGGTTCTGGCTGATGATGGATGAGCTGCGGGCACCGGAGGACAGGTCCGCAAAGATGGTCTGTACGTCTTTGGCCCGCATGATACGATTATTGATGCGGTAGGTGCTGCCCGCACCACGTTCTGCCTGACGGGAGACTTCCAGCTCTTCCGATTGCTGGAAGGGCGGCGGCGCAAGACCGGCAGCCGCACCAAGATGGAGGGTGACACGGGCCAGATTGCGGGCCGGGCGGCTGCCTGTCCCGGCAAAGATGAGGTCATCGCTCTCTCCACCACGTAGGGCACGGGCGGAGCTTTCCCCCATCGTCCAGCGCAGGGCCTCGACAATGTTGGACTTGCCGCAGCCATTGGGGCCGACAATGCCGGTCAGGCCCGGCAGGATGTCCAGATGGACCTCATCAGCAAAGCTTTTGAAGCCGACAATATCGAGGCGGGTCGTGATCGCCTTGTGCTGTGTCATTGAACCCCGTGTGGACTGTGGCGATGGAGGAAAGCGGAAGAGGGGATCAGGCCTTGCTGACGAGCTCGGCAAATTTCTCCACGGTCTCAGGGTCCTGAGCGAATGGTGTGCTGTTGAAGCGGAAGTAGGGTGTTCCCTTGATGTCGTAGGTCTGTCCGTCCTGCTGGGTCAGCTGATACAGTTCCTGCCCGAAGGTCATGTCCTTGCTGATCCTGTCGAATTCATCCGGGGCAATTCCGGCCAGGGCAGCCTCCTGCTTGAGATGGGCAACCGGGTCTCCACCAGAGAAGGCCCACTGCATCTGGCGGGAGAAGAGGGAGCTGATGAAGGGTAGGTAACGTTCTTCAGGCAGGGAGCGTGCCACCATGGCAGCAATCATGGCAACCTGATCCAGTGGGAAATCGTGGAACTGATAACGGATCTTCCCGGTATCGATGAACTGTTCCTTGACCTGGGGGAAGATGTCCGTCGCAAAATGGGCACAGTGGGTGCAGGTCAGGGAGAACCATTCCTGAACGAGCACGGGAGCCTTGGCATCACCGATGATGCGGGGAGAGAGGCGGGGGTCTTTCGGTGCGGCAGCCTGTGTCTGTGCCAGAGCGGGACTCTGGGCAAGGAGGGTGCCGGCAGTCAGCCCGGTTGCCAGCAGGGCAGAACCACTGGTCAGAAAATGACGGCGTGAAAATGGGTGGTGGGAGGTCATGACGGCTCCTTTGTTCTGGGGGAAAGGCTACGGTGCGGTATCGGTCAACGGTTCATCCTGCCATGAACGGCAAGAGAGGTGGTACCGTCAAGAGGATGGGCCGGTGGAGGGTGTCTGCCCGTCCGCCGTTTCCGGCTGCCGCCGCAGGTGGGCAGGGACACGCATCCGCAAGGTCAGGATATGCCGGGCATCGGAATCGATCACCCGGAACTCCAGCCCGCTGGGATGAACCAGCACTTCATCACGGGCCGGGACATGCTCGGCCAGATGGAAGACAAGACCACCGACAGTTTCGATTTCTGCCTCCCGTTCCTCCCGTGTCAGAACAGGGCCAAGGCGCTCTTCCAGCTCCTTGACGGGTAGCCGGGCATCAAGGTCGATCGTGCCATCGGGACGGTTGAACCATGGTGTGGTGACCGGCTCGTCATGTTCATCAGAGATGTCGCCAACAATGGTTTCGATGAGGTCTTCAATAGTCACAAGGCCATCGATGCTGCCATATTCATCAATGACAAGCGCCATGTGGGTACGGCGCTGACGCATCTGGAGCTGGAGGTCCAGCACCGGGATGCTGGGTGCGACGAGCAGAGGCTGGCGGAGAAGGGAACGCAGGTTGAAAGGTTCTTTCGTACCGATATGGGCGACAAGGTCCTTGACGTGGATCATCCCGACGATGTCATCCAGCTCATCATGGTAGACGGGCATTCGGGAGTGATTTTCCTCCCGCATCAGCCCCAGAGCCTCATCAAAGGAGAGATCATCCGACATGGCGATGATGTCGGCCCGGGGGATCATGACGTCATCAGCGGTGATGGTACGCAGGCGCAGTACGTTCATGATGAGCGCCCGTTCCTGCCTGTCCAGCTCGGGAGAGTCAGGATTGGTCTTCCCCAGACTGGCGGCTTCCCGGACGAGGTCAGCAATATGCTGCCTTATGGTCTTTGTGCGTGCCTTGCGGTGGAAAAGTTTCATCGGGTGCGGAACGTTCCTGTTTGCGGGCGGAAGAAAAATGTGACGGTTTTTCAGGGATCAGCGGCGGGAGTGAGGGCGTGGCCTCCATGGGTCGCCGAACCCCATCCGGCAGAGAATGAAAGTTTCCAGTCCTTCCATCTGCCGGGCTTCACCGGGATGATGATGGTCATGTCCGGCCAGATGGAGCAGGCCATGAACGATCAGATGTGCCGTATGGGCCCGGAGGCTCTTGCGGGCCTGTAACGCCTCCCGGTGCATGGTCTGGTAAGCAAGGATGATGTCTCCACCCAGCATGGGAGCAGGGGGCTCGAATGTCAGGACATTCGTTGGCTTGTTCTTGCTGCGGAACTGCGCATTGAGCCGCTGGATGTGGCGGTCGTCCGTAAAGACGAATGAAGGGCCCGGCCTGCCTTGAGGGAAGACATTCCCATAGCGCTGGGCCATCTGGCAGGATTGTCGGACAAGCCGCTCCACATCTCCCAATGCAGCCCGCCAGCGTGGATCAGAAACCAGAACCTCAGCGTGGGGAGTAACGGGGCGTTTCATCATCTGTCCGGTAAGAGTGGTAGGGGTTGGCCGCTGCATCGGCACCCTTCTGATCGTAGGCTTCGACGATGCGGGCGACAAGGGGGTGGCGGACAACATCGGCTGCCGTGAGCGGGCAGACAGCAATGCCTTTGACCCCTTCCAGCGTGGCCACGGCGTCCCGCAGGCCGGATGTCACACCACGCGGCAGGTCTATCTGGCTCAGGTCGCCCGTAATGGCCATGCGGGTACCAGCCCCCATGCGGGTCAGGAACATTTTCATCTGGGCAGGGGTGGTGTTCTGGGCCTCGTCAAGAATGACAAAGGCATGGGCCAGTGTCCGTCCCCGCATGAAGGCCAGTGGCGCCACTTCGATTTCTCCACTGGCCATGCGGCGTGAGACCTGGTCACCGGGCATCATGTCGTGGAGGGCATCGTAAAGGGGGCGCAGATAGGGGTCGATCTTTTCCCGCATGTCGCCGGGCAGGAACCCAAGTCTTTCTCCGGCTTCAACGGCAGGGCGGGAGAGGATGATGCGATCCACCTGTCCTGCCTGGAACATGGCAACGGCCTGTGCCACGGCCAGATAGGTCTTGCCTGTACCCGCAGGCCCAAGGCCGAAGACAAGCTCTTTGCTGGCCAGAGCCTTCATGTAGGCGCTCTGTCCGGGGGAGCGGGGAGCAATGGCTCCACGTTTTGTCTGGATATGCGGGAGATTGTCCAGTGAGGAAGCATCCATGGGTGGAGCAGTTTCTTCAGCTGTGGGGCGGCGTGGGCTGCGGCGATGGGATGGCAGGGCTGTCAGCCTGATGACGCCATCAACCTGGTCTCCATCCAGTGTCACGCCTTTGCCAGCCTGCTGGTAGAGCGCCTGGAGGACGGCCTGCGCCCGATTGACGGCATCCGTCTCTCCGGAAATGGCCACACGGTTGCCGCGGCAGACCAGTCTCGTGCCGGTTCCCTGTTCCAGCCGGATGAGGTGACGGTCATGGTCCCCGAGGACTTTCTGCAGGCGATGATTGTCCTCGAAGCGGAGTGTCGTCGTGCGGTGTCCTTCCTGACCGGAAGAAAAGGACGCTGGGGCGGAGCGGCTCAAATGGCTGTGCTTTCCTGTTCATGAAGGTGGCCACCAAGGGAATTGGTGAAGGGCGCTGTAATGCGAACCTTGACGATCTCGCCGATCAGGGAGGGGGAGCCCTCAAAATGGACAGGCTGAAGATAGGGTGATCGTCCGTTGAGTTGCCCCGGCTTGCGACCGTGGCCTGTGACGAGAACATCCTGAACCGTACCGACAAGGGAAGCATTGAATGCATCCTGCTGTTCTCGCAGAAGAGCCTGAAGGGCTGCAAGCCGTTTTTCCTTCACATTTTCAGCTACCTGGAAAGGCTGTCCAGCAGCAGGCGTGCCGGGGCGCTGGGAGTATTTGAAGCTGTAGGCACTGGCGAATCGTACATCTCGCACCAGCTGCATGGTGGCTTCAAAATCCTCATCTGTTTCGCCGGGGTGACCGACGATGAAGTCGGATGTCAGGGCTATGTCAGGACGGGCCTCTCTCAGACGTCTGATGATCTCCCGGTATTCATCAGCCGTATGGCCACGGTTCATGGCTTTCAGCACCTTGTCGGACCCGCTCTGGACTGGCAGGTGGAGGTACGGCATGAAAATGGGATTGCTCCGGTGGGCATCTATCAGTGCCTGCTCCATATCCCTGGGATGGGACGTTATGTAACGCAGACGTTTGAGCGCTGGAATCTTTTCATGCAGGAGGGCGGCCAGTTCCGGCAGGGAGGCCGTGCCGCCGTTCCAGTCGCCATGGAAGGCATTCACGTTCTGTCCCAGCAGGGTGATTTCCTTGACACCACTGGCGACGAGCCGTTCGGCTTCGGCCAGGATGGAGGCGACAGGGCGGCTTGTCTCGGCCCCGCGGGTGTAGGGGACCACGCAGAAGGAGCAGAATTTGTCACAGCCTTCCTGGATTGTGAGAAAAGCGGTCAGGTTGCCTTCATTCTGCGGGGCGGCTTCCTCCGGAAGGAGGTCGAATTTGGATTCAACGGGGAAATCCGTATCAATCACGCTGCCACCGGCACGGGCGATGCGGGCGACCATCTCCGGGAGGCGATGGTATGTCTGCGGGCCAAGCACGAGGTCCACATAGGGGGCCCGGGCCAGAAGCTCCTTGCCTTCTGCCTGTGCCACGCATCCTGCGACAGCGATGAGGGTCTCTTTCCCTTCCAGCTTGCGGGCCTCACGGATCTGGCGCAGCCGCCCCAGTTCCGAGAAGACCTTCTCGGCCGCCCGCTCACGGATATGGCAGGTATTGAGGATGATCATGTCCGCATTGTCGGGCAGGTCCACCGGGCTGTAACCCAACGGACGCAGAACATCCGCCATACGGGCACTGTCATAGACATTCATCTGACAGCCCCATGTGATGATGTGCAGGCCCCGTGATGGGGAGGTGGAAATCTGTTCTTGCATGATGATCGCAGTCTGTCCGTGAATCAGCGGGCTATGAAAGAAAGAAGCAGGTCATGAGCGGGTGGAAGGGGTGATATCCTGCAGACGGTTCTGCCGCAGGTCTTCGCTGCCCTGTTCGATGGCGGCCCGTGCAGCATTGGAGAGGGCCTTGCGGGACGGGTAATCCTCCGGCTTGATGGGAGGATGGAATACGATAGTGGCCCGCATGGAGCGCCACTTGCCAAGGCCCATCAGATGGGGGCCAAAATCCATGTCTCCGAACCACGAAAAGACGAAAGACCGTCTGTGCCGCCCTACGGGCAGGCCCTCCAGCTGGTCATAAGCCACCGTGACGGGCTGGATGATGCAGGAGGGGTGATCGTCAGTGGCCGGGTCACTGGGGCGGCGGACTGGTTTCGCAATGGCAAAGAGTGACGACATGAAAGGCAGCAGACCATTGCCTTTGGAGGTCGTACCCTCCGGGAAAAAGGCGATGTCATACCCTTTGCGCAGCTGGTTGATGACGTTTTCGACATCCTGTCCGGCTTCCTGCCGGTTGCGGTTGATGTAAATTGTCCGGCCAAGGAAGGTCAGATAGCCGATGACAGGCCAGTGGCGGACTTCCTGTTTGGCGATGAAGAAGGCCGGAAGAACTTTCCCCAACACCAGCACGTCCAGCCATGAGCAGTGGTTGGCCACGTAGATGACCCGTCGTCCATCAGCCCGTGGCGTGAGGGACCCCGCCCGCTCTCCGATCGTGCGGACTTTCAGGTTGAGGATGCGGCAGGCCACGCTCCAGAAAAAGAGAGGGAAGCGGCGGAACATTTTGCCGGGCATGAGCAGGCACGACCCCTGCCCGACGCACCCGGCAGCAGCCCAGGCCAGCAGGGCACCAGCCCGCAGGCGGGCCCGCAGACGGTCCGTGAATGTATCCTGCAAGGCACGGTTCTGCTCGGCAAAAAGACGGTCCGGGTCGAAAACCGGCCGATGGCTCTTTCGTTTTTTTGTTGGGTGAGGCTCTGCAACAGACATAGTCGTCTAGATAGGCATTTTATGGAAGAGAGACAATCTTTATCAGCAGGATAGGGCGATCTTCCTGTCGTGACAGTGAAGAATGCTTCATATGACAGAACAGAAACTTTTTTAGAACAGAACTGTCTGTCATAAGGGGCCGGAACAGCCAGTGTTCTGGAATATATGCCGGAACTGGTTGAATCAGCGGGAAAAATGACGAGTCATCATTTGGCAGGCAGGATGGGGAAACGGTCGGAGCGTATTGCAACGCTACTGTTGTGTGTGGTGGTGCTGGGGTGGGAGACCATGCCGGTATGGGGGGAGGACAGCATGCCTGTCGTGCACGAACTGGTGCGGCACGCCCTGCCTTACACGACAAAGATTGAACCGGTTGATGACAAGGCCGTCACGGATGGCATGGCGGCAGCGTCCCAGCTGGTCAGTCTTCAGGCTACACGCAGTGTTGGTCCATATGCTCTCGCTGGCCGGATAAGGGCTGATTATGAGCGGGTGCAGGGGGCGTTGCAGTCGCGTGGTTATTATGGCGGGCATGTGAGGATCAGTGTGGAGGCCGGAGGCAGGACCGTGGATGGCCGTGCGCCGGATCTGGCTGGTTTTCTGGCGTCCGTGCAGCCGGGAGAGGCGGTCACGATCCATCTGGGAGCTGTATTGGGGGAGCAGTTCACGGTTGGGCGGATCATCATTGTCGGGGAAGATGGTGATGGCCAGGGGACGGCTGGCAAGGCTGCGGATGGGAAACAGGGAAAGGCGGACCAGCCTTCCGTACGGCAGGTTCTTTCTCTCTCGGAGGGGGAGCGCAGCAGCCTAGGGCTGAAGGAGGGAGCCCCTGCTGTTGCAGAGGATGTGCTGGCCGTACAGGGCCGCCTGCTGACATATCTTCAGGAAGAAGGCTACGGGCTTTCCGACGTGCAGGCGCCTCAGGCCATCCTGCATCCGGAGCGGAAGCAGATCGATGTGCAGATCAGGATGAAGCGGGGCCCCAAACTGGTCATTGGCCCCATGACGCTGAAGGGGCTGGAGCGTGTGAAGCCGGATTATGTCCGACGCCGCATGTTGCTCAGGGAGGGGCAGCTGTATCAACCGTCCGTGCTGGAGCAGGCACGTCTCGATCTGGGGAGTACGGGGCTGTTTGCTTCGGTCATACAGAAGAATGGGGACAAGGTATTGCCCCTACCCAGTCAGAAACCTGCCCCCGGTGGGAAAAAGTCGGCTGGGAAGAAAATGGCGGAACAGCCTCTGCCTCCTGGAGTGGAGGGGGCGCTGCCAATCGATTTTGATTTCAGCGAAGGCAAACGACACCGTCTGACAGGTGATGTCGGTTATTCGACCGATCTTGGCGGGCGTGCCGGCGTTTCATGGCTGCACAGGAACCTGCTGGGCCGTGGTGAGCAGCTGCGTGTTGCTGCCATGGCCACGGGGCTGGGTGGAACAGCCCAGCAGGGCCTTGGCTATGACGGGTATGTGGATTTCATGAAGCCGGATTTCCTTCAGCGCAGCCAGTCGCTTGACCTCCGGATCGAAGCCATACGTCAGCTTCTTTATTCCTACCGGCAGACGGCTTTTCTGGTTCAGGGGCGTGTGGAACGCCCCTTGTGGAAGGATTTTTCTGGCAGTGTAGGCATGACGCTGGAGCAGGAACATATCCGCCAGTTTGGCAGGAAAGCGGAGTATTTCATTGCTTCTGTTCCCATCAAGCTGGATTATGACGGGACGCATCGCTCAAGCCCCATTGAACCGGCGACGCATGGTTTCCGTGTTTCGCTGGGTGTGACGCCATCTGTTTCCCTGGAGCACAAGACCTCGTTCTTCATTCCCATGAACATGCAGGCTTCCACCTATTTCGATCTGGCGCGTCTGGGGCTGACCAGGCCCGGCTCCAGCGTCATTGCCATGCGTGTCATGATAGGGTCGATCCAGGGGGCTTCCACCTGGAATCTTCCGCCGGATCAGCGTCTGTATGCGGGAGGGCCGGGGTCCATCCGTGGTTTCCGCTATCAGGGGGTCGGGCCTCAGTATGGAACGACCAAATATGCCATAGGCGGGACGAGCATGGATGCCGGGACAGTGGAGTTCCGGCAGCGTCTGCCAAAGAATTTCGGTCTGGCGGCCTTTGTGGATGCAGGCCAGGTCAGTGGCAATTCCATGCCTGGTCATGGGAGACTGCGTGTCGGTTGTGGCGGGGGTGTCCGGTACTTCACGCCGATCGGCCCTGTTCGTGTGGATGTGGCCATGCCGATCAACCGGCCGAACCGTGGTGACAAGTGGGAACTCTATCTGGGCCTTGGGGAGACTTTCTGATGCTGGCGCTGGGACGCAGGATTCTCCGTTACGCCGTCGTCTTTCTGGGATGTGTGTGCCTGCTGGTGGCCGTGCTGCTTGTGGGTATCAATCTGCCACCGGCAAAACGGTTCGTGGAGCAGAAATTGCCAGAGTGGTCAGGCGGCATGGTTCAGGTCGAGGGGATGGAAGGGATTCTGCCCTGGCATCTGGCGCTGTCTCATGTGGTTCTGCGGGACCCGCAGGGCATATGGCTGGAAGGGCGGAATGCGGACCTCCGGCTCGGCCTGTTGTCCCTGCTGCACAAACAGGTCCATGTGCGGCACCTCTCTGCGGAGCAGCTGGCCTATGTCCGCAATCCTGCTTTCCCACCGGACCCGAAGGCGCAGGAAAAACCTTCAACTGGTCTGCCAGACTGGGGGGTGCGGGTCGATCATCTGGGCCTTTCCCTGCTGACAGTCGGGCCGACTGTGTTCGGGCAGGCGGCCAGTCTGAAGATTGAAGGCAAGGTCCGGCTGGAAAGCCTCAGTGCGCTGACCCGTATGCCTTCATTCAAGAAAATGCCGGCCCTACGGCTCTGGGTGAAGGCAGAGCGTCTCGACAGGCCGGCCCATCTTCTGGTTGATCTGCAAACCTGGCGGCACAGGACACATGGCCAGCTGCATTATGATGAAGATGCTCAGGGATTTGCAGCCTCGCCGGGCGGGCTGGCCGTGTTTGATCCTCTTTCGGTTGATCTCTCCCTGCATGGGCCTTACAGGGCACTGGCCGTAAAGCTGGATGTCCGGGCTGCTACCCAGCAGGACAGCCCCCTGACGGCCCTGCTGAAAGGTCGTCTCGACCTTGTCCATCTGAAGAATGACCTGACACTGGATGTCCATGCGCCGCCCATGACGGTTCTGCCCGGTATGGGGTGGGAGAAACTTGATCTGGCTGCCGCTCTGGATGGCGCCATGCTGGACCCTCATGGCACTATCCGGCTTGATGGCGTGAATCTGATGGCAGCAGGAGCCGGGGCAGGGCATCTGCATCTCCAGCTTGATGGGCAGGGAGGTGGCCTGCAGGCCCTTCTGGCACGGGATGCCATGACGTTCAGGAAGGTCATCAGAGGGCAGAACAGGGAAAGCAGGCTTTCCCTGTCCGCACGTTTTGATGGTGTCCGGGTACCTGGAAAAGCCCCAGCCATGCTGGCGGAGGCTCCGCTGGTTCTTGCAGCAACAGTGCAGCCCTATCGGGTGGACAGGCCCTATGAGGTGCATCTGGAACATGATGCGGTACGGCTGAATGTTACGGGAACGATGACTTCGGTTCTGGACGGACACATGCAGCTGGATGTGGGTCGGTTGCCGGAACTTGCTGCTCTGCTCGGCCAGAAGCTGGCCGGATCGTTCCATGCTGGTGGGGCCTTCAGCGTTCCTCTGGGGGCACCGGGCAACATGACGGCCCGTCTGGAGGGGCATTTTGGCCTGAAGGAAGGCCCGGCACAGGCAGTGGCCCTGATCGGAGATCAGGGAGCCTTGCGTCTTCAGGCGAAGCGGGACAGGGCGGGTCTGCTCCAGCTGGACCAGCTCTTTCTGGGAGGGAAAGCGTTCCGGCTGGAAGGGAAAGGCCAGCTGGACCCACAGCAGGTAGTGTCTGCCTCGCTCAGGTTGGCCCTGTCTGATCTGTCCGCATTGCATGAGGCCCTGCGGGGGCAGGCCACGCTGGAGACCAGAGTGGAAGGATCGGTGACGGACCTTGCCACACAGGCCCATCTGGCAGGAATGCTGGGGGTTGTGCATCCTGGTGTTTCCCTGCCCATGGCGCCGGTGGATCTCCATCTGGACCTGGCCCATCTTCCCTCCCGGCCGCAGGGGACAGTGCAGATGCAGGGCACGCTGGACCGTGCGCCCCTGAAGCTGCACATGACGTTTGCCCGCAAGGACGATGGCGAGGTCGTGGCCGACCTTGATACTCTGGCGTGGAAGGATCTTCAGGGGCGGGCCGCCCTGGCTCTGCCGACCGGGCAGCGCATCCCGTGGGGTGATGTGGAGTTGAGGATCGCCCGGCTGGATGGTTTCAGCCGTCTTCTGGGGCGGCCAATGGCCGGGCATCTCCAGCTGGGTCTGCATACGGTACCGGGGGTGGAGAAAGGGCTTGCGGGAGCTCCAGCGCCTGACCGCCTGACTCTGGCGCTGGATGGCCAGTTTCATACGAATGGCTATGCCGTGAAAATGGCGAGCCTGAAGGGTGAGCTTCAGCATCTTCAGGAAGACCCGGTGGCGGACATGTCTTTCCAGCTTTCTGGTCTGCAGGTCAATGACATGACGGGTAGCCTGAAGATGCGGGTGAAAGGACCACAGACAGCCTTGGGGATTCAGGCTGATGGTCTTTTTGAGCATGTCATGCAAGCTCCGGCCCGTTTTGGGCTTCTGGCGCAGGCTGACATTCCGGGGCAGGCCGTGAAGCTGGGCAGACTGTCTGCTGTTCTGAAAGGTGAAACCCTTCGTCTCCTGCGGCCGGTGACTGTGCATTACGGGCCAACCATGGCAGTTGACCACCTGACTCTTGAAGTCCAGCCTCCTCATGGTGTTGCCGCACGGGTAATGCTGAATGGTAGTCTCAAGCCAGAGATGGCTCTTGAAGCCAGCCTGGAGCATGTCACACCTGCCCTAGCAGAGCCATTTGTTCCGTCTCTTCATGCCGCAGGTGAATTCGCTGCTTCAGCGAGATTGAAGGGCAGTCTGGCAGCTCCAGCGGGCCGGATTACGCTGGATGGGACAGACCTGCGCCTGATGAGTGAGCCGACGGCGTCCTTCCCGGCGGGACGACTGCATGTTCAGGCTGATCTGAATGGGAAACAGGCCCAGCTGCGGACGGAGCTGCGTGCCGGTGAGCCGATGGCCCTGCTGGTGACAGGCCGTGTGCCGCTGTCGCCAGCAGGGGATATGGACCTTGCTGCAAAAGGGCGGCTGGTCCTGTCGGTTGCCAATGCGTTTCTGGGGACGGATGGCATGGCGGCCGGTGGGCAGATGAGCCTCGACCTTGGCATCAGAGGTCCCATGAAGCAGCCCAGCATCGATGGGAGTGTGCAGCTGCATGGTGGTTCGTTCGACCATTATGCTCAGGGGGTGCATCTTCAGGCCATTGATGCCGTGCTCATGGCTCATGGGGATACGCTGGTTCTGGATCATGTCACGGCCCGGGCGGGGCGGGGAACATTGGGGATGAAGGGGCAGGTGGGTGTCCTGCGGCCTGGTCTGCCGGTTGACCTAGAGTTCCTCATGGAGAAGGCCCAGCCGATACAGAGTGACATGTTGACGGAGCTTATCAACAGTCATCTGCATATTCATGGTCAGGCTACGACCAGGCTTGATGTCGAGGGTGACATCACGGTGCCGGAGGCTTCGATCACCCTGCCTGATTCCATGCCGGCTTCGGTGCCGCAACTGGAGATCATCACGCCGGAAGAGGCCAGGGAGGCTCCCCGACCGGAGCCGAAACTGGTCGTGGGGCTGAATATTGATTTCATCTCTCCTGGCAGACTGTTCGTCAGGGGGCATGGCCTGTTTGCCGAGATGCAGGGCAAGCTGCACATAGGTGGTGTGAGTACGGCACCCCTGCTGACAGGCGGGATCAATCTGAAGAGGGGCAATTTCAACCTGGCGGGGATCAATCTCAATTTCACACATGGGCAGGTTGGCTTTACTGGCGGTGGTGCGGCCCACCGGCTTGATCCGACAATCGATTTCAGAGCGGACCGCAACGCCAATGGGACTCTGGCAAGCCTGCTCGTGCGTGGTTATGCGAGTGATCCGAAGATTGATTTTGTCTCCAATCCGAGCCGTCCGCGTGATGAGGTCCTCTCCATCCTGCTTTTCGGGACGGACAGAAACTCTCTTTCTTCAACTCAGCTGGCATCTCTGGGGTTGGCGATCGTGCAGATTGGTGGTGGCTCTGCTTTTGACCCGATGGGCAAGGTCCGCAGCACGCTGGGGCTGGACCATCTGGCCATTGGTGGGGGCAACAGCGTGGGCAAGGGGGCTGCCAGTGTGGAGGCAGGCAAATATGTGATGAAGGGTGTCTATGTCGGTGCCAAGGAAGGTCTGTCCGGCAAGGGGGCGCAGGCGCAGGTCAAGGTTGATCTGACAAAACGGTTGCAGCTGAACACGACAGTCGGCACTGGTGGACAGGTGACAGGCTTTACAACTCCGGAGAATGATCCGGGCTCCAGCGTCGGGCTCTCCTATGGGATAGATTATTAGAGCCTGCTCCTGTAGAGAAAAGAGGCAGAGGCTTCAGTCTGCCACACGTTTTTACAGGGGAAGGACCTGCCATGCGTTTCTCATTACGGTCTGTTTTTACGGCCATTGCTCTTTCCTGCTCGGTTCCGGCAGTGGCGTCTGCACAGGTCGTGACGGATGCATCCCAGATCCAGCCGGGATATTACAGGGTCGAGCCCCAGCATACGCAGGTCAGCTTTACCGTGCTGCATTTCGGTTTTTCCGTGTTTGAAGGGCTTTTCTCCGGGGCTTCTGGTGTGCTTCGGCTGGATCCCCGCCAGCCGGAAGCCTCCAGCCTTTCCGTTTCCGTGCCGGTGTCTTCCGTCCTGACGACAAACAGCAAACTGATGGAGGAGCTGAAAGGGAGCGAATGGCTGGCGGCGGGCCAGTTTCCCAAGGCTGAGTTTGTTTCTGTCAGTGTCAAACAGACGGGACCGAATGACGCCCTCGTA
The DNA here is from genome assembly GCF_009725805.1 of Bombella sp. ESL0380. NCBI lineage: Bacteria > Pseudomonadati > Pseudomonadota > Alphaproteobacteria > Acetobacterales > Acetobacteraceae > Bombella > Bombella sp. ESL0380. The sequence continues at coordinate 763,346 of NZ_WNIH01000003.1, read as the reverse complement.
TCGGGCAACCTGACACTGCACGGCATCACGCATCCTGAGACGCTGCGTGTTCATTTCCTTGGGGCGGGCGTCAATATGCTCGACAAGAAATATACGGTCGGTTTTGATGCGACAGCGACCATCAGACGCAGCGATTTTGGCGTCAGGATGTTCATTCCGTATGTCAGCGATGAAGTTGAGTTGAGGATCGCTGCCGCTTTTGAACGGCAGGACGTGGCCGTTCCAGCAGGATCGGATGACAGGTGAAAGGCAGACGGCCCCGGCGGAACATCTGCGCCGGAGCCGTCTCTGGTCTTATGATGACCAGTTGTGTTCAAAATCTCCATAAAGGGTCAGGCCACCATCGACATAGAGTGTCTGGCCCGTGATGTAGCTGCTTTCCTCAGAGGCAAGGAAGCCCATGGCCGTAGCGATTTCGTCGCTGTTGCCGGGACGTTTCATAGGGATGTGGCTGGCAACTGCTTCATACTGCTTGGGATCGTTCACCCAGGCATCGTTGATCGGCGTAACGATGGCGCCGGGTGCGACGATGTTGAACCGTATTCCACGGGAGGCATATTCCAGAGCCAGGGTACGGACGATGTTGCCCACGGCACCTTTGGAAGCTGAATAGCCCAGATAATGAGGCTTGGGGATCAGCTGGTGAACGGAGGAGTTAACAACGGTTCGCCCCTTCACGCCGGTTTTCAGCCAATAGCGCAGGGCCGCACGGCAACAGAGCATGACGCCTGTCACGTTCACGGCCATGACACCTTCAAAATCGGCCAGTTTTACGTCTTCGGAGGGAGAGGGAATCTGATAGCCTGCATTGCAGATGAGGATATCAAGGCCCCCCATGCCTTCAATGCTCTTTTGGAACACGCCTTCGACAGCTTCTTCACTGGAGATGTCACCGGCAGCGATGACATGCTCGCCGCCAGCCACTTTTGGGAGGGTTTCCAGAACGGTCCGCAGCTTATCTTCCTTGCGTCCGTTAATGGCTACCTGTGCCCCGTGTCTGGCGAAATACTGCGCGGCAGCCTCACCGATTCCCTGGGAGGCGCCGGTAATCAGGACCTTCTGCCCTGCAAAACGCTTTGATGAAGTTGTGGACATAACCTCTAACCTTTCCCGTCAGGGTTCTGGAGGAAGCACCCCTCCCGGAGAGACAGGTCTGAGGGAGGGGATGAGGGATCAGGCGTTCTTCATGGTCTGGGTCAGATCTTCAAGAACCTTGGCCGGATCCTTGTTCTCAAGTACAGCCAGCTCGGCGACGAAACGTTCCTGAGCGGCTTCGAAAAGTTTACGTTCGGAAAAGCTGCCGTCAAGGCTGTCCACATTGCGGCGCAGGTCACGCAGAACCTCCGCAATCTGGACAAGATCACCGGAGTTGATCTTTTCCTGGTAGGCCACGGCGCGGCGGGCCCACATGCCACGGCTGACATGCGGCTTGCCCTTGATGACGGACATGGCCTTGTCCACGATCTCGCGCGTGGCGATCTTGCGCAGGCCGGATTTGCGGGCCTTGGCAAGCGGGATACGCAGTGTCATCTGGTTGCCGGGGAAAGAAATCTGGATCATTTCGATCTTCGTGTCGGCGATCTCTTCTTCACCGATACGGTCAACCCGGCCTACGCCGTGGGCGGCGTAAACGATGGCATCACCCTCGCGGAAAGGATTCTTTTCCTGCTCTGGGTCTTTCTGACGGGCAGTGTGCTCGGCGGCGGCGCGGGCCATCTCGTCAGTAACACCACCCTTCTGGGACATTCTGAAGCTGTTGTTCATGGCGGGGAGGATAGCAGAAAAACGGGAATATGTCTTGCAGAACCTGAAACTGGTCTTCCATGGTTGTCTGTCATGGCATCTGCCCGAAGCGGGGCTGTGGCAATGGATGATATTCCATGCCCAGTGGCTGGAGCAGGTCCCGCTCGATCGTGCGGCTCATTGTCAGCATGGGCAGGGAATGGGGGCTGACCTTGAAAGGCTCCTGAAGGTTCTGCCCGCTTCGGTCCAGCATCTGGAAGAGCACGCCAATGATGCTGGAGCCCAGCGGGGTGATCCAGCCCAGGGTCTGCACGGCGGACAGGGGCAGCAGGATGCAGAAGAGATGCGTGATGACTTTTGGCAGAAGTGAGTACTGCACGGGCAGGGGCGTGTTGCGGATGCGTTCCAGTCCGCCCTGGGCATTGGCGAGGTCGGAGAGGATACGGTCCACCGTACCATGTACGGCTCCGTCTATGTGCCGTTCCTCAACCAGGGTACGGACCTTCTGGCCGATTCTGTAAAGCAGGGCATTGGCCGGATTTGTGCAGGAGAAGACAAACCGGTAGGTGTCCGCATCCAGCAGGCCCTGGATGGCGCTGTCCGGCTCGTTGCCGCTCAGTGAGGATTTCAGGATATAGGGATAGGCTGCCATGGCCCGGGCCAGGCTGGGCTGCCCTCCGAGCAGGGACTCCAGTTCTCGCCCGAAAGAGCGGCAGTTGTTGGTGATGGCGCCCCACAGGGTGCGGGCTTCCCACCAGCGGGCATAGGCGGCGTTGTTGCGGATTCCCAGAAAAATGGCCAGGGCTGACCCCATGAGAGAAAAGGGAAGGGCGGGCTGTTCCATCCATTCCTGATGGAATATCTGGAACAGGATGACCACCACGCAGTCCCATCCTGTGAGGATGACCAGAGGGGGGAGTATCTCCCGGAAGAGTATGGAAAGTCCGTAGCGGCGTTTGATGATCAAGGTGGCAGATTCCTCACATGGCGAGTGGTGAATATGTCAGGGCTTGAAGCCCGCTCATTCTGTGGCACAATTCGGGCCGCAGAAACAGCGACAGACAGAATTAATAAGGGGTAATGAAAATGGACGTTCGCGCCGCAATCGCTCTTGAAGCAGGCAAACCGCTGGTTGTTGATACCGTCCAGCTGGAAGGGCCCCGGGATGGGGAAGTGCTGGTGGAGATCATGGCCACGGGGCTGTGCCATACGGATAAATACACGCTCTCCGGCAAGGATCCTGAAGGTCTGTTTCCGTCCATTCTGGGGCATGAGGGGGCCGGGATTGTCCGTGAGGTCGGTGCCGGGGTGAAGCACCTCAAGCCTGGTGATCATGTCATTCCCCTTTATACCCCGGAATGTCGTGAGTGTCCGTCATGCCTTTCCCGCAAGACCAACCTGTGCACGTCCATCCGCAGTACGCAGGGCAGAGGCCTGATGCCGGATGGCACGACACGGTTCTCTTACAAGGGAAAGCCGGTCCACCATTATATGGGCTGTTCCACATTCGCCAATTTCACGGTCATGCCGGAAATTGCCCTGGCAAAGATCCGTTCTGATGCTCCGTTCGACAAGGTCTGCTACATCGGCTGCGGCGTGACGACCGGCATTGGTGCCGTGCTGTTCACGGCCAAGGTCGAGGCCGGCTCCACCGTGGCGGTGTTCGGTCTGGGCGGAATCGGCCTGAATGTCATTCAGGGAGCCAAAATGGTCGGGGCAAACCGCATCATCGGCATCGATATCAACCCCGAGCGTGAGGCCATTGCCCGTAAATTCGGCATGACGGATTTCGTCAATCCCAAGGATCTGGGAGAGAATGGTGATCTTGTTGGTCATCTCATCGAACTGACGGGGGGCGGCGCCGACTATACGTTCGAGTGTGTGGGTAATGTCAGCCTGATGCGTCAGGCGCTGGAAAGTGCCCATCGCGGCTGGGGTGTGTCCTGCGTGATTGGCGTGGCCGGTGCAGGGCAGGAAATCAGCACGCGGCCTTTCCAGCTCGTGACAGGTCGCCGCTGGATCGGCTCTGCCTTCGGGGGGGCCCGTGGCCGGACTGACGTTCCGAAGATCGTGGACTGGTACATGGAAGGGCGCATCAACATTGATGATCTCATCACCCATGAGATGAAACTGGATGACATCAACCAGGGCTTCGAGATGATGGAGCGTGGCGAAGGCATCCGCAACATTGTGAATTACGGGCTATGATGGGCAGGAATCCATTCACACTGATTGAGCGTCATCCCTGCTGTGGAGGGGAGGTACACTTCCTCTCCCACCAGTCGCAGGAACTTGGGTTACCGGCCCGTGTCAGCATTTTCCTTCCGGCAAAGGCGCTTGCTGGTGATCGTGTGCCTGCCATTCATGTTCTGGCGGGCCTGACCTGCACGCAGGAGACGTTCCTCATCAAGAGCAACGCCATCCGTCATGCGGCGGACCATGGCCTTGCCCTGGTGGCGCCGGATACATCCCCACGGGGTGCAGACGTGGCCGGGGAAGATGATGCCTATGATCTGGGCACGGGTGCCGGCTATTATGTCGATGCCACGACAGACCCATGGGCGGCCCATTATCGCATGGGCTCCTATGTGCGCCGGGAGCTGCCTGCTCTGGTGGAAGAGCATTTTCCCATCATGGCCGGACGCCGTGGAATCATGGGTCATTCCATGGGAGGCATGGGGGCTCTGGCTGTGGCGCTTGGTGATGCTGGAGCGTGGCAGACTGTGTCAGCTTTTGCTCCCATTTCTTCACCCTCGCAGGTGGATTGGGGGCATAAGGTGACGGATGCCTATTTTGGCGGGCACGAGGCCGAGTGGGCGCAGTACGATCCTTGCCTTCTTCTGGAGGCCGGCATGACCCATCCGGGCACGCTGCTGGTCGATCAGGGACTGGATGACGAATTCCTGTCCCGTTTGCAGCCGGAGCGGCTGGAACAGGCGGCAAAGGCGGCTGGGCAGTCCCTGACACTGCGGCGGCATGAGGGGTATGACCATTCTTACTGGTTCGTGCAGAGTTTCATACAGGACCATCTCAAACATCATGCCGAAGGCCTGCTCTGATCATTCATGATTATGGCGTGGCTGAAGCCCTTTCCACCTTCGGGTCGGAAAGGGCTTTTCTGTGTCAGGATGATTTTTTCGTGCTGTAAAGTTCTTCAGGAGCAATGGCCGGGCTGGTCAGCTCTACACAGCCGGCAGGGGTGAGGGACTGATAAAAGCAGCTGCGGCGACCCGTATGGCAGGCAACGCCTTTCTGCTGGACGGTCAGGAGCAGACAGTCCGCATCACAGTCCAGAGCGGCGGCAAGAAGGTGCTGTTCCTGCCCGGAGCTTTCTCCTTTGCGCCAGAGTGTGTTCCGGCTGCGGGAATAGTAGCAGACCCGCCCTGTTGCCAATGTTTCGGCCAGGGCCTCCCGGTTCATCCAGGCCAGCATGAGAACTTCGCCGTTTTCATCCTGTGCGATGGCGCTGATGAGGCCCCGGCTGTTGAAATGAACTTCATCCAGCAGGGTTGTCAGGGTAGGATCGGTGATAGGCTGCCAAGGCATGTCAGGAGTCCTTTTCTTGGGTCTGTTCCGTATCTCTGGGGAGCCAGTCAGGCCAGTCCAGCGTGATGGGGTGGTCGTCCAGCTGTAGCCCGCTGGTGTTCCAGGCCCGACGGTGCAGCAGGGCGAGCCCGTGCTGACCGGCATGTGACCTGAGCTCACCGACCTCCTGTCCGTCCAGTGTCACAGTGCCCTCATCGGGTAGGGGCTGGCCATCGGTAGACCGTACCGGCAGCAGCCGTTTCTTGATGAGCCCCCGATAATGGGTCCGAGCGGTGACCTCCTGCCCCAGGTAGCAGCCTTTGGTCCATGATACGCCATGGAGGTGGTCCATGTTGGCCTCCAGCACCAGTGTCTGGCCGGGGACGATATCCTCATCTCCCGGAATACCGGTTTGAAGGCGCCGGGCAAGCAGGGCGTCGGCTTCTCTCTGCTGGACGGCTTCATCATTGGCGGGAGAGCCTGGAATGATGGCCCGCCAGCCCAGTGCTGGATGCCGGGGGTCTGCAGCATGGATGAGTGCCCCGTCCGGCCGTGGGGTTTCCGGCGCTCCTGTCAGGATGGTGGCGTCCATCCGTTCCATGTGTACGTCTGCTCTCAGTCTGAAGCGACGCAGGGTTTTCAGGAGGGAGTCCGTTTCAGTCTCTGGGAGGTCGAGAAGGAGAGCCTCTTCAGTTTTCCATAGGAAGAAGAGCGTCTGTATGCGTCCCTGGGCATTGAGCATGGCGGCCCATGCGGTCCCGTTTTGTGAAAGGGCCTGTACATCATTGGTTATGAGGCCGTTCAGAAAGCTGGTCCGTTCATTTCCTGTGAGTGAAATGACAGAACGGCGTGAAAGATGGTTGCGCTTCATCAGTGTCCGCATGATAGTGGTGGCAAAAGAAAAGGGACCTTCGCCCTATTCCAGCATGGCATAAAAGGTATCATTTCGGGATACCGGATGACCGAGGGGGATTCTAGAGCCTTGCCGACAGATGAGATCATAGATCCCGCCATTGATACGACAGGGCGGCGCTGGCAGCTTTTTCAGTTCATAGGGCCAATCCTTGGCGTGATCCTGGTCATCATGACCATCGGAGTTGTCACGCTCTACACGTACAGGACCATGCGGGAGGGGGCGATCACCCTTTCGCGGAATCTGCTCAAAAGCCAGCAGCGTTATATTACGGAAGAAGTCAGCCATTATCTCTCTCCGGCGACGGGTATTTCCTTCATGGCCAGTGGAATGCTGGCCAGTGATGACATGAAGGCGAATGCCAGTGCCTTCATGTCGTTGGGGCGCTCTGTCCTGCGGGGCATTCCGCATGTGGACAGTTTCTATCTGGCTGATGATCAGGGGCATTTCTGGATGTCTGCCCGGCGGGAAGGGCAGTACGAGGAAACGACTCTTCAGGAAGAAGACGGGGCCCCCTATTACCGCCATAGGGTCACCGACAAGGATGGCCGCTTCATCTCTACGGACAGGCTTTCTGCCGAAGGGTATGATCCACGGCTGCGTCCCTGGTACAAGGGGGCTCTCCGGTTTGAGGACAGGACACCGGACCGGCGCCTGTTCTGGACCGACCCTTATCCTTATCTCTCGACGCATCAGTTCATCGTCACGGCCTCCATGGCCTTCAGGACACTGGATGGACGGCACGTCGTTTTTGCCATCAGCATTTCATTGAATCAGCTGACACGCTTCGTGAACAGCCTCAAGGTCGGCAAGAGCGGACAGGCTGTGATCGTGGATCTGAGTGGTCATGTGATTGCGGGCCATAACATGCTGGATGTCGGCAAGCCAGGTTTCGATGCGGAGAATGTCCATCTGGACCCCAAGACACAGCCGGTGTTCGTCCGGGCGCTCAATGTGTTTCGTGTCATGGGAGATGGTACGGGCATGGTCCATGCCAGGGGACAGAACTATGTTACCATTGCCTCTGCCATGCCGCTGGCCAAGAGGTCGTGGGTGCTGCTGCTGAATGCGCCTGAAAGTGACTTTGCCAGTTTTACACATGCCGTGCAGAAACAGGCGGTTTATTTTTCTGTTGTGATTGTCGGGCTGGCGCTGATTCTCGCCATGGGGCTGATCTATCAGGGACGGCGGGTTGAACGGTTGCAGACCGGCCTGAATGTGCTTGATGAAAAAAAGAAGGAAGACAATGCGGTCCTTCTGAAGATCACCAACATGGAAGGTCTGCTCGATCCAGAGCAGGAACAGCCTTATTTCTGCGAGGCTCTGGCCGAACGTGCCGTAGCACGCCGGGCCAGCATCTGGCGGCTGCTGGCTGATGGGGACAGGCTGCTGTGTGAGGACATGTTCGACCGTGGCAGGGATGCTCACGGTTCGGGCATGGAGCTGACCAGAAACGGTCACTCTGGCGTCTTTGAATGTCTGGAAAGCGGCCATGCCGTTGATCTGCCAGATGCGGAGGAGGATCAGCGTTTCCAGAGCCTTCAGCGTGTGGTCATGCGGATGATCGGAGCCAGACATCTCTTCTTCATGCCTGTGATGGAAGAGCACCGGCCGGTGGGCGCCATCATGCTGGAGGACCCCTACCAGCTGGGTGAGGCGGACCGTGTTATTGGTCTGATCGCTTCGATTCTGGCTGTCCGTTTCGGTCATGTTCAGGAGGAAGAGAAAAAGGCGGCGCAGGCTCAGGGCGGGCCTGTCACCATGGCCGATTCTGCTGGCCGGTCCCCCAGACCCCAGATGCGTATTGTCGAGGGCTTTCTCATTCATCCGGAAGAGGAAACTGACAGGACACCGCCCATGCCCGGCCTGTATCCGACGGTGCCCATCATGGTTCTGGAATTTTCCGAGGCTTATTCTTCCAACCGCGATGCTGCCCAGGCCATGCTGGAACTGGTGGCCGAACTTGGCGGGAAGATCGAAGGCATTGCCAGGGAGCGTGGTCTGTTTTCGGCCCAGGTGGCGGGGAATCGGTTCATTTTCCTGGGCAGCTGTTCCCAGAACGTTGATGCGGAGGGGGCCGTCCATCTTGCAGAGGCAGCCATCGGAATCAGGGAAGCCTGCCTGATGGTCATTGCCCAGATGAACACGCAGCTCATGTTCCGTATCGGGATTGACGTCGGGCCTGTCCTTGTTGCCTATTTTGGGGAGAGACGGGACATCTTCAATCTGTGGGGAGAGGGGCTCACCATGGCAGAAGCCTTGGCCCACAATGCTCCTGATGGGGGGCAGGTACAGGTCTCAGAGCGAGCCTATCAGGCCCTGCAGGGCATTTTCCTGTTCCGTCTGAGGGGAGAGTTTTTCCTGCCCAACAATGGGATCTCCAACAGCTACATTCTGGCAGGCAGGAGTGAGAACACGGCGGCAGGGGGATCATGAATTTCTCCGAGCGCTTTGCCGTCATTAATAGTGGCCTGGCCATGCTGGGCCGTTTTGCCCGGTCCCAGCCCCGGTTCTTTCTCATCATGATCGGGGCTGCATGGGGGGTCGTCTATGAGATGCTGCACCCCAGCTCATGGCGTCGGACGGTCATCATCGAGTTTCGTCGCAATCTGCGTCAGCTGGTAGGTAGCGGTTTTTTCAGCGTAGTGGTGGTGGCCGTCATCACGGGGTTGGGGCTGGTTTCGCAGGCTGTTTACTGGCTGGGTTTTGCTGGCATGTCGCAGATGACCGGAAGCCTTCTCTCCAGCGTCCTGCTACGGGAAATTGCGCCCATTCTCGTCGGCGTCATTCTTCTGGGACGTTCTGGCATGTTGATGCTGACGGAAATGGGCACTCTGACAACCAGCGGGCGGCTCAAGACCCTGAATGGCATGGGTATTGATCCGTTTCTGGCACTTGTCGTGCCACGAACCATTGCGACGACGGTGGGCGGGGTCACGCTGGGTACCTTTTTCAGCGTCATCGCTTTGGGCATGGGGTATGTGGCCTGCTGGATGAAAGGGATCGTCACGTCATCCATCTGGTCTTTCATTTTCGATGTGATCAACAGCATGCAGCCGGGTGATTATATCGGGATTCCTCTGAAATTTCTTCTGAGCGGGGCCTGTGTCGGTCTGTGCTGCTGTCTGTCTGGCATGGATGTGACGGCAGAGGACAATCTGACAACCTTCATGCCACGGGGCTTTGCGCGTGGCATCATGTCCATTCTGGTCATCAATGTGGTGATCGACGTCATTCTGGGGAGCTTCTGACGGTGGAAGGCACAACTCTTTCAGAAGGGGATTATGGTTTTGTCCTGAAGCTGGATGATGCTGTTCCGGTGTCTGATTCCACAGGGTTGCCTTCAGTAAAATACAATCTGGCACTGGCACCCGGTGAATGTGTGTTCGTGGAGTGTCGTGACAGTTTCAGGGCGTCGCAGTTTACGGATTTCTGCGCAGGGCTTCTGCCCGTCAAGCAGGATGCGAGGACAGGCAGGGGACAGGGAACGGTCAGCTGCATGGGGCTGAACTGGGCGGAGCTGGATGAAAGACGGGCGCAGGCACTGCGGGGGCGTATCGGTCGCATTACCGAGGACAGTGGCTGGATTGACCTGTACGAGATGCATATGAACATTCTCTGGCCTAGCCTGCATCACAGTCGTGCCTCTTATGACAGACTGGTGGTGGAGGCCGTCCAGCTGGCCCAGTCATTCGGCATGCCCGGCCTGCCAACGCAGCTGCCTGAAAAACTCTCCCCGCTGGACAGGAAACGCTCGGAATATGTGCGAACCTTCATGAACAGGCCGTCCTTGCTTCTGTTGGAAAATCCTATCAGTCTTGGGGGACCGGTCGAGCTGTACAACGCTTTTCTGACAGAACTGACAGCTGCACGGGAGCGGGGCTGTGCGGTCGTGTGGATCGGTTCGGAGCGTTCCGCCTGGGCTGGTTATGCCGGGCCCGGCATGCAGCGTTTTCGCCTCGGTAGTAATGGTCTCGTAAAGTGAGAGATATGTGATGCGTCCTTTACGTTTACGTCGGCGTTCCGGTCTGGCAGCTCCTCTGTTCAGGAGCTCTTTCGTGGATGAGTGGGTCGGGCTGCTTGTTCTGCTGGCTCTTGTCATCCTGACAGCTGTTCTGGTCGAGGCCGGTTTTCTCAAGCAGTGGCTGACACCGGCAGGGCGTCTCCATTTCGTGCTGCCGGAAAGTGGTGTGGCGGGGTTGGCTGTCAATAATGACATTGAAGTCATGGGGGTCCGTGTAGGGGAAATCCGGCGGCTGGACCTCAATGAATCAGGCCGTATGTATGCGGAAGGAACGATCGAACCCCATTTCGAGCGCTATATTCGCAGTGACAGCATTGCTACCATCAAACGTCGCCTTGTCGTGGCGGGTGCGGGGTATATTGAAATCACCCGTGGGCAGGGAGAGCCGCTCAACTGGGATTATGCCGTGTTGAATACCAGCGTGGAACCCAACCCTGCGGACATGATTGTCCAGACCCTGATAGATCTGCGGGCCAGATTGCTTCCTGCCATGGATAATGTGGAAGAGATCACGAAGCAGGCCAAGGATATCATGGTGGACCTTCATGCAGGTAAGGGGACAGCTGGTGCCCTGCTGACCAATGAGGAAACGGCCCAGCGTGTAAATACGATCCTGGTTTCATTGAACAAGGCCATTGAGGCTGTGCAGCCACTGGAACAAAAGTTGCAGATTACGCTGAATGAAGCCAATGGCGTGATGCAGAATGTGCATGGCCTGACCAAGGGGTTGAAAGATGCCGGCCCGGAAGTGCAGCGGAGCGTCCGTAATGTGGCTGATGCCACGGAGCAGCTTCCCGCCGTTCTGGCTGAAGCTGAGGCTACGGCAGACAGCCTGCGCAAGCTGAGTGATCAGCTGCGGGGTTTGTGGTTGCTGGGCGGTGGTGGCGGCAAAAACAGGCACCGGCCTGACCGCAGGCTCCCGGCCCGTGAGGTGAGACCATGAAATTTTGCAATGTCATCATCTCTCTTTCCCTCTCCGCCGGGCTTCTCTCAGGTTGTTCCAGCGGTCCCGGTGAGTGGGAAGACCAGCGCTACGCCACAAGAATGGATGCTGCCGACAGTGTGTTCAGTCTTGGCTATATCCAACAGGCGAGGCAGCATTACGCAGATGCTCTGGAGCGGGCGTTTCTGATTGATGATGTTCAGGCCATCCATGATGCCGGTTTCAACCTGGCTACCAGCGAGCTGCGTCTGAAAGACTATCAGGCGAGTCTGGAGACATTACGCCGGGTGTCTGAAGCATTGATGGTGAGGGGCTGGACTGGCGGACGGCAGGCTGATCTGCATCTCGTACGGGCATCTGTCTTTTATGCCCAGACATATTGGCAGCATGCGGGTGATGAGGCGAAGCTGGCCAGGACCAGTCCGGATGATCGGATACGTTTCAGCGCTTATGCGTTGGGTGGTCTGGCAGCAGCTGCGCAGTTTGATCGGGCTGGGCTGGAGGAGGCCATCACCGCTCTTGCTCCCAGCAGGAATGACAAGGACCAGGCCAACCTGAAAGAACTTCTTACCCTGCGTCTGATCCTGAACAGGGATTGGCAGCCAGCGGCAGAGTCTGCCGAGGGGCTGGTGAAAATACGCAGGGAAGACATGGATTACGAAGCCATGCGTCGGGCTCTGCTGCTGGAGGCCAAAGCTCTTCGTGCCATGGGGAAGGAGCAGGCTGCTGGGCGTGTCATGCAGCGTTTCAGGGATAGTGCCCGGAAGCAGCAGAGCAGCCTGTAAGCTCGCTGCCTGTCTGGTCAGGTGGATGCGCGCCAGAAACCGTTCTGGAGCGCATCCATGGTGGGGTCAGATCAGGCTGTTGCCGTTTTCTGCATCATGGGGCTCATGCCCAGCATGGCCAGAAGCTCTGTGTCCCTGTTCTGTGCCGGATTGGGCGTCGTGAGCAGCTTTTCCCCCCAGAAAATGGAGTTGGCTCCTGCCAGAAAACAGAGCGCATGTGTTGATTCGGACATGTTTTCACGTCCCGCTGCCAGACGGACGTGGCTGGCTGGCATCATGATGCGGGCTGTTGCAATCACGCGGGCGAAGGTGATCGGATCCACGGCCTCTTCATCAGCCAGCGGAGTGCCCTCCACGCGGACGAGCAGGTTGATGGGAACACTTTCCGGGTGGGTCGGCAGATTGGCCAGTGTCGTCAGCAGGCCGGCACGGTCCTGCGTGTCTTCACCCATGCCGATGATCCCGCCGCAGCAGACCTTGATGCCGGCATCACGCACATTGGCCAGAGTATCCAGACGTTCCTGATAGGTCCGTGTGGTGATGATCTTGCCGTAGAAATCTTCTGACGTATCAAGATTATGATTGTAATAGTCCAGACCGGCCTCTTTCAGGCGGGCAGACTGGCTGGGCGTGAGCATCCCTATGGTCAGGCAGGTCTCCAGTCCGAGAGCCTTGACCTCCTCAACCATGCGGCAGACAGCATCCAGGTCACGGTCCTTCGGGGCACGCCATGCAGCGCCCATGCAGAACCGCCCGGCACCGGCTTCCTTCGAGCGTCTGGCATCGGCGATGACACGCTCCAGCGGCATGAGCTTTTCAGCGGCCATGCGCTTGTCGTGGTGGGCGCTCTGCGGACAGTAGGAGCAGTCTTCCGGGCAACCGCCGCTCTTTATGGAGAGCAGGGTTGATATCTGTACCTTTGTGGGGTCAAAAAATTGCCGGTGTGCCAGCTGTGCCTGAAAGATCAGCTCCGGGAAGGGCAGAGCAAGAAGGGCTTCTGCTTCTTCGCGAGCCCAGTCGTGCCGGAGCGTGACCTTCTGAGGCGAGGGGCAGGTCTGTTCAGTCATCTAGCTTTTGTCTCCAGAGTTGGCTGCATACACCTACCCAAAAGATGGACGCTATGCCATCCGAAAAGTATGATAGATGCATGAAGGGTTAACGTCATTTCGGAAAATTCAGGGTGTCTTTATGAAACATTGGCAGATTGATCAGATGGACTGGGCCGCCTTTGACGCGACGAAGGTGAACCCTGATATCCTTGCCCTCGTGAAGGCAGCTTCTGTGGTGGAGCGGAATGCACGGGACTATACCTGTTACCTCAGGAATGTTTTCCATGACGATTCCGGTTTCCGGGATGCCGCACAGAACTGGGCGGAAGAAGAGGTCCAGCATGGAGATGCCCTTGGGAAATGGGCCATGCTGGCAGACCCGGACTGGGATTACGCCAAAGCTTTTGAGCGATATCGGGACGCTTACAGGATAGATACGGACGTGTCCTCATCCATCAGGGGGTCTCGTACGGGGGAGCTGATTGCCCGCTGCATGGTGGAAACGGGAACATCCTCTTTCTATACGGCACTGGCTGACGCTACGGATGAGCCCGTTCTGAAGGCGGTCTGCAAGCAGATCGCTGCTGATGAATACCGTCATTTCAAACTGTTTTATGACAACATGCATCGTTATCTGGAACGTGAGAAGCTGGGGCGCTGGTTCCGTCTGCGGATTGCCCTGAGCCGTGTGATGGAAAGTGAGGATGACGAACTTGCAACAGCCTTTTACATCACGAACAGTGAGAAATTCCGTTTTTATGATCACAAGAACTGTATTGCTGCCTACATGGCCCGGGCCCTGTCCTTCTACCAGCAGAAGCATCTGGACCGTGTCACGGCCATGATTTTGAAGACATCGGGCCTGACACCCCATTCCCGCATGCAGCGGTGGCTTGCGAAGGGGATGCATGCCCTGATCTCTTGGAAGCAGAGGTCGTTCGCCCGTCAGCTTCAGCAGGCCTGAGCTGTTTCATACCCTTTTTTCAACAATGGATGTTTTCATGAAAATTCCATCATTCCGTACCGTCCTGAAACAGTGCAGCATGCTCATGGTGATCGGGGGCGGGCTTGCCGCAGGGGCAGCTGGCCAAGCACAGACCCAGACGCCTCAGGCCTACAGGAATGGCTGGGGGTTTGATCAGGCAGGAATGGATCCGGCCACTCCGCCAGGGCAGGATTTCTTTACCTATGCCAACGGCCATTATATCGGGCAGCTGAAGATTCCTGACGACATGAGCAGTTACGGGCCTTTCCATATTCTTGCTGAACTGTCTCAGGTGAGGCAGAAAGCGCTTCTGGAGGCCTTGCTACCGTATGCGGAGGTGGGAGACGAACGCAGCAAGCTGGCAACCTTTTATAGCAGCTTTCTCGATCAGAAGACTGTTGATGCCAAAGGTGGCGATCCGCTTGAGGTGGAGCTGGGCCAGATACGGGACATGAATGACAGGGCATCCTTGGCCCGTCTGTTCGGTCTTTCGGCCAGCTCCCTCATGTACAGCCCTTTTGCTCTGGATATTGAACAGAACCAGAAGGATCCGACACAGTACATGCTGATGCTGGATCAGGGCATGAGTATTGGCATCAGTGGGGGTCTTGGGCTGCCTGACATCAGCTATTACAGCAATCCTGCCCTGGCCCCGCAGAAAAATGCCTACCGGGCTCATGTTGCCAGAATGTTGGAACTGCTGGACTGGCCTGATCCGGACAATGACGCCTCAGCTGTTGTGGCTCTGGAAACGGCACTGGCGAAGGTGGAAACTCCCCGTGATCAGACACGGGACCCCGTGAAGATGTTCAATCCGATGATGGTAAAAGAGCTGGTTGGTCTGGCGCCCGATGTGGATTGGGTCACTTACCTGCGGACCATGGGGGTGCCAGAGGCAGGTCTGATGGAGCGTGTGATCGATGTGCGTGAACCGGAATCCATTGCGGAGATGGCCCGGATCATTGCCGGGGCTGACAGGAGGACGGTCAAGGCCTGGCTGTCTTTCCATCTGGCCGACAATGCAGCGCCATATCTCTCTCGTGAGTTTTCAGATGCGTCTTTTGATTTCAATGGTCGGGTTCTGATGGGCATGAAGCGTCAGCCCGACCGCTGGAAGCGTGCTGTCCGTGCTACGAATACGGCCATGGGCTGGGCGCTGGGGCGCCTCTATGTAGAACATTATTTCCCGCCTGAGGCGAAGGATCAGATCACCGGGCTGGTCCAGGAGCTGAAGAAGGCCTTCCGCTGGCGGCTGGAGCATAATGAATGGATGGATGCTCCGACCCGTCAGGCGGCGCTCGTCAAGCTGGATCATTTTGCCATGCAGGTGGGCTATCCCCACAAATGGTGGGATTACTCCGCACTGGATATTCGCCCGGGCGATGTCTATGGCAATGCCTCACGTGGCATCGCTTTCAACTGGCATCATCGTCTGGACCAGCTCGACCGTCCCGTGGACCGGGACGAATGGGACATGACGCCTCAGACGGTGAATGCCTATAATGACCCGGTAAAGAACGAGATCGTTTTCCCTGCGGCCATTCTCCAGCCGCCATTCTTTGACCCCACGGGTGATATGGCCGTCAATTATGGCGGCATTGGCGGGGTCATTGGTCATGAGATGAGCCATGGTTTTGATGATCAGGGCCGTCATTATGATGAGCATGGTCGCCTGCATGACTGGTGGAGCAGCCGGTCTTCCCAGGCTTTTGAGGAAAGAGCGAAAAGACTCGGGGCCCAGTATGATGCCGAGGAAGTTTTTCCCGGCCTGCATGTGAATGGCAGGATGACCATGGGGGAAAATATTGCTGACCTTGGGGGGCTGAATCTGGCGGTGCAGGCCTATCATGACAGCCTTCATGGTCGGACGGAGGCACCTCTTCATGGTTGGACGGGAGACCAGAGAGTGTTTCTTGGCTGGGCGCAGGTCTGGCGTGAGAAGGACAGGCCAGATGCCCTGAAACGGCAGGTTCTTTCCAACGAGCATGCTCCAGCTGCCAGCCGGGTGAACATGCCGGTTCACAATATCGATCTCTGGTATCAGGTGTTCGGTGTGAAAGCGGGAGACAGGCTGTATCTGCCGCCGGAGCAGCGGGTCAAGATATGGTAACAGGAGCAGACCATCGTCCTGCGAAGCCAGCCCCTGCCTGAGGGAAAAATGGGGGCGGGGCTTCACAAACGGCCGGGCTATGGCTATCCCGGGTCTGTTTCTTCATCATGCGGGGCTGTTTCATGTCATATCTCACTATTGGTCATCTTTACACGGCGTTGCATGCCGCCTGTGCCAGTGGCGTGGCCCGTGTCATCGAGGCGAATGGTGAGGAAGTCGCCTATGCTGATCTGAGCCGGGATGAACGTTTACAGGCTTTGGATGATGGCGAGGTCGATATTCTCGTGTCGGCATGGTTCCCGCAGGATGAGGTCATTCTGTCTCATGGGCATGAAGCCATTGGTAGCCTGTATCATCCTGAACTTCAGTTTTCCGCCCTTAAAAAATCAGGGAAGGGTGCTGGCTGGAAGGCTGCAGACTTTACCTCCCTTCTCACCACGGCCGAGGCACGCCCGTTTGTGGAGAAAGCTTTTGAGCAGCGTCCTGCCCTCAAGGAGCTCCCTCTTGAAGTTGTTGCGCCGGAAGAGGTCTTCCCGCGGTTGAAGCAGGCGGAAGAGGCAGGGGATTGTCCTCTGGTCGCTGTCTGGCAGCCTCATGCCGTTTTCCATGTCGAGATGCTGGAGGGTCTTCCTGATGGAGACCTGCTTGCTGGCGAGGTGCAGACGGCCCGGCTTGTTCTGCGCAAGGGGCTTCGTGCGGAGGTGGATGAAGACATGCTGGATGAGCTGTCCATCATGATGCTGAGCAACAAGGTCATGAGCGCTCTTGACTACGCCGTAAGCATTGATGGAATGGGCCCCGGAGACGCTGCGGAATCATGGCAGCGCGGGCGGTTGATTCCCCGCTGACGTTCTTTTGTCATCACCGTTGATAAACTGAAAGCTGGAGGTGTTTGCATGGCTCGTCATGCGTTTGTGTTTCCTGGTCAGGGCAGCCAGTCTGTCGGGATGGGGCTGGAGTTGTACAAGGCATTCCCTGTTGCCCGTGCCGTGTTTGAAGAGGTGGATGAAGCTCTTGGGGCCAATCTTTCCCGGCTGATTTTTGAGGGGGATCCCGCCGAGCTGACGGCAACGGAGAACACCCAGCCGGCTCTTTTTGCAGTTTCCATGGCGACCGTGCGGGTGCTGGAACATGAAGGGGGCTTTGCCCTGAAAGAGAAAGCCATGCTTCTGGCAGGCCATTCCCTGGGAGAATATGCTGCCCTGACAGCAGCTGGTGTCATGGGGATTGCCGAGGGTGCCCGCCTTCTCCGCTTGCGGGGCCAGGCGATGCAGCGTGCTGTGCCTGCAGGGCAGGGAGGCATGGCGGCCATTCTGGGTGTTGAGCCGGATGTGGCGCAGGAGATCTGTGCAGACTGTGCGGAAGGTGATGTTCTGGAAATCGCCAATGACAATGGTGGTGGGCAGATCGTCATTTCGGGGCATATGGCAGCGGTGGACCGTGCCATGGCAGCGGCAAAGGACAGAGGCATCCGCCGTGTGGTGAAGCTGCCCGTATCAGCCCCGTTCCATTCTTCTCTGATGGCACCGGCTGCCGCCGAGATGGAAGAGGCTCTGGCAGGGGCAGCGTTCCGGCCTGCCGCCATTCCTGTCATTGCCAACGTGACGGCAGAACCAGTCTCTCAGCCTGATGACATCCGTACCTTGCTGGGCCAGCAGATCACCGGGCGTGTGCGCTGGCGGGAGACTGTACTTTCCATGCCGGGCAAGGATGTTACCTGCCAGCATGAGCTGGGTGCCGGGAAGGTGCTGACAGGGCTGGCGCGTCGCATCGTGCCTGATCTGGCGGCTGATCATGCTGGAACTCCGGCAGAGATCGAAACAATGCTGAAAAGCCTGTAAGGGGGTAGTCCTGATGTTTTCTCTTTCTGGTAAGCTGGCTCTGGTGACCGGCGCTTCTGGTGGTATTGGTGCGGCCATTGCCCGTCAGCTGCATGAGTGTGGTGCGACTGTCGTGCTGAGCGGAACACGGGAGGGAGCCCTCCAGGATGTGGCAGCGGCTCTGGGTGGTGAGCGTGTGCATGTCGTCACGGCCAATCTGTCGGATGATGCACAGGCCGATGCTCTGGTGGCCCGTGCAGAGGAAGTGGCAGGGCAGCCTCTGGATATTCTTGTCAACAATGCGGGGCTGACACGGGATACGTTGGCCGTGCGGATGAAGGATGATGATTGGGCACAGGTGCTCAAAGTCGATCTGGAAAGTCCGTTCCGTCTGGCCCGTGCTGCGCTGAAAGGGATGCAGCGGCGCCGTACCGGGCGTATCATCTCCATTTCTTCCATTGTGGGGACAACGGGCAATCCGGGGCAGGCCAATTATGCAGCTGCAAAGGCCGGTCTGGTGGGCATGAGCAAGTCTCTGGCCCAGGAAGCAGGCCGCCGTGGTGTGACGGTCAATGTTGTGGCACCGGGCTTCGTGGAGACTGCGATGACCGATGTTCTGCCGGAAGCTGTACGGGAGAAGCTGCTGGGTAACATTCCGCTTGGCCGTATGGGGCGCCCGGAGGATGTTGCTGCAGCCGTTGTCTATCTTGCTTCGGACGAGGCTGCATGGGTGACGGGCACGACGCTTCATGTTAATGGTGGGATGGCCATGGTCTGAAAAAGTTGGCGTTTGCAGGAAAACATGCTAAGCGCGGCCTGCTTGGCCTGGCAAAGGCTCAGAGTATGGCTTCATTGCCGGGCATTCCGATGTCCCGAAGCTGACAGGCAGGCAGGTTTTTTTCTTAGAAACACCCGGTAGGGGTAGCAAGGATTTAAGGCAGATGAGCAACGAAATCGCTGACAAGGTGAAGAAGATCGTCGTCGAGCATTTGGGCGTCGAAGAAAGCCAGGTGAAGCCGGATGCTTCCTTCATCGACGATCTGGGCGCTGACAGTCTGGACACGGTCGAGCTGGTCATGGCTTTCGAGGAAGCATTCTCCGTCGAGATTCCGGAAGATGCCGCCGAGAAGATTGCTACTGTGAATGATGCCATCGAGTATATCACCAAGCAGAAAGCTGCCTGATTCCCGGTGTAGGGATTGGATGACGGGACGGGCTGGTCGGGGATCAGTCCGCTCCGTTCTGAAAGAGCGAAGCGGAGCAAGTCCGTTTCGCTTTATGCGTATTTACGAATTGTGAGGTAAGGCGGCGATGAGCGGCTCTGGAACGGACAGAAAACGTGTGGTCGTTACGGGAATAGGCGTAGTCAGCCCGTTGGCTGTTGGTGCAGAACTGACATGGAAGCGCCTTATCAACTCTCAATCCGGCATTGGTCCGATCACACAGTTTGATGCTTCTGATCTTCCGGCGAGAATTGCAGGCGAAGTTCCAGCCGGACCAACGGAAGAGGGTGGACTTACCCTTTCCGACTGGGTGCCTGTCAAGGAACAGAAAAAGATGGACCGGTTCATCCATCTTGGTCTGGCAGCGGGTATCCAGGCTGTGGAAGATTCAGGCTGGAAGCCGGAATCAGAGGAAGATCGTTGTGCAACAGGTGTCATGATCGGTTCTGGCATTGGCGGCCTGAAAACGATCTACGACAACTCGCTGGCTGTGGCAGCAGGCAAGGCACGTCGTCTTTCTCCTTTCTTTATTCCTTCATCGCTGATCAATCTCACGGCGGGGCATTTGTCCATCCGTTATGGTTTCAAGGGGCCGAATCATGCCGTGGTGACCGCTTGTGCGTCCGGTACCCATGCGATCGGTGATGCGTCCCGTCTGATCCAGCATGGCGATGCGAAGGTAATGGTTGCTGGTGGCGCAGAGTCGGCCATCTGCGAGCTCGGTATTGCCGGTTTCTGTTCAGCCCGCGCCCTTTCGACCAGTTTCAATGACAGTCCGACAACAGCATCCCGCCCGTGGGACAGGCAGCGTGACGGGTTTGTCATGGGTGAGGGTGCCGGCGTGGTCGTGCTGGAAGAGTACGAACATGCAAAGCGTCGTGGTGCCAAGATTTATGGCGAAGTCGTTGGGTATGGTCTTTCGGGGGATGCCTATCACATCACCGCTCCGGCGGAGAATCATGAAGGGGCCTTCCGTGCCATGCAGGCTGCCCTGAAGGATGCCCGGGTCAGCCCTGCCGAGATTGGCTATGTCAATGCTCATGGGACCTCCACAATGGCGGATGACCTGGAACTCGGGGCTGTAGAGCGCCTGTTTGGTGATGCAGCTGCTGGTACGAGCATGTCGTCCACAAAGTCGGCGATCGGGCATCTGCTGGGTGCCGCTGGCGCCGTGGAGGCCATTTTCTGCCTCCAGGCCATGCGTGATGGTATCTTGCCTCCTACGCTCAATCTGGATGAACCGTCCAGTGAGAGCGCCATGGACCGTATCCCTCACAAGGCGAAAGAGCAGCAGGTGGATGTTGCTCTTTCCAACAGCTTTGGCTTTGGTGGGACCAACGCCAGCCTTGTTCTGAAGCGGTTCAGGGGCTGATCTGACTGTCTGATGCAGATTTTCGACGCTGGAGACTGAAACGATGGCACAGGAACCTGCATCAGACACTTCCAGAAAACAGGGGCCTGAAGAAGAGAGTGGAAGCAGGGCCAGGAAGCGTTTCCGTCTCCTGACAAAAGGACGGGTCTTTGCTTTGCTGCTGGCCGCTGCTGGTGGAACCGTTTTCGCCGGGTATGGCCATTACACAGACCCGGGGCCTTTACAGACAGAGCGTGTGGTTGTCATCCCAAAGGGTGGCACTGGTCGGGTCATTGAAGCCCTTCAGGAAAATGGGATTCTGGCACGGGGTGGTGTGTCTTCCCTGTTCTTCAAGGTAGCCATGTATGCCACCCGCTCACAGGGAGCGATTCACGCAGCGGAACTGAAGTTTCCAGAGCGGGTGTCCATGGCTCACAGTCTTGAGATTCTCCGTCATGGGCATCCTGTCACGCACAGTTTGACCGTAGCGGAGGGCCTGACAGCAAAGCGCATCAGGACATTACTGATGCAGGCACCTGCGTTGCAAGGAGACCTTCCCACCATAGGGGAGGGGCAGGTGGCACCTCAGACGTTCTTTTATGTCTGGGGCATGGAGCGACAGGCACTTCTGCATCACATGACAGAATTAATGGGTAAGACGCTTCAGGCGATCTGGGATCAGCGGGATCAAGCAGCCTTGCAGGGTGTCATAACCACACCAGAACAGCTTCTGATTCTGGCTTCGCTTGTGGAAAGGGAGACGTCTTTGGCAGAGGAGAGACCACAGATCGCCCGGGTCTTCCTGAACCGTCTGAAACAGGGAATGAAGCTTCAGACAGATCCGACTGTCATTTATGGGTTGAGCGATGGAGATGGGGTGCTGCCTCGCCCCTTGACGCATGAGGACCTGCAGACAGAAAGCCCCTACAACAGTTATCTTCATCCGGGTCTGCCTCCGGGGCCTATCTGTTCGCCCGGTCGTGAGTCGTTGGAGGCAGCAGCTCATCCCGCTTCGGGTAATGCGCTGTATTTTGTCGCAACAGGACATGGGGGGCATAATTTTGCCCATACCCTTGCCGAACAGACGGATAACGTCCGTGCCTATCGCCGTATGAAAAAAGCGGCAGCCCAGTAATTTTTCCTGTGCAGCGGGATACCTGAAAAGAAGAAGGGGCATTATCCACTTCTGGATAATGCCCCCATCTGTGAGAAGACCGTATGATCTGCCTCAATCTTACTGGTTGAAGGCCTTCATGACGACACGACGCAGCGCATCGGCTGACTTGTTGTTGACCTGCATCCGCACAACGATGTCTTCCGGCCCGACGACCTGATGGTAATAGGAACGGTTCGCCTCACTATCGGGTTTCAGCTTGCTGCTGCCGAGGGACACACCAGCAAAAACCCCCTTCATCTTCTGCATGGCATAGACTTCCTTGGGGGTGTTCTGCGTGCTGCTGCTGTCATTGCCAAAAGCAGCATCGGCACTGGCGTCAAAGCTGAACTCGTGATCCATCAGGTTCAGGAGTGCTTTCTGGGACGTGATGAAGAAGAAAAGCTGGCTGTGCTGATAACCAGCCTGAAGACCAAAGGAGCCTGCGCTCAGGTTATAGAAAGCCGGGTCAGACCAGGAATTGTTGGCACCACGGGCCAGCAGGACGCAACGCCCACCGGTACCACCAACGATGAGAGACATCTTCGTGACGTCGGGACAGATCACGACGGCTTTTGTCTCGCCAAGTACATGGGCCGTCTTTTCCTTGACTTTGGAGTCAAGCAGAGCGGACTGCACGGCGAATGTAGCCTTGTTTACGAGAACCTGCTGTTTGGAAATCTTGGCAGCGGCTGCGTCACCGGCGCAGGCGCTCATGGCGAGCATGCCAACACCCGCAGCAATGGAAACAGTCCGTGAGATGTAGGAAAATGACTTGGACATCGGAAACCTCTCTGTAGGCTGAAAACGGATGCACGTTGGAACTATAAACTTAATCTAGTGTAACGCCTAGTGTCTTCGAGAGGGTTGCCGCAACCAGCGGGGCACAGGCGAGGATGGTCGTACGCTGCGTCAGGCCGCCCATTTTCAGGAAAGGTGACACGTGGGCTCCAGCTTCATCAAGAAGGACCAGGGCCGCAGCAACATCCCAGAGGAAGATGACGTATTCGTGATAACCATCCGAGCGACCACAGGCAACGTCAGCCAGAGCGAGGGCGCCAGACCCCAGCGACCGTGGCATGACCCCCTTGTGCAAAAGGGCCTGCATCTTTTCGGGGTACCAGCCTTCGGGGACGTAGGGTGACCAGCCAATTTCCACCATGGCTTCATTCATCTTGTCGGTTGTTGATGCCTTGATGGGGGCTCCATTGAGGAAGGCGCCTTTTCCCTTTCTTGCCGTAAAGCTTTCCCGGATGGCTGGAGCTTCTATGATACCTGCCACCGGGACATTCCGGTGCATGAGGCCTAGAGAAATGCACCAGCGATTACGGCCTCTGGCATAATTGGATGTGCCATCAATAGGGTCTATGACCCATCGGAAGAGCCCGGATGAGCTGCCGCCATGCTCTTCTCCCAGAAAGGCATCCTCGGGGAAGAGGGCTCCCAGACGGGCCGTGACAAACTGTTCCACGGTCCTGTCTGCTTCAGTCACGTAGTCCTGATGGCCCTTGAGATCAGCGGCTGGCTTACCGGGGGCAGGCTGCATGTTCAGGGCAAGGGCCGCAGCTTCCTTGATGATGGAACAGGCCGCATGAAAGCGGATGTCGATGGCGGTATCCGTATCGTATGTGATGGGCATTCATGAATCCTTGAATATGGCAGCTGCGACGTGTCCGGGGCAGAAAAGTACAGGAAGATGCTCCGGCTGTCAGCCATTCCAGAGGAACAGTAGCTCTTCCACTGGAGAGGGCAGCTCTGTATGGTGGAAGATGATTTTATGAGCATGTATCCGTAGGATGATAAGAGATGAAGCTGTTTAAAATGGACTATTGGCGTTCGGCCATTCTTCATGCTCCTTTTGAGCAGGTTATCCGGCAGAACAGTCTGGACGACATAGACATGACGTTCCTGCCGTCCTGTGGAAAGGATGGGTTTCTTGCAGATCCTTTTGGTCTATGGGACGGGGGACGCTTGCATGTTTTTGCTGAGTATTATGATTACAGCCAGGCCAAGGGTGTCATTGAGGTTCTCATTTACGATGAGTCCTTCGCCCTGCAGGAGCGTCGCTGTGTCCTGAGTGAGGATTGGCATCTCTCTTATCCCTATGTGTTCCGGCACGAGGGAGTGACCTACATGCTGCCGGAGGCCTACAAGTCCGGGCGTCTGACACTCTACAAGGCAACATCCTTTCCCTATGAGTGGCAGCGTGTGCCCATGTTCGACTTCCCCATTGGAGCGATTGACGCCACCCCACTTCATTATGCTGGACGCTGGTGGCTGTTCTGGACACCACCTGCCCCTAAACAGGCACGGCAGAGCACATTGCACATTGCTCTTGCAGAAGAGCTGACAGGCCCATGGTGCGATATGGGGCATTTTCTGATTGACCGCAGCGGTGCCCGTCCGGGAGGGACGCCGTTTGTTGAGGGCGATGAAGTGTTCCTGCCAGTGCAGGATTGTTCGGAGACATATGGCGGTGGCATCCGTCTGCTTCGGATCAGTGGCTTTGGTAAGGGGAGGCCGTCAATTTGCGGGGGAGATTCCGTCCCAGTGCATCTGCCGGAAATCAGGGACTATCCAGACGGCATGCATACTCTTTCTGCCGCTGGAGATGTAACGCTGGCGGATTTCAAGAAAATACGCCGCGGACTGGGACCTTTTCTCTTCAATATCAAGAGACAGATTTTGAAGTAAGATCGTGTTTCTCTTCATGCCGTTGTCAGAATGGGGCGGCATGAAGGGAAATGTCAGGGGTGACTCAGCAACTGCTCTGCGAGAGCTGCGTCAGCGGGTTTGTCAACATCGACAGCAGCCCGGCCGTCAGAGAGAGGGATAAGTCGTATTCTGGCGCCCGTAAGGGCATGTATGCGTTCTTCAAGCCTGTGGGAACTGAGCGTGCGCGTAAGGGTACGCAGAATGGTCGGCAGCCCCAGAATCATGGCCATGCGCAGAGGCTGTTTCCGGTAACGCTGAAGACGCTGCCAGAGCGCAACTACGGCTTTCGCCTGTGGAGTAGCCAGCCAGAAGAGATTGCAGCCTGAAAACTGAATATCTGCCAAGCGGATGTAGGTCCGCTTGGTCTGGGGTACGTCCCGCAGGATTGTCTCCTTCAAGGCGACACCGGCCGTCAGGTCGACATTGGCTGTCCGACTCTTTTCGATGAATTCCCTGACCCACTCCGGGCGGAGCAGAGCATGGTCTGCCGTCGTGACGAGGCAGGGCGTGCCGATGGCGTCGAGTGCCTGGGCAACACTTTCGCTTGGAGAGGGGGCAGACCGCAAAAGAGTGATGCGATCCCCCAAATGGCTCAATAGACCGGGCTGTTCGATACTGACCCATATTGGCCCGATTTCAGGAACCTGTTCAAGCGTATGGAGAACACGCTCAATCATGGGGCTGTTTGCAATGGGTAGCAATGCTTTGTGAGATACCTGCCCCATGCGGGCCAGAGGGTCACGCTCGCCGTCACGCGACCCGGCCAGTATCAGGACTGGAATGTTCATGCGCTCTTGGAAAGTTCTTCGTTCTTGGGAGCACGGGCAGGGTCCGGCCGGTCACGGGGAGGGGCACCTGTCCGCCGCATGACCCAAGGATAACGCTCTGCCTCTTCGACCGTGTAGCCCAGATTGAAGACATACGGGCTGCGGGGGCGTTCCTTGGCGGCCCGGTAAAAGGTACCCATCAGGCGATCTGGCAGATAGTTGGTGATGCCGTAATTGCCATCTTCATCGTGAAAATGGTGCAGGACATGGAGCTGCTTGATGTACACCACCCACTGCCAGCGGGGTTTGTAGGCCAGATGCTGGATGCAGTGGAAAAATTCATAGATGCAGGTCATGACCAGCGCTGTGGAGAGTGCTGAAAAAGCTCCACCCCAGCCGCCAATCAGCCAGCCTATGGGCATGGTGATGACCATCATGGTCGGAACTGTGTTCAGAGGAGAGCCGAACAGGACTTCGAGCAGATGGGGATCCTGGTGGTGGTCAAAATGGATACGCTTCCACATGGAGGCTGTGATGGGGTTCCGGTAGAACCAGCGTCCGTGCAGGATGTAACGGTGGATGATGTACCAGGCTGTCGGATAGACAGCGACAATGACGGGAATGGGGATGAGGACTCCCCACCAGCTGTGACGCAGATACAGGCTAAGTATGGCCGTACCGATAATCAGGGCAAAATAGAGCAGGATTGTCGGATAGGTAAGGTAAGCCGCCCATAACTGCGAAAGATTCATTTTTCCCAGATCATAACTCCTGCCTTTCTGCATGAGAGTCGTGCCCTGGAAAAATTGTTTGAACGTACTCATTTTTCCTCCATCCGCAGTATCCATGCCAGACCAAACAGGGCTGCCACGATCTGGCCCGAACTTATAGCGATTAATATGGGAAGGGAACCTGAATTTCCCAGAGCCGAGATCATGCCCTGTAGAATGACCACTCCCAGACCAGCCGCCATCACGTACACCGGCAACGGGTTCCGCAATCCCGCACGCGGCGGAATGTAGGTGATGGGCAGAGTGATGAGAAGCATCACCGCCATCTGCACCGGCAGCATCAGTGTAGCATATAATGCCATCAGATAATTTGACCTAGGTAAATTGGATGGCACTTTTCCCGAGAAAATTTTCCAGAACTGATGCGGGGTATAATACACGCCCTGCAATGTCATGTTGATGATCTCCTGCGGGGATGCCGTCAGGGTGGGAGGGGGCGGTTCGCTGCTCAGCTGAACCTGTGTCTGTTCGTTGGAAACGGTCAGCTGCCTAGCGATGCCATGGTTGACCCAGTGTCCTCCTTCATGGACCAGATTTTCATAATACTGGGCTGCGGTCAGGTTTCCGTTCTCGGCCTGACGACGGTAGAAGATGACCTTGGAAAGGTTTCTTCCACCATGGCTGATGGTTTCAACATGGATGATGTCTGTTCCGAGGCGGAACCACAGGCTGTGTAGATCGTCAGTGGCATTGGCCTGCGTTGCGCCTTCGTTCCACCAGCGGTTGAGTTCCTGCTCACAGGGGGGAATGACCCATAGTTGCACGGCCATGCAGATGACGCCAAGCAGGAGTGGAATGGGCAGAAGGTAGCGGAACATGTTGAGGGTAGAGAGCCCGGCTGCCCGCAGCACGGCAATCTCGCTGGAGAGTGCCATCTGAAGCAGCGTGAACAGGCCCCCGATCATGACCGAGAGGGGCATGATTTCAACGATGAGTGTTGGCAGGTGCAGGCCTATGTATCGGAACAGGCCACTAATCCCCAGATGCCTGTCCAGAATGGTGGAGGCATCATCCAGCAGGGCAAGAATCTCGAGCAGGGCTGTCAGCACGCCACAGCATAGGAGAATCTTTGTCAGAAGCGGCTTGAGAAAGACCTGAAGCAGGGTGGGATTGGAGGGCAGGACTCTCATGGTGACGTCCTGTTCAGGAGTACCGGTTTTCTGTGACGCCAGGAGACCTGGGAGCGTGCCAGCAGGGCTGCCGTGCAGCCAATGCAGAAGAGGAATTCGGGAACCCAGATCGTCAGCCAGACGGAGGCTTTTCCATTTGTGGCCATGCTGTGCCCAAAAAGGAGAACCTCATTGAAGCCGACCAGAATGATGGCGAGCATGATCTGCCCGACCACGGATCGGCGACGCTTGCGCCCGATGGCGAAAGCGATGGCAAGCAGTGGAATGAACATGATGCTGATGGCCCGTGCCAGACGGAAATCCATTTCGGAGCGGAGCACGATGTAGGAAATGCGTGGGGAGCCGTGGCGGAGGGCCTGGAACAGCTCGGGTGTGGTCATTTCCCGTTCATCATCACCACGGGATCGAAAAGCTTTTCGGCTTTTGCTGCGTTCGATGACACGGGCTATATGTTCAAAATGGGTAACGGTAGCATGGTCGTCAGGCACATCTGGTGTGTTAACGTGAATGACCTGCCCATCCCAGAGGTCGAGCTGGGTGGCCTGGTCCCGCTCAGAAATGGTCAGCAGCCCTCTGGGAGCCGTGATGAGCTCAGCTTTCCCATTATCCTTCAGATTGCGGATGAAGATGTTTTTCAGACGGGCCCCACCATGGTCGACACGGTCTGCTGTCAGCATGGTGGTGGAAGATGTTGAGGCGAACATGCCAGACTGAAGGTGGGGTGCCCAGCCCGTATGTTTGGCGAAATAGAATCCTTCCCGGTAGTCATATCGGGCAATCGGTTGAATGTAGCCGTACAGGAGCAGGCTGAGGGTGGCCAATATGGCCCCGACCTTGATGTAAGGCTGGCTGATGCGCAGCAGGGAAATATGGCCGGCACACAGCACGTCAATCTCGTTGTGATCGCTCATCCGGTTGACGGTCATGAAGATTGCGATGCAGAGGGCAGCCGGTAGCGCCAGTCCCATATAATGGGGCAGGAGATCGCTGAGAAGCGTGATCAGTGTGGCAATGGAGCTGCCGCTGCTGGCCAGATGGTTGAACAGCGTCAGCAGTCGCTCCAGCAGCAGGGCAACAAGCATCGTCCCCAATGCAATCGTAAAGGGGGGAATCAGCTGCTTCAGTAGGTAGCGATCCAGTGTTGGCAGGGTACTTCGTATCAACATGCAGGCTGCCTTGCCGAAATGCTGGAGAACCATTCCATGTGGGAAAAGGGGTGCCCCGTGTGGTCTCGGCGGATGAGCCTGATCTGCCATCCTTCTTCATGCGGGGTAAAGGTAAGATGGTTCCATGAGGCCCTGCGCTCGGGATTCTGGCTGTTCATGGCCGCAGCGCCGACCCCCAGAAGGGGTATGTCTGTCCCCTCGACGGTGGTTATGGTTGCATCGTGAGAGTGTCCGTGCAGGACCAGGTCTGCTCCATGGCGACGCAGGAGGCTGGACAGGGCTGGCGTGTTGATCAGGGATTTCCTGAAAGGCAGCAGCTTTTTGCGAGGGGGATGATGAAGCATGACAACCCGGCAGTATCCTTCTTCACCCAATTTCGCAAGAAGGCTTGCCAGTTTTTCGCGCTGTTTCCTGTCGATGCGTCCGTAGGCGGTAAAAGGAGGGGTTGGCAGAGCGGAGTTGAGCCCGATGACGGCGACCCTTCCGAAAAAACGGACAAAAGGAAAGGCACTGTCGGACCACGTTTCCCACTGTGCCAGGCTGTTCCTGTAAGAAATGGGCGCCATGAAGTCATGGTTGCCTGGTACGACGACGGGAGTGAGAGGCAAGGTGGACAGCCAGGCAGCCGCCTGACGATATTCTTCCTTCGTGCCGAAATTTGTTATGTCGCCGCTGATGAGCAGGGCAGAAAGTTCCTTGTGGGAGGCGATGTTTTCGAGCAGCTCGGCTGTGACGGATGGCAGCAGGACATGCTTCCGTCTGCTGACCCAGAGAATGCGGCTGAGCAGACGTTTGTTGAGGAAGGCAGACCATGCGATGGTGGGGGGAGGCAGATGCGGGTCTGACATATGGGCCAGACAGACAGAAAGGTCACGCCGGGAAGATGCAGTGGCGGACGGGTCGGAAAGCATTGTTGCACCATATCCATGAAGGGGCGGGTGATCTCTCAGGAGAAAAACTCCTTGCTGGCCCCCTTAGCATAGCCATGTTAAAGGGGTTCGGCCAGCGTATGAAATAGCCTGGCTTTTTTATGTTTCTGGGCGGATGCGTGGTGGATAGATGCAGAAATTGATGAATGTCGTACAATCGGCCCTGATACATAACCCCAACAGCCGCAAAAATGCTCAGGACAAAGGGCAGTTCGTGCGAATGGCACGGCAAAAAATGGGGGATTTCTGCGTATCTGCTCTAAATGACAGCCATCTCCCTGCGCATCTGACTGAACTGAAAAGCCGGGGTGTGGATCTGATTGCCATCAGTGGGGGGGATGGTACGGTCAGTGCCTGTCTGACAGCGATTGCTTCTGTCTATCATGACTGTCCCCTGCCGTCCGTGGCCATTCTGCCTTCCGGCAATACCAATCTCATAGCCGGTGATGTCGGGTTCGGCCTGCATGGCGAGGCCGCCATTGATCGTCTGTTGCGCCCTGAAGGGCTGAAAAGCTGTATTAGGACGCCCATAAGATTGTCCTGGCCGGATGGAGAACGGCCTTCGGTACTGGGCATGTTTGGTGGCTGTACGGGATATGCCAGAGCTGTCCGTATCGCTCATTCGCCGAATGTCCTGAAATTTGCTCCGCATGATCTTGCTGTTTTCTTTACGCTCTTCAGCAGCATGGCGAGCCTTCTTTTCCGTCGCAGCCGCCATTCCTGGATGAATGGGGACAGGCTCTCCTGGTCGGCAGAGGGAACGGGATTGCCTGTGCCAGGCAGGGAGGGGCGCAGCTTCCTTTTCATGACGACAGCGCTGGAAAAACTGTCTCATGGCATCTGGCCATTCTGGAATGAAGATACCAGTAGGGACGGGTTCCATTTTCTTGATGTCCATGCGTTTCCTGAGGCGTTGCCGAAGGCCTGTTTCAACCTCCTGAGGGGGCGGGCACCGGAATGGCTGCGGGCACACAAGGATTACACGAGCGCTACTGCCCGGGCGATGCAGCTTGAAACAGACAGTGATTTTGTTCTGGATGGTGAGGTCTTTCCAGTTTCTGCCGGTGGCCGCCTGAAACTGGAAGAAGGACCGGCCTTTCGGTTTGTCCATGTCTGACATCATCAGGAAGACGCTCATCAATGAGCTGACAACGCCCGTAGCTGGAGAGCTCGCCCAGTTTGCAGAGGCTGTTGCCAGTCGGCTGCGCAGGCCGCCGCTCGGTGTCCTATTTTATGGATCGGTTCTCCGCAAGGTTGATCCCGAGGGGATCGTTGATTTCTATGTCATCACAGACCGGCCGGAAAGTCTGGGTGTACATGCCTTGGCCCGTATGGCCAATCGTCTTCTTCCCCCCAATGTCTATTACATGGAACATGAGGTAGAGGGGCGGACCATACGAGCAAAAGTTGCCTTTCTGTCCATAGCGCAGTTTCTCGGGCGCAGTACGCTTTTTACAGTGGATACGACCATATGGGCCCGCTTCTGCCAGCCGGTGCGTCTGGTCTGGGTACGTGATGCTGGAAGTGCTGATCGTCTTTTACAGGCCATTAGCCAATGTGTGATTACGGCATCCTGCTGGGCGGCCTTGCTGGGACCTGAGCAGGGCAGGGCGGACGTATACTGGCACGATCTGTTTGCCCATACCTACGCTGCCGAGCTGCGTGTGGAAAAGAAGGGACGCAGCCACAACCTTCTGGCAGGAAGAGAGGAGCGATACGAAATCCTGCTGAAAGCAGCCTGGAGGCAGGCCTCCCTGAGCTATGCTGCGCAGGGAGACGTTCTGCTTCCCCAGCTTACGGCTTCAGCGAGAGACAAGGCAACACGGGACTGGGGAAGGGTGAAAGCCTTTGGGAAGCCGTTGAACGTGGCACGTCTCATCAAGGCAGCGTTTACGTTCAGGGATGGGGTGAGCTATCTGCTGTGGAAAATACAGCGGCACACGGGACAGACGATCCACGTATCGGCTTTTGAGAAAAGGCACCCTATTTTGACCCTGCCGCTTTTTCTTTGGCGGGCCCGGCATCTCCGGTCAGGGAGATCATGACAACGGCCTGATGGGGATGCTTATCAAAAGAAAAGCCCCCAAAGCGGAATCATGATCCTGCTTTGGGGGCTCCGGCCTGTCGGGCGGGATCAGACCAGCTTCAGTTCTTTGGCGATGGTGCCGAATGTCTCTACGGCCCGGTCAATTTCGGCAGCAGAATGTGCCGCCATGACAGAGCAGCGCAGCAACGGCCTGTTGTCCGGCGTTGCCGGAGGCAGGGAGAGATTGACATAGACTCCGGCATCAAGGAGTGCGTTCCAGAAGGTAATGGCCTGCGGAATATCTTCCAGCGTGACGGCAATGACCGGGGAGACGAAGCTGCTCGTGTTCAGTCCGACAGACTTGAATCCCTGATGCAGTCGGGCTGCATTATCTTGCAGTTTCTGGCGCAGATCAGGACGGTTCTGGATTTCCTCGAGGGCCGCCAGGGTTGCTGCGATGATTTCAGGTGGCAGCGAGGCTGTGAACATGTAGGGGCGGGAGCAGAGGCGCATGAGATCAATTTCATCATGATCCGTTACGCAATATCCCCCGACCGTCCCGAGAGATTTGGAGAACGTTCCGACGATAAAGTCGATATCGTCCTCACAGCCCTGCATTTCTGCAACGCCACGGCCATGCTCGCCCAGCACACCAAAAGAATGGGCCTCATCTACCATCAGGGGAATGTTGTGGCGCTTCTTGACCTCGACGAACTCCTTGAGGGGAGCGATGTTCCCCGTCATGGAGTAGATGCCTTCAGCGATGATCAGGCGGGCCCCGGTCGTTTTGGCTGTTCTGGCGACACGCTTCTCCAGGTCCGCCGGGTCATTGTGCCGGAAGCGGATGACCTGTGCCCCAGAAAGGCGGGCTCCATCATAGATGGAAGCATGACTGTCAGCATCGAGAAAAAGGATGTCATCCTTGTTCACGAGGGCCGAAATCGTCCCCAGATTGGCCTGGTATCCTGTCGAGAACACCATGGCGTGTTTTTTTCTGAAAACGGACGTCAGAGCCTTTTCCAACTGCTGATGCAGTCCGAACGTACCATTGGCAATGCGGGAGCCTGTAGTGCCCACGCCCATGGTTTTGGCCGTATGGATGGCTGCGTCCCGTGCTGCGGTGGATTGGCTGAGACCAAGGTAATTGTTGGTACCGAAGAGAAGGGTTTCCCGCCCCTCGATGATACCGACCGTAGCGGAAAGAGGGCGCTCTATCACGACGCCAAAAGGATTCCTCGGGCTTGCAGCCATGAGGGAGTCGTAATTTCCCTTCAGAGTGGCGTATTTGTCAAAAATGCCAGCGCTCATGCCTGTTCTGCCTTGATGGTATGCAGACAGGAAGCGAGATCTTTTATGGTACGGATGTCTGCAAGCTTGTCGAGAGGGACGGAGACATCAAGCATATCCTCAATCTCCATCACAAAATTCATGACGGCGAGACTGTCGAAGGCCAAGTCTTCCACGATCCGACTGTCTTCGGAAATGTCGCGTGGCACTTTCGGGTTTTCCAGAAGTTTCTGGAGAATCATGTGAGAGATATCAGCAACACTGTCTGTCATGTCTTGTCCCTTTGTGACCAAGCGAAGAAGGAAGACCAGCATGACCTTCCTTCTCATATTTGGGAATGGCCTCTTCAGCTCTCAGGCGAATTCCTTGTTGAGGTACATGGCCCTGGCACGAGCCCGGGTCAACTTTCCCGATGAGGTCTGGGGCAGAGACCGTGGCGGCACCAGAACCACATCCACATCAATACCATGTAGACGGCGGAACAGGGCAACCAGTTCTTCTTTCAGTCTGCTACGGGGTTCTTCTTCCGTGTAGCGACACTGGACCAGCGCCACAACCCGCTCTCCCTGGCCATCTTCAACCGAGAAGACGGCGACATCACGGGAACGGAGAGAGTCGACTTCATGCTCTGCGGCCCATTCCAGGTCCTGCGGCCAGATGTTTCGGGCATTGATGATGATGAGATCCTTGGCACGCCCGGTAATGACGATCTGGTTATCAAGCATGTAGCCGATATCGCCAGTATTCAGCCACCCATCCCCGGAGAAGGCCTTTGCCGTTTCGTCCGGGCGGTTGAAATAGCCTTTCATCAGGCTGGGGCCGCGGACATGGACGGTGCCAACCTGACGTTCCTTCAGTGCTTTGCCGGAACCGTCACGCACTTCGATCTGATGTCCGGGCAGGCAGACGCCACACAGCACGAAGTCACGTGCTGTATCGGTACCTTTCTTAGCCGGCTGCGCATAATCTTCCCGTTCCATGATGGAGAGGTCGACCGTATCTGTACGCAGCCCGGTGTTGAGCGGGGCAAAGCTGATGGCCAGAGTTGTTTCGGCCATGCCATAGCTGGCGACGAAGGCCTTTTCATCAAAGCCACGTTTGGCAAAAGTCTCGGCGAAATTGTGGATGATGTGCGGGCGGATCATGTCACCGCCGATGCCGGCCACACGCCATGAGGAAAGATCAATATCCTCCCGGGCGCCACGGCGGGCGCAGAGCTCGTAGCCAAAGGAAGGACTGTAGGACATGGTTGCCTTGTTGCGGGCAATCAGCTCCAGCCAGATATGCGGACGGCGTGCAAACTCCCGTGTGGGCAGGAGATCGACAGAAAGCTGGCAGGTCATGGGCGTCAGGAAAAAACCGACAAGCCCCATGTCATGATAAAGCGGCAGCCATGAGACGCAACGGTCATCCCGCTCATCAGAGCTGGGATAGACTTGGAGACCATGACGGGCAATGGCGTGAGCATTGGCCATTCCGGCTTTCTGCGTCACACTGATGCCCATGGGAAAGCGAGTGCTGCCCGATGAAAACTGGAGGTAGGAGAGAGAATCCTCACTGATTTCCGGCAGCGGAATATCCTTTTCCTCACAGGCTGTCAGTTCAGCCGGGGACCCGCCAAAGAGAAGGGAAAAACCAGCGACGATATCGGCTGTCCAGTCACCGATGACCTTGGGGACGACAACGGCTCTGGCATCCGCACTTGTGATCATGCCACGCAGTGTCTCGATGTACCCTTCCTTGCCACCAAAAGCGACAGGGAGGGGCAGGGGGGCGGGGACGAGACCGGCATACTGGCAACCGAAGAAAATGCGGGCGAAATCACCGTCACTTTCCGCAACAATGGCCACCCTGTCTCCCGGCTCCAGTCCCAGGCCGAGCAGGCGGCGGGCCATGGCATGGGCCTGCTGTCGCAGCTTGCTGTAGGGGAGGACTTCCAGCAGGGTTCCCCGTCCAGAATAGATATTGAAGCCACTGGCCCCCTGTGCTGCGTAGTCAAGGGCAGCGGGGAAGCTGGGGAAGTCTCCATAGCGGCGCTCGATGCCGGAGCGGCTCGGGGTGATGGAGAGTGTGGGAGTGGGTTTCTGATTGGCCTCGGTCAAACCTGGACTAGCTCCGTTTGGACCATCGGACTGAACATCCTGAGGCCCCTGCGAAATCAAAAAAACTTGACCCCTGTTCATAGGGTAAAGACCACTCTGCGCCCGCAGAGCAGTAATGCTGTGCCCTGTCTCTAATACAGAACACCCCTCTGCCTCAAGCATATGTCATGATTTTCACCGACAAAATTGCTGCCCTCTGGCGGGAGGCTTTGTCTTCCTTCCTGAAAACTGGGAGAAAAGCCCGGAAAACAGGGAAAAAACGGTATGGGATTTTATCATTAAATAATAATTTCTAAGGAAGATATTTCCTGTAAGATCAGGGCGCCTGATCTTGGACAGCATGAGAATGAGAGGCCAGAGAGATGCATTTCTGCAAGCAGACAAGTGCCCGTCTGACGGTGGATCTTGCCGCTATCAGGAGGAACCATGCGTGGTTGGCGGAGTGCGTACGGGGTGCGGAATGTGCTGCTGTGGTCAAGGCTGATGCTTATGGGCTGGGTGTGCGGGAGATTGCCTCCAGTCTTGCTGACAGGGTCCAGACCTTTTTTGTGGCCCAGCCGGAGGAAGGATGCCAGCTGCGGAGACTGCTGCCGGACAAGAGGATTTTCGTGCTGCATGGCTTCCTGACAGGGCAGCCGGAAACGATGGTGGAGCATGGTTTGATCCCGGTTCTGAACAGTCTGGAGCAGGTAAGGCAGTGGCGGGCTTTCTGTCATGGGGAGGGGCAGGATCATCCGGCGGCTCTCCAGTTCGACACGGGCATGTCCCGTTTCGGGGTTTCGAAAGATGACCTTCGCATCGAGGTTCTGAGAGGGTTGAAGCCGGTCCTCGTCATGAGCCATCTGGCCTGTGCGGATCAGCCAGATGACCCTGCCAACAGGGAGCAGCTTCAGCGTTTTCTGGCCATGAGTGCAGTTTTTCCTGATGTGCCTCGGTCATTGGCGGCTTCTTCCGGCATTTTCCTGGGAGCTGACTATCATTTCGAGATGGTTCGCCCCGGTATTGCGCTTTATGGCATTCCGCCGCATGGGGAGAGCTGCCCACTCGTGCCAGCCATTGGGCTTGAGGCTCAGATATTGCAGGTCAGGACTGTCGAGGCAGGGGGGAGTATCGGGTATGGCCTGACCTATCGTGCAGAGCGGCGCAGGCGTGTGGCGACTGTTGGTATTGGCTATGCCGATGGCATCTTCCGTTCTTTTGCCCGGGATGGTGCCTTGTGGTGGGGAGATAAACGTCTGCCTGTTCTCGGACGGATTTCCATGGATAGTCTTTCCGTTGATGTTACGGAGTTGCCGGATGAGGTTGCCCGGGAGGGTGTATGGCTGACACTCATCGGGCCGCAGCAGGATATTGCTACGATGGCCGAATGTGTGGGTACGATCGGTTATGAGGTGCTGACGTCTCTGGGCTACAGGTTTGATCGTTTTTATAATGGTTCGTGCCGGTAATTGTCTGTCAGTTTCTGATCTGTTGATGGCCAAGAACAGAACTGGGTAATGGTATGGGCTGGATCAGCCCAATGCACTATATGGTCGCAGCATGGGATGCACATTGCCATTGGGTTCTGTGAGGTCATATGATTGTGGCGTCATGGATGTTTGATACGTTGAATTTGCTGGTATGTATGGCTGGTCGTTAGATTATCTGGTTGGTTTTAACATATATGAGTTTGCATAATCTTTATTATGCGATTTTCTTTTGTGAAGGGAACTCCCACAAGATTTCTGTCGCTGCTATAAGACAACCCATGACTGACAGATTATTTGATATCCTTCCAGCCAGATATAAAAACCCGAAGACTGAATTTCTTGGGCATCCCAAAGGTTTGTGGGTTCTGTTCTGGACGGAAGGCTGGCTCTCCTTTGCCCAATACGGGATGCTTTCCATATTGGTGGTGTATCTGAAGGACATCCTGCAGCACACAGACCGGGCCCGGCATATTCTGGGCCTACCGTCCCTTCTGTCCATCAATGATAGCCTGTACGCCCCCAGTGGTCTGGACGCCACAGCTGGCAGTCTTTCGGGCCTCATCATGGCGGTCATATTTGCAGCTCCATTTGTGGGAAGTTTCATGGCAGATCACGGCCTTGGCCGGACGCGTTCTGCTGTCATTGGCATCAGTCTGCTGACAGTCAGTTTTACCCTCATGATGGCGGAAAGCTGTTTTGTTCTGGCCCTGTGGCTCTTTTTGGCAGGTGTTGCTTTGTCCGGCAGCCTGAAGGCGCAGGTTGGAGCGCTATATACGTTGGAAGACCGTAGACGTTCTGATGCTTATCAGCTTTACAGCCAGAGCATACAGATCATGGCCATCATCTCTCCCCTTCTCTGCGCCTTTCTGGGAACCATTGCCTGGCGTTGGGCTTTCATGGCAACAGCTTGTGCGATGATGATGGGGTTGGCTGGCTATCTCATGGGGTGTCGTTATCTCCCAGAAGAAACGGCCTCCTTTGCTGTTGGCAAGGATATCCGGCCAGTCGGTTGCACGGTGGTGGAAAAGAAACGGATTGTCTTTCTGCTCTGGCTGGTAGGCCTGTTTGCCCTTGGAGTTCTTCCCAATCAGGAAATCATGGATGGTTATCTTCTCTGGGGCAGTGATCATTATCGCCTGACTGTCATGGGCATTACGTGTCCCGTCAGTACGCTGGTTTCATTGGATAGCGTCATCAGCATGATTACGGGATTTCTGGTCCTGTGGTTCTGGCGCTGGTATGATCACCGCCGTGGCCGCCCCGTACATGACATGACAAAGATCATCATTGGTAGCGCCATTGCGACAGCTGGGCCGTTATTCCTGATCGCAGGAGAATATGTCTGCCCCGCCCCTCATCAGATCAGCCTCTGGTGGGGTGTGGCCTTCCATACTGTCAATGACATTGGCTGCGGGATGACTTTTCCTATCGGAATGGCCCTCTTCTCCCGTTATGCACCTGCACGGCACAGTACGACACTGATTTCCTGCTTTACATTGCATATTTTTCTGGGAAACCTGATGGTCGGCAAGCTGGCAGGGATGCTGCACCAGATCCCTGATGCGCTTTTCTGGTCGCTTCATTCAGGCGCTGCTTTCCTGTCTACGCTCGGCCTGATGGCCTCCAGCAGGATTGGCAGCCGCCTGTTTCTGGCAGGTTCTTCCCACGGCTGAAAAGGTCAGCGTTTTTCCACGATCGGCGAAATGATGAAACCGGCTTCATGGGCTGGAGAGATGGTGTTGCCTTCTCTGGTAATGACCACGTTGGCTCCGAGAGAGCCCTTCAGCCTCATGTCATGCCGCTTCATGATCTGACGCTTCACGATGGGAAAGGTTTGCAGAAGCCTGTCAAAATCAGCTTTTGGAATGGCCAGCATGTGGGAAAATTGCAGGGAGCGGACCGTATTATGCGCTCTCTGTCCCTGAATATGGCTGTTGGCGCCAATCAGGTCCCCTGCTCCCAGCATGACTTCCTGGGTTTCCGTGCTGGTGGATGTTTCTACAAGACCTGCCACCTGCGCATAGATCGTGCGGATGCGCTCGCCTTTGCGGATCAGTATCTCCCCTGGCGAGAGGAAACAGATGAAGACCCGGCCCGCCAGTTCATGAAGGGCTGCATCTGGAACCCCGTTGAAGGCAGGGAAAGACCTCAGACGCTGCTCAATGCCACTGCGCAGGTTGAAGCGTAACGGCGTGTCCAGCCGATTCCTCTGTCGTTCGATCGACTTATGAAGCTCCCGATGCAGTTCCTGCGAGATGAGGTTGTCCTTTGCCAGAGTGGCATATTCTTCATCTTCCAGACGAAGGGCTATCTGGCGCAACAGACGTCCCTCCAGCGCTTCTGAATAGCCGGAATAATGCAGCCTCAGTGTTGCCAGGGCATCATCCAGCAGTTTGCGCTGCCGTCCCAGCACTTCAGACACGATTTCCGTAATACGGAGTCCCAGAGTGGGTTCCATGCGTTCCCGGACAAAGCGTATCAGGGATGTGGAAACCAGATGGGAAATGATCAGCGTTTCAAAACGCTCCATCATGCAGGCGGTCAGCGGGCGATCAATATGAAAGCGCCTGTGCAGCATCTGTGCCAGGCGGAGACGCCAGGAAGGCTGAAGACTCTTGCGGCGTGTCTTGACGTAGCCATACCGTCCCTCCAGCTGGGTGGCATCCACGATGGCCTCTGTAGCGCGCAGCAGGGTCTCGATCACCCGACGGCTGGACATTCCCTGAACCCGGAAAAGGTCCAGCAGCAGGGTCCGCTCCTGGTTGGCAATGGTCAGCAGGGCCATGTTGACGCGATCTTTGTCGGTCAGTGCTGTCTCAAAATTGTTGCTGGCTTTTTCCTTTTCGGCACGCTGTTCAAGCCGGCTGATGACCCCGCCCCGTGTCCGGGCACCAAAACTGAGTTCATCAGACACATGGGCCACACGCTGAGCCACATGGCTGAGACCGATACCGATGATCTGGTTTCGCAGAGCTTCATCAATGGGGGACAGCCTGTCGAGCTTCAGGAAAAGAACCAGAGAGCGTAGCGTCGTGCCATTGATGAGAAGTGTGGTCAGTACAAATCCGGTAGCTACGATCCCGACAAAATGGGTGATGGAATCGTTGATGTGCGGGTTTTCATTGACAGCAAGTGCCAGCGCCAGCGTGATGGCGCCACGCAGGCCACCCCAGGCCATGGTGGTCTTGAAGCGTAATGGAACAGGTGGCGACAGTCTGGTGAGGATCAGGAGAGGAAGGAGGCCGAAGATGACGGCTGCTCTGGCGATCAGCCCTGCCAGACTGGCAATGAAGATCAGCAGAAGGTCCCACTTCGTCATGCCGATCATCATACGGGGGACAAGCATGGCCGCTAGCATGAAGACGAGCGTACTGGCCCAGAACTCGATCTGCTCCCACAATTCCCGGAGAAAGCGCCACGTCTGGGGACGGAAGGTGGATGGACCAAAAGCCGAAATGGTCAGACCGGCAGAGGCCGTGGCGACCACACCGGAAAACCCGAGGATATCGTCACAGAGGATGTAAACCCCATAGGGCAGCACGAGGGAGAGTGTGATCTCAGCTGCGGGGAATCCGCTGATGGCAGTAATCATGATGAGGGCCAGTCGGGCGACTGACACACCGATGATGACGGCTCCGGCAAAGTTGGTCAGAAAATCTATGCAGGCTTCACTGAAACTGATCTGGTGATGGGCGGTGATGGCCGATACCAGGATGGTGAAAATGGCAATGGCCGCTGCATCGTTCAGCAGGGCTTCCCCTTCCACAAGGCGGCTTAGGCGGGCCGCTGCGCCGATCTCACGGAAAATGCTGGCCACGGCAGAGGGATCTGTCGTGGCCACGATGGCCCCCAGCAGGAGGCAGGCAACGAGGCTCTGCTGTGCAAAGGGATAGAGGGCAAAGCCAATAGTCGCTGTGGAGACAATGACAGCCACGATGGCCAGCAGCAGCACCGTGGCGATTTCATGGGTCAGACTGCGGACATTGATCCCCATGGCCCCCTGAAAGACCAGGAGTGGCAGGAAGATGAGCAGGAAGCCCTCACTGCTGATGGGGAATGACAGGAGAGCCCCTGCCGGTCCTTCCAGCAGGTCCAGCCCCATGGAATTGTTGACGAGAGAGGACGCTGCCCCCAGCCCTATCCCCAATACGGCAATGATGACCGTTTCAGGCAGGTTGATCTTCTTGGCCAGGGGCGGAATGAAGCTGATGAGAAAAAGGAGGAAAACCAGGGTCAGAAGTACAGCTGCCAGCCCTATTTCCATCTGATATCCCCTTTTTTCACCCTCTGATCACGCTGCCCGGAGAGTAAGCGCAAAACCCCTGTCAGGCAAGCCTTGCAGGGGGTTATTACCTGCTTTCCACCTTTCTGAAGCATTAACGGGGCGTCGTCGTTACTCCACGGTAACGGACTTGGCCAGATTGCGGGGCTGGTCCACGTCCGTACCTTTCAGCAGGGCAACTTCGTAGGCCAGAATCTGTACCGGAATGGTGTAGAGGATGGGCGCCACGAAGGCACTGACATCCGGCAGGATGACCATGTGTTCTGCAATGTCTTTCAGCCGTTCAGCCCCCTTGTCATCGGTAAAGACAAGAATGCGTCCCCCACGGGCCCGGGCTTCCTGAAGGTTGGAAAGTGTCTTGTCAAACAGGATGGTGGAAGGTGCGATCGCCACGACAGGAACACTGGGGTCGATCAGGCTGATGGGACCATGTTTCAACTCTCCAGCGGCATAGGCTTCTGCATGGATGTAGCTGATTTCCTTGAGCTTCAGCGCCCCTTCCTGGGCAACAGGCATGCAGATTCCACGTCCCAGATAAAGGACGTCCCTGGCCTGGGCAATCACCCGTGCCATGGTGCGTATCTGGTCGAACAGGCCCAGAACTTCCATGGCATGGGATGGAAGGTCCAGCAGGTTGTCTGTCAGCTCCCGTTCCCGTTTTTCATCCAGCAGGTTGCGCTGGCGGGCAAAATCGATGGTCAGGGCAGCAAGCACGGCAAGCTGGGCCGTAAATGCCTTGGTGGAGGCAACTGATATTTCTGGTCCGGCTACCATGCCCAGAACCAGATCACTCTCCCGGCCCATGGTGGAATGTTCCACGTTCAGGATGGAGACGATGCTCTGCCCAGCCGTCTTGAGCTCCCTCAGCACCCCGAGTGTATCGGCTGTTTCACCGGACTGGGATATGAGCAGTGCCAGCCCCTTGTCAGGCTGTGGCGGGTTCCGGTAGCGCAGCTCGGAGGCCACATCAATATCAACCGGCAGCCGGGCCAGCTCTTCAAGCCAGTAGCGGCCGACCATGCCAGCATAAAAAGCTGAACCGCAGGCCGTGATCGTAGCACGGGACAGCGTACTGGCATCAAATGGCATATCTGGCAGAGCAATGCGGCGTGTGACAGGGTCGATGATGCGCTGGAGCGTCTGGCCAATGGCTACGGGATGTTCATGGAGTTCCTTCTCCATGAAATGCCGGTACCCATCCTTGCCAATCTGCCCCGTTGTCAGGGAGGCTGTCTGGATCGGCCGCTCAACAGCCCTGCCCTGCCCGTCCAGAATCTCGACATGCTCCCGCGTCAGCACGCACCAGTCCCCATCTTCAAGATAGGATATCTGGCTGGAGAGCGGTGCCAGGGCGAGACTGTCCGACCCGAGGAACATCTCCCCTTCGCCGTAGCCAATAGCCAGAGGAGCGCCATGACGTGCCCCGATGAGGAGATTGTCATGTCCCTCAAAGATCATGGCAATGGCATAAGCGCCCTGGAGCTGACGGATGGTTGCAAAAGCAGCTTCCTTGGGAGGCAGACCGTTCTGGATATGCTCATCCAGCAGATGGGCAACGGCTTCTGAATCCGTTTCAGTCTCGAAGGTACGCCCCCCGGCTTCAAGGGTTTTCTTCAGGTCTGAAAAATTCTCGATGATACCGTTATGAACAATCGCCACTTTTCCGACCCTGTGCGGGTGGGCATTGTTGGTGGTTGGTGCTCCGTGGGTTGCCCAACGGGTATGGCCAATACCTGTGGTACCGGAAAGGGGTGTTTCCTCCAGAGCCTTGGCCAGATTATCCAGCTTTCCGGCAGCCCGGCAACGTGCGAGCCGACCATGCTCCACGGTCGCAATGCCGGAAGAATCATAACCGCGATATTCCAGCCGACGGAGCCCTTCAAATACGATCGGAGTAGCAGGACGGTGTCCGACGACGCCACAAATACCACACATCAGCCCTGTTCCTTCTTCTTCCGCAGTGCCTGCTGGAGAGCCTTCCCCTTGCCTGCCTTATTGTCCTGCCGTGCCCGCCCGAATGCAAGGGCCTCGGCGGGAACGTCCTGCGTGATGACACTGCCTGCCGCTGTCATGGCATCATCGCCAATCTGGATGGGGGCCACCATGATGGTATTGGACCCTATGAAGCAGCCTTCCCCAATAACGGTTCTGTGTTTGAAGACGCCATCATAATTGCAGGTTATGCTGCCAGCGCCAACATTGCTCCCCGCACCTATCTGGCTGTCCCCCAGATAGCTGAGATGATTTGCCTTGCTTCCGGCCCCCAGAGTCGTGTTTTTGAGTTCCACGAAATTGCCGACGTGGCTGCCTTCATGGCAGACAGTGCCAGGGCGCAGCCGGGCATAAGGGCCAATCACGGCGCCCTGCTTCACAACACATCCTTCCAGATGAGAAAAGGCACGGATTACGCAACCTTCTTCGAGAGTGACGCCAGGCCCAATGAACACGTTGGGTTCGATCACCACATCGGCAGAAATGATGGTATCAGGGTCGAAAAAGACGCTGGATGGATCAATTAGGGTGGCGCCCTGTTGCAATGCTTTCTGGCGCAGACGCTGTTGGAGCCGTGCTTCGGCCTCTGCCAGCTCGGCCCGGGAGTTGATGCCGGCCAGCTCGTCCTCCGTCCCCTCGACGCAGCTTACTCGTCCTTGCTGGGCTGCGAGAGCGACGATATCCGTCAGATAATACTCGTTCTGGGCATTTTCGGGGGTAATGCGGCCCAACCAGTCTTTCAGCTGCGCAACCTCAGCACACATCATGCCTGCATTGCAGAGTGTAATGCGCCTTTCGGCGTCGGAAGCATCCTTGAACTCGACGATCCGTTCCACCTGCCCATCGGGGCCTGTCACAATCCGCCCATAATGCCCGGGCACAGCAGGGCGCATTCCCAACAGGGACAGTACGTTCTCCTGTTCTCCCTGGGCATCCAGCAGGCGCTGCATGGTATCGGCTGTCAGGAGTGGGTTATCAGCATAAAGTATGACAGCCCGTCCCTCTTCCAGCCCATCCACGCCTGTTTTTGCGGCGTGTCCCGTACCCAGACGTTCATGCTGGATGACAGTTGTGTGGGGAGATACCTGCAGGGCCAGATCATCCATTCCCGGGCCGATGACGACCACAATGCGGTCCACGACCTGCCGGGCTGTTTCGATCAGATGCCAGATCATTGGGCGGTTTCCCAGACGCTGCATGGCCTTGGGATACCGGGACTTCATGCGTGTTCCCATACCGGCAGCCAGAATGATGGCAGTAGTCATGGAACTCATAGATCAGGCCTCCCATGGAATGAAGACAGGTGCATGAGGGGAAGGCTCAGCGGGTCTGGGTGTGTGTGACAGCAGAGACTTT
Source organism: Bombella sp. ESL0380 (assembly GCF_009725805.1). NCBI lineage: Bacteria > Pseudomonadati > Pseudomonadota > Alphaproteobacteria > Acetobacterales > Acetobacteraceae > Bombella > Bombella sp. ESL0380. The sequence continues at coordinate 719,710 of NZ_WNIH01000003.1, read as the reverse complement.
TGGTGCTGCCTGTAGAACGACAAGAATCTGCCCCATCTTGTAGTGATCGAATTCGATGCGTGCTGGAACGAACCCGCCCTGAGGATCATGGACAAACCAGACGGTTCCTTTGTGAGGACTGGACTGGGCGGCCTTGAAGCGTGTGCCGATGGAAAAACCACCAATCTGCCGTCCCGTGAAATCACATTTCAGGGCGTCCCCCCGAAAATAGGACCCATGATCCTTGGGAAGGGTCGTCTGGCTGGGGCCATGAACATCCAGATAGGACAGACGGATACCGTCGAAAACAGGTCTGCTGAAAGTGCAGTCCTGTTTCAGCGTCATCCGGTGTGTCAGCGCAACAAGAAAACTGAGCATGTCGACAGACTGCTTCAGCTCTGCAGCGGGCAATGGCTCCCGCTGTTTGTCTACTGGCAGGAAGACGGCCACATGCGGGCCAGTCAGATCAAAATCAATGTGAGCTTTTTCTTCCTCGCCATGGGCAAATCCACTGTTGCTGAAGGAAACCGGCGCAACATTATCTCCGTTGAAGTGCCCCTGGGCACTGCTCAGCAGATTCAGTGTCAAAAACCAGCTGGCAAGACCAACGGTATAAAGATGCGTCTCCACTCCGTAGCCCCAAGGTTGCAGGACATAATCTGCATCAGCGCCCAAGGCACGATACCCATGAATGAAAACACCGTACCGGAGATGTATGTTCTGTGCGGCAGGCAGGGTGTCGGCTGCGCTTTGCAGTGAGGGTGCCGGTGCAGGCGCGTCTGCCTGCTCTGCCAGAGCCCCCGGGGCCAGCAGACAGGAAGAAGCCAGCGTCAGGCCCGCCAGCAGGCGGCCAGTGATGGAGCGGCGGATTGAAAGCGTGTCAGACGTCAAGATTGGCAACCTTCAGTGCGTTATCCACGATGAACTCACGACGGGGTTCGACAACATCCCCCATGAGGGTGGAGAAAACCTGCCCCGCTTCTTCGACATCGCCAACCTGCACTTGCAGGAGGGTCCGGGTGGCCGGGTCCAGCGTGGTGTGCCAGAGCTGCTCATCATTCATTTCGCCCAGGCCCTTGAAGCGGTTGATGGCCAGACCACGGCGCCCCTGGGCCAGTATCTGTTCCATCATCATGCCTGGGCCAGAAAATTCGAAATTCTTCTGGTCAAGCTGCAATGTCACGGGCCTGCTGAAGAATTCAGCAAGCCACTGGGACTGCGCGAGAAGACGGCGTGCTTCACTGGAGCGAAGCAGTGTGGCTTCAAACGTGTAGCGTTCTCCCACACCACGGAGAAAACGACGGCAGGTGACGCCCTGGCTGTCGGCCTCAACTTCCCAGCCCCGCTCATTTTCAGGAGATGCTGCTTCCAGTCTGGCCAGGAAGCCATCGACTGCTTTCTGTCGGATCGCTGCATCAGGGTTGATGAGCCCGCTGACAGCCGCCTGCTCCATGATCCAGAGCGGGACACGGGCTGAAAGTGCCCGCATGTCCTGTGCCAGTCGGCTGCAACGGTCAATCACGTCACGGAGTTCCGCACCGTCCAGTACGGTTCCGTCATGGCAGGTCAGGGATGCATTGCTCAGGGCCTTGTCCAGCAGGTAGCTGTCCAGTGCAGGTTCATCCTTGAGGTAGCGTTCCTCTTGTCCACGTTTGGCACGGAAGAGCGGCGGTTGGGCAATGTAGAGATGGCCGTTTTCGATGAGTTGGGGCATCTGCCGGAAGAAGAAGGTCAGAAGCAGGGTGCGGATGTGGGAGCCATCCACGTCAGCGTCCGTCATGATGACAATCTTGTGGTAACGGAGCTTGTCAATATTGAAGCCCCCCTGCTCGGCTGGACCATGACCGATCCCCGTGCCCAAGGCTGTGATGAGGGTGCCAATTTCGGCAGAGCCAAGCATCCGGTCGAAGCGGGCACGCTCAATGTTGAGAATTTTGCCACGCAAGGGCAGAATGGCCTGGAAACGGCGGTCCCGTCCCTGTTTTGCTGTTCCGCCGGCAGAATCCCCCTCCACAATGAAGAGTTCTGCCCCTTCCGGGTTGCGTTCCTGGCAGTCGGCCAGTTTGCCCGGCAGGGATGAGACATCCAGAACGCCTTTGCGCCGTGTTAGCTCCCGGGCACGGCGGGCGGCCTCTCTCGCACTGGCGGCATCAGCAATCTTGGCAATGATGATGCGGGCTTCCTTGGGATGCGTCTCGAACCAGTGGCCGATCATGTCGGCGGCAATGGTGTGCACGACAGGCTGAACTTCGGAAGAAACCAGCTTGTCTTTTGTCTGGGATGAGAATTTGGGGTCGGGAACCTTGACGGAAAGAACGGCGGAGAGCCCTTCCCGCATATCCTCACCTGTGAGATTGCTGGTTTCTTTCTTGTTGCCCAGCAGAGAGGCATATTTCCCGACGGCCCTCGTCAGGGCCTGCCTGAAACCGGCCAGATGGGTGCCACCATCACGTTGGGGAATGTTGTTGGTGAAGCACAGCATGGTCTCGTGGAAGCTGTCATTCCAGCAGAGAGCAAATTCCACCTTGATGCCAGATGTTTCATCCTGCAGCTCCCCGGTGATGGGAGGGTCGATCAGTGGCGTCTTGGAGCTGTTGAGCCATTTGACGAACGCTGTCAGCCCCCCTTCATAGTGGAAGACAACCTCCCGTGGCTCACTGTGACGCTCATCACGCAGGATGATCTTCATACCCGAATTCAGGAAGGCCAGCTCACGGACACGGCGCTCCAAGATACTGAATTCGAATTCAGTTTTGGAGAATGTCTCCGCACTCGGCTTGAAGGTGACTTCCGTTCCGTTTTCTTCGTCCGAATCACCGATGACGGCCAAGGGAGCTACACGCTCACCGTGCCGGAAATGAATGGCATGTTCCTTGCCCTGTCGCCAGATGCGTACATCCATGGTCTCGGAGAGAGCATTGACAACCGCAGCCCCCACACCGTGCAGACCGCCGGAAACCTTGTAGGAATTCTGATTGAATTTGCCCCCGGCATGCAGCTTGGTCAGCACGACTTCAGCCGCACTGATCCCCTCTTCCTCGTGCAGGTCTGTCGGGATACCACGCCCGTTATCCCGGACTGTGACAGAGCCGTCCCCATTCAGAGTGAGAATGCAGTAGGAGGCGAAACCTGCCTGTACCTCATCAACGGCATTATCAATGATCTCGAAGACCATGTGATGCAGGCCGGAGCCATCATCCGTATCCCCGATATACATGCCAGGCCGCTTGCGGACAGCATCCAGCCCCCGCAGGACGGAGATGGAAGAGGCGCCATATTCCTCATGATCGGAAGACTGAATTTCCGGCTGGTTATGGGATTCTGACATGCCTGCGCATTACTCCGGTTGGCTGAGAGCTTTGATGAGTGAATATACTGTCAGAAGCCTTTCCTGACCAGTGCTGTCACCGGGGTTATCCCGAAATAACCGTGAGAAAAGGCCATATTCTGGCCGCCTCATGCCGGATGGAGTGCGCCATTCTGAACATGAAAGAAAGCTGCAATGTTTCTGATGGAAGAAAAAGGTTCAGCTTCGGTTCCTGTCAGGATGGTGGTCGTTTTCAGGGCAGAGAGACTGTCCATCAGGATGATCCGCCGCCGTTCATCAAGATGGGTCAAAGGTTCATCCAGAAGGATGACGGGAGCCTGCCCCCAGACCCTGCTGATGGCATGGGCATGGGAGAGGATGACGCTCAGGAGCATGATTTTCTTCTGTCCACTGCTGGAGTGTGCTGCCTGACGGCCTGTCATGGCGTCCCGCAGGCTCATGTCAGCCCTGTGTGCTCCGATAGAGGTGCTCTTGCGGGCTTTGTCCTGAAGGCGGGACTGTTGCAGGGCGTGGCGGAGCTTGTCTTCCACTTCCAGAGCCGGGCTGGCTTTCAGCGCTGTGGCGATGGGGCAGTGCAGCTCCAGAAGGGTTTGGGGGAAAGCTTCATTGCCGAAAGGGGTTTCTTCCAATGTTTCGAGAAGATGCAGCCGGGCTGCCGTTATGGCGACTGCGTGGCGGCTTATGGATTCTTCTAGGGAGGTCAGCCAGGCCGTTTCATCAGGCTGTTCCAGCAGGATGCGGTTCCGGCTCATGACGGACCGCTCATGTGCCATGAGCTGCTGCGTATGATCCGGCAGGAGAGCGACGGTTAGCCGGTCCAGAAACCGTCTACGGCTGCCAGCACCTTCAAGAAAGAGACGTTCCATCTGCGGAGTAAGCCAGACGCAGGAATAAAGTCGGGCAATTTCTGCCATGGTCCGTGTTCTTTCTCCGTCCAGGAGAAAGATGCGGCGTCCTCGCCCCTCGGTCAGGCCGGTAGACAATTGGAACTGTTGTCCTTCCCGCTCCAGATGGGCGGCGACGCCCCATTGGGTTGTTCCGTGGCGGGGCAGCATATGAGCTGGTGAGCCCAGAAGCCCCCGCCCCGGAGCAAGCAGGGAAAGGGCTTCCAGAAAATTGGTTTTGCCGCTGCCATTCTCCCCTGTCAGGACGGACAGGGTGGCGGACGGCTCCCAGACGCACCGTCTGTAATTACGAAAATCCGTTAATGTCAGACGGTGCAGGTTCAAGGAGATCGTTCAGACCCGGATGGGCATGAGAACGTACAGAGCCGCAGGTTCGGCCGTATCGCGGATCAGTGTTGGAGATGAACTGTCGGCAAGGGCGAACTCGGCTTCAGCGTCAATCTGGTCGGTGATGTCCGTCAGGTAACGGGCCTGGAAGCCGATCTCCATGTCGTCATTGTCGTAGGTGACGCTGTTTTCATCCAGCTCCTCCTGAGCAATGCCCTGATCGGGGCTGGTTGCGGAGAGGGTCAGATGGTTCTTCGTGATGGTCAGCTTTACCGGGCGGGAACGTTCCTGGCTGATGGCGGCCACACGACCTACGGCTGCCGCAAGATCCTGCTTGGTAACACGCAGGATGCGTGAATTGGACTGGGGAATGACACGGGTATATTCCGGAAAAGTGCCATCCACCAGCTTGGAGGTCAACAAGATGGAACCGATACGGAACTGGATGCGCGTCTCTGAAAGAGCCACCTCTACGGAGGCTCCATCATTATCCAGCAGTTTCCGAACTTCGGTTACGGTCTTGCGGGGGATGATGATGCCCGGCATTTCTTTTACGCCGAAAGGCGCTGGAACGTCGACCTTGGCCAGCCGGTGTCCATCTGTCGCCACAGCCCGGAGATGGTTCTTTTTGTCCACCAGTACGATATGGAGATAGATGCCGTTGAGATAATAACGGGTCTCCTCGTTGGACATGGCAAAGCGGGTACGGTCGACCAGCCGACGCAAATCACCTGCCTGAATGGCAAAATGATGAGGCAGATCGCCTGCTACCATGGCCGGAAAGTCATCAACTGGCAGAACGTTCAGGCTCGTCTCGTACCGCCCGGCCTTGAGGTGAAGGGGCCCTTCCGCATCCTTCTGTTCGAACTCGATCAGGGCACCATCGGTCAGTTTGCGGACGATCTCGAAGAGAACGGCAGCCGGAACAGTGACGGACCCGGCATGTGTGGCCTCTGATGGAATTTCCTCGACGACGGCAATCTCCATGTCCGTCGCTGTCAGGCGCAGAACCTCGCCATCATGCTCCATCAGCACATTGGCGAGAATGGGGATGGTGTTCCGTTTTTCAGCGACACCCTGAATGTGAGACAGTGCACGCAGAAGTGGCGCGCGATCAACTGTGAACTTCATGACAACCCCAAAGCCTTATCGGGAAGAGTAATATGTCTCTCTAGCAAAACAAGGACATGCTTGAAAAGCCATCTTCAGCTTTCCAGCATGTGGCGCAGCAGCTCGACGCTTTCAGCCAGACCGGGGTCCTGTTCCATGAGCTCCGAAATGCGGTTCACGGCATGCATGACAGTCGTATGGTCCCGATTGCCGAATTTCCGGCCGATTTCCGGGAGGCTGCGGCTTGTAAGCTGTTTGGCCAGATACATGGCAATCTGCCGGGGGCGGGCCACGGCCCGGGCACGACGGGCTGATGACATGTCGGTCAGACGGATATTGAAATGCTCGGCCACCTTGCGCTGGATTTCATCGATCGTGACACGGCGCTCATGAGCTTTGAGCATGTCTTTGAGGACATCCTGTGTCGATTCCAGCGTGACGGGTCTGCCTACCAGATCAGCATGGGCGATGAGGCGGTTCAGTGCACCTTCCAGCTCCCGCACGTTGGTGGTGATCTTGTGGGCCAGATATTCCAGCACCTTGGGAGGGACAGGCGTGCCAGAGGCCTTGGCCTTGGCTTCCAGAATGGAAATGCGCAGTTCGAAGGTCGTAGCGTGAATATCCGCTACCATACCGCAGCCCAGCCGTGTGCGGAGCCTGTCCTCCAGACCGGAAAGATCAGAGGGGCTCTTGTCAGCGCTGACGATGATCTGCCGCCCTGCATCCACCAGCGCATTGAATGTATGGAAGAATTCTTCCTGCGTGCTGTTCTTCCCGATCAGGAACTGGAGGTCGTCAATCATCAGCACATCAACCGACCGGAGCTGTTCCTTGAACTCCATCTGGGATTTGGACTGCATGGACGCAATGAAACGGTACATGAATTTTTCGGCAGACATATAGGCGACCGAGATGTTCCCGCGGCTGATCAGCTTGAGGCCAATAGCGTGCATGAGATGGGTCTTGCCAAGACCAACGCCACCGTACAGGAAGAGCGGGTTGAAACCGGGGCTGGCGGGATGATCCGCAACACGCCCTGCACAGGCATAGGCGAATTCATTGGGCTTGCCGACCACGAAATTGTCGAACGTGAAGCGTCGGTCCAGCGGGACGGCAAGATCATTCCGTACTTCATTCATCGAGGGCGAAGTGGCTGCAACGGCCTCTTCACGATCCAGGGCCGCTGCATCTTCATTGGCCATGGCGCTGATGGAGAGATTCGCAGCCCCCCCGCCCTCTTCAGCCTGTGGAGCATCATCCCCGGCTTTTGCGGCACGCTGTGCTTTCTTGTCGATCCGTAATTCGACATGCTGGACAGCTGGATTCTCTTCACGCCACAGGGACTGAAGGCGTTGGCCATACTGGGCACGGACCCAGTCTCTCAGAAAACGTTCCGGCAGGTAGAGGGTAATTTCATCATCATCCAGCGGGCCCAACGTAATGCGCTGGATCCACATCCTGTATTCCACATCGCCGACCTCACCTTTCAGGCGATCGCAGATGCGCAGCCAAGATGCCTTGAGAGCAGAATTTTCAGAAGAGGCCATAGCAGCGTCCTGGGACTGAGCTTTTTCCACTTCTGATCTCCGTACTTCATGGTCTTGCAGGCCTTCGGCTAGGGTAGAACCCGCCAGAAGGGGTAATCAAGTGTTTTTGCCGGGGCGTTGGGTGCCTTGTCACACTAGCTTAACCTTCAGGAAAGGGAAAGCCTGCTTGGGCCATGATACGACCCCGCCTTGCGTGAGGGCAAAAAAAGAACGCGCCCAGTGGGCGCGCCCGAAACCGTTTCATCAGGTCCTGATGAAACGGGCCATTCTGCCTGGATCGGACGATCAGGCAGCGGCGGTAAGAGACTTGATGCGGGCAGAGAGGCGGGAGAGCTTGCGGCTGACCGTGTTGCGGGAAATCACACCCTTGCCAGCTGCACGCTGCATCTCAGGCTGGGCCGCACGAAGTGCTTCTGCCGCTGCATTCTTGTCGCCGGACAGGATGGCCTTCTCAACATTCTTGATGAAGGTACGCATACGGGACAGGCGGGAAGCGTTGCGCAGACGGCGGCGCTCGTTCTGACGGATGCGTTTACGGGCAGATGCGTTGTTTGCCATGGGCTTCAGGTTTCCTGCGGATAGTTCGCTAAAAAATAATGTCTGCCCCTCTACCGCTCCGCTGACATGGCGTCAAGCACTGTCTTCATATCCTGCGGCAATAACGGGTCACTTACGCAACTTTTTCTGGCAGTGTGGACAGAAAAACGTGGACCGACTGCTCTGTGTCATACGCTGTATGGGGATGGAATGCCCTTTTGCCAGGCATGCTGGGCAGGGTTGCCCTTCCCTGCCATAGACAAGATGCAGGGTCTGGAAAGTCCCTGGCTGGCCATCAGTGTGCACATAGTCCCGCAATGTGGAGCCTCCGGCTGCAATAGCCGTCTGGAGTATCTCCACAATGAGGCTGCAGAGACGTTTTGTCTCCGCCTTGCTCAGACTGTCAGCGGCCCGTGCGGGATGGATGCGGGCCCGAAACAGGGCTTCGCAGACATAGATGTTCCCCAGTCCGACAATCCGGCGCTGGTCCAGCAGGGCATTCTTGATAGGCATCCGTGTCGTGACCAGGGTTGCCGCAAGGGCTTCTGCCGTAAACTGGTCAGAAAGAGGTTCCACTCCCAGATGGGCAAGCTGTGGCTGCTGGTGTTCCTGTTCTGTCTGGAAGAGACAGACCATGCCGAAACGTCTGGGATCCACCAGGGCGACACGATGGTCGTTGCTGGTCCACAGGACGAGATGCTCATGCTTGCGGGGTGGCAGATTCTGGCGGGCAGGGTCGATGAACAGCCTGCCGGACATGCCCAGATGTATGAGAAGGGTCCAGCCATGCTGGAAATCCATCAGAATATATTTGGCACGACGTCTCAACTGGATGATCGTTTGATGGAGGAGGATTGTGGAGAGACCTGGCGGAAAAGGCAGACGCAGGTCAGGCCGGTTGACCTCCACGCTGGACAGGCTGTGCCCCTTCAGCGAAGCCTTCATGCTCTGGAGAATGGTTTCAACTTCGGGGAGTTCTGGCATAAATATCCGCAATGAGATAACGGTGGCATATGACTGAACACCATTCTTCCCATACCTCCTCTTCTTCGTCAGCTGATTTTGAGGCTGATACGATTGATTTCGGCTACCGTGATGTGCCACGGGGCGAAAAGAAACCGCTGGTCCGACAGGTTTTTGAAAGCGTTGCTGGCAAATACGACGTCATGAATGACGCCATGTCCCTCGGTATCCATCGGGTCTGGAAGCGCATCTTCGTGACCATGCTGTCCCCGCAGCCGGGATACAGGCTGCTCGACCTTGCTGGCGGTACGGGAGACATCACTTTTGGCTGGTTGCGTCGTGGTGGTGGCCATGCCGTGCTTTCGGACATCAACGAGGCCATGCTGGAAGTTGGCCGTCAGCGGGCCATCAAGGCCGGGCTGATCGGGGAGATGGATGTCTGTGTTGCTGATGCCGAGGCACTGCCTTTTCCTGATGCTTCGATGGACAGGGTCTCCATGGCGTTCGGACTGCGCAACTGTACGGACAAGGATGCTGTCCTGCGGGAGGTCCGTCGTGTGCTGAAGCCGGGCGGGCGTTTTCTTTGCCTTGAATTTTCGAAAGTGGATGTGGCGGCCCTCTCGGCCCTTTATGATCTCTGGTCCTTTCAGGTGCTGCCCCGCATGGGGCAGATGATTGCTGGTGATGCGGAGAGCTATCAGTATCTTGCCGAAAGCATCCGCATGTTCCCGGATCAGGAAACACTGGCAGGCATGATGCGGGCGGCGGGGATGGATCGTGTATCCTATCAGAATCTTTCGGGAGGGATCGTGGCCATTCATTCTGGCTGGCGGCTTTGAGCATGGCCCGCGTCATTCTCATTCTGGGAGGTGGCATTGCTGCCTACAGGGCGCTGGATCTCGCTCGGCAGCTCCGGCATGAGGGTATGGAGGTCGTGCCCGTCATGACGGAAGCGGCGAAGCAGTTCGTGACGCCATTGTCCCTGGAAGTGTTGTGTGGCGCTCCTGTCCATGATGAGCTGTTCCGCCCCGGGCAGGAAAGTGAAATCGGTCATATCGCTCTTGCCAGGTCGGCCGACTTGGTGCTGGTCTGCCCGGCCACGGCCAATCTGATGGCTCGCATGGCACAGGGCATGGCTGATGATCTGGCCACGACCCTTCTCCTGGCAACGGCAGCTCCCATTCTTCTGGCACCGGCCATGAATCCTCACATGTGGTCCCATCCTGCCACACAGGCCAATCTTGCCCTGTTGGAGCAGCGGGGTGTCCGATGCGTTGGTCCGGCGCATGGTGCCGTGGCCTGTGGTGAAACCGGCATGGGACGTCTGGCAGAGCTGGACGAGATTCTGGCGGCAGTCCGTTCAACCCTGTCGGGGGGAACAGGCCTGAGGGGGTGCCGTATCATTGTCACGGCCGGCCCGACGGTAGAGCCGATTGACCCTGTCCGCTTCATTTCCAACCATTCATCAGGGCTTCAGGGCTATGCCATTGCAGGCGCTCTGGCGGCCAGAGGTGCCGACGTCCGGCTCGTGAGTGGTCCTGTCTTTCTGCCCACTCCACCGTCTGTCCAGCGGATTGACGTAAGGACGGCAGAAGAGATGAAGGCTGCCTGCCTTGCACAGCTTCCGGCTGATGCAGCCATCTGTGTGGCAGCTGTCAGTGACTGGCGCCCTGAGACTGTCAGCAGCCGGAAGATGAAAAAAACGGCAGAGGCTCCGCCTGTTCTTTCCCTGAGAGAGAATCCTGACATTCTGGCCACGCTGTCCCATGTTGCAAAACGTCCGGCACTGGTTGTCGGGTTTGCGGCGGAGACGGATGATCTTCAGAGTCATGCGGAGCAGAAGCGTCGCCGCAAGGGGTGTGATTGGCTTCTTGCCAATGATGTGAGCCGGCATCCGTTTGGTGGGCAGAAAAATCAGGTATTGTTCCTGACAGAGAATGGAACGGAGAGCTGGCCAGAAATGACCAAACCCGCTCTGGCAGAACAGCTTGCAGAGCGGGTGGTGGCTTTTTTCCAGAAACAGGATTAACAGTCCTCTGGCTTTAGCTGTGAGGGGATCAAGCCATGTCCGATGTCGTGAAAGTCCGTATTCTTCGCCTCCCCCATTCCGAGGGGCTGGAGCTGCCTGCCTATGGAACTGCCGGAGCTGCCGGTGTTGACTTCCAGGCGGCGGTGCAGGAGCCTCTGATACTTCGTCCGGGGGAGCGGAAACTGGTGCCGACAGGGCTGTGTGTTGCCCTGCCTGAGGGGCATGAGCTTCAGATACGTCCCCGCTCCGGGTTGGCCCTGAAGCACGGCATCATGGTGCCCAACAGTCCCGGCACCATTGATGAAGATTACCGGGGAGAAATCCGCATCATCCTCATCAATGCCGGGGCGGAAGATTTTGTCATCGAACGTGGGATGAGGATTGCCCAGGGGGTTCTGGCGCCTGTCGTGAGAATGCAGTGGCAGGAGTGCAGCAGCCTTGATACAACAGACCGAGGGCATGGGGGCTTCGGCAGTACCGGCCATTGACCGGTTTTCCAGTCCCGGCGGCTGATTTTTGAGGGGTCGGTCATGAAGATTCATTCGGCCATGGGCCAGCCATGAGACGGGATACTTGGCCCTTTGCGTACCTTTCCAGACTGGGGGAAAGAAGCAGGCACTGGCTGTTGGCTTATCAGGGAAGTGGTCTCTCCTGCTGTGTCCTGATTCTGGGGGGACTGTATGGGCTTCTGCGGGCATGTGGTCTGGTGCCCTTCCCTGTCTTCCCGTCTCCATGGGATGATATGTTCTGGACCCTGGGCAAGGGAGTGGTGGCGCTGCTTCTGGCGGCTGCGGGGCATTGTGTTCTCCTCTCCTTGGCGGCCTGTTCGACTGGCCTGCGTCGGGCGCTGGCTGGTGTGACGGCCATACTGGGAGAAATTCCCTCCCTTTGCCTTGTCGGGCTATTCTGTATGGTCATGACGCCGTTCTGGGATGTCGTGGCGGTGGGCTGCTTCAGCCTGCTGGTCAGGAGTGTCCACGCCACCCTGAAAGCGGAAACAGGAATCCCGTCCAGTTTTCTGAAAACGGCAAGAGCCTTGCGGCTGGGGCGCTGGCAGGGTTTCTGGCGCCTTCACATCCCGTTTGCCTTCCCTGAACTCGTACGGTCCGTTCTGAGGGACCTGCCCGATTTCTGGCTCCGTATTCTGGGAGGGGAGCTGGTTCTTGCACTGTTTCTTTCCCATACCCCTTCCGGGTTGGGGGGAGCACTTCTCTCGGCTCTGAAAACAGGCGGAGAGTTGTCCGCCTGTGGCGTACTGCTTCTCATGCTGGTGCCTGTGCTGCTGGTTCAGCATGGTCTCATTGCGCCCCTGCGCGGATACGGTCGGCATTATGCCGTCTGTGACCAGATGCAGACACAGAGGCTGGAGGAGCGTTCCGCTTCCTGGAAGAGGCGCTGCCTGCTGGGAGGGGCCGGAACCATGCTGACCATGATCCTTTCCTGGGGGTTCTGGGGCATACCGGGGCCGTTGGGAGCTCTTGTCGTAGCGGTCTGTCTGGTTGGTGGGGTCTGGGGGTGGCTGGGGGGCCTGCTGCTGGGTGCTCCTGTACAGGTGCAGAAGCGGATCCGGAAGGCCTGCCTGGTGGTAGCGCTTTTTCCTGTTTTCATGGTCTGGCTGGGACTGTCCGTACCCGTCCCTCTGAATGTCATGCCGGCTCTGGCGGTCATGGGCATCACTGGCTGGGCGTTTCTTCGGGAAGCCGACGTTGCGGGGCGTCAGTTCATCGTGATGGGGCATCATCTTCGTTTGCCCCTGTGGTCATTCTGGAAGGATGTCCGCCTGCCCCTGCTTTGCCCGCCTCTGCTGCAGGCAGCTGTCGTGGCGCTGCCTTTTTTCTGGGACAATGTCTATCTGGCCGCTCTGCTGGAAAGGAAAACGCTCCATCTGCGTATTCTTCAGGCTCACGCCTATAGTGTACAGGGCATCCTGCTGTGCCTGATGACGCTGATGGCTGTGTCTGTCCGATGGGGTATCTGCATTCCATTGCAGGAGCGCATGGCGCACCGTTATAGGATCTAGCTCATGAGTGCTATCTTACGCTTGGCCGACTGTGCACAGTTTGCACATAAATCCCGCCATCAGGACGTTCCCATTGTTGAACAGGTCAACATGGATGTTCGGGAGGGGGAAATTCTGGGGCTTGTCGGACGTTCAGGCTCGGGCAAATCCAGCCTTTTGAAGATCATGGCTGGCCTGGAACAGCCCCGAAAGGGGAAAGTGTTCTGGCGGGAAGGACGAGCTACTGCCCAGGCGCTCGAAACGGTGTCCATCATCCTTCAGGATGATGTTCTCTTTCCATGGCTGACAGTACGGGAAAATGTTCTTCTTGCTCTGGAGGCCAGACGTCAGCCCCGGGAAGAGCGGGAAAAAATTGCGGATGCCATCATCGAGGTCCTCGATATGGACGGATATGAAGGTGCCTATCCGAGAGAGCTTTCTGATGCTCTGGCAGAACGGGCCTCGCTGATCCGTGCTCTGGCACGGCAGCCTGAAATCCTTCTGCTTGATGAGCCTTTTCTCAATATCGATCATCTGAGTGCCGAAAACCTGCGAACAGACCTGATAGAACTGTGGCAGGAACATCGGCTGGGACCTTTGAAAGCCATGGTGCTGGCCACTCATGCCATTGAAGAAGCCGTGCTGATGTGTGACAGGATTTTACTGTTTTCATCGGGGCCAGGGCGTATCACGCATGAGATTGTTGTGCCCTTCCCCCATCCCCGGAATCGTCAGGACGATGATTTCCGCCATTTTGTGGACCAGATATATACATTGATGACCCTTCGGGCGCCCAGTGTTTCGGAGGCTGACCTTTCCACGCCCGATCAGGGAGAGGTTCAGGATGAAAGTGATTCCTTCATCGTGCTGCCCGACATTTCCATTGAACTTCTGGTCGGCCTCATGGAATCGCTGGAACATGCGCCCCTCTCTGGTCGGGCAGACCTGCCGGAGCTGGCCAATCAACTCCAGATGACTCTTGATGACCTTTTCCCGCTGGGTGAAACCCTGCAATTGCTGGATTTTGCAGAGCTGGAGGATGGAGACATCATGCTTACCAGCACGGGCCGTACCTTCGTGGAAGGCGATGCCGATGCGCGCCGGGACATCATGCGGACGGCCCTGCTCCATTCCGTCCCGCTGCTGAAGCTGATCCGCAGCACGCTGGATGAGCGGAGCAACCATGCCATGGATGCTGATATATTCCGCCGCAAGCTGGAAGATACCATGTCCACAACCTATGCCCGGCAGACAATGAATACAGCCATATCATGGGCCCGTTATGCCAATCTGTTTGGCTATGATGAAGAAACGGACCGTGTGCTGCTGGAATATGACGAGTGAAGGAACCTTTTTCCGTTCCTTCACTGTTTTCATGATGGAGAACTGATTATTTCAGCCGGTCCCGGTAGAGCTTGCGGGCCTTGGCAACCTTGGGGGCCACGACGGCGGCGCAATAGGCTGTTTCCGGGTTGCGGGCAAAATAATCATGATGGCTTTCTTCCGCCTCCCAGAAGTGGGCAGGTCCCTCAATGGAGGTGACAAGCGGTGCCTCCCAGATGTTCTGGGCTGCAATGTCGTCCCGGACTGTCCGGGCAACGGCCTGTTGGGCTTCATCACCAAAGATGACGGAGCGGTATTGCGTGCCTACGTCATTGCCCTGCCTGTTCAGCTGGGTCGGGTCATGGGTTGTGAAGAAAACCCGGAGAATATCTTCCAGACCAATTTCAGCAGGATTGAACACCACCCGTACTACCTCGGCATGGCCAGTCCTGCCGGTACAGACAGCCTTGTAGCTGGGATGCTCTACATGACCACCCGCATACCCGGGTTTGGCAGAGATGATGCCCCTGAGACCGTTGAAGATGGCTTCGACACACCAGAAGCACCCGCCCCCAAGGATGATGGATGATGTCTGTGTCATGGTTGCTCCTGTCTGTCTAAAATCGTGAGTGCCCTGCATATGGCCTTCAGCGGCCTGTATCGCTAGGGGGCAATCACCATGCTTTTCATATCTTTCAATTTTTTTGTTTTATGTTACCGTTTCTTACTATAGAACGCCCTGAAATATTTTTTTTGAAAGAGGTTTCCTGAATGCCTGCCTATCGTTCCCATACAAGCACCCGTGGCCGCAACATGGCAGGGGCCCGTGCGCTCTGGAGAGCGACAGGCATGAAGGATGGGGACTTCAGCAAGCCCATCATTGCCATTGCCAATTCCTATACTCAGTTCGTGCCCGGTCATGTCCATCTCAAGGACATGGGAGCTCTGGTGGCTTCGGCTGTGGAGGAAGCCGGTGGTGTGGCCAGGGAATTCAACACCATTGCCGTGGATGACGGTATCGCCATGGGGCATGGCGGGATGCTCTATTCCCTGCCCTCACGGGAACTGATTGCGGATTCCGTGGAATATATGGTCAATGCCCACTGTGCCGATGCGCTGGTCTGTATCAGCAACTGTGACAAGATTACACCGGGCATGCTCATGGCCTCGCTACGGCTGAACATCCCGACCGTTTTCGTGTCTGGCGGGCCAATGGAAGCTGGCAAGGCAGACATGGACGGCATTGAGCGGGCGGTTGATCTTGTGACCTCCATGGTGGCAGCAGCTGATGAACGTGTCAGTGATGACATCTCCGAACGTGTGGAACGATCCGCCTGTCCGACCTGCGGTTCATGCTCGGGCATGTTCACGGCCAATTCCATGAATTGTCTGACGGAGGCGCTTGGTCTTTCCCTGCCGGGCAATGGCTCTCTTCTGGCGACACATGCCAAACGTAAGGAGCTTTTTCTTGGGGCTGGCCGCCTGAGCGTAGAGCTGGCAAAGCGCTGGTATGAGGAAGGCGATGCAACGGCTCTTCCCCGTGGCATTGCTACGAAGGCGGCTTTCACCAACGCCATGACGCTGGACATTGCCATGGGGGGCTCCACCAACACGGTGCTGCATCTGTTGGCCGCAGCCCGGGAAGCCGGAGTCGATTTCACGATGAGTGATATTGATGCCCTGTCCCGGAAGGTCCCTCACCTCTGCAAGGTGTCGCCCTCCGTTGCCAATGTACATATGGAGGATGTCCACCGGGCTGGCGGGATTCCGGCCATTCTTGGAGAGCTGGATCGTGCCGGCCTGATTGATGCGGGAACGCCGACTGTGCACTCTCCTACGCTGGCGGCGTCCCTGAGGCGTTGGGACATCATGCAGAATCAGGATGAGGCGGAAGAGCTGTTCCGGGCAGCGCCTGGTGGTGTGCGGACGGTTGAGGCTTTTTCCCAGAACAGCCTGTACAGGGAGCTGGACCGGGACCGTCGGACCGGTGTTCTGCGTGACCGGAACCACGCCTTCTCGCAGGATGGCGGGCTGGCTGTTCTTTATGGAAATCTGGCGCTGGATGGCGCCATCGTCAAAACGGCAGGGGTTGCAGAACATATTCTGAAGTTCAAGGGGCGTGCCCGTGTCTTTGACAGTCAGGATGCTGCTGTGAATGCCATTCTGGGCAAGGAGATCATACCGGGTGATGTCGTGGTCATCCGGTATGAAGGGCCCAAAGGCGGACCGGGAATGCAGGAAATGCTCTACCCGACCAGCTATCTTAAATCCATGGGGCTGGGAGAATCCTGCGCACTGATTACTGATGGACGTTTTTCTGGCGGGAGTTCTGGGCTTTCTGTTGGTCACATGTCTCCGGAAGCCGCTGAAGGCGGTCTGATCGGCCTGGTGGAAGAAGGTGATACCATTATCATCGACATTCCTGAAAGGCGTCTGCATCTGGAAGTGTCGGAGACAGAGCTTGAAGCGCGCCGTGCTGCCATGCATGGGAAGGGCTCTGCAGGCTGGCAGCCTCAGCGTGAACGTGTCGTTTCCACGGCTCTGAAGGCTTATGCGGCCATGACGACCAGTGCAGCCCATGGGGCTGTTCGGGATCTGTCCCAGATCATCGTCAAGAAGCTGTAATATCAGGGACGGTTGTCAGTACCGTCCCTCTCGATAAATCCCTTGCAATAAAAAAGCCTGCCGTTTCAGGGCAGGCTTTTTTTTACTCTGATGGCAACGGGAAATCAGCTTATACGCCCCAGAGCTGTTTTCTGCTTGGCAAGCTCCTGCTGGAACGTCTCCAGCCGGTCACGATTTTCCTGAACAACCTCAGGCTTGGCACGGGCAACAAAGTTCTCATTGCCGAGCTTCTTTTCGACCTTGCCGATTTCCCCCTCAAGCCGTGTGATTTCCTTCTGGAGACGGGCTTTTTCCGCCTCAAGGTCGATCACACCCTCCAGCGGCAGGAAGATGGTTGCTTCATCCAGAATGAGCTGGGCAGCCATTTTCGGCGGCTCCCCTGCCAGTGGTGAAACTTCGGAGGCACGAGCCATCTGGTCGATGGCAGCCTGCCATTTACGGGCCCGTTCGAGCGTTTTTTCCGAAGCATCACGCAGCAGCAGCGGGGCTTTCTGGGATGGCGGAACATTCATTTCTGCCCGAACAGTCCGCACGTCACTGATCAACCGGATGACCCAGTTGACTTCATCCGCAGCGTCTTCAGCACCGGCAATCTGGGGAATCTCAGGCCAGCTGTCGGTCCCAAACGGTCCAGAATAACCCAGCTTCTCCCAGAGCGTGCTGGTCACGAATGGAATGACGGGGTGCATCATGCGCAGAATAATACCCAGTACATACGCACCAGCTGCCTTCAGCTCTTCTGCCTCCACACCACCGGCCCGGAAGGTCGGTTTGGAGAATTCCACGAACCAGTCACAGAAAATATTCCAGACAAAATTGTAACAGCAGCGTGTGTACTCATCAAAACGGGAGGCTTCCAGTGCCGCATCGGCTTGTGTCACGGCCTTGCGGGCTTCCTCCAGAATCCAGCGGGCCATGGTGGACTGGACAGCAGATGGATTGAAACCGGGATTCGGTTTCACTCCATTCATCTGGAGGAACCGGGAGGCGTTCCAGAGCTTCGTGATGAAGGCTCTATGTTCTTCAACACGGGTACGGCCCAGCTTGATGTCCCGTCCCAGCCCAGCACCCGCAGCAATGGCAAGGCGGGTAGCGTCCGCCCCGTAATCGGCAATCAGATCCAGAGGATCAATACCATTGCCTCGGGACTTGGACATTTTCTGTCCCTTCTCATCCCGAACAAGGCCATGGATCAGTATTTTGCGGAAAGGAACCTTCCCCATGAAGTGAAGCCCCATCATCATCATCCGGGATACCCAGAAAAAGATGATGTCAAAGCCGGTGACCAGGGTGCTGGTTGGATAATAGAACTCCAGCTCTTCCGTCCTGTCCGGCCAGCCCAGTGTCGTGAACGGCCAGAGAGCCGAGCTGAACCATGTGTCCAGCACGTCTTCATCCTGCGTCAGGGTGATGGAAGGGCCAGCCTTCTTCTGGGCTTCTTCTTCCGTCTCTGCAACGTAGGTTTTTCCATCAGACCCATACCAGGCCGGTATCTGATGCCCCCACCAGAGCTGACGGCTGATGCACCACGGCTGAAGGTCCCTCATCCAAGCGAAGAAGGTATTCTCCCATTGTTGGGGTTCAAAGACCATTTCACCGGACTGGACAGCCTCGACGGCGGGCTGTGCCAGTCTGGGCGCATCGCAGTACCATTGCAGCGTCAGTCTCGGCTCCACAATGGCACCGCCACGTTCGGCTGTGGGTACCTGAAGCACATGGGGCTCGATTTTTTCCAGCCAGCCCATCTCTTCCAGCTTTTCAACGATCTTCTTACGGGCCTCATCACGGTGGAGACCTTCCAGAGCCTGGACGAACTCGATGTCGCTTATGCCAGCGTGGTCAGCCAGTTCGGCACGGATCTCATCCAGCCAGATGCAGGCGCTTTCATCCAGAATGGTCGGTGCTGGCAGGTCATGACGCTTTCCGACTTCGAAGTCATTGAAATCATGAGCTGGTGTGATTTTAACAGCCCCTGTTCCCTTTTCCGGGTCTGAATGTTCGTCTGCCACGACAGGGATGCGCCGCCCCGTCAGGGGAAGGATGATGGTCTGGCCAACCATGCTGGTATAGCGGTCATCTTCCGGATTGACGGCCACAGCCACGTCGCCCAGCATGGTTTCCGGTCGGGTTGTGGCAATCGTGATGGTTCCACCGTTTTCCAGAGGATAACGGATATGCCACATGGAGCCTTTTGTTTCCCTGTTCTCCACCTCCAGATCAGAAATGGCCGAGCGGAAAACAGGGTCCCAGTTGACAAGACGACGGTCCCGATAGATCAGCCCTTCTTCATGCAGCTGGACGAATACCTTGCGAACGGCACGTGACAGACCTTCATCCATGGTGAACCGTTCACGGGTCCAGTCCGCCGAGGCACCAAGGCGGCGAAGCTGCTGGATGATGGTCCCGCCATATTCATTCTTCCAGTCCCAGACACGCTCAATGAAGCGGGGCCGACCAAGCTCTTTCCTGTTGATGCCTTCCTTGTCCAGAGCCCGTTCGACAACCATCTGCGTGGCGATACCGGCATGATCTGTACCGGGCTGCCAGAGAACATTGGCCCCTTTCTCCCTCTGCCAGCGGATAAGAATATCCTGGAGAGTGAAGGTCAGGGCGTGCCCGAGATGCAGTGTCCCCGTGACGTTGGGGGGCGGAAACATGATGGAATAAGGCGAGCCACCTTTCCCGGGGTCCGCCCTGAACGTCCCGGCATTTTCCCACAATCTGTAAAGCGTGGTTTCGTAATCGGCGGGGATGAAGGCCTTTTCCAGATCGGAAGGAATCAGAGAAGAGTGTGCATTCTGTTCGGACATGGTTTCCCGGGTCATGATGTAGCGTGTCAGAGGGTGATGTTCATATCACCGGCATGAAAACTTGCCGATAGGCAGAGGCGAAAAACCCCTCCCCCATTTATCGGCCTGGCTGGTTCACCTGATAATCCCCAACGCCCCAGAGGCGGTTTTTAACGGCATGATAATAGGCTTTTTCATCATACAGGGGGACATTCAGTTTCAGGTCCACAGCGGTGAGATGGCCCATGGCACGGGCAATGTCGTAGGAGGAGGTGACCAAGGATGTCACGCTCTGGATGAGTGCACGCTGTGACTGCAACAATGTGGCCTGCTGCTGGAGGACGGACAGGGTTGTTGCCGTACCGACAAGAGCCTGCCTTTCGACACCGGCAAGGGCCGCCATATTGGAGGAAACGGCAATCTGGTGGCTGCGGAGCGTGTCCTTGATGGACATGTAGGTCTGCCAGCTTTCTGATGTCTGCTCCAGGGCAGACCTGCGCTGGACATCCACCTCATTGCGGGCTGCGATGGCCGTCTGGCGGGCCTGCCGGACGGCTGCATATTCACTCCCTCCCTGATAGAGGGGAATCTGGAGGTTGAGCGTGGCGTATTTGTTGTCCTGCAGGGACTGGTCCTGCCCCTGATCTTTTGAACGCTGATAAGCCACTCCGGCAGAAAGTTTGGGCATGATGGCCGACATCTGGAGGGAGATGTTGTCTTTCTGCTGTGCTTCATTGAAGAGTGCGGCGATCACGTTCGGATTGTTCCGCACGGCCTCTGCTACGGCTTCCTGTTCCGTACGGACAGGCAGGGCCAGAGGCTGTGGTGGAACGAGGTCTGGTGGGGCCGGCACACCAACGACCTGGAGATAGCTGGCCTGGGCTGCCTGCACGGCACCTTCTGTCTGATGACGTTCGGCCGTGGCTGTTGCAAGGGCACCCTGCGCCTGCGCCACGTCTGTCCGGCTCAGTTCCCCGAGGCGGAAGCGCCTGTTCGCTGCATCCAGCTGGGCCCGCAGAGCCCTCTCATTATTGATGCTGACCTGGAGGAGCTGAAGATTGGCGACCAGACGGACATAGGCATTCATGGCCCCGTAAAGGACCTCCTGCTCCGTTTCTATCAGCCGAGCTCTCTGGGCAAAAATCTGGTTGCGGGCCATATGGATGCTCGCAACCGTTTTTCCGCCCTGATAGATGGGCTGGGTCAGCGATACGGTCGTGTTGTAACCGCCACTGTTATAATGCTGGATGTTGGGCAGCCTGACAGTCTGGCCATTGATCTCGGTCTGCTGTGTGTAGCGGCTGCTGCCCTTGTAGTAGGTCAGTGACCCATTGGCCGTAATGGTTGGTCGCCACCCCGCCTCTGCTGCGGACATCTGCTCATCAACAGAGCGGAGCTGCGCCCGGGCTTCCCGAAGCTGGGGGTTCGTCAGATAGGTCAGAGCCAAGGCATCTTTCAGGGTATGAGGGACGAACTCCGGGTTGCCATTGGGATTTGTAACCGCTGTCTGGGCATGGCCATGCTGGCACAGGAGCCCGGCTCCAACACATAGGCCCAGCCCCATCTTCATCGATTTTCTAATTTTTAAAAAAAAATGGGGCGGGAGTTTCATGCTCGTTAATCTGCCGGTTTGGTCGTCTGTTTCGGAAAAGATGTGCAAGAGGGACTATAAGGGAGAATCTCACTGAAAATAAGCGAAAAATGCCCTGTATCGTTTTCTCCCTATTGACCTGTGAGTAATAATCCTTATTAAGGACACACACCTGAGGTCTGGTGGCAGAATGGCTATGCATCGGACTGCAAATCCGCGTATGTGGGTTCGATTCCCGCCCAGACCTCCATGGTGTTATCCCGATACGTCCCAGACACCTTGAGAAACAGCCATTCTCGGGGTAGCGACTATTCCGATTAGTCCCGGTGTATCCCACAATTTTGGGGGTATATAAGGGGGTAATATTTCTGGGGAATTTCCCTTTTTGATGACGGTTTTTTGTGTGGTCGCAGGCCACACAGGCGCTTCATGGAATTTCAGATTCTACTTCGTCCAAGCTGTTTCTCCCGAAACATGACGAAAAAGGGTGCGGCTTGGTAAAACATGGGGCGAATGGAACAGTGTCCTCGATCAACCCTGCATTTTTTCAGAAAATCATATCATGATGAAGGAAGGGAGCATCCTCTTTCTGGATGACTCCCCTCCCCTCATTCAGATCAAGCAGTTTCTGCCTGTTTGCTGGCTGTTTTGCTGGCATAAGCAGCGGCAGCACCGTACAGGCCAGGCTGCGGATGTGTGATGATTTTCACCGGCATTTCGCTCATCATGGTTTCGAAACGCCCCTTGGCGATGAACCGCTCAGCAAAGCCGGAATGCGGTAGAATATTTGCCAAGCGCTGGCCCAGCCCACCGGCCACAACAACACCATGAGCCCCATGGGCAAGAGCCAGGTCCCCGGCAACAGCTCCGAGACTCAGGAAGAAGCGCTCCAGTGCTGCGGCGGCCAGATTGTCCGTTCCTTCCATCGCTGTGGTCCACAGGGTGCGGTTGTCCTTGATGGTGATGGGACGATCCTGGAGTTCTGCAATGACTTCATACAGGTTGGTCAGGCCCGGCCCTGAGACGATTCTCTCAACAGAAACACGACGGAAACGTTCACGAAGCGCCTGAAGGATATGATCTTCCACCGCATCCAGAGGCGAGAAGTCCATGTGCCCACCTTCCGTTGCGATCACATGATACCCATCTTCGCCACGCAGAAGGCTTGCAACCCCCAGCCCCGTACCCGGACCAAGAATGGTGATGGTCCCCTCGGAGGGAAGATCAACATCTGGACCACACAGGTGGTTCATGTATTCCGGGCCAACCTGGGCCACAGCATGACCGATCGCTCCGAAGTCGTTCACCAGAACGAAATCATCCAGCTTCAGGCGGCTGCCAAGCTGGGCCGGCTGGATGATCCACGGATTGTTGGTCATCTTGAGGACTTCGCCATTGATCGGACAGGCCACGGCAATGCCCGCTTCCCGGGGAATGGGGCGCCCCAGTGACCGGCCAAAAGCCTCCCATGCCAGCGCCAGGGAAGCGTGCTCGGCACATTTGAGTGTCGTTGCTTCCCCGAGAGACACCACCCGACCATCCTTGATTTCAGCGATGGCAAAGCGGGCATGGGTTCCGCCGATATCAACGGCAACAATTTCTTTCATACGTTTATCCCTTCAATACGCAGAGAGATGTGCTGCCCCATTTTCCCATGCCCCCTTCCTGTCTGCAAGCACCTGACCTGTAAGGTTTTCTTCAATTATTGGTGGGCAGTCTTTTCATGTTCAGGATGCTGCATGACATCCAGCCGCCGCAGGATGCGATGGGCGATAGGACGGGGAAGGACCATCTCCAGCAGACGGGTCAGCTGGAACACCCACGGGAATACAAGAACCCCCCTGCCCTGATTGATGCTGCGGGCGATTTTGCGGGCTGCTTTCTCCACCGGAACGAGGAAAGCCTGCTCACCGTCCAGCCGCTGGCTCATGGGGGTATCCACAAAACCTGGAGCGATCAGGCAGACACGGACATTATGAGGTGTCATGGCTGCCTGGAGGGCCGTGCTGAAGCGTCCCAACCCTGCTTTGGAGCCACTATAGACTGTGGCCAGCGGCAGATCATGGAAGGAAGCGACAGACCCCATCAGGGCGATGCGTCCATGACGACGGGCTGCCATGCGGTTTGCCATTTCGGTGGCCATGGCCACAGGGGTGGCAAAATTGACCATGGACATTCTGAGGGCTGTCTCTGCTGATTCAGCAAGGGCGCCATGAGGCCGGATGTCCGCCATCCCGGCTGAGAGGATCAGGATGTCGATCGGCAGCTGGTCATCGGTATAGGCAAGGGCTTTCAGTGCCTCATCGGCCTGTGTCAGGTCGATGCTGAAGATGTCCACGCTGGCACCTTTTGCACGCACTGCGGACGCCGTTTTTCCCAGCCGCTCTTCACTCCGTCCCCACAGTGTCAGATGTACGCCGGGACGGGCATAATACTCCGCCAGAGCCGCCCCGATGCCGCTGGAAGCGCCAGTTATGAGGATGTGATGCCGAGGCATCGTTGAGTTTTTTTCTGGTCTGGACATGAAGCCCCTTTCATTTTTGCCCTCTAGCGGGAAGGCTCGTGTACGAGTATAGCCATTGCTATGCAATGTGAAGCGCCAAACTCTCAATCTGCCAAGGTCGATGTTCGTCCCGTGACCACACGGGGAGATTTACGTCGTTTTATCACACTTCCGCGCCATATCTATAAAGGAATGGACGGCTTCGTCCCCCCGCTGGACATGGAGCAGAGGCACCTGCTCAGCCCCAAGGAATCCCCGGTTTTCCGCCATGCGGAGATACAGTATTTCTTGGCTTGGTGCGATGGTCGCCCCGTTGGACGAATCGCTGCGATTGTCGATCATAAGGCAATTGATCACTGGCAGGAAGTTATTGGGCAGTTTGGTGCGCTTGATGCCATTCCTGAACGGGAGATTGTCTCAGCCCTTCTACAGGCTGTTGAGGATTGGCTGAAAAAACGGCAGATTTCCAAGATACGCGGCCCAGTCACGCTGAGCGGAAATGCGGAGACCGGGACCATGGTGGAAGGGCAGCGCTCCGCCCCCATGATTGCCATTCCTTGGCACCCGAAAGGTCTGGATGCCCTCATCCGTCAATGTGGATATGAGAAGGCGCAGGACCTGCTGAGCTACCGGCTGGAGTTGGATGGAACGACGGAAGAGCGCTTCAAGGTTCCAGGCAATCTGAGACTCGGTGAAGGGCGGCTCAGCACGATTACGACCCGCAATCTTTCCAAGAAGGAAATCACTACCCAGGGAGAGGTGCTGCGGAAGCTGTATAATGATGCCTGGTCACATAAGTACAATTTTGTGCCCATGCAGGATTACGAAATGACGGCCATGATCGAGCAGATCAAGCCGCTCCTGCGCCCTGAGCATTATGTCCAGATTGATCAGAATGGCGAACCGGTTGCCATGGCCATGGTTCTTCCCAATCTCTACGACATTGCGGGGGATCTGGGAGGAGCACCATCACCTCTTGGGTGGATGCGGCTTGGCTACCGGCTGGCAACGCACCGTTTTCGGTCGGCCCGTGTGATTCTGCTGGGTGTTTCCAGCAAATTGCGCGGAACGATGCTAGGGTCGCTTCTGCCTTCTCTCGCCATTGTGGAACTGATGCGTCGTGGTCATACGCTGCCTTACAAATGGGTTGAACTTGGCTGGGTTCTGGAGAGTGATGTCGGAATGAGGAATCTGGCGGAATCTCTCGTGCCTCATCCACATAAAACACATCGTCTTTACGAAAAAAATCTTTCTGCCTGATGAGGCTGGGTGGAGGAAGTGCCCTTCTTCCTCCATCATGGTCTGGCAGTGATCAGAAATGCTGCCAGCCGGTCCGTGAGAAATTGATGGGGGCGTGCTGTCTGTCCAGCATGGTCACGCCTTCGCCTTCTGTCACCATGCCCACTTTGGTGAGGGGCACGCCGTGCTGTCTGCAATGGGCCTGCAAAGCGTCCTCGCTGGCGGCGGGGCAGGTCAGCAGAAGTTCGTAATCATCCCCTCCGAGGAGGATTATCTCCCGGTGAGTCGCCATATGGGCAGCAACCTCAGGGACAAGAGGCAGCTTTTCTTCAAAAAGAGTGATGGCCACACCAGATTCTTCGGCAATATGGCCAGAATCCTGCAACAGACCGTCCGAGATATCCATGGCGGCACTGACGATACCATACAGGGAAAGGCCGGTACGAGGTGTCGGTATACGATAGGCCTCTACAAGAGAAGCGTCCCCTGTCGCCAGTTTGCCCAGTCGGATCTGCAATCCCAACGCAGCCCGCCCGAGACTGCCGGTAATCCAGACACCATCTCCTGCTCTGGCACCATCACGGCGTAAAACCTGTCCCCGCTGGACTGACCCCAGAATGGTGACATTCAGCATCAGCGGGGAAGGACTGCCAGTTGTGTCGCCTCCCAGAAGAGAAATGTCATACTGTTTCTGATCCGCTGCCAGCCCGGCAGCAAATTCCGTAAACCAGGCTTCATCATAATGCCGTCCTGGCGGAACACTGACATTCAGCATGTAATGGCGTGGCCGACTGCCCATGGCAGCCAGGTCTGAGAGATTGCAGCGTAGCAGCTTGCGGGCAATCGTCCCTGCCGGATCATCTGGGAGGAAATGAAGCCCCTCAACCATGGTATCGCTGGAGAGAACAAGTTCTTCCCCTGCTGGGAGAGCCATGGTTGCTCCATCATTGCGAAGCTCCATGGCGCCCGGCCCTGCAAGTGGACGGAAATGCCGGGCTATGAAGTCAAACTCGCCCATCTGTGCCGTCCTTTACCGTGCGCCCTGCTCTCCGCCCAGCTGACGGGCAAATCTGTCCAGAATGCCATTGACCATCTTCGGTGCATCCCCACTGAAAAAGCCATGGGCGACATCCAGATACTCATTGATGGCAACCTGGGCTGGCAGCCCTGTCATCATTTCTCCAATAGCCGTGCGCAACAGGGCACGCAGGACAGGGTCAAGACGGTCCATCGGCCAGCTTTCAGGAAGCAGTGCTGTCAGAGTCGTGTCGATGGCATCCTGTTTCAGCACGGCATTGCGGACAAGCTCTTCCAGCAGGTTCAGGTCGGCATCAGGAATATGGCCATCTTCAAAACAGGCCGTAGAGGCAACATGCCGGTGCCGGATGAACTCCATGAGGACACTCTCGGGATTGGCACCTGTCTGTTCGCACTGATACAGGGCCTGCGTGGCTGCCATGCGGGCAATTGTCCGGCTGCGTTTACGTGATGTAGTGGATGACGGTTCGGTCATGGGGTCTCCTGAGAGGGGGGATTGGCGGGGCTGTTCATATCGACAAGAATTTTGGAGAACGCCTCAATCTCCCGAAAATCTTTATAGACACTGGCAAAGCGGACATAGGCAACGCCATCAATCTCACGCAGCGCATCCATGACGAGCTCTCCGATCCTGTAGGATGGGATTTCCTGTTCGCCGGAGGCTTCCAGCTGTCTGACAAGGCCATTCAGCAGGCGCTCCTGCTGTACCTCATCGACAGGCCGTTTCCGCAGGGCAATCCGGATGGACCGGGCCAGTTTGTCACGATCGAAAGGAATGTGGCGACCATCGGCCTTGATGACGGTCAGTTCACGCAGCTGCACGCGTTCAATGGTGGTGAAGCGTTGCGCACAGGCACAGCAGACACGCCGACGGCGGATGGCAGCACCATCTTCTGCCGAGCGGCTATCCTTGACCTGCGTTTCCTGATTTCCGCAAAAAGGGCAGTACATGGCATAATCCGAAAAGCAACCAGAGCAGGGTCTTTCTTGACCCCGCCTGCTGCACAGTTTATCGGAAATGGCAGCATTGAGGAATATGAAAGGGCTTTTTTCTTTATGATTGCCCTGTCTTTTCCCAGGCCATATGGCAGGAGCGAGGATCATGAACAGGACAGGACGCAACTCCCTGACAATAGCAGCCCTGCTGATCGGTCTCGGGCTGGAAAGTGCCGCCGCTACCGACAGCGGTGTAGCCCCCCCGCCTCTTTCCCTGAAGAGCATCACCATCAATGATGCCGCGCTGCACACACGCTACAGGGAAGCTCCGTTTGCTTTCGGGACATTCTCGCTGAGCAATCATGGGGTAACGGACATGCTGCTGCGCGGTATCACATCTCCCGGATGCAATTCCGTCACGTCGAACCGGAACAGCCAGGTTGCGATCCAGTCTCCCCGGCAGACATATGATATTTTCCAGCGCATGGCTGTGCCGCATGAAGGGACGCTCGTTTTTCCGACAAGTGGCTATCATCTGATCTGCCACGGGCTGAAAGTCCCCTATCAGGCTGGCAGCAAACTTGATTTCACGTTTCATTTTCAGGATGTGGGAGACGTGACGGCTTCGTTTGTCATGCAGCCGATTGTGGAAGAAAAACACGTCGGCCCCTGATGCTCCCCTTTTCAGGGAGCTTCCTGCAGAATGGCCAGAACCGCATCGCCGTAACGTTCGATCTTGCTCTGACCAACCCCACGGATGTCTCCCAGCTCCTGCCTGTTGGTTGGATGGGCCCGGATGATCTCCCGCAAGGTGGCGTCACGAAAAATGATGTAGGGCGGGATTTCCTGCTGATAGGCTTCTTCCCGCCGCCACATCTTCAGCGCTAGGAAATGGCGATATTCTTCATCAGAAAGCCCTTCATTGGGGTCATTTCGTGGCGTGTCTCCCATGCTGGCCATGTGGCGTGACGTTGCGTCTTCCCTCAGGCTGACGGACACCTCTCCCCTGAGAATGGGCCGTGCTGTCTCCCGCTTCAGTCCCAATCCGCCATGATCCCCCACCATGCCAATCGCACCACGGGCTATGAGCTGCCGGATGACCATACGCCACCAGACATCCGTTCTGTCTTTCCCAATCCCGAAGACTGAAAGGTGCTGAAGGGCGTGGCGTTCCACCGCTTCTGTCATTTTGCCCTTGAGAACAGCAATGAGCTGCACGGCTCCAAACCGTTCGCCTGTCCTGTATATGGTGGAGAGAACCTTTTGTGCTGCTTCAGTGGCATCAAAGGTAGAGGGAGGATGCAGACAGTTATCGCAATGGCCGCAGGGTTCATGCAGCGTTTCACCGAAACAGGCCAGAATGGCCTGGGTCCGGCAACCTGTTGTTTCTGTCAGGGAAATCATGCTTTCCAGCCGTCCCTGCATCGCCCGTTTTTCCGCCTCCGGCACCTGGGCTTCTTCCAACCAGTAGCGGGCTCTGGCGACACCTTCTCCGCTGTAAAGCAGAAGAGTATGCGATGGTTCACCGTCACGTCCAGCACGGCCTATCTGCTGGTAATAGCCCTCTGGTGACGTCGGCATGTCCAGATGGATGACGGTGCGGACATCTGGGCGGTCGATGCCCATGCCAAAAGCTATGGTTGCCGCAACGATCATGGGCTCACCAGAACGGAACCGCAACAGGACATTCTTCTTGTCGGCGGGGGACATGCCAGCATGAAAAGCAAAAGCTGTATGGCCTTTTTCACGCAGCTGCCGGGCCAGTGTTTCCGTCTTCTTGCGGCTACCGCAATAGACGATGGCCGCACCCTGTCCCATATGGCGGTCCAGTGCATCCAGAACCTGACGTGTCTCCGAGTGTTTGGGCTGGGCCTGAAGAAACAGGTTGCTCCTGTGGAAACTGCCCATCAGTATGTGAGCCTGGGGCATGTCCAGAGCCGCCAGCATGTCACTTCGTGTGCGAGGGTCTGCCGTGGCTGTCAGCGCAATGCGGGGAACTCTGGGGAACAGCTGCTTCAGATTGGCCAGCTCTCGATATTCCGGCCGGAAATCATGGCCCCAGGCGGAAACGCAATGCGCTTCATCAATAGCAATGAGCGACAGGCTGCATCGCCGCAGCAGGTTGAGGCTGTACGGTGTCAGCAGTCTCTCGGGTGAAATATAGAGGAGGTCGAGCTGATCACAGAGCAGATCCTCCCGGACTGTCTGCTGATCCTGATACTCCATTTCGGAATGAAGGGCTGATGCCCTCACCCCGAGCTGCCTCAACCCGGCAACCTGATCTTCCATCAGGGCGATCAGGGGGGAGATGACGAGCCCAACCCCTTTGCGGCAGAGAGCCGGTACCTGATAGCACAGGCTCTTCCCGCCGCCTGTTGGCATGAGGACGAGAACGTCCTCCCCTTTCATGACGGCCTGAACGGCACTCTCCTGAAGGCCCCGGAAGCTCTCAAAACCAAAAACCCGGTGCAGGACAGCTTCAGGAGTTTCACCAACATGACGGGGAAAGCGATCAATGGGGTTCCCTATTCCTTCGCAGGGTTCCCCGTCATGCTGACCGTGCTCCTGAATCAATGTGCGCCCAGATGGACCGTGACACGACGGAAGGCGACGCGTGAATTCTCGACATCTGTTGGCACGAAGGGTTCCTTGCGGATATCCTCACGCTTGATGCCATCCCGCACCAGCACATCAACCACAGAATCCGCACGGGCATCTGCGAGTTTTTTCAGCACGTCCGCATCCTCATTTTTCCCGGCCGAACCGGAAACCGTGATGTGCGAGATATTCCGTTTGTGGGCGGCATCAACGGCGCTGGCGATGATGGCCTCCCCTGTGGGGCTGAGGGTCACAGACTCCGTATCAAAAAACACGACATAATCATCCCGCGGCGGATGCGATACGCAGCCAGCCAGAAGCCCGGCCACCATGAGGGAGGTCGCCCCCACGGGAGCAAGACGACGCATGAAAGCAGAAACCTTCTTCATGGGAGCATCCTTCTCGTTACCTATGGAAAATGATCATCTTTAACTGCCCGTGCTTTGAGCTCCGGTCAATATGGGTCTGGGCCCTGGGAGTGGTAAAAATGCATCCATGGCTCAAAGAGGCTGGGACTTCAGGCGTCCCTCATGGAGGGTCCAGAGGTGATCCAACTGTTCCACTCCTGTAAGACGATGGGTAATCAGCAGGATGGTACGGGAGCGGTCCAGCTGGTTGAGTGTTGCCAGAAAGGCACGTTCCGTCTCCAGATCGAGCCCGGTACCGGGTTCATCAAGGATCAGTACCGGGGCTTCAGAAAGCAGCACGCGGGCCAGAGCAATGCGGCGCCCCTGCCCGCCGGAAATGTGGGACCCGTTTTCACCAATCCAGCTATCCAGCCCATCAGGCAGGGAACGCACGAAATCAGCAATCTGCGCCTGTTCCAGAGCAGCCCAGAGGGCTTTGTCAGAAAAGCCCTCCCGTCCCAGAAGCAGATTGGAGCGGATCGTGTCGTCAAAAAGATGGCTTGCCTGAGAGAGCCATGCCACCTGCTCCCGCAGGGCCTCGGTCTGGATGGAAGCCATGTCCTGCCCACCCAGTGTAATGCTTCCTTCCTGAGGCGCCACGACCTTGAGCAGCAGCGCTGCAAGACTGGACTTCCCGGCACCTGATGGTCCGACAAGTGCGGCCCTTTCCCCTGCCCGGAGTCTGAAATTCACATTCTGCAGAACGGGTTTTTCCGGTGTCCAGCCAAAGGTGACGTCCCGCCCTTCAATCTCATGGCCAGCGGGGGCAGGCGCTGTTCCTTCTGCGGGAGTGCCTTCAGGCATGACCGTGGCATCCACCACACGTTTTGCCGCATGGCGGATGCGCCCGAAAAGAAGGCCTGCCCTTGGTAGATCCACGATGCTGTCCAGAGCAGTCATGACAACAAAAAGAATGGTGATGCCCATGACAGCCTGCTCTTCAGGGAAGAAGACTCCCGCACATCCTGCCAGAGCAAGGATGATCCCCAGGCGGGTCAGCAACAGGGAGATGGCATGGATGTGTGCCATGGCCTGTCCCTGGCGACGCTGCACGGTGTAAAAGGCTTCCTCTGCGGCCAGAAACCGCTCTGCAGCGGCATCTTCCTGCCCGAAGATGCGCAATTCACGCATCCCTCCCACGAGATCAAGGGCCTGATTGTTCATGTCAGCCTGCGCCTGTTGCAGCTCTGGCCCCCAGCGATAGGACAGTTTCGCCATGAGTGCCGGCAAGGCAAAAGCGACCAGGCAGAAAATGACACCGATACTGAGTGCCAGGAGCAGGCTTCCCTTCAGACAAACCCAGATGACGATGGGCAGACTGAACAGCGCCGTTGCCAGCGGGACCAGAATACGCAGATAGAGACTGTCCAGACTCTGCACATCGGCCACGAGGCGGGAGAGCAGATCACCAGAACGCCGGAAGCCCAGCCCAGCTGCGGCTCCTTTGGCCAGATTTCTGTAAAACCAGAGGCGGATGTCTGCAAGAACCCGAAAGGTGGCGTCATGCGTGGCCAGACGTTCCAGATAGCGGAGAATGATACGGGCGGCGCCAGCAAAGCGGAGGATGCCAAAGGCAACGACCCCACCAATGGCGATCAACCCGAGGCGGGAGCCGGTCTGCCCCATGAGCAGGAAAGCGGCACAGACGGAAAGTTCGGCCAGAACCAGCCCGATAAGCAGGCGTCCCCCACGGGCTTTCCATACATTCCATAATGGCTGCAATTGCCTCATGCCAGTGTCTCCTGTTCCGTAAGCCGTCCCGTCTCCATGGTAAGACGCACGGTCTCACCAATATTGTGGAACTGGGGCGAATGGGTGGAAATCAGGGCTGTACGACCCTTCAGCAGCCCCCGGAGAGACATGAGGATGTCCTGCTCCGTCATGGGGTCAAGATGGGCGGTAGGTTCATCCATGATGAGCAGCGGGGCATCTTTCAGGAAGGCACGGGCGATGGCGATCCGCTGGGCCTGCCCACCTGAAAGGCCGAATCCTCCCTCACCCAGTCTGGTCTCCAGCCCATCAGGAAGCAGGGGCAGATATCCCGTGATGGAAGATGCTTCCAAAGCCGCCTGAAGCTGCTTTTCAGACGCTTCAGGTGCAGCGAACATGATATTCTCACGTAGCGTACCTGCAAAAATGACCGGCTTCTGACCAATCCAGCTGATCTGTTGCGTGATTTCTGCCGGGGCCAGCGCCTGGAGGTCGACACCGCCAAGACGTATGGAACCTTCGAGGGGCCTGATGAAACCCAGCAGCATTTCAATGAGGGTTGATTTTCCAGCTCCTGATGGGCCCGTCAGCAGGGCCACGTCACCCGCCTTGAGCTGGAATGATACATCGTCAAGCGCCAGTGGCCGATCCTTTACCCACTGATAGGAAACCCCCTGCACATCAAGCTCAATACCCCGAGCCGTCCGCTCGGCACGTGGCTGGTCAGCAGATGTGCCAGCTGCCATTTCTGGCAGGGTCGGCAGTTTCTGTATGGCCTCGCCGCTGCTGGTAATCTGTGCTCTGTCCTGATAGGCCGCTGAGAGTGCACGGAATGGCGCAAAGGCTTCTGGTACCATGAGCACGGCAAACAGGATGCTGGTTGTCTGCGCAACAGACCCGCCATGCATGAGACCGTGGCGCTGGTCGATCACGATCCAGACCAAGGCAACGATCATGGCAACATCAGTGGATGCTGATGTCAGAAAGGCCAGACGCAGCACTTTCATGGTCCGCTGTCGCAGTTCATCAGCAGCCTGCCCCAGGCCTTGGGCATCTTTTTCCGCATTGCCGGAAAGAACGATGGTAGCAATGCCCCTGATCCTGTCCAGAAAACGGACCTGGAGGCGGTTGAGGGCAAGAAGCTGACGGCGTGAGGCAATGGCTGTAGCAATGCCGAACACGGCCTGGAAAAAAGGAAGGGAAAGGCAGCATCCCCCCAGAATGAGCCCTGCCCGGTGATTCTGCCAGAACACAACAAGAACGACAGACCACTGCGCTACCACCCAAAGGGCCGAGGCAGGCAACCAGCGGGCAAAATAGCCCTCCAGCGCTTCGATGCGGTCTGTCAACAGAGACGCCAGTGCAGCACTGTGCTGATGCCGGAGTAGCGCCGGCCCCTGTGCAAAAAAGCGGGACAGCAGCTCGCGCCGCAGGCGTTTGCGGGCCAGCTCACCACTGGAGACAGCCAAGTGTTCCTGCACATATCCCAGAATGACACGGACGACAGACATGAGAATGAACATACCCAACCAGCGGGCATCCAGCCTCCCCCCGCCTGCCAGCAGGCCTGCCAGAATGGAGGCTAGGCTCCATACCAGCACCATTCCGGCAAGGACGTTGCACATTCCGATCAGGGCCATACACATGGTGGCTGGGCGATTGGCGCCATTTTGCTGCCGTACCCAGCCTTTGAGCATCTTCTTGTCTGCCTTCATGGGGAGACATATACAGAGGAAGCGGGGAAAAGAAAAACAGACAGAGTAAAAGTTTTCCATCGGAAAAATCTTTCTTTCACCTCTTCATCCGTTCCATATTGCAAATCTGCTTCGGTTTCTTCACATCAGGCCCATGTCTGCACCAATCCTCAATCTACAGAACATTTCATATACTCTGGGTGGCCGTCCATTGCTGGACGGTGCCACGCTCTCCGTGTTGCCGGGTGAACGGCTCTGCCTTGTCGGGCGAAATGGCTCGGGCAAATCCACCCTGCTCCGCATTGCAGCGGGGGAGCTGGAACAAGATGATGGCGAGCGTTTCCTCCAGCCAGGGCTGAAAGTACATTATCTGCCGCAGGAACCCGACCTTTCTGGGTGGGACACGGTTTTCGATTATGTGACGGCGGAGCTGGACGAGACAGCCCATTACCGGGCCCGAGCCATGCTGAGTGAGCTCGGCATGGATGGTCGTGAAAAATGTGCCAGTCTTTCTGGAGGGGAAGCACGCCGAAGCGCCCTTGCCCGGGCTCTGGCAACTGAGCCGGACCTTCTCCTTCTGGATGAACCGACCAACCATCTGGACCTCCCCTGCATCGCCTGGCTGGAGCGGGAGCTTCTGGCCTCGGGAGCGGGGATGATCATCATCAGTCATGACCGCCGCTTTCTGGAAACATTGTGCAAGGCAGTCATTTGGCTGGATCAGGGGGGCACGCAGAGGCTGGACGCCAGCTTCGCCCATTTCGAATCATGGCGGGACGAGCAGATTGAGCTTGCCGAACGGGCAGCGCACAAGCTGGACCGTCAGATTGCCCGTGAGGAAGACTGGATGCGCTATGGCGTCACAGCACGCCGAAAGCGAAATGTCCGTCGTGTTGCTGAACTGGCCGCCCTGAGGGCGGAGCGGCGTGATCTTGCCTCCCGCCAGAGAGGCTCCCTGAAGCTGGAAGCCAGTGAGACGGAGAATACCAGCAAGATTGTCATGGCTGCGGAAGGTGTTGGCTGGGCCTATCCGGAGCGTCCCCTCATCCGTGATCTGACGCTGAAGGTGACCAGAGGCGACCGGTTGGGAATCTGCGGGGCCAATGGGGCCGGGAAAACGACGCTTCTGCGCCTGCTGACCGGTGAGATGACCCCACAGGCCGGTGAAATCCGGCGTAGTCCGTCCATCCAGATGGTGACGCTGGACCAGCAGCGCAGCGCCCTGGATGGCGACCAGAGTGTGGCCAGCTTCCTGACGGACGGACATGGCGAGATGGTACAGGTCGGCACGGAAAAACGGCATGTCATTGGGTACATGAAGGACTTCCTCTTCCGGCCGGAACAGGCCCGCACGCCAGTCAGCCATCTCTCCGGGGGAGAACGGGGGCGGCTGGCGCTGGCGGCTGCCTTGGCCCGTCCTTCCAATCTGCTCGTGCTGGATGAGCCTACCAACGATCTGGACCTTGAGACGCTGGATATGTTGCAGGACATGCTGGGCGATTATGCTGGGACGGTTCTGCTCGTCAGTCACGATCGTGATTTTCTGGACAGACTGGCAACCTCAACTCTGGTGGCAGAGGGTGATGGCAGCTGGATTGAATATGCTGGTGGCTATTCCGACATGCTGGCCCAACGCAGGGGACGGTCTCCCGTAGAGAGACGCCAGAAAGACACGGCCCCCTCCTCCAGCGATACAGGTTCTTCCCCTGTACGTACTGTCAAACAGACCGTCAAACTGAGCTACAAGGAACAACGGGAGCTGGACCGGCTGCCTGAGCTTCTTGAAAAACTTGAAAAAGACGCCACGCTTTGCCGGAATGCTCTGGCTGACCTCGGGCTGTACAACCGGGACCCTGTCCGGTTTGAAAAGATTACGGCTGCGCTGGAAGACACCGAGACAAAGCTGCGCCAAGCGGAAGAGCGCTGGGTTGAGCTTGAAAGCAAACGGGAAGAACTGCTGGAAAACTGATCTTCGGCAAAGGTCCTTCCAGCCTGCAATGGCGGGCTGGAAGGACATGCCGTTACAGGCGGTTGATGAGACGTTCCTTGGCCTTGGCGAATTCAGCTTCTGTCAGGGCGCCACGGTCTTTCATCTGGGCGAGCTGCTCCAGCGTTTCAGTTGGCCGGTCAGAAGATGATCCTCCAAAAGATTGGGTCCGATCATGTGCCTGATAGGGGCCCCAGCCCTGTCCATCCTGAAATGCAACCAGTTTTTCTTTTGGCCAGAGTGCCCAGATGAGCAGGCCGATCCAGAAGAATCCTGTCCACCCAGCAAAGACATTCAGACCGATGAGAAGCCATTTCTGGGGATGCTGCCGCATGATGGCAATGATGCTGGGCAGGAAATACAGCGCCAGCATGGAGAGCATGAGGATGGCGAAGATCAGCAGGCTCAGATAAGGATTTATGGCGTTGATCTGCTGCGTGTAGTCAGTCATGTCCATGATGATTGTCCCTTCATGTCGTAAGGAAATGCACTATAGTGTCCTGATCAGTCGATCAGACCTGCATGCCGGATCAACTCCTGCGCAGCCCGTATCTCTTCACCAACTCTCAGGGCAGCGTCAAGAGCCCTGAGACCGGCCTGTCCATCCACCATCACGGGAGCACCATCCAGACAGGACGCCACAAAAGCATCATGCTCGGCAGCTAGGTTGTCATGGTCATGCCACCGCACACTCTGCCGCCGGAAGCCATTGCTGCCCGGGAGGGGTATTCCTTCATGACGGTTTATGAAAACCAGCTGTCGACTCATGAAATCCGCCGAGAGATAGCCTTCTTGAGAGAAAAGACGCATTTTCCGTTCGGTCTTGAGAGAAATGCGGCTGGCCGTAATGGAGGCAACGCAGCCATTGGCAAAACGGACACGTGCATTGGCGATGTCTTCATGAGCACTGGAGACGGCGGCGCCCATCGCATCAATATGGAGGATGGGGCTGTCCACAAGGGACAGGATGAAGTCGAGATCATGAATCATCAGGTCCAGCACGACTGATACATCCGTGCCCCGCTCCTTGTAGGGAGCGATCCTTGTGGCCTCGATGTACAGAGGCTGTTTCATGCGGGCTGAAATGGCCTGATGCTCGGCCGAATAACGCAGTAGGTGCCCGACCTGGAGGATGCGTCCCTGCTCTCCAGCACAGCGTACCAGTGCGGCCCCTTCTTCTTTTGTGGCGGCGAGAGGTTTTTCAACCAGCACGTGGCAGCCGACCATCAGGGCCTGTTGTGCCATCTGATAATGTGTTTCGGCAGGGGAAGCGATGATGACAGCCTCACACCGTTCCAGCAGCTCCTCGTAGTTTCTGAAGGCAGAGGTTCCCGTTTCTTCCGCAATGCTTTGGGCACGACCATGATCAGGGTCGTACAGCCCGACCAGCCGCTCCCGGGGGTGTCTGGCAGCCTGGAGGGCATGGTAACGGCCAAAATGCCCGGTACCCGCAATGGCGACATCAAGGAGCTTTTCCGTCTTCATGAAAGGAATCATAGCACCCGGAAATGCTTGTGCAAGGCGCCATGCAGCCATGCATAATGGTTGCAATAAAATACTGGAGAGGGCATGGTCGCACCCATCTGCGAGATTAGTTCTGGCCTCTTCATTTCCACGTTTTTGAGGTTCTCTGACCCCTTATGTTGTATTACAGCCGCCTCAGGATGTTAGGCGTGGTGGGCATCTGTTTAATCAGTGCCCTGCTCTGCCTGCCCAATTTCATGAAATCTCCCTCATCATCCCTGCCCTGGCATCAGGTACATCTGGGGCTTGATCTGAGGGGAGGCTCCTATCTCCTGTTGCAGCTGGATACGAAAACCCTCCAGCATGACCGGCTTCAGTCACTGGAAGGTGAGATCCGTCAGGGGCTGCTTAGTGCCCACCTTGGCTATCGGCTCATCCAGCGGGATGATGCTACGGCCTCCGTGCTGCTCACGCCCCGCTCCGAAAGTGAAAAGGAGAGCGACCGGAAGGTTCTGGAAGAACTGACGCCCTCCATTCCTGGTGAACTGGCCATCAATGAGAAAGATGGCCGCTTCGTCATCAGCCTGACACCGGAATCCATCCGGGCCCGGGCCCGGGAGGCTGTGTCACGCTCCATCGAGATTGTCCGTCGCCGTATCGACAGTACCGGTGCCATCGACCCGAGCATTGCCCGTGAGGGGGAAGACCGCATCGTGCTGGAACTGCCGGGCATCAGCGATCCTCAGCGTATCAAGACCCTGCTGGGCACAACAGCCCGCATGACCTTCCATCTCGTTTCTCCAGACCCGCTCCATGCTGGTCCCGGCACGACCATGCTGCCCCTGCCTGAAGGGCGTGGAGAAATCGCCGTGGAGGACAGGGTCGACGTGGATGGTGCCAACCTGACAGACGCCGCTGCCACAATGAATGAGGGGCAATGGGTTGTCGAACTGAAGTTTGACAATAAAGGTGCAGATGACTTTGCCCGCATTACGACAGAGAATGTCGGCAAGCCGTTCGCCATCGTTCTGGACGGTCGCATCCTGACAAGCCCTGTCATCAACGGCCCCATCACGGCGGGGCGCGGGATCATAACCGGGCGCTTCACGGCTCGTTCCGCCTCCGACCTGGCGCTGCTGCTCCGTGCCGGGGCCCTTCCTGCTCCCCTTGCCGTAGTGGAACAGCGCAGCATCGGGCCGAGCCTTGGTGCGGCCTCCATCCATGCTGGTGTGGTCAGTCTTGCGGCTGGCTTTGTGCTGGTCGTACTGTTCATGCTGCTGTTCTATGGCCGGTTCGGCCTATATGCGGACATTGCGCTGTTTGCCAATCTGGTCATGATCCTGGCCATCCTGTCGCTTTTTGGAGCAACACTGACCCTGCCGGGTATGGCGGGTATCCTGTTGACCCTCGGCATGGCGGTGGATGCCAATATTCTTATCAATGAGCGTATCCGGGAAGAAGTACGGAACGGCCGGAAACCTCTTCAGGCGCTTCAGGCCGGGTTCCAGCGGGCCACAGGGACCATCATCGATAGCAATGCTACGGCCTTCCTCGCCCATGTCATGCTCTTTGTCTTTGGTACGGGGCCGGTCCGCAACTTTGCCCTGACCATCACCATTGGCATCGTCACCACGCTGTTCACGACGCTGGTGCTGTCCCGCATGCTGATTGTCCGTTGGTATGCTCATAAACGTCCACAGGAATTGCCGGTCTGATCGCCATGTTTTCTCGCCCTCTTCTCCGTTTCGTACGTGATGACCGACAGATCCACTTCATGCGTGGCCGTCATGCCGGTCTGATTGTCTCCGCCCTTCTCTCCATCGCCTCTGTGGTGCTGTTCATTGCGCCGGGCCTCAATCTGGGGCTTGATTTCCGGGGTGGAATCATCGTGGAAACCCACTCTCCAGCAGCGGAAGATCCCGCCCATATGCGGGAGGTCCTCAAGGCTGGTCACATCAATGCGGCCTCCGTACAGTCTTTCGGGTCTCCGCAGGATGTCCGCATTGCCATCAACCTTCCGCCAGGGGGTGAAGATGAGCATGTTACCCAGAAGCTGGTGGATCAGGTCCGCACGGTCATCGTGCAGGCTGTTCCTGGTGTCCAGATCCAGCGGGCTGATGCTGTCGGCGGGTCCGTGTCGTCCGAACTGTTTCGGGATGGTGTGCTTGCCCTCCTCTTCAGCCTCGGGATGATTCTCATCTATATCTGGTTCCGCTTCGAGCGCGAGTTTGCCCTGAGTGCTGTCATCACACTCGTGCTGGACCTGACAAAAACCATTGGTTTTCTAGTGGTTACACGGTTCGAGTTTGACCTCGTCATGGTTGCGGCACTGCTCACCATCTTGGGTTATTCCACAAATGACAAGGTGGTCGTGTATGACCGTATCCGTGAGAATCTCCGCAAATACAGGACAATGCCTCTGCGGGAATTGCTGGATCTTTCCATCAATGAAACACTGAACCGGACACTGGGTACGTCCATGACGGTGTTCCTTGCCGCTCTGCCTCTGGCACTGTTTGGTGGAAGCACGCTGACCGGCTTTGCTACGGTCATGCTGTTCGGCATTGTCGTGGGGACATCATCATCCATCTTCATTGCCGCACCACTTCTGCTCCTGATGGGGCAGAAGCGACTGCGCAAAGCAGGCTGAGACCAGCCTTTTCACCGGAATACGGTCAGAAAAAAGGGGGCTCTGGAGCCCCCTTTTCTGTATCCTGTCCAGCTCCCGGGAACTATTTCAGGATAAGCCCAAGATAACGGGTCAGTATCTGTTCCGCCCTGAAGTCCGACCTGATCGTCTGTGAGTCCAGATTGTGGATCACAGCCTTGCGGGTCACCTCATCCATCTGGATCAGCGTGGGCATATCTTTCTGGTGCAGTTGGCCCAGCAGGAAAGCGCCACGGGCCATTCCATTGATGATGAAATATGAATAAAGGTGCGCATTGGGCGACAGAGGGACCCCGAAAGCTGTACCATCCGCCCTAGCGGAACTGGCAGACAGGACGCCTGCCAGAGCAAGACCCGCCAGGGCGCATCGTGCCGTCATTCTCATGGGGAAAAAACGGGTCATTTCTCTACTGCGCGTGCCGCCAGGAGGTCACGGATCTCCGTCAGCAGCACTTCCTCTTTGGAAGGAGCCGGCGGGGCGGAGGGCTGCGCTTCTTCCTTGCGGTGCAGCTTGCCGACCAGACGCATTACCCAGAAGATGAAAAAGGCAATGATGAGGAACTGGAGGACCGCATTGAGGAACAGGCCCACATTGATGGTCACGGCTCCGGCCTTCTGTGCCTCTGCCAGTGTATCCTTGACCGGCCCTTTCAGGGTGATGAAGATGTTGCTGAAGTCCACGCCCCCCGTCAGAAGACCCAGGATCGGGGTCAGGAGATCCTTGACGGCGCTGTTGACGATGGAGCTGAAAGCAGCGCCAACCACCACACCGATTGCCAGATCCACGACATTCCCGCGCATGATGAATTTCTGAAAATCAGAAACCCAGCCAGGTGTTTTGATAGGACTCATATAGCCTTTTCCTGAAATTTGAAGAATCTAGACCGCACGACAGGCATGATCTGTGCCATGTAGCCGAGCCCTGCCGTAGCATACAGCGTATTATGGCAAAACTGTATGAAGTCTCTAAGAATCGCTTTATCAACAAAAAGAATGATGCCCAACCTTTATTTTCCGAGCCATATCCTTTATGGAGGGCTCCGTCTGCTCCGGTCGGTATCGGAGCTTCTTTCATCAGGTTCAGGAAATATTATGAAACCCGGTATCCACCCCGACTATCATGAAATCACGGTCGTGATGGCTGATGGCAGCGAATATACAACGCGTTCCTGCTACGGCGAGCCCGGCGCGAAGCTGCGTCTGGACGTTGACCCCAAGACCCATCCGGCCTGGACGGGCGTTCAGCGTATTCTGGATACAGGGGGGCAGGTTGCCAAGTTCAACAAGCGCTTCTCCGGTATTGGCAATATCAAGAAGTAAGACAGTTTCCCTTTACGGGATGTCTGGATAGAGAAACCCTCCCCCCTTTTCCTCGGGTGGAGGGTTTCTTTTTATTTCTTTCCATCTTGACCTCTCATGGTCTCTGACGCATCTTGGCGGCACTGTCGTGCATTGTCGCAGGCACCGCCCCTCATGCGGGTGGCGGGTGATTCTTTTCCAGAGTGGCCCGGGCCCTGCCAGATGCCGGACCATATTATCGCTCTGCAAAGGACTGCGTTGACATGACCCTGCCGCTAATGCCGAAGGCAACTGCCGTCTGGCTGATTGAGAAAACCGGCCTTACCTTTGACCAGATCGCCACTTTCTGCGGGATGCACCCGCTGGAGATTCAGGCTATTGCTGATGGTGAGGTTGGCGGCGGGATCAACGGCTATGATCCTGTAAAAAACAATCAGCTGACTGAAGCCGAGATCAAGCGCTGTGAGGCCAATCCCGCCGCCCGGCTCAAGCTGACAGCCACTCCCAATCCCGTGGCCCGTCGTGCCAAGGGGGCACGCTACACACCGGTGGCCA
Source organism: Bombella sp. ESL0380 (assembly GCF_009725805.1). NCBI lineage: Bacteria > Pseudomonadati > Pseudomonadota > Alphaproteobacteria > Acetobacterales > Acetobacteraceae > Bombella > Bombella sp. ESL0380. The sequence goes on along the minus strand of NZ_WNIH01000003.1, from coordinate 678,560 downwards.
AGCGGCATGATCGCCCCGATGCCATCGCTTTTGTCCTGCGCCAGTTCCCGCAGCTGAACGATACCCAGATTGTCCGCCTGTTGGGCACAACCAAGGATACGATTGCCAAAATCCGCAACCGTGAGCATTGGAACAGCCCCAACATCAAGCCTCGTGACCCCGTCATCCTTGGCCTCTGCACCCAGACAGACCTGAATGCTGCCGTTCAGGCCGCCAATGACCGTCTCGTCCGGGAAGGGAAGCCGCTTGAGAATGATCATGAGGCAATCGACCCGGAGAGCCTCTTCCCGTCCCGTGATGAAACCGGCAACAGCTTCTGAGACAAAGAGGGGCAGAACACGATGAGTGTCTCACCAGCGCCGTCAGTCGGTGTGATCATGGGCAGCCAGTCGGATTGGGAGACCATGAAGCATGGTTGTGAGCAGCTGGACGCTCTGGGCATCCCCTATGAGGCCCGGATCGTTTCCGCCCACCGGACGCCGGACCGGCTGGCTGATTATGCCAGAACGGCTCGTGAACGTGGCCTGAAGGTCATCATTGCCGGAGCGGGTGGCGCAGCCCATCTGCCAGGAATGTGTGCAGCATGGACGACCCTGCCTGTTTTTGGAGTGCCGGTGGAAAGCCGCACGCTCAAAGGGCAGGACAGTCTGCTCTCCATCGTGCAGATGCCTGGCGGGGTGCCTGTCGGCACACTGGCCATCGGCAAGGCTGGAGCCATCAATGCAGCTCTGCTGGCTGCATCTGTCCTTTCCCTCTCCGATGACAGCATAGCCGAAAGGCTTGAAGCCTTCAGGGTACGGCAGACGGCTTCCGTGGCTGAGGTTCCTGCAGGATGAAGACGGAAGCATTACAGCCTGGCGCCTGGATCGGCATTGTTGGGGGGGGACAGCTTGGTCGCATGTCTGCCGTGGCCGCTGCCCGGTTGGGCTATAGGGTCCATATCCTCTCCAACAGTGAGCCAAGCCCGGCAGCGGAAACATCGGCCCGTTTCACGGTTGGTGCTTACGATGATCCGGTGTGTCTGGAGCAGTTCGCCCGTTCCTGTGACGTCATTACGTTTGAATTTGAAAATATCAGCGCAGAGGGTCTGGCCCATCTGGCACGGTTCTGTCCGGTCCATCCATCCGGTCATATTCTGGAAACCAGCCAGGACCGTATCACCGAAAAGACCACTCTGGAATCCTTCGGCCTGCCGGTTGCCCCCTGGAGGGAAATCGGTTCGGCAGAGGAGTTTCATGCTCTCCCATCATTCGGCTTTCCCTGCATCCTGAAAACAACCCGTTTCGGTTATGATGGGAAGGGGCAGTTCCGTCTGGAGAATGAAGCCGCTTTCAACTCTCTGGCAGCAGAGGCAGACGCCCTCCCCTATCCGCTGGTTGCGGAGCGGAAAATTGATTTTGCCCGTGAGGTCAGCGTGATGGTTGTCCGCAATGCAGCAGGCACCGTGCGCTGCTTTGATGTTACGGAAAATCATCATCGCCAGGGGATCCTCCGTGTCTCCATCACACCAGCCCCCATCATGCCCGATCTGGCTGAAAAAGCGCAGACCCTGGCCGCAACGTTGGCTGAAAAGCTCGGGCTTGTCGGTATCATGGGGGTGGAACTGTTTGAGGATCGGGATGGCAGGCTCCTTGTCAATGAGATTGCGCCTCGCCCTCATAATTCCGGCCACTGGACCATGAGTGCCTGTCTGGTAGACCAGTTCGAAATGCATGTCCGGGCCGTGACCGGGCTGCCCCTGCCACCTGCCCGACGCCATTCTGATGCCTACATGCATAATCTGATTGGCCCGGATGACATGGCGCTCCTGCCAGAGATCGTGGGGGAGGAAAATGCCTCCATCCACCTCTATGGAAAAGAGGAAGCTCGCCCGGGGCGCAAGATGGGCCATGTAAACCGCATCTTCCCTCGTGGAGGGCTGCCCGGAAGCATGGTTCTTTCCCGCTATCAGCCCCAGCTTGAGGACTGATCAGTCATCATCAAGAAGCCCAAGCTGGCGGAAGCTGGTCTGGGTTTTTCTTGTGATGATGACATGGTCTATCAGACAGACATCGATGACAGCCAATGCCTTCTGAATGGCCTGGGTCATGGTGATGTCTCCCCGGGATGGGTTTACCTGCCCTCCCGGATGATTGTGGACCATGATGATTCCGGCTGCGCCCAACGCCAGACATCGTTTTGCTATCTCACGTGGATAGACCGAAACATGGTTGATTGTCCCGTGGCTCTGCACTTCATCGCGGATGAGGTGTTTCCTGTCATCCAGAAAAAGCAGCCGGAACTGTTCCACTCTTTCCCTGGCCATCTGGACCATCAGATAGTCCTTCAGCAATTCCGGTTGCTCCAGCAGGTTGCCCTCTGGCAGCAAGGACCGTCCATACCGATGGGCCAGCTCTTTCAGCACAGCACAGAATACGGCCAGAGGCACATCATCCCGGTTTATGGCCTTTCTGTCCGTTGGCTGAGCTGAAATGAGTTCAGCCAGTGAAGAATGATGCCGCAGAAGGCGCTCAACCAGCTCCTTGCGGGCATCTTTCCCGGCAACAACAAACGATGCGATTTTGTGAAAGCTCTCCCTGACGGAGGGCAGACGGTCCGTAATGGTCATCCTCCTTATAGAAGCCCGGATTCACTCATGCTGACATACCATCCCTCACCAATCAGGATGCCTTCATGGACGATGACATCCAGAGACCGCAAGACCTGTCTCAGCCCCCGTACCTCTGGAGCCAGTGCCGTGGCTGGACTGCGTGGATGGTAATAGACGACGATGGCCGCAGTGGCGTGGCAGTTGAGAAGTGTCTGTGCAATTGATCGGTGGAGGGCATGAAGGTTACTGGCTGCTGGCAGCAGCTTTTCCATGATCAGGCCGTTGTTGCTGTCCAGGCAGATCAGACCGATGGCTGGCTCATCTGTCCTTTGCAATGTGCCTTTCAGATAATTCATCAGAGCCTTGGCATTGCCCAGCTGAAGCGGCATGTCTTCATCACTCTCCATGAGGGAGCGTGCTGCCAATACGGGCAGTTCCAGAAGGCTCATGATGCGCTCGCTCAGACCATGCTGCTCCAGTCTGGCAGAAGATGCCTGCAACAGCTTCCCTATCGACCCGAAAGCGGAAAGCAGCGCTTTGGCCTGCGGGTTGGTGTCCCTGCGCGGAATGGCGTAGAAAAGCAGAACCTCCAGGAGCTCATAGTCGGCCAAGGTCTCGGCTCCATGGGTGAGGATGCGCTCTCTCATCCGTGCCCTGTGCCCCTGTTTGGATGAAACTGCTTTTTTCACAATCTATGGTTATGTCCTAGCCAGCGGGTATGAGCCGCATTATACCAGATAATTGTGATGGATGATCTTTTTTCCCCCCGTTTTCCGTCTTCCGGTCCTGATTATCTGCACGGGCTGAATGAAGAGCAGCGTCTTGCCGTGGAAACGACGCAAGGCCCCCTGCTGATTCTGGCTGGTGCCGGTACCGGGAAGACCCGGGTTCTGACAACACGGTTCGCTCATATCCTGCTGGAAAAGCTGGCATGGCCCGAGCAGATACTGGCCGTGACCTTTACCAACAAGGCTGCCCGGGAAATGAGGGAGCGCATCAGCGCCATCCTCGGCCGACCAGTGGAAGGCCTCTGGTTGGGAACCTTCCACTCTCTCTGTGCCCGCATGCTTCGGCAGCATGCGTCACATGTCGGGCTGGAGCGCAACTTCACCATTCTCGATACGGACGACCAGCTCCGTCTTCTCAAGCAGGTCATAGAGCCCTGGAAACTGGACCTCAAGCGCTCTCCTCCGGCACAGATCATGCATCAGATCCAGTTATGGAAAGATCAGGCCCTGCTGCCCGATGGCATCACTGCTGCGCAGACACCTGAACTGGCCAATGGCCAGCTCCCGGCCATCTACGCTGCCTATCAGATACGTCTGAAGGAAATGAATGCCTGTGATTTCGGGGATCTCATGCTGCATGTGGTGACCATCCTCCGTCAGCATCCCGATGTACTGGAGCAGTATCAGAAACGCTTCCGCTATATTCTGGTTGACGAATATCAGGATACGAACACCATTCAGTATCTGTGGTTGCGTCTTCTGGCCAGAAGGCAGGATGGACAACCCTCTAACATTGCCTGCGTCGGGGATGACGATCAATCCATCTATTCATGGCGTGGTGCCGACATCGCCAATATCCTCCGTTTCGAGAAAGATTTTCCCGGTGCACGGATCATCCGGCTGGAGCAGAATTATCGTTCCACCCCCCGCATCCTGACCGTGGCTTCGCAGGTCATTGCCCATAATGAGGGACGGTTGGGCAAGGTTCTGCGGCCTGGGCTCGACATCATGGAGGGTGATCCTGTCGAGGTCATCAACATGCCGGACTCGGATGACGAGGCCCGTGTCATTGGCCGCCGGATACAGGAGTTTCACACAAAAGGTCATCCTTACGGTTCCATCGCCATTCTGATGCGGGCTGGTTTCCAGACACGTCCCTTTGAAGATGCCCTGATGAAAATGGGCATTCCCTATCAGATTATTGGCGGTTTGCGTTTTTATGAACGGGCCGAGATACGGGATGCCATCGCCTATATGCGGGCAGTGCTGTATCCCGTTGACGATCTGGCCTTTGAGCGCATCGTCAATCTACCCAAACGGGGATTTGGCAGTGTTGCCCTGACCCGTCTGCGGAATGCTGCCAGAGAGAGGGGGCTGTCCCTTCAACAGACGCTTCAGCATCAGCTGGAACAGGGGCAGCTGAAGGGCAAGGCGGCCGCCACGCTGTCGGACCTGATGGACAGCCTCTCCAGGGCCAGAGACACTGTCAGCAAGGAAGGCCATGTTGTCGCCACTGACATGGTGCTGGAAGAAAGTGGGTATCTCGCCATGTGGCGGGATGACCCGAAGACCATAGAAGCCGCCGGCAGGCTGGACAACATCCGGGAGCTGATCCGGGCGATTGGTGAGTTTCCAACAATGGATGCGTTTCTGGAACATATCGCCCTTGTGATGGACAGCGACAATGCCGAGGACGATCCGGACAAGGTCAGCCTGATGACGCTCCACGCCGCCAAAGGGCTTGAGTTCCCAACGGTTTTCCTGCCCGGATGGGAGGAAGGCCTTTTCCCGTCCCAGCGTTCTCTGGATGAAGGTGGAAACCAGGCTCTGGAGGAAGAACGGCGCCTCGCTTATGTCGGCCTTACCCGTGCCCGTGAGCGGGTAATCATATCCCATGCAAACAGTCGTCGGCTTTATGCAAACTGGCAGGACTCCATACCAAGCCGCTTTCTGGATGAACTGCCTGAAGAACAGGTTTTACGGAATGTTGCAGAGGCCGGTCACGCCCTGCCCTCAAGGTCATTTTTCAGGCACAGGGCTCAGGTTCTGTCAGGACAGCAGTGGGCCAGACCGTCCGCTATGCAGCCTGCCGTCCCCATCGGAGCGACGGTGCGCCACAACCGTTACGGTGAAGGTGTGGTCATCGGGGTTGAAGGGGATCGTCTGTCCATCAATTTTGAAAATATCGGTCTGAAGCGGATCATGGCCGGTTTTATAGAGGTCGTATCGTGAAGACAAAACAGAGCCCTATTGCCCCCACCCATGTTGGTTCCCGCCATGCCCGGGCGCTGGAGACGCTTTCCATTGTGGTGGAGGAAATACACGTTCCACTTTTCGAGCAGGCCCTGCTTGGGGTCTGTGACACGGTCGGCATGTTCGAAGAGGATGATGAGCAGCGTTACTGGCGGCTGGAAGCCGTCAAGGAAAAAGGGCGGAATGAGGAGGAGCTGGATAACGCCCTGGCGCTTGTCCGTGCCATGACAGGCGTGGACGCACCCCTGCACCGGCAGAACACCGAGGCCGAGGGCTGGCTGGCCCGTACGCAGGAAGCCTTCCCTCCCCAATATGTCGGACGGCGGTTCTGTATCCGGGGGACACATCTGAAGGAGACGTCGCCTTCCAATCGGCTGGACATCATACTGGATGCCGGGATCGCTTTCGGGTCCGGTGAACATGGTTCCACCCGCGGGTGCCTGCGTGCCTTGGAACAGATTGCCCATCGGCGCCCCCGTCATATTCTGGACATGGGATGTGGGTCCGGTATTCTGGCCATGGCAGCGGCTCGCCTGCTGCATCGCCCTGTTCTGGCCGTGGATATCGAGCCATGGTCTGTCCGTGTTGCAGCTTCCAATGCCCGGCTGAACAGGCTCGGCCCCCTGCTGGACTGCCGCTTCGGCAATGGCTGGCATACGGAAGCTGTTCGCCGCAATGCTCCCTATGATCTTGTTTTTGCCAATATTCTGGCTCGTCCTCTCTGCCGCATGGCCAAGGATCTTGCCCGCAACCTTCAGGCAGGGGGAACAGCCATCCTGGCCGGACTGCTCAATACCCAGGCCCGCATGGTGCTGGTTGCCCACCAGAGGCAGGGCCTGATCCTTGAAAAGCAGCTCAGGGAAGGCCCCTGGAGTACCTTGATCCTTCGGAAACCAGCCTGACTGTTCTCTCCCGTTTTTCCATGGTGGCGTCTGTGTCTCTTTCATCCATTCCTTTGCAGGACCGTCCTGCTCTCGTCCGCCAGCAATTCGATAGACTTGGCATTTCCGGTGTCATCGTCACCCGGGGTGATGAATATCTGGGGGAATATGTTGCGCCCCATTCTGAAAGACTGGCCTGGCTGACCGGTTTTACGGGCAGTGCTGGCCTTGCCATCCTGCTGGCAGAAACCGGCTGTGTTTTTTCCGATGGCCGCTACACCGTACAGATGACCGAGCAGGCTCCGGCGGCATTGTGGGAAACCCGTCATGGCGGCCAGCATCCTCCCCGGCAGTGGCTGGCTGAGAAAGCGCAAGGGCTGCGCATCGGGTATGACCCCCGGCTGACCAGCCAGAGAGACCTCTCATCATGGGAGACGGATGGTATTCAGCTCGTACCCCTGTCTGACAATCCAATAGATATGTCATGGCATGATCAGCCTCCCTCACCAGCCAATCTGATCCATCACCAACCATTCGAATTTACAGGGGAAACAAGCCGGAGCAAGCGGGATCGTCTGGCCCGGCAGCTGCATGAAGCGGGGCAGGATGCCATGATCCTTGCGGACTGCCCGTCCCTCGCCTGGCTGTTGAACATCAGGGGAAGTGACATTGCCATGACCCCTGTCGCCCATGCGTACGGTCTGCTTCATGCTGATGGTTCGGCCGACATTTTTGCTGATGTGACCCGTTTCCATGATGCCCCGGAAGATTCAGGCATACGTCCATTCCCTCCTTCCGAACTGTCGAAGGCCTTGCAGGCCCTTGCCGGAAAAACCGTACGGCTGGACCCTGCCACGACACCAGTCTGGTTCAGCATGGTCCTGAAGGACGCCGGAGCTCACATCGCTGATGGGCCGGACCTGTGCACTCTTCCCAAAGCCATCAAAACAACCGTGGAACAGGATGGCAACCGTCGGGCGCATGAACTGGACAGCATTGCTCTGGCCCGGTTCCTGCACTGGCTGGAAGAACATGGCCCCGGCCATCGTGAAACAGAATTGGCCGATCGCCTTGAGGCGTTCCGGGCCATGTCCCCTGATTATCGGGGCCCCAGTTTTGAGACAATTTCTGCGGCTGGTCCCAACGGCGCTTACCCTCATTACCGGGCCGAAGCCGGGCATGACAGCATCCTCCAGAAAAACAGCGTCTATCTGGTTGATAGTGGGGCGCAATATCCTTTCGGCACCACGGACATCACACGGACTATCTGGACTGGCCCGGATGAAGCACCTGCCGCCATCCAGAAAGCTTTCACGGCAGTTCTGAAGGGGCATATTGCCCTGAGCCGCCAGCGTTTCCCCATGGGACTGCCAGGTTACAGGCTGGATACTCTTGCCCGGGCGGCTCTCTGGAATCAGGGACTGGATTTTGATCATGGTACCGGCCATGGCATTGGCAGTTATCTTTCCGTCCATGAGGGGCCTCAATCCATCTCCGTAGCGCCACGGCCGACCGGCCTTGTACCAGGGATGATCCTTTCCAACGAACCGGGCTATTACGAGGTTGGCGCTTACGGCATCCGTATCGAGAACCTGCTGCTCGTTCGGGAAAGTTCCCTGCCCGGAACCGTACGGCCCTCCCTGGAGTTCGAGGTGTTGACCCACACCCCCATAGATCGCCGTCTCATCGCCATGGAACTTCTGACAGCAGAAGAACGGCACTGGCTGGACCAGTACCATGCCACGGTTCTGGAAAAGCTCCTGCCACTGCTGGAAGATGAGCTGCACCCGTGGCTCCGTCAGAGCTGTGCACCTCTGCTTTGAAAGCAGTACCTGCATATGAAAAAACCTCTCACCATCAAGGATGAGAGGTTTCCTGCTGTACCGGTAAGACCGCTACAGGTCAGGCAGGAGGGAGGTCTTCTTCCAGCACTGTCATGTTGACGGCATAGGAGACCTCGCCCTCATCCTCATCGCGATACACAGTCCCCACGACTTCACCAGCCACTGCGATTTCCACACTCATGCCCTTGCGTGGCGGGACCTGAACTGTCAGCTCCGGAGAGCCCAGCAGACGGCGCAGTGCCTTTTGCAGGCGGGGAACCTCAGCAGCGGAAATATCGGCCATAAAGCAAACTCCAAAAAGGGAAACGGCTCCTCCTTCTCTAACCGATTGCACTGGAGACTAAAACCCATCTTTCAGACAGAAAGAAAAACATGATAAAGCAGTCCCCCCATTGCCTGCCTTTCTACTCTGATGGAGAGAGAATGACATTTCAGAAAATCCTGTTCCGGCTTACCTGTATGCTGCCGCTCGGCCTCTCTGCCTGCGGTTATTGGGATGCCCATGAGGCTCACAAAGCTCAATATGAAATGATCGGCATGACAAGCTATGATCTGCAGGCTTGTGCGGGAGCTCCCAATTCGACCAAATCACTGAATGACAGTACGGCGATCTGGGAATACGACATTTCCCGTTCGATCGCCCCTCTCCCCAGCTCTGGCCTTCTTCCAGTAAGTTCGGCTATCAGCGCCTATCAGTCTATTTTCGGTGGAGCTGGCTCAAGCTGCCGGATGCTTGTCCGTATGGATCATGATCGGGTTGCCGAGATCCATTATGCGGGCGACGATGACGAATATATTGGCGAAGACGGTATCTGCTCCATGCTGACACGCGGCTGTGCACGACAGCCTGAAGGAACAATGCGTGATGCTCCGGGCGTCTGGCCCATGGGGCCGATTTCGGCATTTCATTCCATGCCCACGGAAGAGCAGCGGCCAGAGGCCACCTATTCCGACAAATCAAGTAAATTTGTTCCGAATTACGATCATAAGCCGAACGAACCTCTTATCCAGCCAGCTCCTAAAGACGGGAGCATCCCTAAGGTCCGTCGTAACAATGGGCTATTCAGTATCCAGCAGGGCAATAATGGATTGCCCATCTTCAACACACAGCCCAACTGAATCCTGAGGGAGGTCCCAGTGACGGGACCTCTCCATGACGGTTGATGAAGTCTTCAGGAAAGCAGATCTTTCATCCGCCGCACGGAAGCTCCCAGCCCGACAAAGACGGCTTCGCTGATCAGGAAATGGCCGATATTGAGTTCTTTCAGCCCAGGCAGTTCCGTGATGGGAGAGACATTCTCATAGGTCAGACCATGACCGGCATGAAGTTCAATCCCGCATTCAGCTGTCATATGGGCAGCCCTGTGGAGACGTTCCAGCTCGCCTTCTTTCCCCAGAGCGTAGGCTCCCGTATGCAGTTCAACCACTGGAGCTCCCAGAGCAGCCGCCGTGCGAATGGCTTCCGGCTCTGGATCGATGAACAGCGAAACACGGATGCCAGCTTCCAGAAGGCGGCTGACATGCGGGGCCAGACTTTCTCGTAATCCTACGACATCAAGCCCACCTTCTGTTGTCAATTCCTCCCGTCTTTCGGGCACAAGGCAGCAGGCGTGGGGCTTCAGTGTGCAGGCCATGGTCACCATTTCGTCCGTGACAGCCATTTCAAAATTGAGTGGAGCCGAAAGCGCCCGGAGGCGACGGATATCCTCATCCCGAATGTGGCGCCGGTCCTCACGCAGATGGGCCGTAATACCATCAGCCCCATTCTCCAGAGCCAGCTCAGCAGCACGGACAGGGTCGGGGTAGCGCTCACCCCGTGCGTTCCGCAATGTTGCAACATGATCAACATTGATACCAAGACGGATCATGGGCTGTTCCTTTCCCTCTTCATGGAGTCTGCGCATCACTCATGACACGCTGGCTTGCCATATCATGGGCCATGGCAAGCGCTGATGAAAGGCTTGAAATGCTTGCCTTTCCTGTCTCACCCGGACCGACGGCAATATCAAAGGCTGTTCCATGATCTGGCGATGTGCGGATGATGGGCAGACCCAGTGTGACGTTGACACCTCCAGCCATGTCCAACGTCTTGACCGGGATGAGGCCTTGATCGTGATACAGGCAGATTGCCGCATCGTACCGGGGACGGACAGCGGCACTGAACATGGTATCTGGTGGCATGGGGCCACTTACCTCCAGCCCTTCCCGCTGCAAGGCCTCTATAGCGGGCTTGATGATGCGGCTTTCCTCATCCCCCATCATGCCATTTTCACCTGCGTGAGGGTTCAGCCCTGCAATGGCAAGCCGAGGCTGGATCAGACCGAAATCACGTTGCAGGGCAGATGCCGTTACCCGGCTCACAGCCATGATGCGGTCTGCCGAAAGCGTCTCGATGGCCTGTCTCAACGAGACATGAATGCTTGTCAAAGCAACCTTGAGCTGCGGGCAGGCCAGCATCATGACTTCCCTGCCACGGGCACCACACAGAGCTGCCAGAAACTCTGTATGCCCCGGATGGGGAAAACCGGAAGCTGCCAGCACATGCTTGGCAATAGGGTTTGTCACGACAGCTCCGGCTGCCCCTGACAGAGCGTAATGAACAGCTTTTCTGATGCTCTCGATCACCGCTACGGCATTGCCTGTTGAGGGATGCCCGGGTTTGACCGGTTCCGGGCAGGAAAGCGCCAGTACGGGCAGGGCTTCTGCAAAACAGGCGGCTGCCTCGGACGGATGGCATATTTCCCGGTAGGGTGTGTTGCCTCCCAGCAGCACCGGGTCCCCTATCCAGAAAAAAGGTCGCCCAGCCGTTCTGAGACACTCCCAGACACGGCGTGTCAGCTCCGGCCCTACACCAGCCGGGTCTCCCATGGTCAGGGCAACAGGTTGCGCCATGCCTGGTCTTATACGATTCATCGGGCCAGGGCAGCCAAGATGCGGACCCATGAGCGTATCCCGTGGAAGAATGAATCAAGACCATACTGCTCGTTGGGAGAGTGTATCCGATCATCAGCCTGAGCAAATCCCACCATGAGTGCATCCATGCCCAAGGCTTCACGGATTTCCTCTGCTACCGGGATCGAGCCTCCACAACCAGTCATGACGGCCGGTTTGCCCCATTCCTTACCCAGAGCGTCCAATGTTGCCAGAAGAAAGGGATTGTCCTGATTCACGGCAAAACCGGATGAAGCTCCATGCCCCGTAAAGACAACCTCGACATCTTCCGGCAGGGCTGCACGGACATAAGCCCGGAAGGAGTCCCGAATCCTGAGTGGGTCCTGCCCCGGTACCAGACGGAATGATACCTTCGCCGAAGCCCGGGCCGGAATGACTGTCTTGAAGCCATCCGCCTGATACCCGCCAGCAAGGCCATTGACCTCAAAACTCGGACGGCACCATGTCTGCTCAATGGCACTGAAGCCCCGCTCACCAGCAGCATGGGACAGGCCGACATCTTCCAGCAGGGCTGCATCATCAGGATAGAGTGTCCGCCACTGCTGGCGGGTATGCTCATCCGGCACGGTCACACCGTCATAAAAACCGGGCAGTGTGACCCGCCCCTGCTCATCACGCAGGCCACTGATGATCTGGCAGAGCAGAAAAGCCGGATTGGCCGCAGCATTGCCATACATCCCGGAATGAAGGTCCTGGCTGGCAGCGACGAGCTCGATTTCCTCGGCAACCGTGCCACGCAGAGAGGTCGTGATGGCCGGGGTCTCCCTGTCCGGCATGGCGGTATCACAGATCAGGGCAATATCAGCTTTCAGCTCTTCCTGATTCTCCCTGAGAAAGGGAAGCAGATTCTCACCACCGGATTCTTCTTCACCTTCCAGAAGAAAACTGACAGCCACGGGGAGGTCCCCATGAACAGCTTTCCATGCCCGACAGGCCTCGATGAAGGTCATCACCTGCCCTTTGTCATCGCTCGCTCCCCGGGCGACGAGGACCTTCCGGCCATCGCCGGTTTTCTTCAGGCAGGGTTCGAACGGATCCGTTAACCAGAGGGCTTCAGGGTCTGTCGGCTGAACATCGTAATGACCATAGAAGAGAACGTGGGTCTGCCCGTTCCGTACCTTCTCTGCATTGGCATCATCATGCCCGACAACCATTGGATGCCCCGGTTCTGCCCATGAAACATTCCGCAAAGACGTCGTAAAGCCAAGCCCCTGCAATTCTTCCGCCAACCAGCGGGCGGCTTTCCGGCAATCATCCCTGTGCTGCTTCTGTGTGGAAATGCTGGGAATCCGCAACAGTTCACAAAGCCGCTCCAGTGCCGTCTCCTTGGTGGCCTCCACATGCTGGAGGACTGCGGCCATACGTTCAGTCATTGTCAGCCTGTTCCTTCTGATTCTGGTCTTCTTCAGGCAATGTCACACCCAGATGAGTGGGAAGCGGCATGAATTCATCCTCCAGCCCGTCTTCCGACTCTTCATCTTTATCTTCGGCGGCAGGGGGGTCTCCAGCCGGTTTCAACACGATGCGCAGAGGGGCCGGTGCAAAGGAGCGATGTAGCGGTGCCCCTTCCTTCCCGGCAGGGGGGGCTACCGTAGCGGGCCCATTCAGTAATGCCTCGATGAACCGCCCAAAAGCTTCATGCAGGCGACCATGGCCGTGCCTCTCCCTGACCGTTTCATGCGCTTTGCGCCGTATCCGGTCCCAGAGAGCCGGATCTTCATACAGACGGATGATCTGCCGGGCGAAATGCTGCGGATCGTTGAAACCACCATCCAGAGCTTCTTCTTCATCCTTCCAGCCCAGACGTTCCATCTGAACCTTGTTCAGCACGGCCGGGATGCCCTGACCGGCGGCTTCCAGTATCTCGGTAGCCTGTGTGGCCGGGACCCGCGAAGGGTCCATGAGAATACGGCATCGCTGCATCATCCTGGGCAGCGTATCCATTTCGGCCAAGCCATCCAGTGGTGCCAGGCGCTCATAAAATCCCAGATCGACCAAAGGATGATGATACCCTCCGATCCCGATGGAAGGTGGCAGACTGAAATGACGTTGCAAGTGGGGCATCACGGCAAGGCAGAACCAGTCAAATCCGTCATGTCCGGAATCCCCTGCCCGGTAGATGGAAAGAGGGAACAAAATACCCTGCCGCCGTTCAAATTCGTCCTGTTTGCCCAGCTGCCGGCATGAAACAGCATAAGGCAGAGCTGTGACATTGCCGTAGCCCAGCCTGTGCAGCAGTGCGGTTGTCTGCTCATCACCCGTCACGATGCCTTGGCAGAGCCACGCATAATCCAGTTCTTTTCTGGCTTCTCTCATGAGACGTGCCGGCTCATCCACAATGCCAACGAGACGTCGCAGATGCTCTTCCACAGCTCTGAGGGCCGTGCCGTCCTGATTGACAGTATCAAGAACGATCAGCTTGTCCTGAAGGGAAATGTCCCCTGTGGCAAGAACCGGCCCCAGACGGGACAGAACATGCGTTCCACCAATCCAGAGCAGTTTCATGTCGGTCAACCGGTCCCGCAGGAAGGATGAAAAATCATCCACACCCCGCCAGCATTCCACATCAGCTGGATAATCATGAGGAATGACGAGCCTGTCTTCTTCTTTCCGGTCCAGACCGACAACCAGCACCTGCCAGCCCAGCCAACGGAAAGCATCAATCTGCTGCATGACCCGCCGTGCTGAACCACCTTCAATCAGGCGTGGAAGATGGGGGAAAACCATCATGACAAGAGGGCGATAGCTCTTGCCCATGCGGGCGTCCCCTCGTGCCACGGCATGTCTGGGCAGAAAAACGGGGAATAGACGCCGCAAGGCATCCTTTCCCATGGTCCGCCTCGCATAACTTTCCGGCGTGGCATTCAGCAGTCTGGCCTGTACGGTTGGCCAATAAGACAGGGTCCGCCCCGTGGCCCGCAACGCCATGGAAAAACAGGTAAAGAAAGGCTCCGCCCTGTGCCCTTCCAGGTAGTGCAGTGCCTGTTCCATCGCTGTGCGATGGCAGAACAGCAGCCCCCCCTGAATGGCTTCCACCATCTTCTGGAAACTGACAGACTGGGCCTGTCCTTTTTCTCCCTGACCATGGCACGTGATGCTGCCATCACGCCATACAGCGCTACCTGCTTCCAGTACGGTATTGATGCTTGTAAGAAGTTTGCCGCCCCCCTCACTTTCTTCAGCCATCATGGAAGCCATGGCAAAGGACAGGGCCATGGGCAACAGCTGCACGCCGGATTCCAGAAGCAGGATGCGCTCACCGGCAAGAAAAGGCAGACTCTCCCGCAACTGCTGCGCCAGGGGCTGGAGCTTGTCGCTGACAACGTGCCGCAACCCCTCTACTGCCTGATCCAGCCGTTGCCGGGAAAGGGTGTTGCCCGTACTGGCCACGACGACCTGCATGTCGGGAATACCCTGCGCATGCAGGGAAGCAAGCGTTGCAATATCGAGCAGATAATTGCCCTGTGAAAACAGAACGACACTCAGCTGGGGAGACGCCTGATTCACGAATCTCAAAGGCTTCCTGAACAGGGAGGGCAGACTGGCTTCGACCTTGCGTAACGCCAGCCTGTTGGCGGCAGTAATGGAAATCCCGGGAATTTCGGCGCCTGTCCGCCCTTCCTGCTGTAAAATCCAGAGCAGAAAGGGATTGTCCACGTGTGCCTTGTTGAGTGACTGGGGCATATCCAGCGTGGCCACAAACGCCCTGAAATCCAGATCAGCCGATGGATTGCGCAGCTCACTGATCCCTGCCCGGATGAAATGGGCATAACCATTGCGGAACATTCCGCTTTTCACGGCATCAGCTACGTCAGGATTCTGTGCCAGATAATAGGATTCATCAAAATAAGGGTTCGGATCATAAGCGCTGGGATTGTCACATCCCATGTAATGGTGAAGTGGCCCTGTAAATACGCCATCCTCTATCAGCTTGAGAACATCGGGATATTTTTCAAGATACCAGACAGGATCGAAGTACCAGGACGTTCTGACTGTTTTCATGTCAGGATATTCGAGGGCCAGATATTGGCTGAAGGCCCCCTGGGAGGGATCAAACGGAATGTTTTTCCCCAGACATTCACGAATGAAGAGTTCGGCATCGAAAAGGAAATGAGGCGACCGGAAACCATAATCCCCGACACGGAGAAAATGGTCATAGGCATTGACATGCCCTGCCTCACGCATGGCCCGGAGACTGTAGTCCGAATTCACCTTGAAGTAGTATTCTGCCGAGAAAAGCCAGTGTCCAGAGCAGCTCTGGCAGCCTACATCTACATAATGCTGGAACCCGCTCTGAAAGATACCTTTCTCCTGCACGCCACGCCGGACATCAGGATAGGCATTCAGGTACCATTCTTCATCAAAATACCTGTTGGGTGAAGTTCCTTCCTGTCCCTCACCGCTCTGCCATCGCTCGGCAAGCTGTCCGTCCGTCCAGACCGTCCCCGCCTCTGCCAGCTGCCGGGCATAACGGCGACGGTACCAGGCGGCATCAAATTCACTCCAGACAGGAGCCCTTGCCCGATCATTCGCTACAGCCTCGAAAAAGGTCCCATCCGTGTCCATCTTGCTTCTACCAGCCTTTCCAGCATTGAGACGACGCCTGAGCGCCTAATACCAGAGTTTCCCCTTTTTAGGGAGGATAACTACACCTCCTTTCATCAAGATCATGTAAAGACAAAACAGATGGATGACAGAATGGGCGAGTTCTTCTAGAGTCCGCCAACAACATTCACCAGCATTCTTCATGACCCTCCTGGTCCATCTTGTTTACTGCCACAAGGCAGGGTAGGAGCAATCCGCATGATTCGCCTTCTGATCATCGTTCTTTTTCTGGCCTTTACGGCCATTTTCGCCATGAGCAATCTTGATGATGCCACCGTCTGGCTGGCCTCATTCGGCTTCTCCATCAAAATGGGAAAACTCATCACCCTGCTTGCCGTGCCGTCCCTCGTGCTGGGGCTGCTGCTTGGCCTGACAGGCGAACTGCGCCAGCGTCGCCGCGCCCGCAAGGCCGAATCACAGCTGCGTACATCCCAGAAACAGCTGATCGAGCTGCATCAGCGGCTCGACCAGCTCAAGGCGGGCAGTGTTGCTCCCACTTCTGATGCGATCCAGCCTTCTTCACAGAAATAAGACCATTTCCTCATGTCTATTCGTCGTACCCGCCTCATTGCCGCATTGGATACCGCCTCCCACGACCAGGCCCAGCACTGGGCAGCAGCGCTGGAAGGCAAGGTTGATGCCATCAAGCTTGGTCTGGAATTCACCTATGCCTGCGGGCTGGATGCCGTAAAAAGTCTGGCCGCCCGGCAGGAGCTTTTTCTGGATCTGAAGCTGCATGACATTCCCAACACGGTTGCCTCTGGCCTCCGGGCTCTGGCTCCCATCCAGCCGAGCCTGATGACCATTCACGCACTTGGGGGTGCCGAGATGATCAGCCGCTCCCGTGCAGTTCTGGAAGAGGCTTTCGATGACGGGCGGAAGCGCCCCAAGCTCCTTGCTGTGACTGTACTGACCAGCATGAATGAGGAAAGCCTTGCGGAGATAGGCATCAACACCACACCGCTAAAGGAAGTGGTACGGCTGGGCCGGATGGCTGTCCGGGCCGGAGCTGATGGTCTGGTCTGTTCAGCTCATGAAATTACGGCGCTGCGTGATGCTCTGGGTGACGGACCAGAACTTGTCGTTCCGGGCATTCGTCCCGCAGGCAGCAGCACGGATGACCAGAAGCGCATCATGACACCAGCACAGGCAGCACGGGCTGGTGCCGACTGGATCGTGGTTGGCCGTCCCATCACCCGGGCGAATGATCCCGCCGCCGCCGCACAGGCCATTCAGGATGAATTGCAGGCTGCGACCTTGTGAAGGTTGACGTCAAAATCTGTGGTCTGACACGGGCAGAAGATATGGAAGCCTGTGCCGTATCGGGTGTGCGCTGGGTTGGTCTTGTGTTCCATTCCGCCTCCCCCCGTTTTGTCCGACCGGAACAGGCAGCCCGGCTGCATGAGGCCATAGCGTCTCCCTCTGCGGGGGGGCCTCTTCGTGTCGGGCTTTTTGTGCGGCCAACCCATGAGCAGATTGCTGCCGTTCTGGAGCGTATCCCTCTGGATATTCTGCAACTCTATACAGATGAAGCCACTGCTTTCACCCTGAAAGAGCAGATAGGTCGGCCCGTCTGGTTGGCCCGTGGCGTCGCCCAGCAGCACGATCTGCCTGTCTCGAAAGCCATGGATGGGTATGTCATCGAAGCACCTGCCCAGAAAGGAGATACCCGCCCCGGTGGGCTGGGGCGTGTGTTTGACTGGACGCTGACACGCCAGTGGCAGGCTCCTGCTCCGTGGCTTCTTGCCGGTGGGCTGACCCCTGACAATGTGAGCGAGGCTGTACGGGTCAGCTGCGCCCAAGCCGTTGATGTCTCATCCGGAGTGGAAGAAGCTCCTGGGATCAAGTCTGCGCTTCTTATTGAAAAATTTGTGAAAAATTCTCAGAAAAAGGCTTGCACTCGCAAAGAATAATGGTATTGTCCCCCCATCGCTCGCGGAGAGATGGCCGAGCGGCTTAAGGCGCACGCTTGGAAAGCGTGTGTACGTTAATAGCGTACCGAGGGTTCGAATCCCTCTCTCTCCGCCACTTCCCCTTGAAAATCTGCTTTCCGTTCAGCGCTCCGAGTGCATGCCTGTAGACCCCACCGGAAGATCGTAATCCCCCGGTGAAGCCTTGTGTTGCTCAGGCCTTCGAAAAGATGCTCTCAGGTGCCAGGCGGGATTTCGGGCATGTCGCATTGGCATCTTTGTCAGAATGATAGCCAAGCGCAACAATGACCAGAGGTGTCAGCCCTTTTTCTTTCAGGCCGAATTCTTCTGAAATGACATCCGGCAGGAAGCCCTCAATTGGTGTTGCATCAACACCCAACAGCCCCGCGGAAAGCAGCAGAAAGCCCTGTGCCAGATAAACCTGTTTCTGGTTCCAGTGGGCGACATCGCCAGCATCCAGATGCTGCTGGACATACCCGGCACGGGCTGTACCAAAACCCTCACGGGCCGCAGCATCAGCGTAGCGTCCGTCCTGCTCTTCTTTGTCGAGCACTGTCTCAAGATAAGATTCCGGCAGCTCATTGCGGGCGCAGAGAACCACTACATGAGAGGCCTGCGTGATCTTGGGCCGATTATAAGACAGAGACCCGGAATCTGGTGTTGCCTTGGCCAGACGCTGCTTGCCTGCATCATCATCGGCAATGATGAAATGCCAAGGCTGGGCATTGACCGAAGACGGGCTGTACCGCAGGGCTGCCAGCAGCTGCTGCACTGTCTCCTCCGGGATACGGCGAGCCGCATCGTAGGCCTTGGTCGTGTACCGTGTTTTCAGAACGTGGAGAAGATCCATGACATCCATCCTTCAGTTATGTGGGAATATGTTCTATTTATATCAAACAATAAGGATTCAGCAAACGATTCCATCCTGTTCCCAGTATCAAGATGGGGGGTGTGGGCATCAGGAGCAATGAAAAGAAAAACTTATGGGATAAACAGGATTTTTAAATATATATCGAAATGACAAGAAAAACCATGAAATACTCACCGTGCGATTTTGATAATCTTTCTTATAAAGTCTCTTTGATAATGATTATCAAGTACGAATACATCGTAATTTAATTTTTATATTGCAATCCTCAAAGTTGAAGACTATACCGACCTTCGTTGGAGATAATCCTACAGTTCATACTTCATGCGATGGAGAGAAAAATGGCCGCAAAAGACCCGAAAGTAATTGAATATCTCAATGCTCAGCTTGCCAATGAGCTGACAGCCATCAACCAGTACTTCCTTCATTCCCGCACCCTGAACCATTGGGGCGTCACCAAGCTGGGCAAGAAGGAATATGAAGAGTCCATTGAAGAAATGCGTCATGCCGACTGGCTGATCGAGCGCATCCTCTTCCTGGGTGGACTGCCGAACCTGCAGCATCTGAACCCGCTGCACATTGGCGAGAATGTCAAAGAGATCCTGGAATGTGATCTGAAGGTCGAGGCTCTGGCTCTGGAGAAAATCCGCGAGGGCATCGCCTATTGCGAAAGCGTCCGTGACTTCGTGTCCCGCGACCTGCTCTTCCGCATCCTCGCTGACGAAGAAGCCCATGAAGACTTCATCGACACCCAGCTGGACCTCATCAAGCAGATCGGCCTGGAACGCTACATTACGCTGAACTCTGAAAGCGCCGACCAGAATAGCGGCCACTGATCACTGTCAGAAGCCAGACTGATGAAAGAAGCCTCTCTTAAAGGGAGGCTTCTTTTTTTTGTATCGGGTCATCACCATTGGCTATCTGTGCAGCCATCCCCTGCTCTATTGCCATAGTTGTCGGGCAGGGACAGGTTTTCCGCTTTGCTTCTTTCAGAAGGCAGGCGACTCCCTTTACACAGTTGCCGCATTTCACCTGACACTTACGGGCAGAGTAAACCTCGGAGACTTTCACAACTCCGGCCTGAATGGCCGCCTGCACGTCCCTGTCAGACAATCCGTTGCATGAGCATATAATCATCTGGAGCCCGCCTTCCATTCTGCTGCACCCCTGTGACGCTAATGATAATGACATTCTTTCGCAACTTAATTCTCTCCTTTTTTTTCGAAGGCTTTTCAGAATGATAGCGAAATGGGTATGAAAAAATTCAGGTTTCACCGAAAACAGAAAGTGATTCATGACACGACCATGGAATATCTCTACCATTCGCCAGATATCCCGGGCGATAAGGGAGAACTGGTCGCTGGATATACAAAATTGAAAAAAAATCATCTTTATGATATCAGAAACATACTTCTGCGTCTGGACAGGCATACTGAATTCCTATTTCAGGGCTCTAATAAAACGCTTCCTGTACGGACGATAATTCAAGGGGCCTGAGCACTCTCGTAAGGCCAGTCAATCATCTATTGAGGAATGAAGCGCCACGGACTGGCTTTTTTCATCCCTCCCCAACAAATGGAGAGATTTCATGGCAGGCACGCCAGACAAGAAACCACACTTTGTTGAAAAAATAGGCATACCGGCCGCCCTGTTCTGGGCCTTTGTCGGACAGCTTCTCTTCATGGTCGGCGATGGTGTCGAGGCGGGATACCTGGATACGTTCATGCTGCACACCGGCCACCCCCAGAGTTTCGTCAACGAGCTTTTCACTTTTTACGGCATCACCGTGATGATTGCCGCCTGGTTTGCCGGGCCACTATCCGATCTCATGGGACCTAAAAAGGTCATGTGGAGCGGTCTGGTCCTATGGGCTGTCCTGGAGGTCTGCTTCCTTGTTTTTGGGCTTACCCCCAACAACAGTACATGGATATTGACGTTCTATGCTCTCCGCGGGTTTGCCTATCCGCTGTTCGCCTATGGTTTCCTGGTCTGGATTGCTGCAGCGACACCAACATCCATGCTTGGAGCGGCAGCCGGCTGGTTCTGGTTCTCTTTCTCTGCCGGCCTGCCTACTCTCGGCTCCCAGTTTGCCCGTTTTGCGATTCCTGCCATCGGTGAAATCAACACCTTCTGGTGCTCTCTGGGGCTGGTTGTTCTCGGCGGACTGATCGCCCTGCTTTTCACAAGGGAGCCAACCGGCAATCGCCGTCTTCTACCTGCCGATGTTCCTGCCCGACAGATCTTTCTGGGCTCCATCAGCATCATCTGGCGTGAGCCCAAAACTCTCATTGCCGGTATTGTCCGCACGGTTGATACATCATCGGAATATGCCTTTCTGGCCATCATGCCCGGCTTTTTTGTCGATCATCTGGGGTTCACGCTCGGGCAGTGGCTCAACCTGCTGTCACTCATCTTTTTGAGCAACATCATCGTCAATCTGATTTCAGGCATGGTGGCGGACAAAATGGGCTACCGCTTCGTCGTGGCTGTTTTTGGAGGTATCGGTGGCTTCATCACCATCCCCCTCTTCTATTATGTTCCCCTCTGGTATCCGGGCAATTTCGCAGCGGCTGCGGTTGTGGGCATACTTTATGGAGCCTCCATCGCTGCCTTCGTTCCTCTCTCCGGTCTTATGCCCCAGATCTGCCCACGGGAGAAAGCCGCTGCGCTGTCCATACTCGGGCTGGGCGCTGGAGCGTCGACATGGGTAGGGCCTGCCATTGTTTCCCTCTGCGAAATGATTTTCGGCGTCGGCATGGCCTACGTCATCTGGACATTTGCCATCATCTATCTGCTGACCGCCGGTCTGACCATGACACTGACCGTTTCATCAGAGGCTCGCCGTTTTACCGAAGAGCAGGAAAAGAAGCAGGGAACCCCCTGATCATCCCTTCCATGCCCGATCAGAACAAAGGCCATCCCCTGCGGGTGGCCTTTTTCTCTCCGTCCCTGTCATGCCTCATAACGGCTATGCTCTGACAGACGGCATGAAGTGAGGCTGAGCCCTTGCAGTTCAGGCTGTAGTGGCGCAATCTCCCAGTGTTGCTAAAACCTTATACATTAAGGAGATCATCATGGCCGTAACAAAGCTTGTTCTGGTTCGTCACGGGGAAAGCCAGTGGAACCAGGAAAACCGCTTCACTGGCTGGTATGACGTCGACCTGTCAGAGAAAGGGCGCAGCGAAGCCAAAGCTGCCGGCCAGTTGCTGCACAAGGAAGGCTATTCCTTCGATTACGCTTATACCTCCGTGTTGAAGCGTGCCATCCATACACTCTGGAACATTCTGGACGGTGTGGATCAGGCATGGCTGCCCGTTGAGAAGAACTGGCGTCTGAATGAACGTCATTATGGTGCTCTCCAGGGCCTCAACAAGGCTGAAACAGCCAAGAAATATGGCGATGAGCAGGTCAAGCAGTGGCGCCGTGGTTTTGCTGTCACGCCGCCTGCTCTGGAGCGTTCCGATGAGCGTTTCCCCGGTCATGATCCGCGTTATGCCCATCTGAGTGCTGATGAGCTGCCCGTCACGGAAAGTCTGGCCCTGACCATTGAGCGTGTGATTCCCTACTGGGAGAAGACCATCCTGCCGCGCATCAAGAAGGGCGAGAAGGTCATCATCGCTGCTCACGGCAACTCCCTTCGTGCTCTGGTGAAATATCTGGACAACATGACGGAAGATGAAATCCTGAACCTGAACATTCCTACAGGTGTGCCGCTGGTTTATGAGTTCGATGAGAACTTCAAGCCGGTCAAGCACTACTATCTGGGTGATGCCGAGGAAATTGCTGCCAAGGCAGCAGCTGTCGCCAACCAGGGGAAAGCCAAGTAATCCTCTCTGGCATATGAAAAGAAGAAGGGCGCCTCTTCATCAGGCGCCCTTTTTTTTATAGCGTATCTTTTCAGGAGCTGACGTGATGAAGAATGCTCCGATGGAGCTCGGCAGGTGTTACATCTACAGGCTCAGATGATACGCGACTTCCCTCTGGCCCATTGGGCCGCAGTATGACATAGGGTGTCCCCCTCTCCAGTCCTTCAACAGCAGGCAATGCTTCCAGCGCCGGACGATGGTCCCCAAAGAATACCAGCATGATGTCCCGCCCGCTCCCTTTGATCTCTGCAAGCAGTTCCCGCAACATGGCATCACCATTCTGCACGTGCTGATGCCACGCTTCTGCACCACTCGATTGCTCCAACCGCCCTTTCTTCCAGGGACCATGATTTTCGATTGTCACACAGTAGGCCAGAAAATGATCGTTTTTCTGGAGATATGTCAGCAGCCGTGCTGTTAGCGCAGCATCACCTACATACGGGCCAACCCTGTCCTGCTCGGAAAAACATTCCCGCCCGATGACGTCATTGAACCCCCATAAGGGCAGCAGACGATTCCGACCATAAAAACGCAGATCATAGGGATGCAGGAAAAGAGCCGTTTCATAAAAATGTTTCAGACGATTCGGCAGGGCATGGGACGGAGACTGATCCGCTGTCAGGAATGGATCAAACCGGCGATATGAGAGCATCTCCTCATCATCGCCACACAGAACCCCATATTCACTACGCATCGTATAGGCACCTAATCCGCTAGGCAGGAGCCTTCCCCATTGTACCGCTTCCTGCCGACATCGGACGAGCTCTGGCAGAGGCGACCACTCATTCTTCAGCTCCGCAGGATCGGCAAATGATTCACACTGGATGACGATGACAGACTCTGGTGCGGCAGCCGTCCGCAACAAGGCAGGCCTGACGGGTAGCGGTGCCAGCTCATGGCAGCGCCAGGCATAAAGCAGCAGTGTTGGCAGCAGCCCTCCCTCACGCACATCCCGCCACACGTCCGGCCCTGTTTCATCGGAACGACTTCCCCGTGCCAAAAGCCACCAGAGGCATAGTCCCACGGCGACTGCCTCGATACAGCCCATCAGCCGTAACCCGACAGACAGTGATGAAGCCCATGCAAGCAGGTAGAGCACCCCTGCACCACCAGCTACGACAACACACCGCACAGCAGGCGGAATGCCCTGAAGATAAAAACGTGGATGCTTCATGAACGCATCGATCAGGGCAAAGTCCGTGAAAACCAAAGGTTCATTCAACAGGCGCAGCTTCAGGTTGGATGCCGTTACAAGCACCCCCATCAGGATGGCACTCAGCAGCAGGGAAAGCCAGATGACACCTGTCAGGCAAAGAAAAATACCGGTTGCCATCATGACTGGAAAACAGCGTAAAAGGACCAGGGAGGGCTTTCTTACAATACGGACAGGGTGAACAAAAAGGTCGATACCTTCTCCAATGACAAGGCTCCCTACAATCATCAAACATAATTCTGTAATGTAATATGACATTGAAGATACTGGAACTCCGAAAGAAATGACAGAATAAACGGATTCATGAAGTTTTCCCTGGACATTTCAGGGATGGATTGATCAATGAAATGGAAATTTTGCCAATAAACTCCACTTATCGGTCGAATTATTATTCAATCGTGGAAATTAAATTATATTCACCACCCCTCTCTTCCCAAAAAAAAGACTTCCTGATAACAAGCTAGTGTTTCTACCACCTGTCCGGTATGGAAAAGGCCCCATTTCACCATGTCATGCCATGTCCCTGCGTCTGGAGCCAGAGCCATCAGGCCTGTCGTAGCCTGCCATGGAATAGCATGGTGGAAACAGCGCCGCATTCGTTCTTTTCTTGAAGGAAGAGACCCCATCCGGTTTTTCTGGTCGCCCCGTCGGGCTCTGGCCTATGCCCGGAAAAAGAATGCTGGACTGGCTGTTTGGGCAAACCGCATCACACCAGCCCTGCAGGCACAGGCTTATGCCATGCGGGTGCCCCTCTTCTTCGTGGAAGATGGCTTCATCCGGTCCATGGGACTGGGAAGCGGGTTTCTGCCTCCATGCTCCATTATCCTGGACAGCCAGGGCGCTTATGTTGATCCCTCCCACCCCAGTGATCTGGAGGACATGCTGAGGGATATCAAGGTTGCACCGGCCCTCCGTGGAAGAGCCGATACTCTCATGGAGCGCCTCAAAACGCTTCATGTTTCCAAATATGCCGCTACGCCTGATTCATCTCCCGTCAAAATGGAGCATCCTGAGGGGGGGCCGGTCATTCTGGTTCCGGGGCAGGTTGCTGGAGATCTGTCTGTCGTAAGAGGCGGAGGCAAGATTACGGATAATCTCGCCCTGCTGCGTGAGGTTCGCCGCAGGAATCCTGGAGCATGGATCATCTATCGGCCCCACCCTGATGTGGAGGCCGGCCATCGTTCCGGTCATCTTTCCGAAGCAACCATTCTTGCCTACGCCAACAGCATTGACCGCAGTGGCAGCATGAGCCAGCTCCTTACACATGTTGACGAGGTACACACCCTCACATCCCTGACAGGTTTTGAGGCGCTGATACGTGGCAAAAAGGTTACAACATACGGTGCCCCCTTTTACGCTGGCTGGGGGCTGACAACACATCTGGGACCATCTCTTCCCCGCCGGGGGCGTCAACTGGATGTAACAGACCTTGCTGCAATCGCCCTTATTCTGTATCCGCTCTATATCAATCCAGAGACAGAACAGCGATGTGACGTGGAGGAGCTGATTGACTGTTTTGGCAAGACTGAGCTCTGGAAGCCAACATACGCCATGAAATTACGGCAGAGGCAGGGCCAGCTACGCCGTTGTTTCACACATTTCATTTCATCATGCCGGGCCCCTCATGCTTGACAATACCCAGACAACATATTCTGGCCACCCTCCCGAAGAGACGGAACACGCCGAATATCCATCCAATTTTTTTGAAGATCCGAGCCTGACAGAGACCAGCACGCTTGTGCCCATGTCGCTCCAGATCCCCCCAAAAACAAAACGCAATTTCCTGCTGCTCCAGGGGCTCATGGGGCCTTTTTTCCAATCTGTTGGCCGTGCCCTGAAAAAACGGGGGCATAATGTGTGGAAAATCAACTTCAATGGAGGGGATGAGCTTTTCTGGCGTCTGGGAGGTGGTATTGCCTTCCGCAGCAATTATGGGACATGGCCCGCCTTTCTGGGGCACATCCTGCAAAAACATCACATCACGGACGTGCTGCTGTTTGGTGACTGCCGGGAACTCCATCGGCAGGCCATCCTCATCTGCCGTGAAATGAATATTGCCGTCCATGTTTTTGAGGAAGGCTATATCCGGCCAGACTGGGTCACCCTGGAACTTGGTGGCGTTAACGGTAATTCCACGCTACCCAAAGACCCTGACTGGTACTATCAGCGTGCCAGCCAGCTGCCTCCTGCCGCCCCACATGAGCCTGTCCCCTCTTCCTTCCCACGTCGTGCACTGGAAGGCGTGGCCTATAATGCAGCCACCATTCTTCTGAAGTGGCGTTTCCCGCATTGGACAGATTATCGCCCCTGGCCGCCCCTGGTGGAAGGCGTTGGGTGGTTGCGACGCCTCTGTCGCCGTAAAAAGGCTCAAAAACGCAGTCACGAACTGACTGAATGGCTGGTTGAAGGGCCCAAGCCTTACATGCTGCTCCCTCTGCAACTGGATGCCGATGCCCAGCTACGCCTGCATTCTTCCTATTCAGGCGTGGCGGAAGTCATCACCGAAGTTCTTGTATCCTTTGCCAAAAATGCCCCACTGGAGATGCGTCTTGTCATTAAAGAGCATCCGCTTGACAATGGTGTGCAGGACTGGAAGAAACTTGTCCAGCGACTTGCTGCTGCGCATGGTGTCAGCAATCGTGTGGATTACATGGAGCTTGGAGATATAGCCAGGCTTGTGCGTCATGCCCGTGGGGTCGTAACCGTTAACAGCACGACTGGTACCCTGGCTCTGGCTCATAATGTCCCTGTCATTACCTTGGGTCACGCCATTTACGACATGCCGGGACTGACTGCGCAATCGACATTGAAAGCTTTCTGGCAGGCACCCCAGCGACCTGACCCACTCATCTTTGCGGCTTTTCGTCGTGTACTGATAGATCAATGCCTAATCCCTGGAGGTTTCTTCTCTGAAGAAGGGCTTGAAAAGCTGACGTTAAGTACCATTTCCCGTTTGGAAAATTATTCCACATGCAGAAGGGTACAATAAAATGACAGTACCATCAATTTCATTTATTCTTGACATATCACGCTTGCTCTCAAGAGCAGGATCTGCAGTTCCTACGGGGATTGATCGAGTTGAACTCGCTTATGCTGAATACCTTTTAACACATCATCAAGATCAAACCTATTTTGTCGCCCTTTCTTTAACTGGACGCCTTGGAAGACTTCCACGCAGTACCGTTACCACGTTTATCTCAAATTTACTTAATGGATGGAATTTAGGTCACAAAGAGAAAATAGCGGAAGCAAAGAATATTGCAAAAAAACTAAAAATATATTTGTTTTTTCCTAACTCTTTGCCTGATATTAATGGTATAAAATTCTATTTTCTAGTATCTCACCATCATTTAATGCATAAAAAAATAATAAGAAATTTTCTTTCTAAGACAGGATCCTACTTCATACCCATGGTACATGATCTTATTCCTATTGAATATCCAGAGTACTCACGACCTCGCGAAAAAATACGTCACAAAGCCCGTATTGATAGCGTCATAGAACTGGCTCGAGCTGTAATTGTACCAACTGACTCTGTGAGAGAATCATTAAAGCCATTTTTCTCCCAAGCAAACCGCCATGGCATCCCTATTTGGAAAACACCACATGGGGTCCATAAGCAGGCCATCTATCATACTAATCAAGAGTGCAAAAATTATAAATATAAAAAGCCATATTTCGTGTATATCAGTACAATCGAACCGCGTAAAAACCATCTTTTGTTGCTCCATTTGTGGCGTTACCTTGTCCAGCAACGTGGGGAAGAGGCCGTCCCTTATCTTATTCTTATTGGTAAGCGTGGATGGGAAAATGAAAATATTCTAGACCTATTAGAAAGGTCACCCGCTTTGCAGAATCTTGTTATAGAGGAAAGTGGTCTTTCTGACGAATGTGTTGCCTCCTTATTAAGATATTCTAACGGTCTTCTTTTCCCAAGCTTTACAGAGGGTTATGGTTTACCGCTCACAGAAGCTATGAGTCTAGGAGTGCCCAGTATTTGCTCCAACATTCCTGCATTACGTGAGATAGGCCAAAATATTCCATCCTATGTGTCTCCACTTGATGCAACAGAGTGGGAAAAAATAATAGACGACTTTTCACAATACGGCCCTCTATGGCAGGCTCAAAAAGAGCGCCTTAAAAAATGGTCTCCCTTTTCATGGTCTCAGAGCGTAGCTCTTACTCTCTCTCACTGTCTCACACTAACTCAAAACGACTAATAAAAATAATGGATAATTCTTTTCTTTCATCCCACAGAAGCCACTCGACAATATGGTTTGATGGACGCAATATTGGACGTAGAAATGGGACTGGCGTTCAGTATTACGCAATCAATCATAGTAATGTAACTAGAGAACTTGGTTATAGTACAGCGTGGCTATTAGAAAACGTGGAGGGATATTCGAGCCTATCGATTGCATCTCGCATAATCGCTGCTCTACTTTCCCGTGCTCCTACAATAAGCAATATGTTTCAATCCGTCTGGGGAGATGCTTTCCTAGCAAACGACCTCTATCGTGTAGCACATCTTCATTATCGATATCATAAGCGACTTTTAAGACTAACCCCTCTTTCTCCACCAGACATAATGCACTGGACATATCCGCTTCCTCTTTTTATGGAAGGATGTCAAAATGTAGTTACAATTCATGATATAATTCCGCTTACACATCCTTCCTTAACAGGTATCGATCCTACTCGGTTTCGTAGAATTTTATCTTCTTTAATAGAAAGTCCTGTCCATTTTGTCGCCGTTTCAGAAACAGTTCGAAATCAAATAATTAATTTACTTTCTGTGCATCCAGATCGTATAACGACTCTATATCAACCCGTTGAATTTAGTAAACAAGTAAGAAATTCCATATCGAATGCTCCCCGAATTGCTCCAGCTGATTCATTTGTATTTTATGGTCGCATTGAACATCGAAAAAATATTGAAAGATTATTGGAGGCCCATGCTCTTAGTGGAACAAAAACCCCACTTATTTTAATTGGTCCTGATGGAGATGATAGACCGAATTATAAGCCGTATGGTTCAAGTAGCCAAGTAATTCGGTTACCATGGAGCAATCGTTTCTCTCTGTTACGGACTCTTCAAGAGTCTAAAGCCCTTCTTTTTCCAAGCCTTGCAGAAGGATTTGGACTTCCAATTATTGAAGCCATGTCATTAGGTGTTCCAGTTCTTACCAGCCGTGGAGGTGTTACAGAAGAAATTTCCGGTGATGCAGCCATGCTATGCGATGCTACTAATATAGTAGAGATGGCAAATTGCATAAATATACTCGATCAGCTAAGTGAGAACGACAAAAAAAGAATGATTAAGGCAGGATTAGAGAGAGCAAAATTCTTCTCTTCCAACCTGTATAAGAGAAATATTTCTTCTTTTTATGAAAAGATCAAAAGCTATCCTTCTAATACTATACTATAAAATTCCAACAACCTCTTTTTATAATTCTCTTCATCAAAATAAACTGCACGCTCCTTACCCTTATCTTTTAATGAGTTGCAAAGAAAATCATCTTTATCTAATCGTTCGATTCCGGCTTTTATCGCATTAACATCATATGGATCAACCAATAGAGCTGCATCAGAAGCAACTTCTTTCAAGGCTCCAGTATTAGAGGTGAGAACAGCCGTTTTTAAATTAAAGGCTTCCAAAATAGGTAGACCAAAACCTTCAAATATGGAGGGGAATAACACAGCACGTGCATGTTGTATTAAAGACCTTAGTAATTTAACGGGAACATATGGAATATGAATAATCACCCCCATAGCAATTCCCTGTTCAAGAAATCGCAATTCCTCTTCTTCTTTCCACCCATTAGACCCTACCAATACTAAAGGACGATTAGTTTCAGATAATAAGAAGGCTTCTAATAAACGACCGATATTTTTTTTAGGCTCAAGCTGGCCAAAATATATAAAGTACCCCCCATCAGAAATACCAAATAGTTTATTTATTTCCCGCTCTGTCCGTTCATAAGAGATATCAGAAAGAGTAAATGGTGTCGATTGATATGTATTGAAAATCTTATTTTGAAACTTTGGAAAAAAATCAACAATAGTATCCTTAGAATATTCAGAAACCGTACAGACATAATCAGCCTCATTAGCTAATGAATTCATTAAATTATAATAATAAATCTTATCATCTAAAGTTGTATAAGGCATCTTCAATGGAACTATATCATGAATAGTATAAATATTTTTTGCTCCAATAACCTTAATAGGTAAAGGATACGTCCAATGCACTATATCTTGATTCATTGTATTTTTTATTTTTAAAAAGCATCCAGTTTTCTTAAAAAAACCAGCTGCCATCTGAAAAATAAAAGGAATATTAAAAATACAATCAAACGTAGGCATGTGCTCCTCAAAGGATCGTGCCTCCACGCAATTATTAAATCTAATCAACTCAGCTTTATGCCCCAAAAAATTGAAAGCCGTTTGTCGCCACCACCTAGGAGAATACAGCCGAGGCCTCCTGTATCGCATATCTGCAGCTAATTGGTTAAAAAACATAACTTCCTGTAAATTCTCATTCAACCTCCTAGGGATATTTAGTCCATATAGTACGTTTACCTTAAATCCTATACTACTTAATGTCCTAGAGAGAACGCGACCGTAAGTAGCAACCCCCGTCCCTTTAGGAAGAGCTAAATTGAATCCATCAACTAGTACTCTAGGCGCAATTTTCATAAAACATCTCCTTTTCTAATCTGAAAACCTAAATAGATTCGTCCTAAATTTTAAGAAAGAAAACTTACTATTTTTTTCATGTTTCTCCTCTGGGGCGGCCTTTACCTTTTCAAGAGAGAGTTGAGAAATTCCACCTTGAAAATCCCCGTCAACATACAATACGAACTCAACAAATTCTTTCCTCTTAGATAGAAAAAAATCATACGTCTCGTTAGAACGTTCCGCTTCAGTGGGATACCTGGTTTCAAAATTTTCGATTGATTCCTGAGCAAAGGCAGCAGTTACTGCAATCTTTAGATTTTTAAAAACTGTTCCCTCAATGAATTTAATATTAAGTCGATAAAATCCTGCTTCCAAATCAACATGAGGGCCATACAAAATCTTACCAAGATCTTTTTTGGTAACAAGAATAGAATTCTCATCCTTCTTACCTCCATCAGCCAGACGTAGAGTAGGATGCCTAGCATCCCAAACATAATTGGAATTATCTTCAATAACTATACCCGTTACCCCTCCAAAAAAATCTCCAAAAGCACTCATCCTAAATTCAACGGATTTTTTATTAGAATCAAAATTAAAGAAAAAAACTTCTTTATTGTGCTCACTTACAAAGCCATAGTCAAAATCATATTCTCTATATATCGTATTTTCGGTTGCAATATCTAAAAAAATACGTCTATACTTGGTATTCGGCAAGAAGTTAAGAGTTATCTTATAGCTACCCGCAGGCAAATCAACATATGGGCCAAAAAAAACTCTTCCTCGAGCATGGGAAACATAAATCACCCCATTTTCCTTTTTTATTTTTTTATTCCCTATAGGAATAATATGCTGATCACTAGCAAGCCACTCATAATTCTTTTCTCCAAATACTTTTTTTTGCTTCCAAAGAAGGCAGTAACTATTAGCTCCCTTAACACCCAATTCTGATATATTGCCCGCTACGCTCTTGTTTCTCAATGCGACAACCCTTCTATCAGGGCTTACAAAAGTAACATTCTGCACAAACCTTTCAGGCGTTATGTATCTAACTTCTCCAATATATTGATCGTCGATATCCAACATATTAGAATTCTCACTAATAACAGTAGCAAAGCTACGTCCCAAAAGAGGTGAGCCTGTAACATAATGATCATGTGGACCATAATATCTATTACGACAATTATTTACAATTTTTTCAATAAGTACCTTCCACTCCTTGCGTTTAGGTAAAGACCATAAAAGGCTATTTTGCAAACTAGCCCAACATTCCATTCCATCATATGTTTCATAAAAAGCGGCTACACCACACTGTCTCGGAATCTGCCATCTATTTAGCATGTATATAGAAAGATCAAAATATAACCCACCGTAAATATACATTAGACAATATCTAGCCAAATCACTTTTATAGGCATAAGGCGTTAAGGTATCAAAAGCTTTCAAAACATCTTTTGAAAAATGACGTTTAATAAATTCTCTTATTTCATTGCCAGACCACATTTTATATGCGGCTTGAGGATATAATGAACGAGCTACATCAATATGATGCTGAATAGTAGGAGAAAAACTACGGGGCAAGACAAAGTCATCAACAATAAATATTTGATGAAGATATTTTATTTCATGAAACTCATTTGACATTTTAAATTCCTCTCACAAATTTTAAAAAACCACCTAAAAGTCCAGAGGATACCCCCCTTTCTCCTGGAAGGGGAGGAAAAGACCTCTCTTGATTCTCTATTAGAATTTTCTTTATCCCCCCCAAAAAACCATTTGGCGTATAAATTTTAAATTCCACCTTCCGCCACAGTTCCTCGACATCAAACGTATAGGAAAAAACATTGGAGACAAGCTCATCACAGGAAAAAACAATAGAATGGTGATCTATTTCAGAATAATTAGATACTATAGATAACTTTATTTCATCAAAAAAACTTTCCTCCTCAAAGACAATAGAGAATCTATATCTCCCTTTTGGGAGAGAAACGTATGGCCCATACGTCATACCCTCCTTCCTATCTAAGGAAATAATCTGCCCGCTTTCCGTTTTACTCAATCCACCTTTTACAAATATAAGAGGATCATCTGAATTCCATATCATAGGATTTTCAGCATAAACCTGCCGTGTATGCCAAAACTCATTATAATTATTAGAATTTTTGAGACCTATCTCCTTCAAATCTCCACCTGTTTTCTTATTCCGAATCGCTACAACAATACCCTCTCTTGATACGTACGTCATATTAATAATATCAGCCTCCGCAGTAACGCAACGTGTCTGACTTACATACTGACTATCTGCTTCTAAAGTATCCTTCCTAGAAGCCATAACAGACAAAAAGACCTTTCCCAACAAAACCGGACCTGTCGGATACAACGGATTGAAGCCGTAATATTTTTTACGACAGTTTTCCACTATGAGATCAATTGCCAAACGGAATTCTTCCCGTCGAGGCAACGCCCACAAAAGGCCAGTTTGAATTGCCGACCAACTCGGAGAAATAAAAGAAGGCTCCTTAAAGGCCGCAACATCCTTAGAGAAAGGTATATTCCAAGGCTTTAACAATAAGACACCAATATCAACACACAACCCTCCATAAACATACAACAAAGCATATTTAACAAGATCTGCTTTATAAGCATATGGACATAACGTCTCATAGGCCTCAAAGACAGAAGTAGGAAAATTTTTCTTCAAAAATTTTCTAATCGTCCTATCATTCCACAGCCTATATTTTGCCTTCGGATATATCTTTTTGATCGCTTGTCTATTATTTTTCACGAAATCAGGAAGTTTCCCGCTTTCCTTGTCAAGAATTAAAATTTGATGAACAGCTTCTATTTTATGTGCTTTCATTAACGCTCACCTCAGCAAGTTTTCATAAATTGTAATATTTTTCAATTCCCTCGTCAACAGAAGAAGAGAGAAATACCTTCTTGTCATGAATCAGAGCGGCCCTATTGCAGGTATGCTTAATAAAATCAGTATTATGCGAAACAATTAAGAGTGTCCTATCCGCACGTTTTGCAAAAAGCTCATCTTCACACCTTTGCGCAAAACGTGCATCTCCAACCATAATTACTTCATCAATCAAATAACAGTCAAATTCTATCGCCAGAGAAAGCGAAAAAGCCAATCGCGCATGCATACCTGATGAATATGTTTTTACAGGATCATAAAACTGTCTACCTAACTGGGCAAAGCCTTGCACATAATCCAAGGTTTCTTCATAATCTAAATGATAAACACGACAAATAAAACGCAAGTTATCATGCCCAGAAAGACTACCTTGGAACGCCCCTCCAAAAGCCAACGGCCATGAAACCGTCATCCCATAATGAATTGTTCCACTAGTCGGCTTTTCAATTCCACCAATCATCTTAATTAAAGTAGATTTTCCTGCTCCATTTCGTCCCAATATTCCCAGCCTATCTCCATAATTAACCTCTAAATTTACACGATCTAAGATGAGTCTTCTTTTTTTTCCAACATGATAAGCTTTCGAAAGATCTTGACATATCAACTTACCCATCAACTTCGCCTCCATATTACGATAACTCTATATGAGGTCTAACTCTTAAACAAAGATACAACCCAACCATAAACGTAAGTAAAGACGTATAAGTCATAAAGCATATAGAATAATGTGGAACAACTTTAGAACCAAAAAATCCAGACCTCATCATTTCAATTCCATTGGCTATAGGAGAGGTATATTCAAGAACCCACCTATATTTTGGAGGGATCCAATCAATCATCACAAAAGCCCCAGTCCACGGCAGGGCAAGATATGTCAAAACACTAACCGTTTTCTCCAACAAATCAGAACGTTCAGTCAAATAGGAAAATATAAACGAAATACCATAAGTAAAAAAAACAACAAATCCAAACCCAGAAAGTGTTAAAGCCCAATCCTCTGGGAGTTCCATGTACCCCAATGAAACAGCACCGCAGAGAACAAGGATAGCAGCCATCATGACACCTATCA
This sequence comes from Bombella sp. ESL0380, assembly GCF_009725805.1. Lineage (NCBI taxonomy): Bacteria > Pseudomonadati > Pseudomonadota > Alphaproteobacteria > Acetobacterales > Acetobacteraceae > Bombella > Bombella sp. ESL0380. The sequence continues at coordinate 644,159 of NZ_WNIH01000003.1, read as the reverse complement.
CTTCCAAAGTAATACGTGCAGTAATGATATCTAGAGGAGTTACCAACCTATGATAAAGCAAGCTTGAATTAACAGCATAAGCTTTCGTTGATCTAACAACAGCATGCCGAAAAAGTACCAAAGGAACATATCCCGTAACAACCATAGCAGTCATCCGGAGACCATGCTCATGCGAAGGACGAACAAGTGTCCACATAATTGTCACCCCTCCGCAAAAAAGAATAGGTTCTCCCACCACCCAAAGAAATCCTATATTCTCACGACCATACCTTGTTAACGTTTCTCGCATAATTAACGCATAAATCACACGCAACTGCGTTAAAATGGACTGAGACAATGTCAAATTGACATGTTTTTTAGCGCTCCGTACCTTCTTATTAACCATTTTTTCTCTCACTGAAGAGTATGCTCTTTCGCACCTGAGACAAGAAGAGACCCAATAACATAAAAAATCAGCATCGTTATGAAGGTCAACACAATAAATACAGCAGTTCGTGGATAAGCAGCATAATCTGGCAGACTGGGTTGAGCTACAACCGTGACATACAACATTTGACGATCCGCTTGAGCCTTCGCCATTTCCAAGGCCGTCGTCTCTGCTGCCAATTTTTTCTCAATTATCGTTTTTTTGACTGCCAGTTCATCATAACCAAGCAATTTAGGTACCAACGACCCAGAATTCATCTCATGACCAGTTATATGAGCCTGGGCATTTTTCATTTGCGTTTGAATTGATGCAATCCGCTGGGCATATACCTTCCTCAAAGGGCTATGCGGCGCCGTAAGATCCAGTTGTTTTTTTTCGGCTTCCATCATGGAAAGCGTTGCTTCTAAGGAAAGAGCTGTTCCCATCATAGGAACAGCCTGCTTCATTGGATCAATTGTTTCATTGCTATACCGATAAGCCGCCAACTGCATCTCCGTCTCGTGCAGTTCCTTCAAGGTTACGTCAAGCTCCGACTGTACAGCGTGTAAAGTATTATAGCGCTGCCGATCGTTCATCTCATTGACAAGTTTTTCACCAGCATCCAAGAGAGCTTGCGCCACCTTTTGCGAGTCTTCAGCTGAGAACGTGCGAACCTTTAAATGTGAAATCCCAGTCTCCTCATCAATTTGGGCTTTCACATGTGTTAAATAAAAAGAGTAGAAGCTCTCAAAATCATTGCGGGTAACTATAGAAGGAAATTTAGCCAAAAAATCCGCATATGACCGGGAAAAAACAGCCCTTAGATCAACCTTCTGAATCAGCATACGCAGCGCATCACGCGACATCATATAGTCTTGAACAGCATACGTGTCCTGCGTACCTCCATGATTAGCCTCCAAAAGACCAACCATTCCACCAAACCCTGAACTATTTAATGATTTTCCACGTACCAAAAAATGTGTTTCTGAAACATACTGGGGGGAGGCAAAAAACCACAAATAAGAAGCAACCAGCAAGGTTGGGAACAAAACAACGACAGAAAACATCCATTGCTTGCGGAACCACCTTGGCACCTTCATGATGAGCCCATTTACCACATACTCACCTAAGTATCGGATTGTTGATTTTGCAGATCCAGATGAAAGCTCAATGTTTCTCTCCTGAGAAGAAATCATCCGTCCCTCACTTTCAACCTCTGAAGCCGTATCACCCAATCTCCTGCCCTCCCCAATCATCCGCACAGAACTCATCCCGACGGTAGCCAGCACGCTCTTACCAATGCCAATCTTTACTCGTCAAGCTTCCTACAAAAATACCACTCTTAATATGGTCTTCCCTATATGCCGACGATACATGCTGGGCTTGCATCGTTTATAAAAAATGGATAAGAACGGGGCATCTTTTTAGAATTATCATCATCAGGACGATAAAATGATCCGGTTTTCCTCGTGTAGAAAAGCGTTCGCTCATAACGTAAGAGCATCTGCGTTGCTTTTCAGAGGTACAACTGGTTTGGCAGCTTTGCTTTTGGCCAGCTGCAGCTGGGTTCCACGCTCCAGCCCAACACAAAAACAGGTCCACCAGTATACTAAATCTTCTGCCAATACGACGGCCCTTCATTATAGATTGTTTCCCGTAACACCCGAAATCGCCGACATACTCGCCTCCCAGGTGCGTCCACTAATCTCGACATTAGATAAAAGCAATCTTAGAGTTTCTCTTAATGACCACATCGGCGCAGGAGACATTTTGGGGATTACTATATTCGAACTAGGAAATGGTCTCTTTTCTTCATCCGACAGAAGTGTAAGCGGCACCAGCTCCAATGGTGAGAGTGTAATTGGCGCAGCACCTCGTATTTCATCGCAAAATCTCCCTCCCACTCAAGTGGAAGGAGATGGTACAATAATGGTACCATATGTTGGGAGAATGAATGTTTTGGGGAAAACTCCAAGCCAAGTGGCAATGATTATCCAAAGTCATCTAAAAGACAAATCTCAAGATCCACAGGTTATGGTCCGTATTCAGAATGATATAGGAAATACTGTAATAGTTTCGGGAGAGATATTGCGCCCAGGTCGTGTCGTTCTTTCTCTAGCGAATGAACATTTGTCAGATGTGATCGCTATCGCTGGAGGGGCCAAGTACCCACCAAAAGATTCACAGGTGGAATTGGTTCGACAAGGCAAGATTGGCGCAACTGATTTAGCAACTCTCGAGGATCATCCTGAGGAAGATATTAGAGCTGATCCTGGTGACCGCATCCGTGTTATCTATCAACCGCGAACCTTCACTGCTTTTGGAGCTGTTGGACAGACCCAGCAAAGGAACGAAGTACAGTTTGGAACGGCTAATCTAAGCTTAGCGGGAGCCATTGCTCGAATTGGCGGACCAGCCGATAATAGAGCGGATGGAAATGCCGTCTACTTAATCCGCTACGAAGATGCAGAAATTTGTCGTCGTCTCGGGGTACCCATCAAGGAAGGTGAGCACTCAGCTCCAGTCATTTATGAAATTGATATGCTGAACCCTACGCAATATTTCTTGGCTCAGAAAATTCCTATGAAGGATCATGATGCTATTTTGATTGCTGATGCTGCTACGGATGCAATTTACAAGATAGATATGTTGATAGGCACATTCATGGGACAGGCCGCCACTATTGGTCTATATGGTGTTCGTTAAGAATCTGAAATATGGTATTGAAGGTCACTCTGAGTAGTACGCAGGGTGGATTAGTCTGTTTTCCTATGACGGGATTCTCGCAAAGAGCGTAAGCTTTCGATCCTAAAAGTAGCTAATAATCGTCGATGTTGCCGGTTTGGAGCAGTGTAGTCATGTCAGAATCTTCTTCCAGACTTATTAGAACAGCCGATCCAACACAGCCTTCGATTCCACATCATAAGCTTTCAAAAAAAGCTCCTCCCGTTCGAATTTTTCGTCAGGATTGGATGGAGTCTTTGACATTTATCTCTTTTCGGACCTTCCTGTGTTGTTGTTTTTTATTTGAAAGCATAGTGTTAACTATAACAGTAGAGTACAATGTGCACTTTTGGCATACCATACTATATATAGTCTATGGTTTGTTTATCTGGTTTTTGACAGAATATACACTCCATCGTTTTATCTTTCACTTTTCAAGTGAAAGAAAGATGATACAACGTCTTGTTTATATTTTCCATGGCAATCATCACATTCAGCCCAATCACCCTTATCGTACTTTGATGCCTGTCATAGTAACCCTTCCCGTTGGTTTGGTCATTTGGGCCCTTTTTGTCTTCTTATTGAAAATTGGTTTAGGGAGTGCTCTCTTTTTAGGTTTTTATCTTGGTTATATTTTTTATGATTCTGTACATTTTGCAACACATAACTTTCAAATGAAACGTTTTCCTTTTTCTCTTTGGAAAAGACACCATTTACTTCATCATTATCGAACTGAAGAGCATAACTATGCTATTAGCGTACCTTGGCTCGATAAGGTATTTCGTACACACTTTAAGTTGTAGCTTATTTATTTAATAAATTTTACTCTTTTGTTGAGATTCTCATTTATAAAATTTAGACTACACATAGTATCAGTATACCGTCTTTCAAACTTGAGATACTTGCTCCATCAACTTTCTCTTTCAAGGGACAGGACACCGGTGAGCCGGCCAACGCCGTGACGGACCGTGACGTGGAGGATGCCGCCTCCATCAGCCTGTCCGGCTGGTATCAGATTGAGGATGAAGACTGATGAAAAAGACACTGACCGCCACGGCCCTGCTGCTGGGCATGGCCGGGTCCGCCCATGCCGGTATCCTGAGCGGCCCCCTCATCAGGAGGGTGATTGATGACAGGGCCTTCTATCAGCCCGGAGACAGGGCCACCATCAGCATCGAGATGACCAACACCACGGGAGCCGATTTCAACGGCAAGCTCAACCTCACAACATGCTCCCGTGGCTATCTGCTGGCCATCGACGCCCACAATGTCAGCATCCCGGACGGGGCCAGCCAGACGGAAACCTTCACCATCACTGTGCCATCCCTCGTGGCCAACGGTTACCAGCTCTCCATCAATGCCCTCCAGGCTTCCGACAGCGGGTACGCCATGTGCACGGGGACGGGAAGCTCTTCCTCAGACCCGGTCGATATCGCAAGCGGGGCCATCAACGTGGCCAACCATGCCCAGGATGACCCCATCGAGGGCTTCGTCGATCCGCAGGCCATGCAGTCCGTCACCGATTACGAAGCCGTCGCCCGCAACATGGCGCAGTATCACATCAACATCGTCCAGTTCTATGACTGGGGTTCCCGCCATGATGCCCCCTACACCGACGCCGCCTCATGGCGGAACCTCCAGAACGTCACCGTCACCCGTGAGGAAACGGCCGGGCTGGTCGGGGCCTTCCGCCGACATGGAATCTTCTCCCAGCTCTATACCCTCTGGAACGGAGCCTATGCGGACTGGCCTTCCCGGAACCCCAACGTCACCATCGGCATGGGTGCCTTCCGGAACCGGTGCGGCCTGAAAGGCACCTGCACGGTCGCCGACCAGATCAGCATCGGCGGAAACTGGAAAGACTGGGGATGGGCCATCGACGGGATCGTGCAGGAAAATCCGGCCAATGGCCGCTGGCAGAAATGGATCACCAGCCAGTATCTCGCCGCCCTGAAGGGCTGGGGCTTTGATGGGGTCCATCTGGACACGCTTGGCGATCCGGGCATGGCCGCCCATGACGCAAAAGGCCGCCTGATCTACGATTTCGGCAGCTACCTCGCCGACTTCGCCAATCAGGTCCAGGCCGCAACGGGCGTCTGCACGGACATCAACCAGGTATCCACATGGAACCTTCAGGACGAGGCCGTGCGGGGCAACAGCTGCAACCTCTATGTCGAGCCTCACCCGGAGTTCGGAGACAATGCCTATTTTCCCTCCTTCAACGGGCTGATGGAGCAGGCGCATGAATGGACCAGCCGCCCCCTCATCGTCGTCTATTACCCCCAGCAGGTCATGAGCGGATCCCTGGAACCGGACAAGGCCCTGAGTGGCGACACCGTGCCTTTCTGCAACCCGGAGGATGACGGTGGCCAGAAGGTCTGCCCGGCCAGCAGTCCCGGCATCGAGCTCCTTCTGGGGCAGGTCGCCGTCTCGGGGGCGTCGGAGCTGATGCTGGGGGACATCGACCACCTCATCCCCGGACCCTTCTTCTCCCGCCCTACCCTGAAAATGGGAGCCGACCTCCAGCAGTTCATGGCGGATTACTACAACTGGTTCGTTGCCTTCCGGGACCTGCTGCGGGGCCATTCCGTGGACACGCCGGACATCGTCTTCATCTCGGACAGCTCCGGCCAGAACATCGGGGCATCCGATGGCAATGCCGGGAAAATCTATTATCACACGTGGGATAGGGCCGGCGTGGCGGAAGGTGTCTCCCTGACCAATCTGGTCGGGCTGAAGGACAACCGCATCGACGACCCGGATGGAACCCACAGCCCGGTCGAGCAGAAAAACATCCGGGTCACCATGCAGCTCTATGGCGGCAGGCCGACCGGGCAGGCATGGTATGCTGCACCGGACTACAATCATGGATTCCCGCAGCTCCTCTCCTACAGCGTGGGCACGTCCGGCAATGACGGGTTCGGCAACCCCGTCTACACGGCCACGTTCACCATTCCGTCCCTCAAGACCAGCGGCATTGCGTGGGTCGAGGGCAACACCCTGAAAAACCGGACGGACTGGACGCTGGACGGCACCGCCAGTGACCTCATCCGGGGTGGTACCCCCTCATGGTCACCCAACGGCATGGGAGGGCGTGTGGCCGCAACCGTGCATGGCTGCTGTGGCAGGAGCATCTACTGGGATGGCATCGACTTCGGACAGGGCGTCTCATCCCTGGCCGCCGTCACATACAGCCAGCATGGCGGGGTGATGGAGTTCCGTCTCGACAGTCAGGACGGACCCGTGCTGGCCAGGCTGACCGTGCCACAGTCAAAGGGCGGGAATGTCGACAGCATCCAGACACAGATCATCCAGTCCCCGACAGGTGTGCACCGGGTCTGGGTCGTCTTCCCCGGGCAGGATGTCAGCCTCTACGGATGGAGGCCCTGATGTCACAGTCTCCTTCTGGCCCGCAGGTCGGCCTGACATGGTTCAGCTCCTTCAGCGGCGGCGTGATGGCTCCATTGGTCGGATACAGGGCCGACATGGAGAAATGGCATTCCGGTGCCGCCGAGCTGACCAATTTCTTCGTACATGTGCAGGGCGGCATCTCAAACCGCCCCGGCACACAGTATGTCGGCACGTCAAAGGCCGATGCCTCAGGTCCCCCACCGAAGCTGATCGCCTTCATCTACAACAATACCCAGTCCTATGTGCTGGAGTTTGGCGACCGCTATCTCCGCTTCATCAGCAACGGGGCCTATCTGGCCAATGCCGATGGCAGCCCCTATGAGCTGGCCACACCTTACAGCATCGAAGACGCCTTCTGGCTGCGCCATGCCCAGTCTGCCGACGTGATGACCCTGACCCATTCCGGCTATCCGGCCATGAACCTCTCCCGCCATGGGGAGCTGGACTGGACGCTGGATGTGATCTCCTACAATGCCGGGATAGAGGCACCTTCATCACTTCTGGCCTCTGCCGTGGAAGGCAATGCCGCCAATACGGGCACGACACCAGGCGTATCAAAGGTGACGTATGAATATGCCGTCACCTCCGTCTCCAATGAGAGGAACACGGAGAGCAACGCCACGCTGGCGCCGTCCCAGACGGAAATGACCACCCAGACCCAGACCGTCACTGACCCTGTGACTGGCAGGACCAGCACGGTCACGTCACAGATACCGGTCGAGGTCGGCAGGTTCGTGACCAACTACAACATCGGCTACTACACGAATTACGGGAACTACAACACGCTCTCATGGCCTGCCGTGACGGGAGCGGACTATTACAACGTCTATCGCCGCTTTGCCGGACAGTGGGGGCTGATCGGCAACACCACGTCCCTCAGCTTTGACGATGTGAATTACGCTCCCGATACCGAGAACGGACCGCCCGCCCATCGCAACCCCTTTGATGGCAATAACAACCCGGTTTCCGTCACCTATTTCCAGCAAAGGCGGGTCTTTGCCGGATCTCTCGCCTACCCCCAGACGGTATGGATGAGCCGCTCGGCTAACTATACCAATTTCGACATTCACACGCCGGTCGTCTCCGATGACGCCATAACGGCTACCATTGCCAGCCAGCAGGTCAACACCATCAAGCATCTGGTACCGATGGCGGACCTTCTGGCTTTTACCGGAACGGGCATCTGGAAGATCTCCGGCGGCCAGACCGGCACGCCCATCACGCCCAGCAACTTCACCGCCATACCGCAGATGTTCGTGGGAAGCTCGGACGTGCAGCCCCTGCCCATCAATACTGACGTTCTGTTCATCGAAAACAAGGGCAGCCATATCCGTGACCTGCAATATGACTGGTACGCACAGATCTATCAGGGCAATGACCTCTCCGTTCTGGCTGACCATCTCTTCTATGGCTACACGATATCAGACTGGTCCTTCGCCCAGTTCCCCTTCAACCTGATCTGGGCCGTGCGGTCTGACGGCACGATGCTCGGCATGACCTACCTGAAGGAACAGAACGTCATGGCATGGCACCAGCACAGGACGGAGGGCGGGGCCTTCCAGTCCGTTGCGGTCGTGCCGGAGGAGAATGGCTACGGGGCCATCGAGGACACGCCCTATGTGGTGGTGAAGCGCAGCCTTGCTGGGCGGCAGAGCTACACCATCGAGCGCATCCAGTCCCGTCAGCTGGGGATGGAGAATGACGACATCACCCGCTCATGGTTTGTGGACTGCGGCCTGCGCTATGAGGGGAAGGACACCGGCACCGTCTCCGGGCTGGGTCATCTGGCGGGAGCAACCGTGTCAGCCTGCATTGACGGGCGGGGCTTCACGGGGCTGACGGTGGGGAATGACGGCACCCTCACCCTGCCACGGCCCGGCAGCGTGGTCACGGTCGGGCTGCCCATCCATGCACGGGCCGTCACCCTGCCGCTGGATCTCGGAAACCCTCCACAGTTCGCCCGGCGCAAGCGGGTCAGCAAGGTCTATGCCTCGCTCTACAACAGCTCCGGCCTGAGCGTCTCCACAGACGATGGAAAGACATTCCACGGGCTGGATGGTCAGGGTGCCGCCGCCGGGCCGTCAGCACCCAATCCCTACCAGAAGAAAGACACCGGTCCCGCCCTCATCTCCGGCCTGACCATGCGGATACCAACGCCCAACTGGACCCAGAAGGGCAGCTTCATCCTCCAGACCGACCAGCCTCTTCCCGTGACCGTCACCAGCATCAGCGTGGACGTGGAGCTGGGGAGCTGAGATACACCAGAATTACAAACCCCTGACATGCTCTCCCGCCACAGGGAGGGCATATGTCATTATTTTCAGGCGGACTGAACACGCTCAGGAGCGTTCAGGATGAAGGACTGGCAGGGCAGCAGTCGTCCCTTGAACAGTCGCTTGGTGCATCCGTCATGGCGGGCATCAATGACATGCCGGTCGTCCGCATCGGTGACTGGCTGCGCCATGAGACGAAAAGCACCGAAGGCGATACCCTAAGCCCGGAAGATGCCAATGCCCGCTATGGCATCAGGGGTGTTCTGAACTTCGACAGGCCTGTTTCTTCTGCACTTGCCCAGACCCTCAATGATGAGAAGCAGGCTGACCTCATCCGGCAGAACACCATCCGCAACGGGCCTGACGGCATCATCAGCGGCACCCTGAATACCGTTGCCGGGGCTGCCCCTGCTTTTCTGGACCCCATCAACTATGCCGCCGCCCTGATCCCGGGCCTTGGGGAGGAGCGCATCGGTCTCGCCCTTGGCAGTGCCGCTGCCCGTGCCGAGGGATTGGGCATGGAGCGTGTGGCGGACGGTCTGCTCAGTGCCGAAGGGCTGAACCGCCGTGCCGGGGCGGCCCTCTCCGGCAGCCTGCCGGGACGTGTGGTACAGGGTGCCAGCCAGGGTGCCATCGGCATGGCGGCCCTCGAGCCGCTCAACATGTATCTGGACCGTGACGAGCACAATGACTGGAGCATGGGTCAGGCCCTCCGGGACATCGGCTTCGGCAGCATCATGGGGGGTGGCCTGCATGGTCTGGGCCATGCCTTTGGACGGCGTCTCGAGCGGGCCGGAACCAGTGCCAGGGGGCAGGTTCTGGCCGATGGTCTCGCTTCCATGGCCAGCGACAGTCCCGGCAATGCCGAGAGCCTGCTGAACATCCATGAGGTCCAGAACGCCAGAGACGGGCTTGACCGCACCATGGCCGGGCATGGTGCCGAGCCTGATGAAACAGTGTCTCAACCTCCCCTGCGGGACAGGATTGCTGATGACCTGTCCCAGCTCCGGCAGAGCCATGCTGACACGCTGGATGAGGCGGCCCTGTATGAGCGTCCCGATGATGAGCCGGAGCAGCCAGATGCTGCTGCGCCCCAGCCTGCCATGCCGACCGGGAAGCCGCCATCAGCTCCATCCCTCTTCACCTTCCTGACCCGCCACGGTGGGGTGCTGGATGAAGGCGGCGAGCTGCGGGCCAATGACATCCACCGCCAGCGCATCGGCCTTGTGCGCCGCAATGGGGGCATGTCTCTGGATACGGCACGGGAACGGGCCATAGAGCACGGCTATCTCAGGCCCGATGCCGACATCAACGACCTTCTGGATGCCATGGTGGAAGAAAGCCACGGGCGCAAGGTGTTCCCTGATGGCAGGCTGGCCGGAAACGGAACGGATACTGCCGCCCTGGAGGAACATCACCGGGAACAGGCTGCCGATGATGCTGATGCAGCGGCCCGGGCGGCAGACATCACCCTCACACCGGAAGAGCATGCCCATGCCACGGAGGCCATCCTGTCCGGCATGCACCCAGATGCTGCCATGGAGGATGCCCTGCGGGTATCCGGCCATGCCACATGGGAGCGGTATGCGGACATGCTGGACCATGGCCGTGCCACCCACATGGAGCGCATCGGGGCAAAGCAGGAGCTTCTCCATGCCCTCACCCGCCAGCGTCTGGGCCGCTATGCCCAGCATCTTGATTCAGGCCTTGAAGGGCTGGACCTTTACGATCTCGCTGGCTCCATCCTGAAGAAGGGCAGCCCGGAAGATGCCGTGGAGCAGGCCCTGCGCCTCATCGAGGCAGAACGGGGAAAAGGCCACGACGCCAGCTGGCAGGGCCATGTGGAAGAGGCCTATCAGAACGCAAGGCAGCGGCTCGATGCCATCCAGCAGGATGCGGCAGAAGCCATCATGAGAAACCTCCATGGTCATGAAGATCATGAGGTCACGCAGAGCCGTGCCGGTCTTGCAGCCCAGAGGGAAACAGCCCCCAGCCCGGAACAGGGCCAGGATGTTTCCCCACTCCCGACCAGCGGTATTGAGCATCTGGACCTTTCAGCGGCTGGGGATCATCCTAATATAATTTGGCATATGCCAGCTGGCATGAAAGATACGCCAGCCTGGCCAACTATCATTGCTGATGGGAAGCATACCGTCAGGCTTAACAAGGAAGGCATAGATATTGGTGGGGGGCATGGAAGACTTCATATCGAAGCCAGACATGGAAACGAGATAAGAGCGCTTGGCTTCACCAACGTTGATGACTTTGTTCGTCATGTTCTTGGGAATGCAACAGAAATCAGGCGTGACCGTCCAAAGCGGAATAACGCCACCGGATCTTACATTATCGCCCATATGGGGGAAAATGCCGAAGAAAAAAGCCTGCACAAAGTGGCCGTCCTCCATCTCATGAAAGAGGATGGTTATTACCGCGTTGCCACGGCAGGAATGTTTGAGAGAAAATACATCGAAGGAAAATCGCTGCTTAGTGGGGACCACACCCCACCGCATCCCCACAGCAGAGATGCCGGACCCACCGGACCCATGCCTCCAAAGGCTGACGGGCATGGCCGTGATGACGGTATCCGTCACAGCGACATTTTGGATAATGGGAATCACTCTCCCCAAAGTCAAGATAAATCCATTATCGAAGCACAAACCTACTCTGACCAGATAGACCGTCAGCTTGCCACCCTAGGCGATCAGATAAGCCCTGAAGAACTGGCAGAGATCCGCCGTGAAAAGGATCTCTCCGATGGCAATGCCGATGCCCTCACCTCCGCCGCCGCCTGCCTTACAAGGAAAGCCCCATGACCCACGAGAACCCGTGCTACAACGAAGCCGAGAAAGCCGCTGGCCGTGAAATGTCCAAGGCAGAGCTTGACGAGATGTTCGGGCGGCTGGAGAAGGAAGCCGGACGCTACATGAAGCAGGGTCTGTCCCCTCGGGAGGCACTGGAGAAGGCCGGTGCCCGCATGGCCGATGAGGAACGTCTGGCCGCCATCATAGAGGCCAATGCCCGCAAGAAAAACCTCATCGTCAGGGCCGAACTGCGCCGCCGCATCGTGCCCGGCGATGAAGCAGCATCCCTTGAAGGCATCCTTGCCGGGAAGCAGACCGGGGAGAATGGCGCCGCCCTCTCTGTGGATGCCAGCAGCCACGCCCGCACTGCCCAGCTTCTCGGCCCTCTCATGCATGATCTGGACAAGGCAGGCGTCTTCAAGGCCCTGCTGAAGCGTGATGAACAGTTTGATGCCGATGTGGCCCGTGAGATGTGGCGTCTGGATGACCCGAAATCCGGGGCACCAACGGGCAATAAGCTGGCTGCCGAGGCCGCCCGCATTCTGTCTGAATATCAGGACACAGTGCGGCTGATGCAGAACAGGCAAGGCGCCTGGATTGGCAAGGCCGACCACTACGTCACCCGCCAGAGCCACGACATGTGGAAGATACGGGGCGATGGGTCGGACCGGGCCTACCAGAACTGGCGGGACACCATCCTCCCCCTGCTGGATGACCGTACTTTCGAGATGATGCCCGCCAAGCAGTCGAAGGAAGATTTCCTCCGCAATGTCTGGCTGAACCTCTCCACCGGTGAGCATGATAACGCCAACGGGCGGGACTGGCTTTCCGGCTTCAAAGGCACATCAAACAGAGCCAAGAAGGTCAGTCAGAACCGTGTGCTGCATTTCAAAGATGCCGATGGTTGGCTGGCCTACAACAGGAAGTTCGGCCAGGGCCATGTGGTGGACAGCATCTTCAAGGGCCTCATCAGTGGGGCACGCAACGCCGCCGTAATGGGCGATCTGGGCACGAACCCTGAGAACATGTTCCGCAGCATGATCGAGGAAAGCGTGCAGGCCGCCCGTGAGAGGGCTGATGCCAGAATGGTGGACAGGCTCCGCAGGCTGGAGCGCAGTGCCCTGCTGGACATCGTGACAGGCCGGGCCAGACAGCCGGCCAACAAGACGGTGGAAACCATCGGGGCCTACGCCCATGCGTGGAACCAGATCACGAAACTGGGCGGCGTGATGATCTCCTCCCTGCCCGATCTGGCCATCAATGCCGCCGTGCTGAGACACAATGGCGTCCCGCTGCTGGAAAGCTACTGGAACAGCCTGAAAGCCCTTGCTCCGGGCCTGAGCAGCAAAAACCCGGCAGAGCGCAAAGAGATCGCCCGGCTGCTGGGCGTGGGGCTGCAGGGGCATCTTGGATCCGTCATGAGCCGCTTTTCCGCCAATGATGCCCCACTGGGAAAGATGAGCGACCTCATCAACAAATTCTACCGCATCAACGGGCTGCAATACTGGACGGACAGCCTGTCCGAGGGCATCGGCCTGATGCTCTCCCACAATCTGGGGCGGAATGCCGGTCTGTCATATAAGGCCCTTGATGGAAAGCTGCGGGCCAGCCTGCAACGCTTCGGCATCACCCGACCGGAATGGGACGTGATGCGGCAGGCCGTGCGGACAGCCGCTGGAGAAGACCATATCCTGCCCAGCGAGATGGGACGCCTGTCTGACGATGCCGTGGCTCCCCTCATCGAAAAAGGCCAAACAGCCGATGACGTGCGGGACAGTCTGACCCGAAAGCTCTATGCCTACATCACCGACCAGACACGGGAGGGCATGACGGAACCCGATGCCCGCACGCAGGCGACCTTCCGGGGCATCAGCAACCGGCTGGATGACGTGAACCCGCTGCTCGGACAGGCTGCACGGCTTATGCTCCAGTTCAAGAGCTTCCCGGCCTCATATATCCGCCGCTTCTATCAGCGTGAGGTGAAACGCAACGGGATGGACCTTCCCGGTATCATCCACATGATCGCAGCCACGACCGTGCTGGGATACGTCGCCATGCAGGCCAAGGCCATTCTGGCCGGGAAAGAACCACGGGATGCAGGCGATGTTCGCACATGGATGTCGGCCATGGCCCAGGGCGGGGGTGCCGGGATTTATGGGGACTTCCTCTTCGGCCAGATGAGCCGCATGGGGAACACGACGCTGGAAACACTGGCTGGGCCGACCATCTCCGATATCACGAAACTGGCCGGGATATTCACCGCCACCCGTGACGAGCTGGTCGGCAGCCCTGACGCCGAGAAGGCCCGCACCTATCTGGCCGATCTCGTCCGCTTTGCCTCCGGGCAGATACCGTTCGGCAATCTTCCGGGCATCAATGCAGCCCTGAAATATGGCGTGATCTACCGCCTGCAGGACATGATAAATCCCGGTTACACGGCCCGTTATGAAAAGCTCGTCCAGCGCAGTCAGGGGCAGGGCTTCCTCGTATCGCCAACATGGAGCCCCTATGGGCGCTGAAGACACGCCCGAATTACAAACGCATGATGATCTGTCCGTCATGATGATGGAGATGGACATTCATGCGCTTCACACTAGCACTTCTTGCATCCCTGATGGCTGGAACGGCTTTTGCAGACAGCATCGCCGTTCCTCCTGCCCAGCACGGGATTTTTGATGGCGGTCAGCTCCCACCGGCGGCTCGTGGTATCATGACCTTTGGGGCAGCTGATGGAGTAAGTCTGACCGCCCGCCCCTATTCCGCCCTGCCTCTTTCGGTACCAGTTGGCACGGCCTTCTTCTGCACGGATTGCGCCGGGACGGGTCAGCCCGTCTTCTTCAATGGAAGTGCATGGGTGGATGCCTCCGGGACTGGAGCGAAACATCCATGAATGACCAGTATCTGACCCGTGCCGAAGGGCTGGAGATCAAGAAGGACATTCGAGAGATCGAGACAGATATGGCCGTTGTCAAGGACAGGCAGGCCAGCCAGCAGCAGATGCTGGAACAGATACTGTCCCAGGTCAGGCACGGCAACTCATGGCGCAGCATGTTCATTGCCGGTGGGTCAGGAGCGGGAGGGATTATCCTCGCCATCATCATGAAGATTTTCCACATCGGAGGGTAAAACCCATGGAAGTACGGGGTATCCGAAACAACAATCCGGGCAATCTGAACTATGTCGGACAGGCCGGGGCGCATCTCGAAAAGGGCGTTCATCCACGCTTTGCCGTGTTCGCAACACCTGAAGCCGGGCTGATGGCCCTGCGAGGCCAGCTGCTGCGCTACAACCAGAGGAATGGTCTGGACACGGTGGCGGGCATCATCGGCAAATGGGCGCCTCCCAGCGAGAACGACACGGCCAGCTACATTGAAGGCGTGTCCCATGCCCTCGGCGTCACACCGGACCAGAAGCTCGGACCCTTCACGCCACATCTCGTGGCGGGTCTGATGAGGGCCATCATTCTCATGGAAAACGGGAAAAATCCCTATGGCCCGCTGATCGACAGGGTGGCCGGAGTGCAGGAAGCCGCAGCATGAAGCCCCTGCACTGGCTGCGCCAGCCGACAACGCTTCAGGGCCTGTCCCTCATCATTGCCGGTGAGGCCAATGCCCAGAACGCAACCATGGTCCGCATAGACGAGGCAGCAGCCAGTACGCCACAGACCGAGGGCCAGTGAAAACCTTCTCTGGTTGTACGTCCCATACGCTCTAGTACAGACCTGTGGCCTCACCCTGCTAGGAGGGTGCAGCGAGGTCCACATCCGCCAGCAGTTGCCTCAACCTGCGAACACCTACGATAGAACAGCAACGGAGTGCCTATGCAGAGACGGTGGCTCACCCAGAGCTGAAGAACGTCCACATCCAAGCGGCTGATCTCGATTATACCCTGCGGGAAAATGCGGCCTGCTGGGGAATTACAGCTCATTCTGAGCCCCCTCAAAATTCCCCACAGCACGACTGAGACAAGCACGATAAACGGACCTAAAACCGTTACACGATCATCCAATTTTTTGCTATTTTCTGAGAGAACCGTGGCGGAGGGGATGGGATTCGAACCCACGATACGGGAGTTACCCGTATAACGGTTTAGCAAACCGCCGCCTTCAGCCTCTCGGCCACCCCTCCGCTGTAAACGGTTTTCACACGGCGTTTGCAGGAGTGTTTGTAGGGGGAAATGACGTTGACGTAAACCCCCTACAACACTCTTTTTCATAATTTTCAGGAGGCAAGCAGCTTCTTCAGCAGCTCGTTCACCATGGCAGGATTTGCCTTCCCTTTCATCGCCTTCATCGTCTGTCCGACAAAGAAGCCGAAGAGCTTGTCCTTGCCGCTCCTGTACTCCTCCACCTTGTCCGCATTGGCTGCCAGAATATCACTGATGGCTGCCTCAATGGCTCCCGTGTCGGTCACCTGCCGCAGGCCCTTGCGATCCACGATGACAGAGGGCTTCTCCCCCGTCTCCACCATGTCCTCGAAGACTTCCTTGGCAATCTTCCCGTTGATGGTGGAATCACTGATCAGGGACAGAAGCTCACGCAGGGCCTCGGCAGAAACAGGACTATCCTCGATGCTGCGCCCCGTACGGTTCAATGCGGCGAAGAAGTCACCCAGAATCCAGTTCGTGGCCAGACGGGCGTCAGCCCCACGGGCAACCGTCTCGTAAAAATCCGCAACGGACTGCTCCGCCGTCAGCACGCCAGACTCATAGCGGGACACGCCATATTCTTTTTCCAGACGGGCACGCTTGTCCTCTGGAAGTTCCGGCAAGGCAGCCTTCAGCTCATCAACCCAAGACTGCTCGATGACCAGCGGAAGAAGATCCGGCTCCGGGAAGTAGCGGTAATCATGCGCATCCTCCTTCGTCCGCAGAGACCGTGTCTCGCTCTTCACATGGTCGAAAAGACGGGTCTCCTGATCGATCTCTCCACCAGACTCCCAGATGTCCACCTGGCGCTGCGCCTCGACCTCGATCGCCTGCATGACAAAACGTACGGAATTGACGTTCTTAATCTCGCAGCGCGTGCGATACCCTTCTTCCCCCTCACGGCGGACGGAAACGTTCACATCCGCACGCATGGAGCCTTCCTCCATGTTGCCGTCACACGTCCCCAGATAACGGAGAATCTGACGCAGCTTGCGGAGGTAAGCCCCAGCCTCTTCCGGAGAGCGGATATCCGGCTCACTCACGATCTCCATGAGAGCAACACCCGCACGGTTCAGATCGATGAAAGAGCGTGTCGGGTCCTGATCGTGAATGGACTTGCCTGCATCCTGTTCCATGTGCATGCGGGTCACGCCAATATGGCGGATCTCACCATCAGAAAGTTCGATCTCGACCGTGCCCTTACCAACGATCGGATGCTCAAACTGGCTGATCTGATAGCCCGTCGGAAGATCAGCGTAGAAATAGTTCTTCCGGTCAAAGCGGCTGAAAAGATTGATCTGTGCCCGCAACCCAAGGCCCGTCCGTACGGCCTGTGCCACACACTCACGGTTCAGGACAGGCAACATGCCGGGAAAACCGGCATCAACCAAGCTGACGTGCGTGTTGGGCTCCCCGCCATATTCCGCAGAGGCACCAGAGAACAGCTTGGACTGGCTGACAATCTGGGCATGGACCTCCAGCCCGACAATGACTTCCCATTCGCCAGTTTCACCCGTGATACGATATGCGCTCATGCTGACACCCCTGCATGAATGGTGGGACGATGGGTAAAGGAAGCGGCCCGCTCCAGAACGGAGCCGGCGGCCAGCAGCGTTTCTTCATCAAAGAAACGGCCGATCAGCTGGAGCCCGAGCGGCACGCCACGGCCATCCAGCCCGGCCGGAACGGACAGGGCCGGCACGCCTGCCATGCTGGCCGGCACCGTAAAGACGTCATTCAGATAGACCTGAACCGGATCGGTCGGCTTTTCATCCCAGGCAAAAGCCCCGGAAGGAGCCGTTGGGGCTAGGATGACATCAACCGTTTCATACGCCTTCAGGAAGTCACGCTGGAGCAGCGTACGAACCTTCTGGGCACGAAGATAGTAAGCATCGTAATAGCCGGAAGACAGCACATAGGTGCCCAGCAGGATACGGCGCTTCACCTCATCCCCAAATCCGGCAGCACGGGTGGCTTCATAAAGTGCATCCAGAGACGCACCGCTGACACGCTCCCCAAAGCGGACACCATCATACCGGGCGAGGTTGGAGGATGCCTCTGCCAGAGCGGCAATGTAATAGGCTGGCAGACCATACTTCGTATGCGGCAGGGAAATGTCCACCACTTCGGCGCCAGCCTCTTTCAGCCAGTTGATCCCCTGCTGCCAGATGGCTTCAATCTCGGCAGGCAGACCATCGATGCGATATTCCTTTGGAATACCGACCTTCAGCCCCTTCACGCCACGTCCAAGAGCCGCCTCATAATGTGGGACGGGCCTGTTCACGCTGGTGGAATCCTTGGGGTCGAACCCTGCCATGGATTCAAGAAGAATGGCACAGTCCTGAAGGGTACGGGCCATCGGCCCCGCCTGATCCAGAGAGCTGGCAAAGGCGATCGTCCCAAACCGGGAGCAGCGGCCATAGGTCGGCTTGATTCCCGTAATACCGCAGAAAGCCGCAGGCTGACGGATAGAACCGCCCGTATCCGTCCCGGTCGCTCCCAGAACAAGCCCTGCCGCCACAGCAGCAGCGGACCCGCCAGAAGAGCCACCCGGCACAAGCTTTGCATCGGAATCACGACGCTTCCACGGATTTTCCACACCACCAAAAGCAGAGGTCAGGTTCGTGGAGCCCATGGCGAATTCATCAAGATTCAGTTTGCCCAGCGAAATGGCCCCATCACGCTTCAGGTTCGCTGTCACTGTGCTTTCGTAAGGCGGCACAAAATTACCCAGAATCTTGCTGGCAGCCGTCGTACGAACGCCTTCCGTTGCGAAAAGGTCCTTGATCCCGATGGGCAGGCCACAGAGGCTTCCACCTTCTCCCTTCGCCAGAAGGGCATCCGCTTCTTTGGCGGCCAGACGGGCCTGCTCGGGCGTGCGGGTGATGAAGCTGTTCAGCCCACCATCAAGACGTTCAATGGCATCAATATGGGCATCGACCAGCTCGACGGCAGAAATCTTGCGGGACCGGAGAGCCTCACGGGCAGAAGCAAGAGTATGATCAAAAATGCTGCTCATCATTCCACCACCTTCGGCACGGTATAGAAGGGGCCTTCACGGTCCGGTGCGTTGGAGAGCACCTTGTCCCGACAGTTGCCATCTGTCACCTGATCGTCCCGCAGACGTGGCTGGGCCAAACCAGTTCCAATCATCGGTGGAACGTCGGTCACATCAACCTCATTGAGCTGGTCAACCCAGCCAATGATCCCCTGCATCTCTTTCTGATAGGTGTGAACCTGCTCTTCCGAGAGGCCAACCCTTGCCAGCCTGGCCATTTTTGCCACTGTTTTCGCATCAAGCGACATGTATAATCCTGCTTTCAGACATCAATCACATCAGCCTATTACGGCCATGGAAGCGATCATACCCCTTTGCCATGACACTATTCAATCCACATGACCTGCGTAATCAGCTCCCTGCAGCACATTCCATCTTGGGGCTGGACCCCGGCAGCAAACAGATTGGCGTGGCGCTCTCCGACACTGCTCTCATGCTGGCCTCCCCCCTGACCGTGCTGGCCCGTGGTAAAATGAAGCAGATGGTTCCCCAGTTTCAGA
This sequence comes from Bombella sp. ESL0380, assembly GCF_009725805.1. NCBI lineage: Bacteria > Pseudomonadati > Pseudomonadota > Alphaproteobacteria > Acetobacterales > Acetobacteraceae > Bombella > Bombella sp. ESL0380. The sequence continues at coordinate 624,840 of NZ_WNIH01000003.1, read as the reverse complement.
CCCTCTGTCGTAAACATGAAATTGGCGGGATTGTGGTCGGCCTTCCACTTTCACTGGATGGCAGCTTTGGCCCGGCGGCACGTGCCGCCAGTGACTGGGCCAATGACCTTAGTGAGCGGCTGGGCCTGCCTGCCTGCCTGTGGGATGAGAGGCTTTCGTCCAGTGCCGTAAACCGTTTCCTCGTTCAGGAAGCCGACATGACCCGCAAGAGGCGTGGCGAGGTCGTGGACAAGATGGCCGCCGCTTACATGCTCCAGGGCTGGCTGGACGCCACTGCGGCCTGATCCTGCCGATACAAAAAAGAGAGGCCGCATAAATGCGGCCTCCCCTCCTGCATGACATCCAATCGAAATGATCAGATGGTCTTGCGCCAATCACCCCAATCGGTGGAAACCGGGCGGCTGCCAGAATGGGCAGACTGATACATGGCCTGAATCAGACGGACATCCTGCATCCCTTCCTCACCCGTGGCTGCCAGCGGCGTATTGTTGGCAACGCTGATGGCCAGATGATCCAGCTGTGCAGAGAACTGGTTCAGGGCCGGGATGGTGAACATCGGGGTGGACCATGTATGCGTGTCACCAGTGGTGCAGTGGCTGACACTGTTGCACCAGTAACTCGTGGCCGGGTCCATCCGCAGGGAGGCGTCCGTCCCCTGAAGGTTGAAGCGGGACATGGCATTCACGTTGAAGGAGGCGCTGCCATGTGCCACGGCACCGGAACGGTACTTCATGATCCAGACGATGGTCTCGTCGATCTCACGGAACATCGGGTCAGACGGCGGCATGATGGTGGCCTGGACCTCGATTGGATCTTCATTCAGCATGTAGCGTGAACCGTTGACGCCATAGATGCCCAGATCCATCAGCGCACCACCACCAGACAGGGAGCGGGTCAGACGCCACTGGTAGGTCGGATCCGTCGGGTCGGTATTGTCACCGTTATCCGTGGTAATGATCTGCGGCTTGCCAATGCTGGTACGGGCCAGCTCGATAGCCTTGTGCGTAACGGGATCAAAGTGGCAGCGATAGCCAATCATGAGCTTCTTGCCAGCCTTCTTGCCGGCAGCAATCATGCGCTGACACTCTTCGACCGTGACGGCCATCGGCTTCTCACACAGCACATGCTTGCCGGCACGGAAAGAACGCTCCGTGAAGTCGGCATGCAGGGAGTTGGGCAGGATGATGTAAACGGCGTCAACCTCCGGGTCCTGCGCAATCTTGTCAAAATTGTCGTAGGTGTAGAGGTGCGATTCCTCGATCCCGTAATGCTTGCCCAGACGACGGGCCTTGTTGATGTCGCCGCTGACCAGCGCCGTCACCTTGGCATATTCACACTCGGCAAAAGCCGGCAGGATCTGATTGACGGCATATTTGCCAAGACCCACGATGGCATAGCCAAATTTGCGGGGACCATCATTCATCGGGCGAAGCAGATTCGGATACGGGCGTTTGCCCAGCCCGGCAGGCGGTGCGGGGAAACCGAGAGACTGGGCCACAGCCTTGCCAGCGCCGCCAGCCAGAATAGAAGCACCGAGTGCTCCAAGAACATGCCGACGACCTGCATTTACTGGTTTATGTGGTGAGTGAGAGCTCATTATGAATATATCCTTTTCACTCAAGTAAGCAGCCCCGCACGATTACAAAGGCTGGTGACGAACGGAAAATTCCATTGCTTCCCGCTTCGTTTCCCCGAAGTTAAGACTCCAGACGGGGTAATTGCAATTAACCTTGGGAAAGGAATTATTTTTGAAGGCAAGAAAGGCAATAAATAAAATTTATCTTAAAAATAAAATTCTTATTTTACAATAAGTTAAAATCAGATAAGGCGCAGTCCAGTTTCATCATGGCAACTGTATGGATGGGCTGCATTTTTATCATGGCATGAACAAAAATGGCCGCATCCCCCGTTCCAGGAGATGCGGCCATTTCACGAAAACCGAATAATCCGGTCTGAATTACCCGTTACATTTTATGAAACGCACAGAGCTTGTTTCCATCTGGGTCACGAAGATAGGCCAGATAAAGCTTCATGCCCATCACCACACGCTCACCTGGCGGATTTTCAACAGCTGTTCCCCCTGCCCTGATGCCAGCTTCATGCCACCTGCGTACATCCTCGGGAGACGACAGGCCGAGACCAACCGTACCGCCATTGGCAGCCGTAGCAGCCTCCCCGTTGATCGGACGTGTGATGATGAATATCTGCCCATCCTTCTGGTACACGATCCTGTCCGGATTATCCTGCGGGCAGAAATCAGCTCCCATGACACCGAACAGGGCATCATAGAACGCCTTGGCCTTTTCCAGATCGTTCGATCCCACAACAATATGACTCAGGAACATGGTCTCTTCCTTTCCACACCAATACACATTCTCTGCGCGTACCAGAAAATCTACAGGCTAAGTGAAATTTTCGCTAGAATAGAAAGAAGATGGCTATACAGCCACCTGCACTTCAAGCATATTTTCAGGGAGGTAATCACCAGAGGGGTGGTGGGCGCAACAGGGATTGAACCTGTGACCCCTACCATGTCAAGGTAGTGCTCTACCGCTGAGCTATGCGCCCCCGTCTGGTGTGAAATGGTGTTTACCTCAGCCTATGGATTGTGGCAAGCCTTTATTGTGAAAAAAAATCAGAAACTTCCATGCACCAACACTGCCCGCCCGTCTTCCACTGTCGGGATCCATCTTCCTTCCTGCCGGAAGCGGACACCCTTCCTGCTTTCCTCTCCACATTCAGGGCGCAATTACCCCCAGCATTTCCTGGAAATGGCCGTCCTGCCCATGACAGAGCTGGAACGCATGGAGGACCGATTCACCGATCAGCTCCTTCAATATGCCCCTGAGAATGGCCTGAGCCTCGTGCAGGCCCTGTTTCCTCGCAGTTTCTGCGATGTAAACCGGGACTGGAGAGAACTGGATGCCACCATGTTTTCTCCTCCTCTCATTGAGAAGGACCTCATCCTCAGCACGAAAGTCAGCGCAGGTTATGGTGTCATTCCCCGCTGCACATCGCCAGGCAAGAGCATCTACCGCTATTGCCTGCCTCTCGAAGAGGCGGGACATCGCCTTTCACAATATTGGGAGCCATACCATACAGCGCTCCAGCAGACGCAGAAAACACTGCACGCACAGTTTGGCGCTTCCATCCTGCTGGACATCCATTCCATGCCACCACTGGCACAGTCCCGCCCCTGTGATGTCGTCCTGGGGAACAGGCATGGGAAAACCTGCTCCGACAGACTTATCAGCCTAGTGGAGCACCTTTTCCTCGAGAAAGGGTACCATGTCCAGCGAAACACACCCTACTCGGGCGGCTACATAACGGGCAGATACGGCCAGATGGAAGAAAATCGGCAGACCCTGCAGGTGGAAATCAACCGTGCCTGCTACCTGAACCTACAGACGTTACAACCCAACCGCCATTTTGAAAAAGTACAGAAAGACATCACGGACATTCTATCCGAAATGGCACGGACTCACCCTGCCCCATAAACCGGGCAGGGTAAATCAGAGAACAGAACTTACCTGCCCAGAAGAAACGCTATCCCGGCAAGACGGTTGTTCTGTGCAACCTGAGCCACAGCCACCCCCTTGGCATTCCGTACGATTCCCTTCGAATCGATCGACCCTACCACCGTGCCCGTATTGTCATACACGACACCGGTCCGATCAACTTCTCCGATGATCTTCCCCGTACTGTTGTCCTCCACCGCTCCTGCAGGACTCACAGAACCAGAAAACGGCGCCGTTATCTGCTTCAGCCCTCCCTGCTGAGCCGTGGTATTTCCCGAAGCAGCGAACCCTATGGAAGAAGTACAGGCCCCAATGGCCATTCCTCCCAGCAGAAACATACGGGCCAGCCTGGATGATAAAGACATGGCTATCTCCTCCTGTTTTCCTTCATCAGAACACACTGAAGGAAAAGAAAAAACCTCACATACACAGGAGCCTCGTATGATCCAATCAATCATACCCACGGGACTCGCAGTAATTCCCGCCCCCCCTGCAATTATCCCACGTTCACATATCGTGACGGGCACAAAGCTTATTGCCATCGGGGTCCCGGAGATAGGCCATGAAATATTTCCTGCCTCCGATGGTCCGCACGCCAGGTGCGTCTTCTATTGCGGTTCCACCATGCTCAACACCAACCCTGTGCCAAGCCTCCACCGCCTCCACGCTCGAAAGGGCAAAACCAAGAGTAAAGCCATTCGCAGCTGTGGCAGGCTGCCCATCAATGGGGCGCCCAACCATGAACATCTGACCATCCTTCTCGTAAAGCAGCTTACCCATCAGTTCCCCAAGGGCCTGCCCTCCAAGAACGTTGAAAAGGGCATCGTAGAAAGCCTTGGCCCGTGGCAGATCATTCGTCCCGATGACAACGTGCGTATACAGCATAACCCCTCCATCCACTTGCAGACATCCAACCATCTTTGAAAGTGGGGACCACAACAGGACAGTTCAATCCCTCAGATACAGGCTACGCATGATCACCCTATCTTCCAAGCGTATACCATCGCATCACGACAAAGAACGTTCCGTACATTTTTCATCATTCTGCAAACAGGAATGGACAAAAATAAAATGTGATAAATTTTATCTCGTGGAATTGGGCAAGAACAATACCGACAAAACGAAATCCGGTCAGTTCAACCAAAAGCTGTCATTTTAAAAATGACGACACAAAGTCACCGTCAATTAAAAACAATAAGGCAGCAAAACAACTGCAAAAGCGAAAAACGACATCTTTTCAGGAAAGCCATGGTGGATGCGACAGGGATTGAACCTGTGACCCCTGCCGTGTGAAGGCAGTGCTCTACCGCTGAGCTACGCATCCGTCTCTTTGGATGAGCGCCTTATACCGCTCTCCCCCGGCACTTGCAAGAGCAATAAGGGAGAACGGTACAGATTATTTCAATAACCCTCTCAAAAACCAAACATGTGATCCAGAGAGAAACTCCCAACGCCATTCTCCAGCCCATGATACCCGAACAGACGGCAGGTCAGGTCCCGTATGAGAACATACCCCCCCTCTCCTGCCTTCTGTAACAGCTCCGCATCAAAAAGCTCATGAGGCTTCAGAAGCCAGGAACCGGAAGGCTGAATACTGATGGTCTCCTGCGCCACTTCAGCCCCATTGGCAGCGTGAAGATGCAGACAGGTCCTGGAAGGCTGACGCCCATCCCGCAGGGACGTGGGATAGATCAGATGGCAGAAGCTTTTCAGGGTAACACCATCAAGCTTCTGCCCCAGCTTCAGGAACAGCCGGGTGGTCAGGCCCGGCGGTGGACCTGCATAAGACTGCGGCTCATTCCGCCAGGTCATCATGGTGTTGAAAATATGTCCACCAAAACTGGTTTCGGCGGCATGATCTGTCCCGATATGGCGATAACGCATCAGCGCATGAGGCCAGCCATCTCCCTCCCCCCCATCACGGAAATCATAGACCAGCTCCGCATGACCGGGCTGATTCATCAGTTCATGCAGGGCCACGGCTCCCTGATGATTCCGGGGCAGATTACCCAGAAAATGACTGCCACAGCTCTGGCCTGCTTCATCAAACAGATCCAGCCTCATCGGCAGGCTCTCCAGGGCTTCCGACATGGGGGTCGGCTGGACGAAACTCGTATAGACAGCCGGGTCCGGCACCGGAAAAGGCAGAACGAAACCACGCCCAAGCAACGGGGACATCGTGCGGATTGCCGGGTCCGGCAGCAGATCGGCACGCTCAACATTCATATGGGCAATACGGGTCCGGCCCCTCTGCACAACCTCGTAGCGGGGCCGCACCAGATGCTGCCCGGAACGAAGTTCAAGCTGGGCTGGCCATTCCAGATCAGGAAACAACGCTCCCACATCAACAGCGACCGTCTCATAAGGTCCGATAACCTGCTTTACCGCACGATGCTCTTCCTCGCCCATCGGGTTCAGCGTGATCGCCCCTGACGGAATGGCCGTGCCATGACTGTTCTGTATCCAGAGGCGGACCGTCTCCTCGTCGTCTGGAGCTGGCAATGTGGCAAAGCGCATGGAAGGCCAGGCATTGGCATCATGGGTAACAGACAGGCTGGGATCACCATTCCGGCCAAAACTGTCCAGCGCATATTTCACGACATCATGGCCTTTCGCCCCGATGACATGAATGAAAAGCTGTCCAACAAAATCTGGCAGGCCAAACTGTTTCTTCACCGTGCGGCTGTCAATCACTACACCCGCATCAGCCTCTTCCACCTCCTCAAACCATTCAGCCAGAACGTGACCAGTAACATCAAAGAGCCGCAACCAATAGCGGATCGTTTCTGCACCATAATTCGACCAATAATTCGCCGTAACCAGCCTGGTGCTGAACTGTTCAGTCTCCCGGAAAAAGGCAAAATTGGTCGCAAAATTGCATTTGTCCAGATAAGGCCGCCGGTAAGGCAGAAATTTATCCGGCAACCGTGCATCCCCCAGAGTATGAAGAGGCTTCCCTCCGAGAAATCCCCCAAGACGGGACCGCATCCTGGTATCATCAAAAGACAGGGCCAGGACCGCATCCGCATCAATCTCGGCAATGTGGACGACAGCCTTTTTCTGCCCGCCAAATCCATCAGGCTGCCCGACCTGCTCGCTATCATGCGTCAGGATGACGGAAGGCTGAAGAGCAGGATACAGCCCGCATACTGTCGGCAGGTACCCCTCCGGGTCATAAACGGCAAGAGAGCAGTGCTGAAGCGTCTGCTCCAGCTCTTTCATTCCCTCTACAACCAGAGGGTGAGACAAAGCCTTATAAAGGACGTTCCCCCCCTGCGGGCCAAATGTCTTGATATCCAGCATTGGGTCATCCTTCCTGATTGAACTGAATACGGCGATGTATTTCTTCTGCTGCCAGAGAAGTATCGTCAAGTCTTTTACAAGGAGAAAACGAAACGTTTCTTAAAGAAGACTGCACACGTCCCTCTTTTTCAAGTATCTCGACGAACCTCTCAAGCCTTGAAGACCGACCCTTCAATGGCAGAATACAGACAGGGCGATCCGTCGCCACTGCTTCGGAGATCATGGATACACTATCCTGCGTCACAGCCAGAGCATCAGCGCAGGCCAGCAGTCCCATATAAGGATTCTCATTCCCTTTTCCTTCCATCACGACACCCCCCAGAGGCATCAGGCGCTCCCGCAGCACCTCCAAAGCCTGCCGTGATGTCCGTCTGGATGGTGTCAGCACGCAGCGAACACCAGTTACCTGCATGAAACCGGCCAGCTTCTCCGACAGGACCGCAGCTTCGGCCTCTTCCAACCTGTACCGCCCATTGGAGCCACCCAGAAGCACCCCCAACACCTTTTCTGCCCCTGCCCGGACACGATCCTTCCACAGCTTGCCAGCTTCTTCCAGACGGGCCGGTGTAACATCATGCATGGCTGTACGGACTGAAAGCACATTCGGCCCCTCAAGCCGGTCATGCTGACTGGCCACGACAAGAGCAAAGGGGGAGAGTTTCGCTCGTGGGTGCTGTATCTGCACTACTGGCAGACCGTACCGTTTTCCGAGAGCCGCCCCGGCCACGCCGCCCTTTCCACCCACGCTGATGATGAGACGGGTTGCAGAAGAAAGGCTGAATGGGGCAAAAAGACCCAGAGAATGCGGCCAGAAACGGACGGACAGACGTGAGACCAGCCTTCCCCTGTTGGTGATGACAGGATGGAACTCCCACGAAAAACCCGTCCGCTCTGCCAGCCCTCGCCCCTGGGATCTCATTCCGGCGAAATCTTCAGCTATGATGGCTGCATGCATTCCTGATCTCCTGCGGGTATGGTCCCGTGCATCACATCGACATCCCTCTTCTGGCAAGAACAGCATTCATGACACAAACAGATTTTACAGACCTCGGCCTTTCAGACGAGCTGGCACAGGCCGCCCGGAAAGCAGGCATGGCCAGACCAACCCCCATACAGCAGCAGGGCATCCCCCCCCTTCTGGCGGGGCGTGACGTTCTCCTGCCCGGCCAGACCGGCACGGGCAAGACGGCAGCTTTCGTCCTGCCCGCCCTCCAGAAACTGGCCAGCCTCAAACAGGACGGAACTGCCGGGTCCATTCCACGGGTCCTGATCCTAGAGCCAACCCGTGACCTCGCCATGCAGACAGCCGGGGTCTGCCGTCAGCTGGGCCGTCAACTTCCCCTCCGCACGCGGGTCATCTGTGGCGGCGTGCCCCGTGACCAGCAGGCACGCTCACTGGAACAGGGAGCCGACATCATCGTCGCCACACATGGCCGCCTTCTGGACTTCGTGGAGAAAGGCGAACTGTCGCTGGAACACATCATCTATCTGGTGCTGGATGAGGCTGACCGTCTTCTGGATGAAGAATTCTCCGCCAGCATGACGGCTCTCGTGCCCTATATCGCCGACCGGCCCCAGACCATCTTCTGTTCCGCCACGCTGCCGGAACCTGTCATGGCACTGGCAAAACAGGTTACGAAAGACCCCGTGCGGGTGGAACCCGGCGAGGAAGAGGTCACGCCACGGCGCATCCGCCAGCAGGCCCTGTTCATCACCGAGGCGCAGAAAGACACCCTGCTCCTGACACTTCTGGAACGGTCAGGAGCACAAGCCAAAGACGGAACGGGTCGAAGCATCATCTTCACGAAGACGAAGCAGAAAGCCGATTCCGTCGCAAAACTCCTGAGAAAAACCGGATACAGGGCCATTGCCCTGCATGGCGGGCAGACGCAGGGAGACCGGAAAAAGACTCTGGACCGCTACCAGAATCAGACCGGGTCCATCCTCGTGACAACGGACATTGCCGCCCGCGGACTTGATATTGACGACATCCAGCTCGTCGTGAACATGGACCTGCCCCAGACGCCAGAACTCTACATTCACCGCATCGGCCGGACAGCCCGTGCGGGAAAGCAGGGGCGGGCCGTCACGTTCGCCACGCTGGAAGAACGGACCCGCCTGCGGGATATTGAGAAGCACATCCAGTACCGCATCCGCATCATCACGACGGAAACGCTATAGAACGGCCTTCCTGCCGGGGGCTGACTGGCACGCCCTCCCCCGGCAGAACTGAACATGATCAGGCAGACGCACGATCATAGATCGGGAAGCGAGCACACAGCTCCTTCACATCCTTGCGGATACGCTCGAAGGTAGCGTCATCATTCTCATCAGCGCTCAGCACGGCATCAATCATGCGAGCCACCTGACGGAACTCTGCCTCACCGAAACCACGGGCCGTGGCGGCCGGGCTGCCCAAACGCACGCCAGAGGTGACGAACGGCTTTTCAGGATCGAACGGCACGGCATTCTTGTTGGCGGTGATGCCAGCACGTTCCATAAGGGCCTCGGCCTTCTTGCCGGTCACCTTCTTGGGGCGCAGGTCCACCAGCACAAGATGAGTATCCGTACCACCCGTCACGATATCGAACCCACATTTCAGCAGCTCGTCAGCCAGCGCACGGGCATTTGCCTGCACACGCTGCTGATATTCCTTGAACTCACCCTGCAGGGCCTCACCGAAAGCTACAGCCTTACCGGCGATGACGTGCATCAATGGGCCACCCTGGAGACCAGGGAACACCGCAGAGTTGATCTTCTTGGCGATCTCCGCATCGTTGGTCATGATGATGCCGCCACGGGGGCCACGCAGCGTCTTATGTGTCGTGGAAGTCGTGATATCAGCGTGAGGAACCGGGCTGGGATAGAGGCCAGCCGCCACAAGCCCGGCGAAATGGGCCATGTCCACCATCAGATAGGCACCGACCTCATCAGCAATCTTGCGGAAACGGGGGAAGTCGATCACGCGGGGATAGGCCGAGCTGCCCGCCACGATGATGCGGGGTTTGTGCTCACGGGCCAGACGCTCCATCTCCTCGTAATCGAGCAGGCCGTCCTCGCCACGCACACCGTACTGCACAGCCTTGAACCATTTGCCGGAATAGTTCGGGGCTGCACCGTGGGTCAGGTGGCCACCGGCGGCAAGGCTCATGCCGAGGATGGTGTCACCCGGCTTTGCCAGTGCCATGAAGGCCGCCTGATTGGCATTGGCACCGGAATGGGGCTGGACATTGACGAATTCAGCACCGAAAAGTTTCTTCAGACGGTCGATGGCAAGATTCTCGACCTTGTCCACATCAACGCAGCCACCATAATAGCGGCGACCCGGCAGACCCTCGGCATATTTGTTGGTCAGGACGGACCCCTGAGCCTCCATTACGGCGAAAGACGCCATGTTCTCAGAAGCGATCAGCTCGATGCCATCCTGCTGGCGTTCAAGCTCGGCATTCAGGATCGCACTGACTTCATGATCCCTCTCCTTGAGGGGGGCATGAAAGAAAGAATGCAGACCGGCCTGATTGGTGCTTTTGGACATTGTCATCCATCTCCCGCAAAAAAACTCTTTTCTTTCTATAGGCGCGAGAGCTAAGCGCGTCTATCGTCGCAGGTTAATTACGTTTAAAAAATGCGAGAGACCCACCAATGACCTTGCCCTTCTGGCAGACCAAACAAGTCCCCCCTCCAGAAAGTCAGAACAGTGGACTGAAAAGGGTGTTCGGCCCCTGGCGTCTCATCGCCATGGGTGTTGGCGTCACCGTTGGCACGGGTCTCTTTTCCCTTACAGGCGTTGCTGCCGGACAGAATGCCGGCCCGGCAGTCATCATCTCTTTCCTCATCGCCGCCATCGCCGCCAGCTTCGCTGGGCTCTGCTATGCCGAGCTGGCCGGGATGCTGCCCTCCGGCGGGTCCGCCTATGCCTACGCCTACGCCGGACTGGGTGAAATTGTCGCCTGGATCATCGGCTGGGACCTGATTCTGGAATATACGGTCGGGGCGGCGGCCGTCGCCTCCAGTGCTTCGGGCTACATCGCCTCCCTGCTGAAGGGATGGAACATCATCATTGACCCGAGACTGCTTGCGCCACCAATGACGGATGTCGTCATGCCGGATGGTCACACCGCCCATGCGTGGTGCAACGCACCGGGAATGTTGCTTCTCTTCATCATCACCCTGATGCTGATGCGGGGCACAAACTTCTCCGTCCGTCTCAACTCGCTGGTCGTGCTGGTAAAGATTCTCGTCATCGTCGGCCTGATCATCGTCTGCACGCCTTTTGTCGATACCAGCAATTTCCACCCCTTCATCCCGGCCAATACGGGGAAATTCGGAGAATTCGGGATCAGCGGCATCATGCGGGCTGCTGGCATGGCCTTTTTTGCCTATGTGGGCATCGACATTGTGTCCACCGCCGCACAGGACACGAAGAACCCCCAGCGCAACATGCCGATCGGCATTCTGGGGAGCCTGCTGACCTGTGCTGTCATCTATGTCGTTTTCTCCACCATCCTTCTTGGTGTGGTGGACTATCGTGCCCTCGCCCATGACCCCAGCCCCGTTGCCACGGCCATGGACAAGATTCATATGCCATGGATGGCCGTGCTGGTGAAAATCGGCATCACCTTCGGTTTCATCTCCGTGCTGTTCGGCCTGCTCATCGGGCAGAGCCGGATTGCCATGAACATGGCCGATGACGGCCTTCTGCCCCCCTTCCTTGCCAGACTGCACAAAGGCACCAGCACGCCCTGGACGGCCCATATCATCACTGCGGCAACGGCCGCCGTGCTGACGGGCTGCGTCCCCATCGCCACGTTGGGGGAGATGACCTCCATCGGCACCCTGCTCGCCTTCGTCATCGTCTGTGCCGGCGTGACGGCCCTGCGCTTCCGGGCACCGGAGGCACCACGCAGCTTCCAGGTGCCGGGCGGGCCGTTCGCCGTGCCTCTGCTGGGGATCATTTCCTGCGGGATCGTCATGGGATCCATGAGCCCGCTCACATGGATGCGTCTGATCCTCTGGCTGGCAGTCGGCTTCTGCGTCTATTTCGCTTATGGCATCAGGAAAAGTAGACTACGCAATAATTCTACAAAACAGGGTGGAAATTTATAATATTCTTCCATAGAAGAGAGATCACCCTGGATGCGGTTCCCCGCAAAGGATACCGCATCCGGGGCAGACCAGAAACGACCGGACATGAGATCTTCTTCCCCATGATGTCATCCCTGTGGCGCAAAAAGGCCATCACCTCTTCCACTCCTCCATCCACCGGACTGAAGCGCATCTTCGGGACGTGGCAGCTCATCGCCATTGGAGTGGGTGTAACCATAGGGGCCGGTCTTTTTTCCCTCACAGGTGTGGCAGCAGGACTTTATGCCGGCCCGGCCATTCCGCTCGCCTTCCTCATCGCTGCGGTTGCCGCCAGCTTTGCCGGTCTCTGCTATGCCGAACTGGCAGGCATGATCCCCTCTGGCGGATCGGCCTACTCCTACGCCTATGCCGCCCTCGGTGAATTCGTTGCCTGGGTCATCGGGTGGGACCTGATCCTTGAATATACCGTCAGCACGGCGGCCGTCGCCTCCAGCTGGTCCGGCTACATGACCTCCTTCCTCCGGGATTGGGGCATTGTCATCGATCCACGGCTCCTGAACCCGCCCATGACGCTGGTTGAACTGCCCGACGGCCACAAGGCCCATGCGTGGTTCAATGCTCCCTGCCTGTTCATCCTCTGGCTGGTCACCATCATGCTGACACGGGGCATGAAAGAATCCTCCTGGATGAATGCGCTCATCGTGGGCATCAAAATCTGCGTGCTGGTCGGCCTGACCGTTGCCTGCATCCCCTATGTCCAACTGGCCCATTTTCATCCCTTCATCCCCCCCAACGGAGGACATTATGGGGATTTTGGCTTCAGTGGTGTCATGCGGGCAGCCGGGATGGCCTTTCTCGCCTATATCGGGTTCGACATCGTCTCCACGGCGGCGCAGGACACAAAGAACCCCCAGCGTTCCATGCCCTTCGCCATCCTGGGCAGCCAGATCATCTGTGCAACCGTCTATGTCATCGTATCGGCCGTGCTGGTTGGCGTGGTGGACTACCACCACTTCGCCCATGACCCCAGCCCCGTGGCTACCGTCATGGATGTCGTCAACATCCCGTGGCTCAGCCTGCTCATCAAAGGCGGCATCTGTCTGGGCTATGTGTCTGTCGTCTATGGCCTGCTGATGGGCCAGAGCCGCATCCTGATGAGCATGTCCCAGGATGGCCTGCTGCCCACCTTCTTCCGCCGGATGCACCCGAAAAGCCATACGCCGGTGCCCAGCCACATGCTCAGCTTCCTTGTCAGTGGCGTACTGGCCTGCTGCCTGCCCATCAATGTGCTGGCCAACATGGCATCCATCGGAACCCTGACAGCCTTCGTGATTGTCTGCGCAGGTGTCATCGCCCTGCGTTTCACATCTCCCGATGCGCCCCGCACCTTTCGCCTGCCCGGAGGGCCGCTTCTGATCCCCTGCCTGGGCATCATCTCCTGCGGCAGTGTCATGCTCTCCATGAGCCTGATCACATGGATGCGTCTAATTATCTGGTTGGTCATTGGTGCTGTCATCTATTTCGCTTATAGCATACGGCACAGTCATCTCAGGACGAACGGCTGAACGGCCGTCCTCCTGTTCTGGACGACACCGAAACATCGTGGAGCAAAGTACATGAGACGGCCTTTCTGGCGTACCAAACCAATATCCCAGGCGGCAGCCCCCGAAACAGGGCTACATCGTGTACTGGGGCCGTGGCAGCTGATTGCCCTGGGTGTTGGTGTCACTGTCGGTGCTGGCCTGTTCTCCATGACGGGCGTAGCCGCAGGGCAGTATGCCGGCCCTGCCGTGACGCTTTCCTTCATGATCGCCGCCATTGCCTGCGCTTTTGCCGGTCTCTGCTATGCCGAACTAGCCGGAATGATTCCCGAGGCCGGGTCCGCCTACACCTACGCCTATACCTCCATGGGGGAAGGTATCGCCTGGATCATCGGCTGGGATCTTATCCTGGAATATACGGTAAACGCTTCCACGGTAGCAGCCAGCTGGTCAGGCTATTTTGCCAGCCTGATGCATGAAATCGGCATTTCGCTGGATCCCCGCCTGCTGGCCCCTACCGGTGCCTCCATCATGACGTCAGACGGGCAGTTCGTCCGCGCCTGGTTCAATGCTCCTGCCGTCTTCATCATCTGCGCCGTCACCTGCCTGCTGATGTGTGGCACCAGGGGCTCCAGCAAGATCAACATGGCCATCGTGGCTCTCAAGCTGCTGATTATCGGAAGCGTGACGGTCATCTGCCTGCCACACATCAGCGCTGCCAACCTGCACCCTTTCATTCCGGCCAATACAGGGCAGTTCGGACAGTTCGGCGCAAGTGGCGTGATGCGGGCTGCGGGGCTCATTTTCTTCGCCTATATCGGTTTTGATATTGTCTCCACAGCGGCGCAGGACAGCCACAACCCCCAGCGCAACATCCCCCTGAGCGTATTGGGCAGCCTGGTGCTGGCCGCCGTCATCTACGCCATTTTTTCCTTCGTGATTGTCGGTGTCGTCAATTACCGGGCCATGCTGCATGACCCCAACCCGGTCGCCACGGTCCTGCACAGCCTGCATATCCCCTGGTTCTCTGCCCTGATAACCTTCGGCATAGCCTTGGGGTATATCTCCGTCATCTATGGGCTGCTCATGGGCCAAAGCCGCATCTGTCTCTCCATGGCCAGAGACGGCCTGCTGCCCTCCCTCTTCGAAACCCTGAACAGACGCAGCCGGACACCGTGGTCCTCACATATCATCACAGCCGTGGTGGCGAGCATTCTGGCAGCCTGCCTGCCCATCGACATCCTTGGCAAGATGACCTCCATCGGGACACTGCTCGCCTTCATCATTGTCTGTTTCGGTGTAATGGTCCTGCGCCTCCGTCAACCGAATGCAGTGCGTCGCTTCAAGACACCGGGGGGGCCATTCCTCGTCCCCATCCTCGGTATCCTGTCCTGCGGAACCGTCATGCTTTCCATGGACATCATGACATGGATCAGGCTGGCCCTCTGGCTCTTGGTCGGCCTTGGAATCTACGCCGTTTATGGTCTGCACCGCAGCCGCCTCAAACATACACACCACTGAAAGCCACCATCTCCTCCATGAAGCCACCCTCCTGCGAGGGTGGCTTTTTTTAAGGGGTCTGGTCATACGGGATTTCAACAGGCATCATGCCTGCATGATGATACATTCTTTTCCCCACACCCGCCTGCGTCGCAATCGTCACGATGACGCCACACGCCGCCTTGTCAGCGAAACACACCTGCATGTCGATAATCTGATCTGGCCAATTTTTGTCTGTGAGGGCGAAAAACAGCGTCAGAAAGTACAGGCCATGCCGGGCGTGGAACGTGTGAGTCTCGATCTGCTAGCGGAGCATGTCCGCCCCGCTGTCGAGCTGGGCATACCAGCTGTCGCTCTCTTCCCCGTCACGCCCATGGAAAAACGTGACGAGATGGGAACGGAAGCCCTGAACCCCAGCAACCTGATGTGCCGGGCTGCCCGGATACTGAAAGCCGCCTATCCCGGGCTTGCTCTCGTCGGGGATGTGGCTCTGGACCCCTACACCTCCCACGGGCATGATGGCCTAGTACGGGATGGACAGATTCTGAATGATGAGTCCGTCGAGGTTCTTCGCAAACAGGCCCTCAACCAGGCAGAGGCCGGCATCGACATCATTGCTCCCTCCGACATGATGGATGGGCGCGTCCGGGCCATCCGCTCCACGCTGGATGAAAATGGGTACCAGACAACCCGCATCATGGCCTATGCAGCCAAGTATGCATCTGCATTCTACGGTCCGTTCCGCAACGCTCTGGGCTCCGATGCCCTGCTCGGCGGAGACAAGAAAAGCTACCAGATGGACCCCGCCAATAGTGATGAAGCCCTGCGCGAAGTTGCCATGGACCTTGCAGAAGGGGCCGACATGATCATGGTCAAACCAGGGATGCCTTATCTGGACATCATCCGCCGGGTGCGTGACAGTTTTGCCGCACCGACATTCGCCTACCAGGTCTCCGGTGAATATTCCATGATCATGGCCGCCATTGAGAATGGCTGGCTGGACCGTGAGAAGACCATTCTGGAAAGTCTCATGGCCTTCCGTCGTGCCGGCTGCCACGGCATCCTCACCTATTTTGCTGTCGAAGCAGCCCGTCTGCTGCGTGCCCGCTAAACCATCTTCTCTCACCCCGCCTCCTCACCGCAGGAAGCGGGGTAGCTTGGCCTATCAGGCAGGTAAACAGGCTGAAGATGCTGCTGCAGAATTTCTGGCCAGACAAGGGTATACCCCCTTGGCAAGAAGGCTACGAACTCCCTGCGGAGAAATCGACCTCCTTGTCGCCAATGATGAGTGGCTTCTTGCCATTGAGGTCAAGCAACGCACAACCCTGAGCGAAGCCCGGTACGCTCTTTCGCCCCAACAGAGCCAACGCCTGCTCCGGGCTTTTGCCTTCATTCTCGAGACAAGACCAGACTGGCAGCGCCCCAATACCCGGCTGGATGTGCTGGTCATCGATAAGACGGGACGCATTGAACAGATAGAGGATGCCCTCCGTCTATACTGACCACTTCATCCGAACAAAAAGAAACCCCACAAAGGCCAATTCAGCCTGCGGGGTTTCCCATTTTCATGCTCACAGGGAGACAGGCTCACCCGCGGCGATGATGCGTATTCCGCTGATGCCTGCTGACAACATGGCCATGGAAAGCCACGGTCCGGACAGCAACAGCCCGATGATAATGTGAAGCGGCCAGACGGGTCGGCACAGCGCCACGTGTATGGAACGCTGCCCGACGGGCAACCGTCACATGATGAAAGGCCGATGGCGGGGCGATGAGCGCACTGAATGTCAGCTTGCTCGCCTCATGCTCTGTCAGGATACGATCTGCATGGGCAGAAGGAGCAGACGCCAGCCCCACAAACCCCAGAAGCCCAAAAAGAACCCCTCCCTTAAGGGATTTCACCATGTCATCAACCCTCCACCTTTACCCCAAGCCGCTACAACAGGGATGGACCTCATTCTACAAATAATGGGCAACTCTAATCACAACAGGATGAAGAAAGCAACGTTGGAAGCCTACGCTGACCTTTATTTAATGAGGACCATCCTGCTCTGAAATCAGTCCCCGTTTTTCAGCAGGCCCTTCTCTGCCAGAAGGCTCTCCAGCTCACCGCTCTGGTACATGTCCGTCACGATGTCACACCCGCCAATAAACTCACCCTTCACATAAAGCTGTGGAATTGTCGGCCACTGGGAAAAATCCTTGATACCCTGACGCATCTCCGGGCTTTCCAGCACATTCTCCGTTTCAAAATCCACACCCACATGGGTAAGAATCTGCACAACACGAGCAGAGAACCCACATTGCGGAAACTGCTTGTCGCCCTTCATGAAGAGCATGACGGGATTCTTGTCCACCAGGGACTGGATGGTCTGAAAAACAGCCTCATTCATTTGATCATGTCCTCTCGATCAACCAGGAATACGTGTCTTGACGGCCAGAGCATGAAGCTCTGTTCCGACACGGTCCCCGAAAGCTTCATAAACCAGCTTGTGCTGCTTTACCCGTGGCACACCACGAAATGCCTCGCTGACGACCTCACAGGCAAAATGGTCGCCATCACCTGCGAGGTCTTCAACCACAATCTCGGCATCAGGAAAAGCTGCCCGGAGGGTCTTCTCTATCTCTTCTGCTGTCATCATGGTCGAAGCCTCCTTACTCTTCGTTTCCTCAGGATATTTCATCCAGATGCACGACCGGAGCATCCTCCTCTTTCTGCCCCATGAAACGGGGGAAGAAAGAGGCATGCTGCTTACGGAGATGTTCAACCGATACCGCCATGACGCCATCAAGCTTCAACACATCACCGCCGATACGGCCCAAGCGGGATACCGGTACACCAGCCGCCTGTGCAGCCTCCAGCACTGCATCAGCCTGCTTCGTGGCCAGTACATACCGGGCCTGATCCTCAGCAAACCAGTAGACATGCTCTGCCAGTCCGGCCGGTCCTTTTTCAAGGATGCATCCCCTGTCACCTGCCATGGCCATCTCAGCCAAAGCAACGATCAGGCCGCCGTCTGACACATCATGACAGGCTTCGACAAGACCTTTCTGGATCTGCTCACGCACGAAGTCGCCATTGCGCCGCTCTGCCGTAAAATCAACAGCCGGCGGGGCTCCTTCCTCACGACCCAGGATTTCCTTCAGCCAGATGGACTGACCCAGCTCCCCCCTGGTCTCACCAACCAGAAGAAGCTCACCGTCCTGCGGCATGGCCAGACCAACGGCCTTCCGGACATCATCCAGAACACCGACACCACCAATCACAGGAGCTGGCTGAATGGCCGTCACCGAACCATCATCACCACGGGTCTCATTATACAGGGAGACATTGCCGCTGACGACCGGGAAGTCCAGAGCACGCCCCGCATCGCCAATCCCTTTCACAGCCTCGACGAACTGCGCCATGATACGTGGATTTTCCGGGCTGGCAAAATTGAGATTGTCCGTCATGGCCAATGGTGTGGCACCTGTGGCTGTCAGGTTCCGCCACACTTCCAGCACGGCCTGAGCTCCCCCAACATACGGATCAGCCTGACCGTACCGTGGTGTGCAGTCGGTCGTCATGGCGAGAGCACGGTCAGTCCCTTCCACCCGGACGATGGCCGCATCAGCCCCACCGGGACGCTGGACAGTCTGCCCGCCCACGCCGCTGTCATACTGGTTCCATATCCATGCACGGGAGGCCCCATTGGCACCCGCCAGAAGGCGGCAGAGGCCTGCCTCTATTCCACATGGATCAGCAGGCGCCACCAGAGCAGGCTGCCGTTCATACGCCACCGTAGGCCGGTCATAGATCGGAGCCTCATCGGCCAGCGGACCGAGAGGAATATCCGCTTCAACCTTTCCATTATGCCGCACGATGATGCGTCCACTGTCAGTCAGCTTTCCGACAATGGCAAAATCCAGTTCCCACTTCTCGAAAATCCGGCGAGCTTCTTCCGTTCTGTCAGGACGCAGCACCATGAGCATGCGTTCCTGACTCTCGGAAAGCATCATCTCATAGGCATGCATGTTGGGCTCACGCTGCGGAACATGATCCAGCTCCAGATCAATCCCGACACCACCCTTGCTGGCCATTTCCACGGCAGATGAAGTCAGGCCCGCTGCCCCCATGTCCTGAATGGAAATCACCGCATCGGTGGCCATCAGCTCCAGACACGCCTCCAGCAGAAGTTTCTCGGTGAAGGGGTCCCCCACCTGCACGGTCGGGCGTTTGGAGCTTGATTCGGAATCAAACTCCGCTGAAGACATGGTGGCACCATGAATCCCGTCACGCCCCGTCTTGGAGCCGACATAAACAACCGGATTACCTACACCTGCCGCAGCTGAGAGGAAGATACGGTCCTGCCGGGCAATCCCGACCGTCATCGCATTGACCAGCGGATTGCAGTTATAGGAAGAATGGAAGTTCACCTCACCGCCAACGGTCGGTACCCCCATGCAGTTGCCATAGCCACCAATACCGCGCACGACACCATCCACCACACGCTTGGTATCCTTGTGGGAGGCATCACCAAAGCGCAGGGCATTCAGGTTGGCTATGGGGCGGGCACCCATGGTGAACACATCACGCAGGATACCACCAACACCCGTTGCGGCTCCCTGATAGGGTTCAATGAATGACGGATGATTGTGACTTTCCATCTTGAAGACGGCGGCCAAGCCTTCTCCAATATCAATCACACCGGCATTCTCACCCGGACCGTGGATGACCCATGGAGCCTTGGTGGGCAATGTCTTGAGATGAAGACGGGATGACTTGTAGGAACAGTGCTCCGACCACATGACGGAGAAAATGCCAAGCTCTGTCAGGCTCGGCGTCCGTCCCATGATGTTCAGCACCGTCTCATATTCGTCATCTTTCAGGCCGAAAGAACGTGCAAGCTCGATATCAACAGGTGCTGCTGTCATCAGCCCAGTGCCTCCATGATCCCGTTAAAGAGCGGCAAGCCGTCCGTGCCGCCAAGGATCTCCTCTGTCAGATTTTCAGGGTGCGGCATGAGACCACAGACACGGCGGTTCTCACTCAGCACACCGGCAATGGACCGGGCACTGCCATTCATGTTTACGTGCTCGTCCCCGTCCTTCACCTGCCCCTCTGCGGTGCAGTAACGGAAAGCGACACGGCCTTCTCCCTCCAGACGGTCCAACACGTCTGGCGCAGCCGTGTAGTTGCCGTCCCCATGGGCCATGGGTGCACGGAAAACATCACCATGCTTCCAGCCAGACGTGAAGATGCTGTCACGGCCTTCAACCTTCAGGTGACAGTCCTGCGAGAGGAAGCGCATCCCCGCATTACGCAGGAGCGCCCCCGGCAACATCTGGGCTTCCGTCAGAATCTGGAAACCATTGCAGACACCAAGGACATAACCACCCTTCTCGGCGAACTGGCGCACGGCTTTCATGATCGGTGAATGAGCCCCCATGGCACCGCTGCGGAGATAGTCCCCAAAGCTGAACCCACCGGGGAGGACGATCAGGTCAAACCCTTCGACACTGTCCTGCTGATGCCAGAGCATCTGAGGTGTCCGGCCGGATACCACCCGGAAGGCCTGAGCCATGTCGCGCTCCCGATTGGTGCCCGGAAAAACGACGATACCTGTTTTCATTGACTGTCTACTGTCCTCTACTGAGCCGCTGGTGCCGAGGCGATGGGCCGTATCGTGGAAGAGCACGGATAGTTGTCATGCAGGGCCCGGTAGATGCCACGCCCGGCGGGTTCGTTCATGGCATCTTCATGACCAGCATACCACCCGACAACCAAAGCCCGGAGCTGGGCTCCCCGGATTTCCTTCGGGACACAGAAAGCCACCGGTGTATGGACTCCCTCGACCGTGGAATAATTGCGGGCCCAGACCTCACTGTCCATCGTTCCGGCCAGATAGCCGTCACAGGCGAGCAGGCCACTCTCATGCGTGCACATGGAGACGAGGCCACGTCCCGGCAGAGAAGAAATATTCTGCGCTTCAGCCCTCTGTTCAACATACATGCCGGCCATGCCCGTAGGGCAGGCATAGTTGGCATGAAGGGCCTGATAGACGGCCCGTCCGGCAGGCTGGGCGGCCACGCCATCATGACCAGCCAACCAACCGACAACAAGCGACCGGACCTGAATACCCTTGATCCCCGCAGGCAGACAGAAAGCCGTCGCAGGGCGCGCCCCGACCAGAGCCCCAAAACTCTGCGACCAGGCAGCACCATCGACCACACCGGCCAGATAGGACCCGCAGGCAGCCCGCTTGGACTCTTTCTGGCAGAACTTTTCCAGCTCAGCGCCTGAAAGAGATGAAATACGCTGAGCGTGAGCCGCAGTCCCCAAGAACACGCATGCCATGCTGAAAAACAGGGCAAGCCCTGTCTGCCGAACAGACTTTTTCATCCAACCACCTCTACCCGAAAATCCTCAATCACCTCATTGGCCAGAAGAGCACGAGCCATTTCAGCTCCCTTCTCCTTGGCCGCCTCTGCACTGTCAGTCTTCACGCACAGATCCACCACACGGCTGATCCGCACATCAGATGCCTCCTCGAACCCGAGAGAATGCAACGCATGCTCCACTGCCTTGCCCTGCGGATCCAGCACACCGTCCTTCAGAGAAACAAACACCCTAACCTTCATCACACACTCTCCGCAGCTACGCTTTCAGCCTGGCCATGTTCCGGAAGGATACCCAGACGACGTGCCACTTCCTGATAGGCCTCACCGACGCCACCCATGTCCCGACGGAACCTGTCCTTGTCCATCTTCTCCTGTGTCCGGCTGTCCCACAGACGACAATTGTCTGGTGAAATCTCGTCAGCCAGGACTATCCTCATCTCGTCCCCCTGCCAGAGACGACCGAACTCCAGCTTGAAATCAATCAACGTGATCCCGACACCCGTAAACAGGCCGCACAGGAAGTCGTTCACCCGCAGGGCGAGGCTCTGGATTTCCTCAAGCTCCTGCGGATGCGCCCAGCCGAATGTGGCAATATGCTCTTCGGAAACCAGCGGGTCATTCAGCGCATCATTCTTGTAATAATATTCCACAAGGGTCCGGGACAGACGCTCACCTTCAGGCAGGGCAAAACGCTTGGAAAGGGACCCCGCCACAACATTGCGGACCACGACCTCCAGCGGAATGATCTCCACCTCCCGCACCAGCTGTTCGCGCATGTTCAGGCTGCGGATAAAGTGGGTGGGAATGCCCAGCTCCCCCAGACGCTGCATCAGATATTCGCTGATCCGGTTGTTGAGAACACCCTTGCCCGTAATGACGCCACTCTTGGCCCCATTGCCTGCCGTTGCATCATCCTTGAAGTACTGGACGACCGTTCCCGGCTCCGGCCCTTCAAAAATGATCTTGGCTTTTCCCTCATAAATCTGACGACGGCGAGCCATGTCATTCAATCCTTAATCGATGCACCTACAGGTCGTCCGGGCAGCCTAGCACAGCTGGACGCCCTTAGACGAGCCTGAGATCAGGCCGGCAGCTCCGGCCCTGCTGTTCAGCCAAAAACGCGGGCAAATATCTGGTCCACTGCACGGAGATGCCGTGCGGGATCCAGAGCATCATCAAGCACGGCCTTCTCGACCCGTCCGGCCACCTCGGGATCAGCCTCCAGATTTTCACGGAATGTCCGGCCTTCTGGCGTACCGAGCTTCGTCCATGTTGCCATGGCGGCACGCTGGACGATCCGGTAGGCATCCTCCCGGGAAATGCCAGCACGGGCCAGAACCAGCAGCACCTCGCCAGAATGGACCACGCCACCAAGGCTTTCCACATTGGCAAGCATCTGGTCTGGATAGACCACCAGTTTCTCCATCATCCCGGTCAGGCGGGCCAGGGCGAAGTCCAGCGTGACCGTCCCATCCGGGCAGATGTTCCGCTCCACAGAGGAATGGCTGATGTCACGCTCGTGCCACAGGGCCACATTCTCCAGCGCCGGAGTGACATAAGAGCGGATGAGGCGGGCCAGGCCCGTCAGGTTTTCGGACAGAACCGGGTTCCGCTTGTGGGGCATGGCCGAGCTGCCCTTCTGCCCGGCATGGAAGAATTCTTCTGCCTCACGCACCTCAGAGCGCTGGAGATGCCGTACTTCCGTTGCCAGACGCTCGATCCCGCTGGCGATCACGCCCAGAGCGCAGAAAAAAGCCGCATGACGGTCACGGGGGATCACCTGCGTGGAGACAGCCTCCGCCTTCAGCCCCAGGTGATTGGCCACATATTCTTCCACCTCGGGAGAGATATGGGCATAGGTACCCACCGCACCGGAAATGGCACAGACGGCGATTTCCTCACGGGCCACCTCAAGACGGCGACGGTTGCGGGCAAACTCGGCATAATGCCCGGCCAGCTTCTGACCGAAGCTCATCGGTTCAGCATGGATGCCGTGACTGCGCCCGATGGTGACGGTATGTTTGTGCTCATGGGCACGCTTTTTCAGTGCAGCCAGAAGGATGTCCATGTCCTCCAGGAGAATATCGGCCGCCTGCGTCAGCTGTACGGCCAAACAGGTATCCAGGACATCAGAGGATGTCATGCCCATGTGGACAAAACGGCTCTCCGGTCCGACCTTTTCTGCCAGCCATGTCAGGAAGGCAATGACGTCATGGCGGGTTTCGGCTTCAATCTCATCAATCCGGGCCACATCAGCATCGGAGAATGCCGCCATGGCCTCATCACCCTTCGTGCGGATGATCCTGGCAGCTTCTTCCGGAATCTCCCCTCTCTTGGCAAGCGCCTCACAGGCCAGAGCCTCAATCTCGAACCAGATGCGGTAACGGTTGACCGGTGACCAGATGGCCGTCATCCGAGGACGCGAATAGCGGGGAACCATGACGTAACTCCTGCAGAAAAAGCAATCCAGCCCTGCTTACCCCAAACAGTACCCTCTTGCCAGAGCCGACAGCGAAAAGAGACCGGCTTTTACAGGAAGGGAAGCAGAACCGTCTTTATCAATCTTCTCCGGAGAAATCATTTTACTGCATCAGAAAACATTTCTGGCTATAATGGAGGGCCGACAAAGGCAGGCCGGACACTGCAAATACGATCGTGTGATCATGTCTCTTTTCCATTTCATCGTGATGGTCTGTCTGACCATCCTCCTGAATCTGGCCCTCAGCGGCTATAACGTGATCATCCTCAAGAGGATCATAGACAGCATCAGACCAACCGGAACCGATGAAAATTTCCAGTCCTCCGAGACACAGGCAGAAATACGGCGCTACAGGCGGCAGGCTCTGATCTTCGGCACGGCTCTGGCTGCATTTCTCAGGATCGGGCTGACCCTGATCCTCAGTGATCTCCTCATTTTTTCCTACACGAAACTTGTAGCCAGCGTTCTGCTGTTCTGGACAAGCTGGACACTGTACCGTGCCCTCACGTCCCCCGTCCCGGAAGAGACAAGCAGCCACTCAACCAGCCTGGCCGAGGCCATTCCCAAGATCATCATTGCGGACCTCGCCCTCGGATTAGACAATATTCTCGCCATCGCCTGTGTGTCCATCCATCACCACATCATCCTCATTGTCGGGCTCGTCATTTCCCTCGTGATCATCACGGCCGGCGTCATCCATACGCCCACCCTCCTGTTGCGGATGCGCTGGCTGGGCTGGGTTGGCGTCCTGATCATGCTCGGCCTCAGCCTGCACCTTCTTTACCAAGGCTATCATGATATCCGCTTTCCGAACGTCCATTAAACCGCCAGGCAGACCGGGGCGGACAATCCTCCGATGCGTTCTGGCCCTCGCCTGTTCTGCTCCGGCCGTGACAGCATGGGGCGACACTTCCAGATCACTGGAAGCAGAGCTCGGCCTTTCCCCTTCTGTTCCATCCGCATCGTCCCCATCCCGGCTGGATGAATGGAAAGCGCTGACGGCCCCGGGAGGCACGGCCTACCCAGCCCAGCGTTATGCGGCTTTTCTCCGCCAGCAACCCGCCTGGCCGTTGCAGAAACGCATCGAAAGCCGGTATGAACGGGCCATGCTGATGGAAACGTCGGCGCAGGCACGTCAGGCCCTGTGTCCTGCCTTCCCCATCATGCGCAGTGATCTTCTCGCCGCCTGTGCCTCCTTTCTGCCGGACCTCCCAACCCAGGCACGTCGGCTCTGGCGGGAAACAGACATGGGTCCGGCAGAACAGGGGCTTTTCCTTACCCGTTTTTCAGCCCATCTGACAGCCGATGATGAACTGAAACGCTACGAGCGGCTGGAACGCAACGGCCCGGTCACCCTTGCCAGGGAGCAGCTTCAACGAACACCTCCTGCTCTGCGTCCTGTCCTCACAGCACGGCTGGCCAACCGTTTTGCCACGGCTGACGCCGATGCTGCCTTCCAGAATACGGATGCCTCCAGCGATGCCATGCTGGTTTATTATCGACTGAAATATCTGCGCCTTCACGACCGGCTGGATGAAGCCATCCAGCTCTGGCAGCAACCGCTTCCCACAACGTCCGTCGGTGCCCTCTCCCCGCCGACGGTCACACAATGGCAGGACGAGCGTACAAATTTTGTCCGGGCCCTGTTACGCTCCGGCAGACATGATGCCGCACTGACGGGTTTTGCCCTGCTGGACACCATACCTGCCTCCAGCCAGACCGAAGACAGCCACATGATGGCCGGATATATCGCCCTCATGCTGCTGCATGACCCCAACCGGGCTGCACCACATTTCAAGGCTCTGGCAGCAGAAACAGACCTGAACCACCGGGCCGCAGGGCTCTACTGGCAGGCCCGAAGTCTGGAAAGCCAGCACCCGGACCAGGCCGGACCACTCTTCAGGAAAGCAGCAACCCTGCCGACCACCTTTTACGGCCAAATGGCTCTGGCACGATTGACGCACACAGCATTTCTCTCGGCCACCAACCGGGACATGCGTTTCCTCGCACTGCTGAAACAGCAACTGGCTGCTCTGCCCCCCATGCCACCAGCAGGAAAGTCGCCACGACCTGATCTGATGGCAGCCGCAACACGGCTGCAACAGGCTGGTGACAACCAGAATGCTACCCTGTTCCTGACCTATCTTCAGGGCAGGACACAGGATGACCGGGCGGGGCAGCCAGCCATAGCACGCCTTTCAACCAGACTTGGCCTGCCCAAGCCTGCCATCCTCGTGGCCCGACAGCTGGCCCGGCAGGGTATCGCCTTCTATCCGGGAGGCTATCCGTCACCCCGTGTCATGGTCCCCACTTCCCTGCCCCCGAGCCTCATGCCAGCCCTGATCCGCCAGGAAAGCAGCATGGATGAATACGCTGTCAGCCCCCGCCATGCACTTGGCCTCACGCAGCTTCTCCTGCCAACAGCCATCCGGACAGCAAAACGCCATGCTCTACCGTATCAGCTGACATCCCCTGCCGACCTGCTGGACCCCAACATCAACACGACGATCGGCAGCCTTTTCATGGAGGACCTTCAGGCCCAGTTCGGTCAGGTTTTGCCCTACGCACTGGCTGCCTACAATGCCGGGCCTGGCCGCTCCAGGCAGTGGCAGGACGAAATAGGCAGCCCCACGTCTCCAACACGTGAAGATGAAGACAGTCTGCTGCGCTGGATTCTCCTCATCCCCTATAAGGAAACACGAGTCTATATCGAGCACATCATCACGGACATGTCCCTTTACGCACTTCTCCTGCCCCATTGATCTTTTAGGGACGAATCATAAAAAAAGCGGTCCCAGACGGGACCGCTTTTCCACTGCCAGAAACAGGCCTGGATCAGTTGGCCGGAGCTGCTTCCGGAGCCGGAGCTGCAGGCTGGGCCGGAGCTGCTTCCGGAGCCGGAGCTGCAGGCTGGGACTTCTGCAGGGAAGATGCGTTCAGATCTTCAGTAGCCTGCGGAGCCTTGCCGTCTTCCTTCTTCTGGCCATGCTTCATGTTGCACTTCTTGCCATGATGATGGTGATGGCGAGCATGATGGGCATCAGCAGCAAAAGCCGGAGCAGCAGCAGCTGTCAGGCCGATCAGAGCGACAGCAGAGAGAGACAGTTTCTTCATAAAATCCTCCTCAATCGTCCTTCCATGTGACGACGGGGGCAGTGTAGGACGAATACTTCTGCAAAACAATCCACACAGCACTAAAAGAAATATTACATAAAAAACAGGTCTGTAAGTCCACCCCATCCAGACCGGGCAACAGATCTTTCGTCTGCTGGTCCTGTCAGCCTGCATTCCCTCCGGGAGGCCCATAGATTGCCCCAGCCCGGGTAATAAAAGCCTTGACCATCAAGCGGACCCCCTCATTGAAGACCATGCCGATGGCATTCCTCAGAAGGCGGGACCGGAACTCAAAATCCACAAAGAAATCGACACGGCAGCCCTGCCCCTCCGGTGTGAAGGTCCAGACATTCTTGAGATGTTTGAAAGGACCACGCTCATACCCCACGACGATACGATGGGGACGCTCCAGCCGCACACGGCTCGTATAGCTTTCCCTGAACGGTCCGAAGCCGATTGTCAGGTCGGCCAGCAGCTCGTCTTCCGTACGTGACCGAACGACCGATCGCACGCACCAGGGCAGAAACTCAGGATACTTGCCAACATCAGCTACCAGATCAAAAAGCTGCTCAGCAGAATAGGGAATCACTCTCTGTTCAGCGTGTGTCGGCATCAGCCCTGACCCTTTTTCAAACGACGTTCCCGGGCCTCACGCAGCTCGGCAAAGTCCCGGTCCGCATGATAGGAGGACCGGGTCAGCGGAGACGAGCTGACCTGAAGGAACCCCTTCGCCCGGGCCATGGCACCGTAATCAGCAAATTCATCAGGCGTGACGAAGGCTTTCACTGCCGCATGTTTGACAGTGGGTTGGAGATACTGACCCAGTGTCAGAAAATCGACATCGGCAATCCGGAAATCATCCATCACCTGCGCCACCTCCATCTTCTCTTCACCCAACCCCAGCATCATGCCGGACTTCGTGAAGATGGACGGATCAAGCTTCTTGGCCTCATCCAGAAGACGGACTGACTGATAATAACGGGCCCCCGGGCGTATCCCCGGATAGAGCCGGGGCACCGTCTCGATATTGTGGTTGAACACATCCGGCCGGGCTTCCACAACCACCTCCAGCGCACCCGGCTTCCGCAGGAAATCGGGTGTCAGGATTTCTATGGTCGTACCGGGCGACGCAGCCCTGATGGCGGCGATCACATCGGCAAAATGCTGCGCCCCGCCATCAGGCAGGTCATCACGGTCCACCGATGTGATGACCACATGCTTCAGCCCCAGCTTGGCCACAGCCTCCGCCACATGGGCAGGTTCATCAGGGTCCAGCCGGTTGGGAAGGCCCGTCGTGACATTGCAGAAGGCACAGGCCCTCGTGCATATCTCACCCATGATCATCATGGTCGCATGGCGCTGGGACCAGCACTCCCCGATATTCGGGCAGGCTGCTTCCTCGCAGACGGTCGCCAGGCCATGCGTGCGCATCAGCTCTCTTGTCTCATCATAGAC
This sequence comes from Bombella sp. ESL0380, assembly GCF_009725805.1. Classification (NCBI taxonomy): domain Bacteria; kingdom Pseudomonadati; phylum Pseudomonadota; class Alphaproteobacteria; order Acetobacterales; family Acetobacteraceae; genus Bombella; species Bombella sp. ESL0380. Next base: position 596,464 of record NZ_WNIH01000003.1, on the reverse strand, counting down.
GGGATTGCTCCCTGGAGCCTTCACCCTGATCCATGAAGGTTTCTTCTGGATGGGGTTGTCCGGCCGGTGAGCCTTCTCAGGATGCCGTATGGCCGCCATACGCTCCCGCTGATGATTGATGACGATACGCTGGACCATGAATCAGATGTGCAGAGCACCCTCATAAGCGGCAAGAACGGCTTCGTGCATCGTCTCCGAGATGGTCGGATGCGGGAAGACCGTTTCCATAAGCTCGGCATCGGTCAGCTCGCCCGTACGGGCAATGACATACCCCTGGATCATCTCCGTAACTTCGGAGCCGATCATATGGGCACCGAGCAGCTCGCCCGTCTCGGCGTCAAAGACCGTCTTGGTCATGCCTTCAGGCTCACCCATGGCCACGGCCTTGCCGTTGGCCAGGAAGGGGAACCGCCCGACACGGACCTTGTAACCCTCTGCCTTGGCCTTCTCCTCGCTCAGCCCCACGGAAGCCACCTGCGGACGGGCATAGATGCAGCCCGGAATGTTGCGGGCATGGAGAGGCTCCGGAGAGCGTCCGCTGATCTTCTCGACGCAGATCACACCTTCATGGCTTGCCTTGTGGGCCAGCCACGGCGGAGCCGCCACGTCACCGATGGCATAGATGCCCGGCTCACCCGTGCGGCAGAACTCGTCCGTCTGGATGTGCGAACGGTCCACCTTGACCTTCGTTCCCTCGAGGCCGAGGTCTTCCACGTTCCCGACGATGCCCACGGCGCAGATCACACGATCCACCGTCAGGTCAACCTTGCCTTTTGCCGTCTCGATCGTGGTGGAGACCTCATTGGCCCCCTTCTTCAGCGGACCAACCTTCGCACCCGTATGGATGGTCATGCCACGCTTCTCGAACGCCTTGTGCGCCTGTGCGCTGATCTCGGCATCCTCGGTCATGAGGATACGGTCAGCCACTTCAGCAATCGTGACCTCACAGCCAAGATCACGATAGAAAGAGGCAAACTCGATGCCAATGGCACCAGAACCGATGACCAGAAGCCGCTTGGGCAGCGTATCTGGCGTCATGGCCTCACGGGCACCCCAGACAAGCTTGCCGTCCGTCTCAAGCCCGGGAAGCTGACGCCCCCGTGCCCCGGTGGCCAGAATGACATGAGGCGCACGGATCTGGGCCGTTTCCTTGCCATCCTTCGTGATGGAGACCTTATGCGCCTCACCAGCACGACCGGCCAGCCTGCCACGGCCATCAAAGGTCGTGACCTTGGCTTTCTTCAGAAGATGGGCCACGCCCTTCCCCATCCGCTCCGCCACGCCACGGGACCGTTTCACGATGGCTGCGAGGTCAAAGGACGGCTGGTTGGCAGAAAGACCGTACTCCTGGAGATGGCCGAGCGTATGATACACCTCGGCGGAGCGCAGCAGGGCCTTGGTGGGGATGCAGCCCCAGTTGAGGCACACGCCACCCATGTGGGTACTCTCCACCAGAGCCACATTCATGCCAAGCTGGCTGGCCCGCAGTGCGGCCACATAGCCCCCCGGGCCACCACCGATCACAACAAGATCAAAAAGGTCGGACATGATCAAAGCACCAGAGAATAAGGGTTCTGAATGAGGTCACGCAGCGTATTGAGCCACTGCGCACCAAGAGCACCATCCACGGCACGATGATCCACCGAGAGCGTGGCCGTCATGACGGTTGCCACGGCCAGCTCACCATCCCGCACCACGGGGCGTTTCTCACCCGAAGCAACCGCAAGGATGGCAGCCTGCGGCGGATTGATGATGGCGGCGAAGTCCTTCACGCCAAACATGCCCATGTTGGAGATGGAGAACGTTCCACCCTGATAGTCCTCAGGCGAGAGCTTGCCGTCACGGGCACGGGTCGCAAGACTGCGGGCCTCCTGACTGATCTCCCTGAGGCTCTTGCGGTCAGCCTGCCGGATGACCGGCGTCACCAGCCCATCCGGCACGGAGACGGCCATGGAAATGTCCACATCCTCGAAATGCAGCATCTCGGTCTCGGTGAACTGGACGTTCAGGCCCGGCAGCTTCTTCAGGGCAAGAGCCACAGCCTTGATCATCATGTCATTGACAGAGATCTTGCAGCCCTCGGCCTCCAGAGCCTTGTTCAGGCGGCTGCGCAGGGACAGCAGGGCATCCAGCTCGATATCGACAGAGACATAGAAATGCGGCACCTGTGTCTTGGATTCCGTCAGGCGGCGGGCAATCACCTTCCGCATCCCGGAATGCTTCACATGCTCCACATGACCAGCTGCCGGAGCGGCCGCAGACGACGCAGCCGGAGCAGGCTTCTGCCCCTTCGCCTTCTCCACGTCACGCCGCAGGATGCGGCCATTGGGGCCTGTCCCTGCCAGACTGGCAATATCAACCCCATGCTCCTTGGCAATGCGACGGGCCAGAGGAGAAATGAAGATACGCTCCCCTTTGCCTTTTTCAGGTGCAGCCGGCTTCTTGTCCGGGTCGAAAGAGGAAATCTCAATCGGGGCGGGAGTCTCGTCCTTTACTCCGGCCTTCTTTTCCAGTTCCGGCTTTGCCCCGGCAGCCGGAGCCTCCGGAACATCTTCCCCCTCATCCACCAGAATGGCGATCGGGGTTTTCACGGCCACATGCTCGGTCCCTTCCGGAATGAGGATCTTCCCAAGAATCCCCTCATCCGCCGCTTCCACTTCCATGGTCGCCTTGTCGGTCTCGATCTCGGCGATCACATCGCCGGACTGGACCATGTCACCCTCTTTTTTAAGCCAGCGGGCGACAGTACCTTCCGTCATGGTCGGAGACAGGGCCGGCATTAAAATATTGATTGCCATCGGTTTCAGTCTCCAAACTGCTTGCGCACAGCCTCAACAATCCATTCCGGCTTGGGCAGGGCCAGCTTCTCCAGATTTGCTGCATAAGGGAGAGGAATATCCAGCCCGCAGACACGGGCCGGAGGGGCATCCAGCCAGTCGAAGGCCTGCTCGACGGCAACCGTGCAGATTTCGGACCCGATGCCCGCAACCGGCCAGCCTTCTTCCACCGACACGATGCGGCTCGTCTTCTTCACGCTCTTGATGATCGTTTCCGTATCGAGCGGACGCAGGGTCCGCAGGTTGATCACCTCGGCCTCGATGCCCTGCTCGGCCAGAAGCTCGGCAGCTTCCAGAGCCACGCCAACCATGATGGAGAAAGCGACCAGCGTCACGTCCTTGCCTTCACGCTCGATCTTGGCCTTGCCGATCGGCAGGATGAAATCCTCATCCACCGGGCATGGGAACTTCTTGCCGTACATGATCTCGTTTTCCAGAACCACGACCGGGTTCGGATCACGGATGGCCGCACGGAGCAGGCCCTTGGCATCTGCCGCAGACCACGGGGCCACGACCTTCAGGCCCGGAATGTGGGCATACCAGCTGCCAAAGCACTGGGAATGCTGCGCCCCGACACGGGCCGCTGCTCCGTTGGGACCACGGAACACGATCGGACAGGACATCTGACCACCGGACATGTAACGTGTCTTGGCGGCAGAGTTGATGATGTGGTCCACAGCCTGAAGGGAGAAGTTCATCGTCATGAATTCGACGATCGGCTTCACACCGGACAGGGCGGCACCAACGGCCATGCCGGTGAAGCCATGCTCCGTGATGGGCATGTCCATGACACGCTTCGCACCGAATTCATCCAGAAGGCCCTGACTGACCTTGTAGGCACCCTGATACTGGGCCACTTCCTCACCGAGCAGGAACACGTCCTCATCACGACGCATCTCGGCAGCCATGGCATCACGCAGAGCCTCACGCACGGTGATCTCGGCCGTCTCCCCCCATTCAGGCTCGACCAGATCGGTCGTGGAGGTGCTGGCCGGAGCCTGTGGTGCGGGCATCTGGGCAGGAACGTTCTTTTCCACCTTGGAAGCAGAGCCAGCCTTGGGACCGAGGTCCAGCCCGTCCGCTGCAGAAGCATCCTCACCTTCCTCCAGCAGGACGGCGATAGGCGTGTTCACCGCCACGTGGTCCGTTCCCTCGGTGACGAGGATACGCCCCAGAACGCCTTCCTCGACGGCTTCCATTTCCATGGTGGCCTTGTCGGTCTCAATCTCGGCGATCACTTCGCCGGGCTTGACCACATCACCTTCTTTCTTGACCCAGCGGGCCAGTGTTCCCTCCTCCATCGTCGGGGAGAGAGCAGGCATGAGAATAGGAGAGGCCATGAGTTATTCCCCCACCAGAACGTCGGTCCAGAGCTCGGATGCATCCGGCTCAGGGCTGGTTTCTGCAAATTCGGCAGCATCCTTCACAGTGGCCTTCACATCCTGTTCCACTGCCTTGAAGAAGGCTTCATCAATCCCGTGCTTGATCATTTCTGCTTTCAGCGTTTCGATCGGGTCACGTGTCCGGCGCATCTCGTCCACCTCGGACCGCTGGCGGTACTTCGCCGGGTCTGACATGGAATGGCCACGATAGCGGTAAGTTTCCATCTCCAGCAGGAACGGCCCCTTGCCGGAGCGGCAATGCTCCATGGCTTCTCTGGCGGCCTGATAAACGGCGGCCACATCCATGCCATCCACCTTACGGGATGGAATTCCCCACGGAGCGGCATTCTTCGAGAGGTCCTTGGAGGCGGAGGAGCGCTCAATGGAAGTCCCCATGCCGTAACGGTTGTTCTCGATCACATAAAGGCAGGGAAGCTTGTGCAGGGCGGCGAGATTGAAGCTCTCATAAACCTGCCCCTGATTGGACGCACCCTCACCGAAATACACGATGGAAACGGCACCATCCTTCTTGTAGGCACTCGTCAGGGCAAGGCCGGTCCCGATGGCCACCTGCGCTCCGACAATACCATGCCCTCCGTAGAACTCCTGTTCCTTTGAAAACATGTGCATGGAGCCACCCTTGCCGTGGGAATACCCCCCTGAACGGCCTGTGAGCTCCGCCATGACGCCACGGGCCGTCATGCCAGCCACCAGCATCTGCCCGTGATCACGATAGGAGGTGATGGAACGGTCGCCCTTCTTCATGGCGAGACCGATACCAGCCACGACAGCTTCCTGACCGATATAAAGATGGCAGAAGCCACCGATCAGCCCCATGCCATACAGCTGGCCGGCCTTTTCCTCGAAGCGACGCACAAGGAGCATTTCCCTGTAGGCACGCTCCATTTCCTCCCGTGATAGCGCCGGGCCATTCTGCCGGTTCGGCGCGTCCGTCATAGAACCCATGACACTCTCCCGCGGTTGACGATTTCAGATAGGGCGGACTTGTAACAACAGTCCCTTCCAAAAGCTAGCTATCCGAGACCCCCTCCAACCATTTTTTATACCGGACCGGTACTCTTTTCAGAAACCGAGCAGCCTGCGGGCTGCAAGCCCCGGATCTTCCTCACGCAACAGTGATTCTCCGACCAGAACGGCACTGCACCCTGCCTCGCCAACCTTGGCCAGATCATCCGGCGTGGCAATGCCACTCTCGGACACGACAAGACGATCCGGCGGAACCTGCGGAGCAAGGTCCAGCGTCGTCTGAATGTCCGTCTTCAATGTCTTGAGGTTCCTGTTGTTGATGCCGATCAGGAAACTGTCATAAGCAAGCGCCCGATTCAGCTCTTCTTCGTTGTGCACCTCAAGCAGCACATCCATGTCCAGACCACGGGCCAGAGCGATCAGCTCAACAGCCTCATCTTCCTTCAGGGCGGCCATGATAAGCAGGATGCAGTCCGCCCCGATGAGGCGGCTCTCATGAACCTGCCATGGCTCAAGGATGAAATCCTTCCGCAGGATCGGAAGGCTGCATGCAGCACGGACGGCCTGAAGGTCTTCCGCACTCCCGTGGAAACAGGACCCTTCCGTCAAAACGGAAATACAGCTTGCCCCAGCATTCTGATAGGACCGGGCGATCTGCGCCGGATCATACTCAGGCCGCAGGATTCCTGCCGATGGAGATGCTTTTTTCACCTCTGCGATGAGTCCCACACGCCTGTCAGCCGTAATATGCTGAAGGGCCTGACCAAACCCACGGGTCGGCATGGAGACTTCCTTTGCCTTGGCAGCAATCTCCTTCAGCGGCATCACCTGCATCCGCTGCTCGACATCAAGGCGGGTCCGGGCACAGATGCGCTCCAGCACATCACCGCCGCTCTCCCCGCTACCTGATGTGGCAGGCTGGGAGACTTCCGACGCTACCGCCTCCTGTGCATCACCATTTGAAGGGACATCAGAAGCCGGAACCTGTCCACCATCCTCTGCAGGGGCAAAAGCAGCCATCGACCGCTGTGGCAAAAAAATCATGATCGTCCTGAATCTTTACCTTGGAACATTACCGAACGGTTCTAGCGTTCAGTCCTGAGCACTTACACCCGTTTGAGCCCGGATTAAAGCCTTCCGGGCCAGCCCTTCATCAAGGGAGCGGGCTGCCTCGGCCACGTTGCGCCTCAGAGCGGGAACAGAGAGACGGCCACTCTCAAGCAGATTCCCCCGCCCGGCAACATGCAGGCCAACAGCTGCATTCAACAGCACCGTATCCCGATAACAGCCTGTTTCTCCTGCAAAAAGAGCCCTCATGCGCTGGGCATTGCAGATGGGGTCTCCCCCCTTCAGGGCGGCAATGCCGTAATGCGGCAGACCGGCCATTTCCGGTGTCAGGTCAAAAGAAATGATCTCCCCATTCTCCCACACATCATTGTGTGTTGGGCCGGCGAGAGTCAGTTCATCAATTCCGCCTTCATCCGTATGACCATGCACAACCCAAGCGGAAACAGCCCCCAACTCACCCAGCACCCGGGCCACTGGCCGGCACCAGACTTCATCAAACACGCCCACCAGCTGCCGCCGGACCCGCGCCGGATTGCAGAGCGGCCCCAGAAGGTTGAAGAGTGTCCTGAAACCAAGCTGTTTGCGAACAGGTGCAGCCACACGCATGGCCGGGTGATGGAACGGCGCTGCCAGAAAAGCGAGATTTTCCTGCCTCAGACGTTTTTCCTGCCGGGCATGGTCCGCATCGGCAGGAATCTCCAGAGCTTCCAGAACATCCGTTGCCCCGGCCCGGGAAGACAGGGCCCGCCCCCCGTGCTTGGCCACGGGCACGCCCAGCCCAGCCAGAACAAAGGCCGTGGCTGTGGAGACATTCAATGTTCCCAGGCCATCGCCCCCTGTGCCGCAGACATCCACCGTGTCATCCGGCACCTTCTGCAAGGCCTGCATACTCCGCCGCACGGCCTGCACAGCACCTGAAAGCTCCTCAACGGTCTCTCCCCGCATCTGAAGGGCTGTCAGGAAAGCGGCAAGTTCAATATCCGAAACGGCTCCCTGCATGATGAGCCTGAAAGCCTGCTCCGCCTCAGAAACATCCAGCTCCTTTCTGGCGGCGACTTTCCTGAGAAAAGACGCAAATGGCTTCTCCTGCCCGCCCATCAGCCAGTTGCACCCTCTTTCTGCGGAAGAACATTGGCCAGTCGCAAAAAGTTGGCCAGAAGGTCACGCCCGGAATTGGAGGCAATGCTTTCAGGGTGGAACTGCACACCATGGATCGGATGCTCCCGGTGACGGACCCCCATGATGACACCATCCTCCGTCCTTGCATTGACGATGAGCGAATCCGGTATGCTGTCCGGGTCCAGCGTCAGGCTGTGATAGCGCACCATATCCACCGGGTCGGGCAGCCCGGCAAAGACCCCGCTGCCATCGTGATGGATGGCATTGATCTTGCCATGCATCGGCACGGCAGACCGGACGACCTTCGCCCCGAAGACCTGCCCAATGGACTGGTGGCCCAGACAGACACCCAGCACGGGGACCTTCCCCGCTGCTTTTTCAATCAGCTCACAGCAGATACCCGCTTCATCGGGAGAACAGGGGCCGGGAGACAGCACAATGGCAGAAGGATTCATCTCCAGCGCCCGGTCTGCGGTCAGCGCATCATTCCGTTTCACCGCACATTCCACACCCAGTGCTCCGAAATGATGCACCAGATTGAAAGTGAAACTGTCATAGTTATCAATCAGCAGGATCATCTGACTCTCTCCTCACATCCAGAGGTCATATCTGCTTTCTCAGATGATGTGCGGGATGAGGAATTACACCCCCCTTCCCCAGAAAACGCCTGCTGCCCATTATGAACAGCCTGACCAATGGCCGCCTCCGCAGCAGTGAAGAGCGCCCGGGCCTTGGCTCTCGTCTCCTGATATTCCGACTCAGGGTCAGATTCCGCCACGACACCGCAACCGGCCTGCACATGCATCTGGCCATCCTTCAGCAGGGCCATGCGCAGACCGATGCAGGTATCCATGTCACCATCCGCTCCGAAATAGCCGACACACCCGGCATAAGGGCCACGCCGGGTGGGCTCCAGCTCGTCAATGATTTCCATGGTGCGTATCTTCGGCGCCCCGGTCAGCGTTCCCGCCGGGAAAGCAGCCGAGAGAGCATCCAGCGCCCCGCACCCCGGCTTCACCCGGCCCGTCACGGTCGATGAAATATGCATGACATGGCTGTAGCGCTCCACCACGAAACGGTCGGGCACCTCCACGGTCCCGAGCTGGGACACACGCCCCACATCGTTCCTGCCCAGGTCGATCAACATGAGATGCTCGGCAAGCTCCTTGCCATCAGCGAGCAGCTCTTTCTCCAGTGCCAGATCATGGGCCCGATCCCGCCCGCGGGGCCGGGTTCCGGCCAGAGGACGGACCGTTACGATACCATCCCGCATCCGCACCAGAATCTCCGGGGACGACCCTACGAGGGTGAATTCACCCAGCTCCATCAAAAACAGGAACGGTGCCGGATTGATGCGCCGCAAACTGCGATACAGGGCCAGTGACGACAGGGGAAACGCTGTCGTGAAACGCTGGCTCGGAACAATCTGGAAGGCATCACCCGCTGCAATATAATCCTGCGCCGTCCTCACCTTCTGGAGGAAAGCCTCATGCGTGATGTTGGAAACAGGCTCCGCCAGCCGGGTTCCCTCTGGCAGGGTCTCTGCCGGGTCAGCAACGGGCTGCCGCAGAGCGGCCACAGCCTTCTCCAGCAGCGCCTCCCCTTCTGCCCTGGCCATGCCATCACGCAACGGGGTGGCCAGAATCAGCTCGTCCCGCACCGTATCGAACACAGCAAACAGCCGGGGACGGATCATCACCCCTTCTGGCAGGTCCAGGTCATTCGGCGGCGGGTTGGGAAGGTCTTCCATCTGCCGGACCATGTCATAGCCCAGCACGCCAAAGACACCCCCAATCATCGGGGGCAACCCCTCCGGCAGGTCCATACGGCTCTCATCAAGCAGAGCCTTCAGCGACACCAATGGAGCCGCCTCTTCCGGCCTTCCATCACGGAATGCCTGACCATCCTTGCAGCGCCAGACCGTATCCGGCAGCAGGGCTATGATGGAATACCGCCCTCTGGCAGCGCCTCCCTCCACACTCTCGAAAAAGAGGCGGTACGGATCATCCACCAGACGGGAAAGACGGAGAAAAACCGAGAGCGGTGTCAGCAGATCGGCTGCTTCTACCCTATGTAATATCCTGCTCACTGCTGGCCCAACCTTCCTGAAATCATGCTCAGCACCCTCTCGTTCACATCACTGAACAGAGCTGCATTGAAATGACGGGGAGGAGCCTCCCGGGTATAGGACATGCCCAGCGTCTCCTGAAGATCATTGCGGTAAGCCCCGGCTATCAGGCTTGCCTGACGCTGCCGGATGGCCTGCATCATGGTCGGTGATTCCGCATACTGCCCTGTCACATTGACAAGCCAGTAGCCATCTCCCTCCTGGAGCATGGCTGTCTGTCCCTGTTTCTGCTCAAGCGCCGCCCTGAGAATGAGGGCGGGCACATCGTTCCGCAGCTGGAGGCGAGAAAAATGCTCATCCTTCTGGAGCATGGCTTCCTCTTTCTGTCCTGCCAGAGCCTGACGCAGCCCCTCTTTTTTCGCCTGCTGATACAGGGCGGTGACCCTCTGCTCAGTGGCGTGTTTCCGGGCATCCGCCAGCCAGGCATCCTTGACGGCCTGCTGCACGGCCTCGTACGGCTCCTGCCTGCCCGGCGTGACACCATCCACCAGCACGGCAAAAGCACTGCCATCCGGTCCGGTCACGACATGCGGCGGCTCATCTTTCTTCTGACTGAAGACCTGCTCTATCAGAGCCTGACGCAGGGCGGCATCACCCGGCAAAGGAGCAGGCTCCCCGCCCGGCAGATTGCCATGGGAATCCAGACTGCCTTCCAGAGGGAAAGCACCAATGTCGGCCGGAACCTTGTCCAGCGTGACAGACCCGGCCACGGCCTCCTCAAAGGCTCTCTGACGGTCCTTCAGCATGGCCGTCGCCCGTTCATTGGCCAGATCCTCACGGAGACTGTCCTTCAGGCTTTCAAAACTGGCATGTCTCGCAGGCTTGACGGACAGCACATGTACCACGCTCCAGCCAGCGGCCGTACGAACAGGTGCGGAAACATGACCCTCCGGCGTGGCAAACGCTGCCTTGCCCAAGGCCTCATCAGGCAGATCGGTCAGACGGGCGTCATTCAACGTGGCAGGAATGGCTTTGGGGTGCTGCTTCTGCAAAGCCGCCCAAGACTGCCCTCCCCGCCATGCTGCCGCCAGACTCTTTGCCGTAGCCTCATCCGTCACGGCCAGCACCTCAATGGAGCGCAGTTCCGGACTGTTATGCCGGGCCGCCTCGGCGGGGTCCTGCATCTTCATCCTGTATGCCGCCTGGAGGTCCTCATCAGAAATCTGGATCGTCTTTGCGACACTGCCTGCCGTCATGATCACGATCCGGGCATGACGGTACTCCGGCTGCCGGAACTGCCAGAGATGGTTCTGATAATAACGCTTCAGCTGCCCATCAGTCGGTTGGGCAGACACCTCTCCCAGAGAGAACGGCAGACGCACCATATCCACCACGGCGCCATGACCGATATAGTTCATCAGCCAATCCAGCTCCTGCGCCGGGGGCTGCACGGTTTTACCGAATGCAAGCAGAGTGGCACTACCATAAAGCATGCGCCGTACTTCCTGCGTCAGATCCTGATGACTCATATTGTTACGCCCGAGCACCGCCTCCATCTTCTGCGGGTCAAAGCGGCCACTGGGATCCTGGAAATCCGGCATGGCAAAAACAACCCCACGAATCGTTTCATCCCCAGGATTGAGGCCATTCCGCCTGCCAGCCAGTTCTCCCTCATGCACCAGAATGAGACTGCGCAGGGCCGTATGGCCGATCTCCTGCCGTCCCTGCGGGGTCTTCAGGAATTCAGCCGAACCACCCGTCTGCTGAAGGACAGAGGCAACCTGATTCTGGATGGCTTTCTGAAACTCGGCAGGGGTGATCTTGTGTGCTCCGACCTGCACCACGGTATCACCGCCCAGACCGGCCATGCCGCCGCCCAGCCCAAAAAAGGTGCCTCCCAGTACAACAAAAGACACGAAAACCATTAAGGCGATCACCCGGCCGAGCCAGGAGTCAACCAGGAAATGACGCAGGGCAGTAATCATCGAAGACGCATATCACTTTACTGATGGCAGAATAGCATTAGCCGGGAAAACCCGCTAAGCTGCCCCAGCATAGAGATGCCGACACAGATTGACCAGCACGGCGTGTCCCTTCTCTGCTCATGCGCAGTGGATGCATCGTGCCGACCGGGGAGAGCAGAATGACCACCGTACCCAAATTCGTCATTGGGAACTGGAAAATGCAGGCTCGCCACGAGCACGGCCTACAGCTCGCACGGGACATTGCCCATGGCATGAAAGAAGCCCCGCCGCCAGCCCACCTTCACACCATCATCTGTCCGCCTTTCACGCAGCTCGATGGTGTCCATCAGGCCCTGAAGGAAGTCTGCCTGCCCCACGAGCAGCTGGCCCTGGGGGCACAGGACTGTTACCCGGCCTCCTCCGGGCCCTTCACGGGGGATATTTCCGCCCCGATGATCCGGGACATGGGAGCACGCTATGTCATCCTGGGGCATTCCGAACGGCGCCAGAACCATGGGGAGACGGACGCAGTCATCCGTCAGAAGGTCAAGGCCGCCACGGCAGCCGGACTGACGCCAATCGTCTGCATTGGCGAACATCTGGCCGAACGGAACGAAGGTCGGGCCGCCAGCGTACTTTCCACACAGATTGAGGGCTCCCTGACACGGGGCTTCCGTGGAATCGTGGCCTATGAGCCTGTCTGGGCCATCGGCAGTGGTATCACACCCTCCCGGGAAGAGCTCCAGAGAAAGCTCCAGCTGATCCGTGCCCTGCTGCCAATGAGACTCATGACGGATGACATTCGTGTTCCGGTCCTGTATGGCGGGTCTGTAACTTCCGTGCAGGCTCCCTCCATCATGTCCATAGAGGCAGTGGATGGGGTGCTTGTCGGCAGTGCCAGCCTCGAGGCACGAAGCTTCCTGGACATCATTGGCGCTGCGGCTGAAGCAACAACGCCTCAGCCTTCCCCATAACCTGTTGGACCTGACTGCATGACCACATTACTGCTTATCCTCACTGTTCTGGTTGCCCTGGCCCTCATCGGCATTATCCTGATCCAGCGTAGCGAAGGCGGTGGTCTCGGCGTTGGCAGCAGTCAGGGACTTGGCTCCTTCATGTCCGGCCGGGGGACAGCCACCCTGCTGACCCGCGGTACGGCCGTTCTGGCTGCCATTTTCATGATTCTCTGCCTGTGTCTGGCCGTGCTGAACCGTGGGGCCTCCAGCGGTGGCAACACGCGGGACATTCTGGCCCATCCTCCTGCCAGCCAACCAGCAGCTCCAGCGGCTCCGACAGCACCGTCCCAGCCACAGCATCCCTGAGGCCATTTTTGGGGGAAGCGGAGCACATAATCTGCTTCCCCTTCCCCCCCTCTTCACTATATAAGGGCCTCCCATGACGCGCTTTGTTTTTGTGACGGGTGGGGTTGTATCCTCCCTCGGTAAAGGTATCGCTTCGGCGGCTCTGGCTGCCCTCCTCCAGGCTCGTGGGCACAAGGTCCGCATCAGGAAGCTGGACCCTTATCTGAATGTTGATCCGGGCACGATGAGCCCGTATCAGCATGGTGAGGTGTTCATCACTGATGACGGTGCCGAGACCGACCTCGATCTCGGCCATTACGAGCGTTTTACGGGTGTTCATGCCCGTCGCTCCGACAACACCACGACGGGCCGCATTTACTCCGATGTCATCGCCCGGGAACGCCGTGGCGATTACCTCGGGGCTACGGTCCAGGTCATTCCGCACATCACGGATGCCATCAAGGAAGCCGTGGTTACCGATACGGATGGCTACGATTTTGTCCTGGTTGAAATCGGCGGCACGGTTGGCGACATTGAGAGTCTTCCTTTCCTGGAAGCCATCCGCCAGCTCCGCAATGATCTGGGGCATGAGAACACCATGTGTGTTCACCTGACCCTCCTGCCTTACATTCCCTCCGCTGGTGAGCTGAAAACCAAGCCGACCCAGCATTCCGTCAAGGAACTCCAGAATGTCGGCCTCCAGCCGCAGATTCTGCTCTGCCGCTCCGACCGTCCCATTCCGCAGACAGAGCGGCAGAAAATTGCCAGCTTCTGCAATGTCCGTCCCGAAGCCGTAATTGCAGCGCTGGATGTCGATACAATCTACGCCTGCCCTATCGCCTATCACGAGCAGGGCATGGATCGTGAAGTTCTGCGTTATTTCGGCCTGCCGTTCGAAACAGCGCCAGACCTCTCCCGCTGGGAGAAAATCGTCCGTGGCGTTCGGGAGCCGAAAGGCGAAGTCCGCATCGGCATCGTCGGCAAATATACGGCCCTGCTGGACAGCTACAAGTCCCTTGCCGAGGCCCTTCTGCATGGTGGCATCTCGCAGGATGTCCGTGTCCATATGAACTGGATTGATGCAGAAGAACTGGAAGACCCCTCCAGTCTTGAAGAGCAGCTGCGTGGCATGGATGGCATCCTCGTGCCGGGCGGCTTTGGCGAACGTGGGTCTGAAGGCAAGATCAACGCTGTCCGTTATGCCCGTGAAAACCGGATTCCGTTCCTTGGAATCTGCTTCGGGATGCAGATGGCCGTTATTGAATGTGCCCGCTCCCTCGCAGGCCTGAAGAAGGCCTCCTCCACGGAGTTCGGCCCGACAGATGAGCCACTGGTCGGCCTGATGACCGAATGGGCCCGTGGCACGGAACTGCTGCGCCGCCGTGAAGGAGGCGACCTTGGCGGAACCATGCGTGTCGGTGCCTATCCGGCCAAACTGGTTGAAGGCTCCCGTGTTGCAGAGGTCTACGGCCGGACGGACATCCGTGAGCGTCACCGCCATCGCTGGGAAGTCAACGTCCATTACCGTGACGTGCTGGAAAAAACGTCCCTGCGCTTCTCTGGCATGTCTCCCGATGGCGTTCTGCCCGAGGTGGTGGAATATCCAGACCATCCCTGGTTTATCGGTGTGCAGTACCATCCAGAGCTGCTTTCCAAGCCGTTCGACCCGCACCCGCTTTTCGTAGGGTTTGTCGGCGCGGCAAAAAAAGAACATCTGTCACGGGAACAGGATGTATGAGCGTCCCTCTGGGCAAATTTATCATTGGTCAGGATCAGCCCTTCCGGCTGATCGCTGGCCCGTGCCAGATCGAATCCCGTGATCACGCCTTCTTCATGGCCGAAGCCCTGCATGGGCTCTGTCAGGAGCTGGATATCGAGCTGATTTACAAAAGCAGTTTCGACAAGGCCAACCGCAGTTCCGTCCATGCTGCCCGTGGTGTCGGTATGGAGGAAGGGTTGAAAATCCTCTCCGACATCCGGTCCCGCTTCAATATTCCTGTGCTGACGGATGTTCACGCACCGGAACAGTGTGCTCCTGCAGCTGAAGCTGTGGATGTTCTCCAGATTCCGGCTTTTCTCTGCCGTCAGACAGACCTTCTTCTGGCCGCTGGACGGACAGGACGGGCCATCAATGTCAAAAAAGGGCAGTTCCTCGCTCCGCAGGACATGCAGAACATTGTCGACAAGCTGAAATCTACCGGCAATGAGCGTATCCTGCTCTGCGAACGTGGCACCTGCTTCGGCTACAATACACTCATCAACGACATGCGGGCCCTCCCCATCATGGCGCGCACCGGCTATCCCGTCGTCTTCGATGCCACCCACTCCGTGCAGCAACCGGGCGGATTGGGTACAGCCACCGGAGGGCAGCGTGAATTCGTTGCTCCGTTGGCCCGGGCCGCCCTGGCGACAGGTGTAAGCGCCCTGTTTATCGAGACCCATCAGGAACCGGATACGGCCCCCAGTGATGGCCCGACCATGATCCCCCTTGCTGAAATGCGGTCATTGCTGACCCCACTCAAAAAGATTGACGAACTCGTGAAAGCTGAGGGCCTCTGATCAGAGGCCCTTCCTCCCTCTCAAAACTGGCCTTGCGGTGAAAGAAGGGCAAACAGGAAGCCAATCACGCACAGACCGGTGCTGATGGCCCGGACCATGATATATCCCTGCGGCAGGTCACCATGCCGGTTGGCGATTCGTTCCAGAGCAAAAATTCCTGCAAAGCCGATTGCCTCCAGCCCGAAGCCTGTGCGCAGATTTCCCAGCAGGCCTACGCAGAGGGCAAGCCACCCCCAGAGAAACGCAAACGTCCCTGAAAGAAGCGCCCGCCTGTCCCGCAGGCTCTCTCCCTTTGGCGGAATGATCGTGGGTTTGCTGGCCAGCAAACCCCACTGTACAGCCCCATAAAAAGGCAGGAGGCATCCCCCATAGGCCAGAAGGATCTGGCTGAGATGTGGCAGGGATGTCAGCACACCCGCCAGAAACAGCCAGCCCCCCACCAGAAAGGGAAAAACGCCGCCAAGCGCAACAAGCATGGCAGCCGTGACAGGAAATTGTCGCATCTTAATTGACCTCGGGCGCGGATTTTGAGACTGAAATAGAGCGAAAGCGGATCCGGTCTGCGAGCTGATAATAGGCCGTTCGGGGTCCGCCGCATAGAGTCAGGAGAAGTCCCTTGAGCGCTATTGTTGATATTATTGCCCGCGAAATTCTGGACAGCCGTGGTAACCCGACTGTTGAGGTAGATGTTGAACTGGCCTCCGGTGTTACCGGCCGTGCCGCTGTTCCTTCCGGTGCCTCCACCGGTGCCCACGAAGCTGTAGAACTGCGTGATGGCGACAAAAAACGCTTCCACGGCAAGGGTGTCCTGAAGGCCGTCAACGCCGTGAACACGGAGATCGCCGACAAGCTGCGTGGCATGGAATCTGAAGACCAGATCGCCATCGACCAGGCCATGATCGACCTTGATGGTACACCGAACAAAGGCCGCCTTGGCGCCAATGCCATTCTCGGTGTGTCCCTCGCCGTGGCCCGTGCCACAGCTGAAGAGCTGGACCTGCCGCTGTACCGCTATGTTGGCGGCACATTCGCCCATGTTCTGCCGGTCCCGATGATGAACATCATCAACGGTGGTGAGCATGCGGACAACGCCATCGACTTCCAGGAATTCATGATCCAGCCGGTCGGGGCTTCTTCCGTTGCTGAAGCCATCCGCATGGGCTCCGAAATCTTCGCCTGTCTGAAGAAAGAGCTGCACAAGAACGGCCTGAACACCAACGTTGGTGATGAAGGTGGTTTTGCTCCGAACCTGAAGTCCACAGAGGAAGGCCTGAAGTACATCGAGAAGGCCGTTGCCGATGCCGGCTACAAGTTCGGTACGGACATCACCATCGCTCTCGACTGTGCCTCCACCGAGTTCTACAAGAACGGCCGTTACGAGATGAAGGGCGAAGGCAAGAGCTTCTCCTCCAGCGAGATGGTCTCCTACCTTGAGGAACTGACCAAGAAGTTCCCGATCGTCTCCATCGAGGATGGTCTGGCTGAAGATGACTGGGAAGGCTGGAAAGAGCTGACGGAGCGTCTGGGTGACCGCATCCAGCTGGTCGGTGACGATCTCTTCGTGACCAACCCGGCCCGTCTGAAGGAAGGCATCGAGAAGGGTGTTGCCAACTCCCTGCTCGTGAAGGTGAACCAGATCGGCTCCCTGACAGAGACACTGCACGCTGTGGAAATGGCCCAGCGCGCTGGCTACACCACTGTCATGAGCCACCGTTCTGGTGAGACCGAGGACAGCACCATTGCCGACCTCGCCGTCGCCGTGAACACGGGGCAGATCAAGACCGGGTCCCTCTCCCGCTCCGATCGCATGGCCAAGTACAACCAGCTGATCCGCATTGAGCAGCAGCTGGGCAAGAGCGCCAAGTATGCTGGTCACAGCATCCTGAAAAAAGCCCGCAAGTAATTACGGGAGCAGTTTAGCCGGTTCTCCCGGCTGAACTTGCGGAAAGGCCTCCACCTGGAAACGGGTGGGGGCTTTTTTATACCTCCCCTTCAGATTTTCTCTCTGGCATGGCCGGCAGATACCTTGCCTCTCCCGCCAACCGCTTATAAGGTGATAACCGTTTCAACCTGATCAACATGAAGACCGAGGAGCCATTGCATGATCGCTCTGCTACGGCGTGGACTGGGTGCTGTATTCGCTCCGCTCCTCTTTCTACTTCTGACAGCCTATTTCATCTGGAATGCCCTGCATGGGACTCTTGGTATTGAGGCCTATCAACGACAGAAGAAACTTCAGGCAGAGGCACAGTCCGCCCTGCTGGATGCCCATAAGGAGCAGGACATCTGGCGTCGGCGCGTCATGGCGCTGAATGAAAGAGCCCTGGACCCGGACATGCTGGATGAACGGAGCCGAGTGATGCTCAACAGCAGCCGCAAGGGCGATCTGGTCATTCCCTACGGTGAGAAAAATTCTCTTTATTGACAGACAGGATAAGCAGGCTCTGCCCCCGCTCACCTCACGTTTCCCTGCAAACCATCAAGGCGTTTCTACACGCTTGGGGGCAATGACACATAAAAAAAAAAGCGGCCCCAAAAGGCCGCCTTTCTTTTTCGTCAAATGGAATGACGATTACTTGATCTTCGCTTCACGGAAGACAACGTGCTTGCGCACAACCGGGTCGTACTTGCGTACTTCCATCTTCCCCGTTGCCGTACGGGCATTCTTCTTCGTGACATAGAAATAACCCGTATCTGCAGAAGAAACGAGACGGATCATGATTACGTTTGTCTTGGCCATACTACCCTCGGACTGCTGCCGCATGATGGGACGCTGCTTCATCAGTGTCGGAGCAGCACATCCCCTATACCTGAGCGGGACAATGATACCTTGAGCCTTTCAGGTCAAGCCCTTTCCAGCCCACGATACCCTCATTGAGACAGATTATGCTCTTTTTCTCACAAGATTGGTCTCATTTGTCCCAGTCAAACTGATAAACCCTTTCACTCTTATGAGAACGATGGGACCTCGCAGGAGCCTCAAAGCCCAGAGCATCCACGTAATCATCATCACGTTTTCTGCTCGAATGATGACGCTCCTTCTGGGCATGTGCTTCCACATGCCGTCCGGCGACCGTGTGATGCTCCCTCTCGATAACCACCACCTCATGCTGACGGGCCTGCGTATGCTTATGCCTATGCGTCCGATGCGGCTCCACCACCGGCTGTGCTGCATCCACCACTGCAGCCTCATGCCTGTGATGTGCTCCAGCCTTGCCCTTGGACCTGTGCTTGTGCTGTCTGCCCATCTCTTCATCAGCTCCAGACTGTTGTGGGAGAGGAGCTGCTACGACACCAGTCTCAGGCTGCGGACGGGGTGCTTCCGTAACGGCTGGTACCTGACGTACAGGACGCTGCGGTTCGGAAGGAACCTCGACCCTGGGCTGCGGACGGGGCGCTTCCGTAACGGCTGGCGCCTGACGTACAGGACGCTGCGGTTCGGGAGGAACTTCAACCCTGGGCTGCGGACGGGGCGCTTCCGTAACGGCTGGCGCCTGACGTACAGGACGCTGCGGTTCGGGAAGAACCTCGACCCTGGGCTGCGGACGGGGCGCTTCCGTAATCGTCGGCTCCCTGTAGGCTGGCTGCCGGGATACGGCACCCCCGCCAGCCCTGCGCTCCAGATGGGAAAGCGGTTCTGCCGGCGGTGCCTTCTGGAGCTCGGCCTGAGCCTCCTGCCGCGATTCCTCAGAAGAATGAACATGCCCGAATGTTCTGGCATGTGCGTACAGGGACGCCTTGCCCGCACTGACAACCTTCACGCTGCCATCAGGAGCGATGAGCGTATCCGTTCCATCACCATTGGGAATGGTAACCACACCCCGCCCTGCGGGCTCCATGTAAGGCCGCGCATTATCCTTGACATGGGATGGAATGGGTTTGCCTATGGGCATCACGCCCTTACCGGACCCATAACGCTGCCCGACATCTTCCCCGACACTCATGCCCTGGCCATCATTGAGCTGCTGCCGGAGATCCGCATCAAGCTGTGGTCGCGCCTTCTGCCATTTCTCAACAAAATTCCTGTCAGACCGGCTGACATCCTGAAGGCTGGGCACAGGCTCCGGCTGACCCGGCCAGACATCCCCCTCCTCGGGAAGAACAGGCATTGTGCTCAGCTTCACTCCCCGGACACGCTGCGCCGTCTCGCTCCGGGCATCTGGCATGTTCGGATTGCCAAAAGGATTGATCGTACTGCCCAGATGCCTGTCCAGACCCGTGCAGCTGACCGAAAAACTGGTACACCCCACCGCAAAGAAGGACATGACAGCGCCTACCCTCTTTAGCTTTCCTTCCCTGCTTTTCATTCCCTACCCTTTACAATCATCGCAACCTGTCCCCAGGAAGGCTCAGCCCACCTTCTGCCACCATCATCTCGAGCTGCCAGATACCTCACACCAAGTCTATCTCCGCATCTGCGCCACGGTCGCCTTGAGGTAGTCTGTCCCCGTCAGAAGCGTCGGAATGACAGACAGCCAGAGCAGCGCAGCGCCAATTACGCCAAAGCACCATGTCACGTCATGAAAGGAGGTAGAAGCCCCCTCCCCCAGAATCAGGAAACCGATGGCCACCATCTGTGTGCCTGTCTTCCATTTGGCCAGACGGGTGGACGGAATCGTCTCATTGCGGGAGGCCATATACTCCCGCAGCCCGCTGATCATGATTTCCCGAAGCATGATGAGAATGGCTGCATACAACGAGCAGAACCGCAGCCCTCCCATCCCTGCAAGTGCCAGGAGAAGCCCCCCGACAAGGAGCTTGTCTGCGATCGGATCCATCATCCTGCCAAGGTCTGATGTCAGGCCTTGCCGACGGGCCAGAGCCCCATCGAGATAGTCAGTCACACAGGCGCCAACATACAGCAGAAACGCCATATCAGCCCACAGGCCACCACCTGCCAGACACCCGATCAGCACCGGGATGACAAGGATACGGAACAGAGTGAGAAGGTTGGGAAGATTGATCACCTGATATCCCTAATATGGAAGGCCACCCCCAACACGGTGCTCAGTCAGGGTTTTTTGAGGACGTCACTCTGTTCTCTTACCCATTCTGGATGGAAATATCCATAAATGACCTGTGCCATTTCGCGATTAATTCCCGGTACATGCTCCAGCTCTTCCAGAGCCGCCTGCCCGACATGGCGTGCAGAGCCGAAGCGGGTCAGCAGAGCCTTCTTGCGAGCTGGGCCAACACCGGGAATCTCGTCGAGGCCGGAACGGGTCAACGCTCTGGAACGTCCTGCCCTGTGTGTCGTGATGACAAAACGGTGGACCTCATCCCGCAACCGCTGAAGATAGTAGAGGACAGCATCATTGACGGGCAGCTGGAACGGTTCCTTCCCCTCCACAAAGAACCATTCCCTCCCTGCATTGCGGTCCACCCCCTTGGCAATACCCACTACAGGAATGGAGGACAGGCCCCTCTCCGCCAGAATCTCCCGGACGACTCGTACCTGCCCTTTGCCGCCGTCAATCAGCAGCAGGTCCGGCCAGTTTTCACTCCCTGAATCATCCGGTGTCAGCTGGGCAAAGCGACGGGTCATGACCTCCTTCATCATGCCAAAATCATCACCCGGAGCGACGGGACCACGGATGGCAAATTTCCTGTAAGCCCGCTTCACGAAACCTTCCGGGCCGCCCACAATCATGGCGCCATAGGGAGCCTGTCCCATCAGATGGGAATTGTCATAAACTTCAATACGTTTCGGTGGCTCGGGCAGGTCGAAAAGCTCGGCCACCTTTTCCAGCAGAACGGCCTGCCCGGCCGTTTCTGCAAGCCGACGCTCCAGAGCTTCACGAGCATTGAGAATGGCGTGGTCCAACACCGCCTTCTTTTCACCCCGCTGCGGCTGGAGAATCTGCACCTTCTGCCCCCGTTGCAGGCTCAGCGCTTCAGTCAACAGAGGCTGTTCAGCAGGCTCAGAACTTGTCAGCACCTGTAAAGGAGGCTGCTTGTCCTCGTAGAACTGGAGGAGAAACGCCGCAAGAACATCAGCCGCAGGCTCATCTGCCTCATGCCGGGGATAGAAAGCCCTGTTGCCATTGTTGCGACCACCACGGATGAAAAAGACTTGGATGCAGCTCTGCCCCGCCTGCTGCCAGAGCGCAACGACATCCGCCTCCTGGATGCTTGCCGGATTGATGGCTCCTGAGGCCCTTAGATTGGCAAACCCCCGGATACGGTCACGGATGAGAGCAGCCCGTTCGAAAGCCAGCTCCTCGGAAGCCTGTTCCATTTCCAGGGTCAGGCGCTGTTGCAGCTCCCGGCCGCCTCCACTCAGGAATTCCTTCGTCTGTTCCACCAGCCCCTGATACTCCAGCGGGCTGATGCGCTCCACGCAGGGAGCAGAGCAACGCTTGATCTGGTGCAGCAGGCAGGGGCGGGTCCGGGATTCGAAAACGCTGTCCGTACAGGTCCGCAGCATGAAGGCCCGCTGAATGACCTGAATTGTCTGGTCCACTGCTCTGGATGACGCAAAAGGCCCCCAATAGGTTGCCCCTTTGACGGGCTTCCCCCGTTGGCGCATCAGGCGGGGATAAGCGTGATCCCCGCTCAGCAGAAGCCACGGATAACTCTTGTCATCCCGCAGAAGGATGTTGAAGCGGGGCTTCATCCGCTTGATGTAGTTGGCCTCCAGCAGCAGGGCCTCGGCCTCGGTGCGTGTCACGACAATTTCCATGCTGGCCGTCAGGGAGACCATGAGCTTCAACCGGTCCGGCAGACGGGCGACATGCGTGTAAGACGTGACCCGCTTCTTCAGGTTCAGCGCCTTGCCGACATACAGCACCTCCCCCTTCGCACCGATCATGCGATACACGCCGGGACTTTCAGGAATCGTCTTCAGGGCTTTCCGAATCGCAGGGGCGCCGTGGGGTCTTTCAGGCATATGTCCTAGTTTTCCGCCAGTTTTTCATGATCATGCTGCGCCTTTCATACTCATCCACCATTCCTGTGGACAAAGCTGTGAATACTCCAAGGGTAAAAGCACACAGCATAGGGTTTCTCTTCTTTTTTCATAGATTGCCCATTTTTTAGGCAAAGAATATAACCATCTGAAAAATAAGGAATTATAAAAGATTTTATCCCTGCATCCTCCCCTTTCCTGCCCCCTGATGGCGGTGTGGGCTGTCAATCCCGTTTCTGAAAAAATTACTGTGCAAAAAATACCACGAATTTTCTCAAAAAGTAAAAATCAGGTTTGACATTTCGAAATTTTATCTTCTGCCCTCTGCAACAGGCGCAGCATGTTTTCTCCACATATGGCCCGAATCTCCCCGGCATCCAGACCAGCAACAGCCAGCGCTTTGGACACATGGTGAGTCTCACTGGCATCCTGCCAGCCCTCTATCCCGCCTCCGCCATCAAAGTCGGACGAAATTCCCACATGTTCGACACCAATCCTGCGGGCCACATACAGCACATGCTCCACAAAATCTTTCAGCGTTCCACCACCACCCCGGCGCAGGAATGGCCCCATGGCTGTAATCTGGATCAGGCCACCACTGGCCTTCAGTGCATCAAGCTGTCCATCATCCAGATTGCGGGGATGATCACACAAAGCCCGCACACAGGAATGGCTGGCAAAAACAGGAACTGAGGATGCATCCACCGCCTGCATCATGGTCTTGCGGGATGCATGGGAAACATCCACCAGCACACCATGCCGGTTCATCTCACCAATAACCTCCCGCCCCAGAGCGGACAGACCGCCATGCACTTCTGCCGACCCTTGCCGGACAACCGCCGAATCCGCCAGAAGGTTATGGCCATTATGGGTCAGGGTCATGTAACGCACGCCATGCCGCCGGGCGAGATAGCCGATCCGGGCCGGGTCATCCGCCAAGGGGTAGCCATTTTCCATGACAGGCACCAAAGCCACCTGCCCGGCCTCCGTAGCCCGCCGGATATCCGGAACTCTCCGGCACAGCACAGCCTGCCCGGAAAGATGAAGCGGAACCATCTCTTCCATCGCCTCCAGCATGGCCCGTGCTCTTTGCCACGCTGCCTCATGCCCTGCGTCATCCAGACCAGCCTGCGGTGTATAGGCAGCCAGACAGGCCACCCCCATCCCACCGGCCTGCGCCTTGGGAACGGTAAACCGGCGTTCCACATCCCGCATGGCAACATCCGCCTGGTCCCGCTTATGCCAGCAGGGCAGACCTTCCGCCGTTTTTTCGTTCCATGGAATATCAATATGGCTGTCGATCATCAGGATGGGCATATGCGGGAGACTTTCCTTATTCATTCCCCCCAGATTGGGGTAAACCCTGTTCATCGCAAGATCATCCGTTGAAATTTCCCGCTCCAGAGGAGATCAGAAAACATGCGTCTCATTACATGGAACATCAATTCACTCCGCCTCCGGCTACCCCTGCTCCAGCGTCTGATTGAGGAACAGGCCCCTGATGTCATCTGCCTTCAGGAAACCAAAGTGCCGGACCCTCTCTACCCCCGTGATGCACTGGCAGAGCTGGGTTTTCCCCATCAGCTCTATCGTGGAATGAAGAGCTATAATGGGGTCACCATTCTCTCCCGCACACCGCTGGAGCCCATTACCGGCACGCCGGACTGGTGTGGCCGGGAGGATTGCCGCCATGTGGCTGCCAGCATCCAGACAGAAACCGGGCCGGTGACGCTCCACAATTTCTACGTGCCCGCCGGTGGCGATATTCCCGACCCGCAGGAAAATGAAAAATTCGCCCATAAACTCGCCTTCCTTGAGGAGGCTACAGCATGGTTCCGGGCCAATCCGCCACAGCGGAGCATTCTGGTCGGTGATCTCAACATCGCTCCGCTGGAGCATGATGTCTGGAGCCACCGTCAGCTTCTGAAAATCGTCAGCCATACGCCACCGGAAACGACACGCCTGACCGAATGGCTTCATGCCGGATTTGAAGACGCCATGCGGAAGGCCATTCCAGAACCGGAAAAGCTCTTCACATGGTGGTCATACCGCAATCGTGACTGGAAAAAATCCAACCGGGGGCGCCGTCTGGACCATATCTGGACAACACCGGACCTTCTCCCCGGCCTGAAGACAATCAATGTCCTCAGCCCCATGCGGGACTGGACCTCCCCTTCCGACCACGTTCCCGTCATGATGGATCTGGCCGTCTGACCAGACTGGACCAGATGGCAGAAAGGCTGGCAGGACTTCCTCCTGCCAGCCTTTCTTCTATCCGCCCTCAGGGCACCATCCGTCAGAGATCAGGATTCAGGCAGTACCCACCACCTTCCGTCAGCAGAATCCCGGCCCGGCCATGATCAGGCTCGATCTTCTGCCGCAGACGGTAGATGTGCGTTTCCAGCGTGTGGGTCGTCACCGAGGCGTGATAGCCCCAGACCTCATGCAGCAGCACGTCCCGCTCCACTGGCTGCCCACCGGCACGGTAGAGATATTTCAGGATTGCCGTTTCCTTTTCCGTCAGATGGATGCGCTGCCCCTTTTTCTGGTCCACCAGCTGCTTCCTGGCCGGATGGAAAACATAGGGACCGATATCAAAAACAACATCCTCACTGTTCTCGAAAAGACGCAGCTGCGCCCGCAGACGGGCCTTCAGCTCGCCCATGCGGAACGGTTTGGCCACGTAGTCATTCGCTCCAGCATCCAGACCACGAATCACGTCATCTTCATCATGCGACCCCGTCATCATGATGATGGGGATATGAATGCCCCTCTCCCGCAGCCCGGCACAGAAATCCCGCCCGTCACCATCTGGCAGGTTCACATCCAGCAGAAGAATGTCTGTCCTGCCTCCAGAAGAGTGATCCATCACCTCCCGTGCAGCCGCAATGGTGGCAGCCTGTTCAACGCGGTACGCTTCCTCCTCTCCCAGCTGTTCAGCCAGCAGAAGGCGCAAGGCATCATCATCGTCAACAATCAGTATTGAGTGATGAGCATTCATATCCCAAAAATCCCGTCCGTAATGCACTCAAAACCCCGCCTCTCCGCCCATGCCGGATGGGCAGACAGGGAGGACCTGTCTTTCTGATAGGGCACTACACTAGCCCGAATGACGGCCAAGCACTACGCCCCTGCACGCAGTTCTGCTTCCTCTTTTACATCTGCCCCCTCATCACGGCTTTCCGGCGCCCTCATGGAAATGACAAGATCCCCCATGCTCGGCATGGTCCAGGCCCGATCTTCTGCCGAGCGAACGAAGATGCCCGTACCCCGGCGAACAATGAGCAGATCCAACCGGTTTTCTTCTTTCCCGAAAAGATCCACCGTGGCATCCGTCACGCTCTGACAGACAAAACGCCAGCCACGACTGAACAGGGTATCAAAGAACGTATAGTTCCAGCCCGGTTCTCCCAGCACCTTCCCCCGGGCATCACGTGAGAGGCCACGATACAGGTCCAGCCGGGCCACACCGGGACTGACCTGATAGACCCTCTCCCGCCCCATATGCGGAGCCATGTGCCCGCAGACCATCCCGTTATAGATGGCATCCCCGGTCGTGGCGATCAGGTAGTCCGCCGGGCGCTCCTCCAGAGCCTCCTGCCCCGCTGCGGAGAGAAGTTCCGCCTTGAGGACCGGCACCCCACGCCGGGCTGCGGGCATGAGTTCCTGCGCTGTCGTATCCACCAGCAGAACAGGTACCTTCTCCTCATTCAGGCAGGCCGCCAGATCGGTCGACCAGGCATTACCACCAAGAATGACCAGAGCAGGCTCATTGGAGAGAGTCAGATGCAGCCTTCGTGCCAGCGGGCCGAGTGAAAAACCGTGGCAGATCATCGTCACGGCAATCACGCAGAACACGGCCGGCATGACAAGATCGGCAGAGGCGTACCCCGCCTCCGAAAGCTTGATCCCCGCCGCACCAGCCACAGCCGCCGCAACAATCCCTCGTGGAGCGATCCATCCGACAAAAATCCGTTCCTGCCAGCTGATGCTTGTCCCCAGCGTGGCCAGGAAAATGCACAGGGGGCGAACGACAAACAGCACAACCAGCGTGAGAAGCAGGATGGGAATGGACAGTCTGGCCAGCACGGCACGGTGCAGGTCGGCCGTCAGCAGGATGAACAGAACGGATACCATAAGGACCACCAGAGATTCCTTGGTCCGTTTCAGTTCATTCAGGCCCGGGATATGCAGGTTGGTCAGCATCATGCCGAAGACGGTCACGGCAATCAGGCCGGCCCCTTCCATCACCAGCGTGCAGGCCTCGAAAATGATCAGCGCCAGCGTGACCATGATGGGTACCTTCAACAGCTCCGGCATCAGGTCCCGGGTAAAAAGGTAACGCAGCAGATAGGCAGGCAAAATGCCCGCCGCCACGGAAACAGCCCCAGCCAGAAGCATGTCCGGCAGGGTATGGACGAAGAAAATCTGCTTGTGCAGGTCCACATGCAACAGCATGATCTGCATGACGACGGCAGCCAGAATGGCCCCCAGCGGGTCGTTGACGATGGCCTCCCACCGCAGGAAGGCCGCCACACGGGGCTGGAGTTTGGCACTCCGCAACAGGGGCAGGATGACCGTCGGCCCCGTCACCACAATGATGGCCCCGAAGAGAAAGGATGTTCCCCATTCCAGATGGGCAACATAATGGGCTGCCAGAGCTCCCAGTATCCAGTTGATTGGCAGGGCCACCATCGTCAGGCGGGCAACGCCCTGCCCGGCCTCCCGGAGCTGGCGGATATCCAGCACCATTCCACCCTCAAAGACGATCAGGGCCACCAGCATGGAGACCAGTGGACGGAACGCATGACCCAATGTTTCTGATGGATGCAACCACCCCAGAACAGGGCCAAAAAGCAGCCCCATGGCAAAGAGCAGAACAATGGCTGGGAGCCGCAGGCGCCAGGAAACCCATTGTGCCAGCATCCCTGCCCCGAATGTCAGCACCACACCGAAGAGAACATCATAGGCCATAGGGGATCTGTTTCCTCCAGTCAGACAGGACCACCCGGCCCCGTAGCAGGAACAGGCTGGCCATTGTCCAAATATTAGCCATTTTCATGACAGATGCACAAATCCGCCGCAGGGACAGACAGGAGACCGGATAGCCCGTCCCTGCATGCGTCTCAGCCCTGGGACATTTTTTCCATGGCCGCCACGAAGAAACCATCCGTCCCGAAACCATGAGGCGTCAGGGAGAAAAGTGCCTTCTGCCGCAGTTCTTCCGGCAGAAGGATGGAACGTTTCTCCGCAGGCAGCAGGGTGTAGGCCTCCTGCCTCTTCAGGAAGGCTTCAATCTGCTTTCCGTTCTCCGCCCCCAGAAGGGAACAGGTGGCATAGACCAGCTTCCCGCCCGGCCGGACGAGACGGGCTGCAATGTCCAGAATGGCTGCCTGCTTGGCGCAGAGTTCCTTGATGTCCTCCTCTGTCAAACGCAGGCGGGCATCAGGATTGCGCCGCCATGTCCCGGTACCGGAACAGGGGGCATCCACCAGTACCGTGTCAAACTGGCCTTCCCGCCGTTTCGCCCATTTGTCGCCTTCACTCAGCAGATGCCGTGTCACGTTATGGACATCCGCCCGGCGCAGACGCTTCGTGGCACCATCCAACCGGACCCGGGAGACATCACAGGCCACGATCTGCCCTTTATTCTCCATCGTCATGGCCAGAGCCAGCGTCTTTCCGGCAGCACCGGCGCAATAATCCAGCAGCCTCTGCCCCGGTCTGGCATCCACGGCAGCTGCGATCAGCTGGCTGCCTTCATCCTGTATCTCTACCAGCCCTTCCCGGAAAAGAGCCGCCACTGTAACGGGCTGACGTCCTTCAAGCCGGATGCCCCACGGAGAGAGAGCCGTCGGCTCCCCCTGAAAACCTTCCCGCCGGAGACGGCGCAGGGCCTCCTCCCGTGTTCCCTTCAGAAGATTGACCCGCAGGTCCAGGGAGGGTGCCCCCATGAGGGCCCGCATTTCCTCCTCCAGCCTGTCACCAAAATCTTCCACCAGATAAGGGTGCAGCCAGTCGGGATATTCCAGCCGGACCGGCAGTGGCTGCTTCTCGCTGCTGATGTCCTGCCCTTCCAGAGCCTCCAGCATGACCATTTCACGCTCGCTCAGCGGAGCTGGAGCGTAACGCTCCCCGCTGAAAAGGGACTGGATGGATGAAAGGGGCTGCCCGACAAAATGCAGCATGGCCGCACAGAGCAGCCTCGGGGAAACATCCTCATGCCGGTAGCGCAGGTCGGCCCGCAGATGCCAGTGCAGCCGACGCCATGCCCGCAGCACGTCCCACGCAAGGGTGGAAATGGCCCGGCGGTCACCACCACCGATATAGCGGCGTTCACGGAAGAAATTGTTGGCAACGGCATCAGCCGGACGGTGCGGTGCGTTCTGGATCGCACAAAGCAGATCAATCGCACCAGAAAGACGAGCAGCGGGGGTCATGGCCCCCGCCTACTCCGTTTCCTTTCATCAGGAAAGGAAAAAATGACCTTTCAAAGCCAATTAAAGCCGATAGTTGGGAGCTTCCCGGGTGATGGTCACATCATGCACGTGGCTTTCCCGCAGACCCGCATTGGTGATCTTGCGGAAGCGGGCACGGGCCTGAAGATCGGCAATCGTGGCGGAGCCGGTATAGCCCATGCCAGCCCGCAGGCCACCGATCAGCTGGTGTACGACAGCCGCCATCGGCCCCTTGTACGGCACCTGCCCTTCAATCCCTTCCGGCACCAGCTTCAGCGTGTCCCTCACCTCACCCTGGAAGTAACGGTCTGCCGAACCACGAGCCATGGCCCCCATGGACCCCATGCCACGATAAGCCTTGTAGGTCCGCCCCTGATACAGGAAGCTCTCGCCGGGGCTTTCCTCACATCCGGCCAGCATGGAGCCGACCATCACGACATCAGCACCAGCCCCGATGGCCTTGACGATGTCACCGGACGTGCGGATGCCACCATCGGCGATGGCAGGAATGTCCAGCTCATGACAGGCGGCTGCCGTTTCCAGCACGGCGGAGAACTGCGGCACACCCACACCGGCCACGACACGGGTCGTGCAGATGGACCCCGGACCGATGCCGACCTTCACACAGTCTGCACCGGATTCGATCAGCGCCCTGGCAGCTTCTGGCGTGGCCACGTTGCCGGCGATCAGCTGCACGTCGGCATATCTGTCACGCAGGCGGGCCACGGTCTCCAGCACGCCACGGGAATGACCGTGGGCCGTGTCGACCACCAGCACATCCACGCCCGCCTCGACAAGAGCCGCCCCACGGCGGAGACCATCCTCCCCAACGCCGATGGCCGCAGCGCAGAGCAGACGCCCCTCCGCATCCTTCACGGCCAGCGGATGGGTCATGGCCTTGTCCATGTCCTTGACGGTGATCAGACCGATGCAGCGTTCCGCATCGTCCACGACCAGCAGTTTCTCGATCCGATGATCATGCAGCAGCTGGCGGGCCTGATCCGGGGATGCCCCGTGCCGGACCGTGACCAGCCCCTCATGCGTCATCAGGTCCCGCACACGGGTATTTTTATCTTCGGTAAAGCGCATGTCACGGTTGGTCAGAATACCAACCAGCCTGCCATCCTTCTCCACGACCGGGAGGCCGGAAATGCCATGGTGGGCCATGATCTCATGAACATCGCTCAGCGTCTGGTCCGGCCCCACCGTAACGGGATTGACCACCATGCCAGCCTCAAAACGCTTCACACGACGGACCTGCTCGGCCTGTCCTTCCAGCGTCAGATTCTTGTGGATGACACCCATGCCGCCCTGCTGCGCCATGGAGATGGCCATTTCCTCTTCCGTCACCGTATCCATGGCGGAAGAGAGCAGCGGAATGTTCAGCTCCAGCTTGCGGGTAAGACGTGTCTTCGTGCTGACCTGACCGGGAAGAACCGATGATTCAACCGGCTCGATCAGCACGTCATCAAAGGCCAGGGCATCACGCACACGGCTGTAAAGTTTGTCATTCTGGAAATTGGTCATGATGCCTACGCCCTCGCTCGTGCGTCCTGTTCAATACAACTAGGTCAGCCTACCACCACTGAAAGGGTAATTAAGCTGTTGGCAGGGTCTCATAACGCACTCTGTAACCATAGGCAAAGGAAAACAGACTGCAGCCTGCTCTCCTCACAGGGAGGAAGAAAAACGGGGGACTGGTTTCCCCTCGCCTGCTGCGGCCAGTTCCTTGCGCCGTGTATCGAATACGGCCGCCAGATGCCGCAGGAAGGGGCCGCCCTTTTCTGTCAGGCTCACCCGGTTGCCCTCCCAGCGGATCAGCCCGTCCTCCTCGAAAGGACGCAGGGCTTCCAGCTCTTCTGCAAAAGCCTGTTCCAGACCCTGTCCTGACGGGATGTAGGGTGTCAGGTCCACGCCCGAAAGGCACATGACGGTCTCGATCACCTTCCCCCGCCAGCGGTCCTCCTCCGTACGGAACACCCCCCGGGCAACGGGAAGGCCATCATGCTCCTTCAATGCCCGGATATAAGCCGCCGTAGACGGAATGTTCTGGTAGAATCCGTCAGGTGTCATGGAAATGGCCGATGCTCCCATCCCCAGCAGGACGGGTGATGAATCGATCGTATAGCCCTGAAAATTGCGATGCAGTGTACCGGCCTCATAGGCATGGGCCATGGCATCTTCAGGATGGGCATAATGGTCCAGCCCGATGGACTTGTAGCCTTCCTCAACCAGAACACGGTCGATCCTGTCCGCCTGCTGCAACCGCTCTTCCGAAGATGGGAGAGAGTCTTGCGGGATGAGCTGCTGGCGTTTCTGTTTCCACGGGACATGGGCATAGCCGAAAACAGCCAGACGGTCTGGCCTCATTCCAGCAACACGCCGGGCCGTGTCCTGTACGCTCTCGACTGTCTGATAGGGCAGGCCATAGATCAGGTCGATATTCACCCCATTCACCCCTGCCGCACGGGCCTGCTCCACACAGGCCAGCGTCTGCTCGTAAGACTGCACACGCCCACAGGTCTCCTGCACAATACGATCAAGGTCCTGCACACCGAAACTGATGCGGTTGAAGCCCAGCTCGGCCAACAGGGGCAGCATGCCCTCCGGCACATGACGGGGATCCATCTCCATGGCGATTTCAGCATCATCAGCCAGCCGGAACTGTTCCCGCACTGCGGACATTACGTTACGCAGAGCCGTTTCTGGCAGGGTTGTCGGTGTGCCGCCACCAAAATGGAGATGCCGGACCACACGCCCTTGCCCAACCAGTGCAACGATACGGTGCATCTCCTCCAAGAGAATGTCACCATAGGCTGCCCGTGCCTCTTCCTGCCGCATCACTGCCGTGTTGCAGGCACAGAAGCGGCACAGCTCGTCACAAAACGGGACGTGGAAATACAGGGAGACGGACTGCTCTGGCGGCAGGGCCTTCAGCCAGTCTGCCACCTCCTGCGGCCCGATGGCATCAGAAAAACTGACCGCCGTAGGATAGCTGGTATAGCGTGGCAGGTTGCCGCCATAACGGGCGATCAGGTCAGGAGAAATATTTGCAGCCACAGTCTCACCATAATCCAGTCTCGGTCAGGGAGCTTCTGCTTACAGCGGCGCACCCTGTTACGCAAACCACCCCATGGGCAGAATGTAACGGAACGATTAACCTGTCTGAGAAAAATGGCTGGGAGACCTGGATTCGAACCAGGGCTGACCGGGTCAGAGCCGGTAGTTCTACCGCTAAACTATCTCCCAAGCGGTCGGGGCTTCCCCCCTGGAGCAAACACACCACATGACTGGCTGGGAGACCTGGATTCGAACCAGGGCTGACCGGGTCAGAGCCGGTAGTTCTACCGCTAAACTATCTCCCAAGCGGCGTTTGCTGGAGGGGTTCTAGCCCCATTCCCCCCACGACGCAAGGGGGATGGGAAAGTTTTTCCTTATTTTACCGGACGCCGGAGTGCGCTGGCCAGAAATGCTCCACCAATCAGGACAAGCCCGACAAGCCCCGTCACCCACTCCGGCACCTCCACCAGCACGCTGACCAGCATCAGGAGGGAAAGGATGAAAATGGTGTAAAACGCCCCATGCTCCACATAGACATACTCGGCCAGAGCATTCGTTTTCAGCATGGAGAGTGTCATGGAACGGACAAACATCGCCCCCACGCCCAGCCCCAGCGCAATGACAACTGGGTCCGTCGTGATCGCAAAGGCCGAGATGACACCATCAAAGGAAAAACTGGCATCAATGAATTCCAGATACAGAAAGGTCAGCAGCCCCCCGCCAGCCGCCATGCGGGACGCCCCCGGCTCGCCTATCAGCCAGACCAGCGTTTCCTTGCCCAGAATATAGGCCGCAATCCCCCCGCAGCCCCAGAACAGGAAGGCCATCGGGTCATGCCCCTGCCCTATCAGGCGGGTGATGAGCATGAGAACTGCCAGTGTCAGCCCGACCGGCAGGGCTGACACCCCGCCCAGACGGGCTGCCGGACGCTCCAGCCATGAGAGCCAGTGATGCGTCTTGTCATCATCCAGAAAATAGTTCAGCGCAATCAGCAGAAGGAACGACCCACCAAAAGCGGAAATCATGTCCTTTGCCCCCAGCATGATGGCGGCATAACGCTGCGGCTCCATGATGGCGAGATGGGCCGCCTGCCATGGTGACAGCCCGGCCACCAGAGCGACCAGAAGCACGGGGAACAGGAACCGCATCCCCAGTACGGAAAGAGGCATCCCCCAGCTGATGTACCGCTTCTGCCAGCGTGGCGACATGGTTTTGAGGAT
Source organism: Bombella sp. ESL0380 (assembly GCF_009725805.1). Classification (NCBI taxonomy): domain Bacteria; kingdom Pseudomonadati; phylum Pseudomonadota; class Alphaproteobacteria; order Acetobacterales; family Acetobacteraceae; genus Bombella; species Bombella sp. ESL0380. Next base: position 563,534 of record NZ_WNIH01000003.1, on the reverse strand, counting down.
GCCATAATCCACGATGGCATTATCCATGGATTCAGCCGTTTCCATCAGGGCAAGAATGGCCACGCCCTCCACACCCATGAGAGCACCGTACAGGCTGGGCGTATGTCCGTACCCCAGAGCGGCACCAGCACACAGGGCCAGAGCGGCCAGAACAAAAGCGGCGTAAAACTGTCTCAAGAGCTGTACCTGTTTCTCAAGATGATGAGCCTTTCTGCTCATGATCCCTCATCCCTTACAGGCAAAAAGGGGCAGGCAGCAACGGACAGGCTTTGCAGGGCGACAGTAAGAGCCTATCTTTCCCTCCATGAGTCCGAAACACACGCCTCCTTCCTCCCGCCGGCCAAAGGGCGGTGCCACGCCACCCCGCATCCCCGGCAAACCCCTGCGCCACTCCCGTACGCCTGGCACCCGGGATACGGCGGATGACGCCGCCACCTCCCAGACACTGCGAACCCAGACCGTAAAACTCCGCAAGGCACGGGGCCGCACGCCAGCGCAGCAGCGCTGGCTGAACCGCCAGCTGAACGACCCCTACGTGACGGCGGCACGACAGCAGGGCTGGCGCTCCCGTGCCGCCTTCAAGCTGCTGGAAATGGATGACCGCTTCCACTTCATCAGGCCCGGAAGCCGGGTGGTGGACCTCGGAGCTGCCCCGGGAGGCTGGGCACAGATTGCCGTCAAGCGTGGAGCTGCCAAGGTGATCGGCGTGGACCTGCTGCCGGTGGACCCGGTGCCGGGGGCCGAGATCATCGAGGGTGACTTCATGGAGGCCGACATGCCGGAGCGGCTCCAGGCCATGCTGGGCGGGCGGGCTGATCTCGTCATGTCCGACATGGCACCGAACACGACCGGCCATGCCGCAACCGATCATATCCGCATCATGGCCCTGGCCGAAAACGCCCTGGATTTCGCCCTGAAGATATTGGCCGAGGACGGAGCCTTCATCGCCAAGGTCTTTCAGGGAGGGTCCGAGAAAGACATGCTGGACCTGATGAAACGCAATTTTACCGTCGTCAAGCACGTCAAACCCCCTGCCTCCCGCAAGGAATCGAGCGAGCTTTACGTCATTGCCACGGGTTTCCGTGGTGAGCCGTGAGTTCAACGACTATCCGGAACCGATTCGGAACCTCTTCATAGGGGCGCTCTGCGGCCATCAGGACGCCTGCTTTGCCCTTCTGCCGATCGGTCTGGAACAGTCCCTGTTTCCGGTCCTGTCCCGCTGCGTTCCACAGGAATTCCCCCGGAACATTCCGAAGCACATTGCCCAGTTCTGGGACAGCCCTGAACCGCCGGAAGACGTCCAGGCTGCCATGAAAGGCATCCGGAATGACAACCCGGCTTTCTCCTACCATCTGGAATGTGATGCCTCCGCCCGGGCGTTCATCCATGACCACTATGGCGCCAGCATCACCGCCCTCTATGACGTCTGCCCTCACCCGGCCATGCGGTCGGACTTCTGGCGGCTCTGCTACCTGCATGTAAAAGGCGGCGTCTATATTGATGCGGATGTAACAAGCCGTGCCCCTCTGACAGACATAACCAGAGGCACACATTTCAGGACGCTGTTACCTTATTCCGTCGGCGAACCATGGTGCCTCGACAATGACGTACTCATCCAGGAGGCTGGCAACCCTCTCATGCAGCATATCATGGAAACCATGTTCCAACGGGTCCGGCACATTCTGGAAACCGGCTATTTTGAAAATGTCTGGGTCTCGACCGGCCCCGGCGCCATGGTTGTCGGCACGATGAGCTGGATCGCCCACACCCTGAAAAACCAGAAAGTTCCATTCCATGAGATCAGCCAGTTCCTGATGGCAGCAGGAATCGCCTTTGTTGCCCATCGTCAGGTCGAGCAGACACTCGATACCTGCTCACACTTTGCCTACCAGAGCACCAATGCCAACTGGCGAAAATTCATGAAGTGGCCTGACAGCAACACCCCCTGATCCTGACAGCAACATCCATCACCGTTCCGCTCCAGTCATCATTTCCTGCACGGCCTGCATCAGGACACTTCGCTCATGAGGGGCCGTGACATCGGCCAGCGTGACTTCATCCAGCACATCCATGAAAGCGAATCGGGCTTTCAGCAGCGTCTGTTTCAGACGGCAGCCACCAACCAGAATGCAGCCAGAAGCTCCCTCCTCCTTGCCCATGCAGCCGACAAGGGCGAGATCATCCTCCGTGCAGCGGACAATGTCTCCCAGATAGATCTCCTCAGCATTCCTGCCCAAACGCAGCCCACCATTGCGGCCACGCAGCGTCTTGATGAAGCCGTGCCGCCCCAGCCTGTGCACGACCTTGACCAGATGATTCTCTGATATGCCGTACACGCGGGCAATCTCGCCAATGGAGACGAGACGCTCCTTCTGTGTCTCCAGATAGATCAGGGACCTGAAGGCATAGTCGGTATAGAGGGTCAGACGCATTCCGGGAGCTTCCTTCCGGTCGTGTTTCAGATGATCCGGCGTCACTCCAAGCCTGCATGCAAAAGAGGAGACGTGGTGGCAGTGGCTCCTTCTCCGAAACTAACAGAAAGATGACATCTGCCAACCTGTTTCCTTGCCTCGTCTCTTCCGGCTTGACAACGGCTGGTATCGACCTATTTTAAAGATGTATTTTGTATACATCTTTTAGAGAGTGTGATCCTTGTCCATTTCCCTCACCCCACAGACCCGTACCATCGTCAAAGCCTGTATTCCTGCCCTGGAGGCTCATGGCGTCGACATCACCAGAGAGATGTATCGCCGCCTTCTGAGTGATGAAAACATCCGAGACCTCTTCAACATCTCCCATCAGAAAAATGGCGACCAACCCAGGGCCCTGGCCTATGCCGTCCTCGCTTATGCCCGCCATATTGACGATCCCACGGCCCTGAAGGACATGATCGAGCGTATTGCCGAAAAACATGTCGGGCTGAACATCCTGCCAGAACATTACCCCCATGTTGGCACAGCGCTGCTTGGGGCCATTGCCCATGTCCTGGGAGAGCAGGCCACACCTGAAATCATGGAGGCATGGAAAGAGGCTTATGGTTTTCTGGCTGACGTATTGATCAACCGGGAACGGCAGATATATGAGGACCACGCCGCCAGAAAAGGCGGCTGGACAGGATGGCGTGCCTTCCGCATTGCCAATCGGCATGAGGAAACGGCTGACACCGTCTCCTTCATCCTTCAGCCGGTGGATGGCCAGCCCGTCATGCAGCACCAGCCGGGCCAGTATCTCAGCTTCCGGCTGAACATCCCTGGCCATGGCCCGGAGCGCCGCAATTACAGCATCTCATCAGCCCCGGCAGATGACCATTACCGCATCACTGTCAGGAAACAGGAAGACGGCGTCGTGTCCCGCTGGTTCCATGACGATGTCCGGACAGGTGATACTCTGGATGTCTCTGCTCCAGCCGGTGATTTCTTCCTGCAATCTTCCTCCGAAAGGCCGCTGTGCTTCATCTCTGCCGGTGCAGGCATCACGCCTGTCATGTCCATGATGGAAGCACTGACCACCCGCACTTCACATCCGGCCATCCATTTCATTCATGGCACCCAGACAGCAGACAACGAAATTTTTGCCCGCAAAACCCATGGGCTGGCTGCCTGCGGAGCCATTACGGCAGACCTGTTCTACAGCCAGATGAACAGCCTCCCACAACGGACAGATGGCCTGAACTGCCATACTGGACGCCTCACACCCTCATGGCTGAAAGCGCATAAGGACAGACAGGCTGATTTCTATATCTGTGGCCCGACAGAGTTCATGGTCAGCATGATCCACACCCTGCGGGAACAGGATATTCCCATGGATCGCATCCATTATGAAATGTTCGGCTCTGCATCCACCCCCTATCTCGTCACACAGGCCTGAACCTGTCCGACACCGCAACGACATGAAAAATGGGGCGGCACCATTATTGCCGCCCCATTCCTGCCTTGCGGATTGAAAGCAACCTTCAGCCTGCCTCGGCCGGGCGAACCTTCTCCAGCAGCTTGGTCAGAGAAGCCAGAATCTTCCGGGCCATGCTGATACGCACGGCATTGGTCATTTCCCGCACCATGGCCAGCTTGTGGTCAGGCCGTATCTTCACACCGGCCTTCTCATTGCGGGCAACCCAGCGGATCAAACCATCAGGGTTGCCGAACCTGTTCCTGCGGAACTGGAGGACCATGCCTTTCGGGCCTGCCTCCAGCCGCTCCACGCCCGTCTCACGGCAGAGCTTCTTGATCATCACGACATCCAGAAGGTTCTCCACCTCCTGCGGCAGAGGACCGAAACGGTCCACCAGTTCAACCCGCATGGCGTCCACATCCGCCTCATCCTTCAGGGCGGCAATGCGGCGGTACAGGCCAAGACGGACGGGCAGGTCCTTCACATAGTCCTCCGGCAGCAGCACCGGCAGGCCGAGGATGATGTTCGGCGTCCAGCCCGTATCTTCCTCCTCGCCTTCGTTCCTCATCCGGCGCAGGTCCGTCACGGCGTCCTGAAGCATCTGCTGGTACAGCTCGATTCCCACCTCCTTGATGTGACCGGACTGCTCATCTCCCAACAGATTTCCTGCCCCTCGCAGGTCAAGGTCATGAGATGCCAGCGTGAAGCCCGCCCCGAGGGAATCAAGCGTCTGCATGATCTCCAGCCGCTTGACGGATGAAGCCGACAGGACATGCGTCTGCGGCCAGGTCAGATAGGCATAGCCCCGCTGCTTGGCCCGCCCCACACGGCCCCGCAGCTGGTAAAGCTGCCCAAGGCCGAACATGTCCGCCCGATGAATGATGATCGTGTTGACCCGGGGCATGTCCAGCCCACTCTCCACGATGTTGGTGGAAAGCAGGATGTCGTATTTCCCCTCCGAGAACTCCGTCATCACCGTTTCCAGCTCGGTGGGAGTAAGGCGGCCATGAGCCTCCGTGATGCGGGCATCGGGCACGATCTCCCGCAGCCGGTCGGCCATGTGCCGCATGTCCGTCAGACGGGGCACCACGCAGAAGACCTGCCCTCCCCGGAAGCGTTCCCGCTGGATGGCCTCATGAATCATCACCCGGTCAAAAGGCGTGATGAAGGTGCGTACGGACAGACGGTCCGTCGGCGGGGTGGCGATAAGGCTCATTTCCCGCACGCCGGAAAGGGACAGCTGAAGCGTCCGTGGCAGAGGCGTGGCGGACAGCGTCAGCACATGCACGTCTTCCCGCAGGGCCTTCAGCTTCTCCTTATGGGACACGCCGAAATGCTGTTCCTCGTCAATGATGAGCATTCCCAGCCGTTCGAACGACACGGCTTTCGAGAGCAGCGCATGGGTGCCGATGACAATGTCCACCGTTCCATCGGCCAGCCCTTCCCGCACCTTCGTGGCTTCCTTGGCCGTGACCATGCGGGAGAGCTGCTCCACCTTCACGGGCAGCCCCTCGAACCGCTTCCTGAAGCCGATATAATGCTGCCGGGCCAGAAGGGTCGTGGGTACGACCACCGCCACCTGCATCCCGGACATGGCCGCCACGAAGGCCGCCCGCAGGGCCACTTCCGTCTTGCCGAAGCCCACATCACCACAGACGAGCCGGTCCATCGGCTTGCCACTGCTCAGGTCCTCCAGAACGTCCGCAATGGCCCGTGACTGGTCTTCCGTCTCCATGAAGGGGAAACGGGCGCAGAATTCATCCCACATCCCTTCAGCCGGGGCCATGATGGGAGCTTCCTTCATGGCACGGGCCGCCGCCGTGCGGATCAGCTCTCCGGCCATTTCCCTCAGGCGGGTCTTCATCTTCGCCTTGCGGGCCTGCCACGAGCTGCCGCCCAGACGGTCGAGCTGCACCGCCCCCTGCTCGGAGCCGAAACGGCTCAGCAGATCAATATTTTCTACGGGCAGAAGAAGCCGCTGCTCACCATCATACAGGATGGAGAGATAATCATGGGCCACACGCCCTTCCCGCACCGTCTCCAACCCGACATAACGGCCAATGCCGTATTCCTCATGCACGACGAGATCGCCCTCTGAAATCTCGCCGATCTGCGTGATGAAGTCATTGCCCTTGCGCCTGCGCCGGAGCGGACGGGCCAGACGTTCCCCCAGCAGGTCCTGTTCGGACACGAAGGCCAGACGCTCCCCGGTGAAGCCCCGTTCCATGCCCAGCACGACAAGCCCGACAGCCCCACGGGCCATGCCCGCCGCCTGCGCCCAGTCATCGAAACTCTCGCAGGGAATATCATGGTCCCGCAGCAGGCTGCTGATCCGCTCCCGGGAGCCGTTGCTCCAGGCCGTCAGATAGGTCCGCCGTCCCTGCTTCGCCCAGTCCTGCACATGGGTGGAGAACTGGTGGAAGACCCCTTCCCGTCCGGCACCGCCCATGCTGGCAAAGACCGGACCCGGCCTGTACCCGGCATCCACGCCTTCTGCGCCATCGGGCTGGGCGAAAGGTGACAGCAGGACGGTGGGGTGACCCTTCAGCATCCCGTCCCAGCCATGACGGTTCAGATAGAGCCGGTGCGGTGGCAGGGGCCGATAGGGCAGCTCCCCCTCATGCCCGGCGGCACAGCGGGCCTGATAATGGTCGGCGATCATGTCCAGCCGTGCCGTCAGGATTTCCGGCGTGTCCCGTTCGAAACTCAGGGCGGCATCCGGCAGGTAATCCAGCAGGGTTTCCATATGCTGGCCGTCGCCGTCATGGAACAGTGGCAGATAATGCTCTGCTCCACTGGCCCTGCGTCCTTCCAGAAGCTGGCGGTAGAGAACATCCTCCATCGCTCCCACGCCGAACACATCCCGCCAGCCCGTCTGGAAGCGGCTCAGGCTGGGCTTGTCCAGCGCATATTCCGAAACCGGCGTCAGGCTGAACTCCGTCCGCTGGTCCGTGGACCGCTGGGTGGCAGCATCAAAACTGCGGATATTGTCCACCTCATCCCCGAAGAGGTCCAGCCGGACAGGCTCCCCGGAATCAGCGGGGTAAAGATCGAAAATGCTGCCCCTCATGGCGAACTCGCCACGTTCCATCACCGTATCCACACGGCTGTAGCCGTTGCCCACGAGCCGTTCCGCCAGACTGGTCGCATCCAGCATATCACCGACCTTCACATGGATGGTCTGCCCCGCAAAGGCCGCACGGGGCGGCACACGCTGGAGCATGGCATGGATGGTCGTCAGCACGATGCGGCCCGTCTTGGGCCGTGGCTCCAGAAGGTGGCTCAGCGTGGCGGCACGCTCGGCCACGATGGAAGGATTGGGGGAAATCCGGTCATAAGGCAGACAGTCCCATGCCGGAAAGCGCAGGACGGTGACTTCCGGCATCAGCCAGCCCAGCATGTCCGCCAGAGACGCCAGGGCAGCGTCATCATGTGCCACATGAACAAGCGTCCCCTCATGTTCCGCCAAACGCTGACGGAGCAGGAATGCCACCGCCCCATCAGGCACCCCCCAGACTGTCGGACCAAAGGACGCAACGGCAGAACGATCAACAGGCATCAGGGCGGGCTCTCCACTAAGGACATTTTTATTATCGGCCGGTTCTGCTACCCTATAGCCCTCCACAGCCCCCCTGTCAGCCCGGAAGCCACCCGCCCCCGATGCCATGCCCCTAGCTCCCCCTTCCGCACGGATTGCGCCACTTCTGGCTCCCATCAGCAGCCTGCCGGGCACAGGCCCCCGCCACGCCACGATGCTGGGCCGGATCAGCGGCGGCAGGCGGATCATCGACCTGCTCTTCACCCTGCCAGAAAAGCTGATCGACCGGCGCAGGCTCATGAGCGTCGCCGAGGGGCGGAAACTGCCAGCGGGCGACATCCTGACAAGCCGTGTCCGTGTGACAGGCATCCGCCGCCCCATCCGCTCCTCCCAGCCCACCATCCTGACCACCAGAGACAGCACCGGCACGCTGGAGATCACCTTCTTCCAGAAGGGGCGGCTCTTCCTCCCCCCAGAGGGGGCAGAAATCCTCGTTTCCGGCAAGGTCGGGCATTACCATGACCGGCTGACCCTCTCCCGCCCGGACCACATCATGGCCTGGGAAAAGAAGGACCGATTCCCGTGGCTGGAACCGGTCTGGCCCCTCACGGCCGGGCTGTTTCCCTCCACCGTGCGGAAAGCCATGCAGGCCGCCCTGGCCCTGATCCCGCCCGACCTCCCGGAATGGCTGGACCCGCCCCTGGTGAAAAAACGGAACTGGCCCAGCTTCGCCACGGCTCTTGGGCTGATGCACTTCCCCGAAACACTGCCTTCCGACGACGACCCTACTCCCATTCTGGAGCGTGCCCGTGCCCGGCTGGCAGCCGATGAAGTTCTGGCGGACCAGCTCTGCCTGGGGCTGGCCCGGATGCAGGCCCGGACACGCACGGGCCGCCCGCTGGTGGGCGATGGCTCCCTGCGCCGTACCCTGCTTGAGCGTTTCGGCCATGAACCCACACCGGCGCAGCGGCGTGTCATGGCCGAAATCGCAGCTGACATGGAGCGTCCCACCCCCATGATGCGCCTGCTCCAGGGTGATGTCGGCGCCGGAAAAACGCTTGTCGCCCTGACGGCCATGCTCCAGGCCGTCGAGGCCGGAACACAGGCCGCCTTCATGGCCCCGACGGAGATCCTTGCCCAGCAGCATGCCAGCACGTGCGAAGCCCTGTGCCCGGTGCCGTTCGTGTTTCTCAGCGGCTCCGTCAAGGGGAAAGCACGGCGGGTCGCACTGGCGAAACTGGCCGATGGCCATGCGAAGATCGCCATAGGCACCCATGCACTCTTTCAGGATGGCGTCACCTTTGCCGACCTCGGCCTGGCCGTCATCGACGAGCAGCACCGCTTCGGCGTGGAGCAGCGCATGAGGCTGGCCAGCAAGGGGGCAGCCACCGACCTTCTCGTCATGACCGCCACCCCCATCCCCCGCACCCTGCAACTGACGGAATGGGGCGAAATGGGCGTGAGCCGGCTGGACAGCAAGCCAGCCGGCCGCCAGCCCATCCATACGACCGTGCACAACATGGGCAAGCTGGACGACATCTTCGCCGGCATGAAACGGGCCCTGGACCAGGGGAAGCAGATCTTCTGGGTCTGCCCCCTCATCGAGGAGAGTGAAACGCAGAGTGCCGCAGCGGCAGAAGAACGCTGGGCGGAGCTCACAAAACGTTTCGGCCCCATCATCGGGCTGGCTCATGGCAGGCAGGACATCGACACGAGGCAGAACGCCCTGACGGCCTTCCAGAAAGGCCAGACCCGCCTGCTGGTCGCCACCACGGTCATCGAGGTCGGCGTGGACATTCCCAATGCCACCATCATGGTCATCGAACAGGCCGAACGCTTTGGTCTGGCCCAGCTGCATCAGCTGCGTGGCCGTGTCGGCCGGGGGGCACAGAAATCCTTCTGCCTGCTGCTGCACAGTGAAGGCACCAGCTTCACAGCCCAGCGTCGCCTCCACCTCCTGCGGGATACGGAGGATGGCTTCCTGATTGCCGATGAAGATTTCCGCATCCGTGGTGGTGGCGACCTGACAGGCAACCGACAGTCCGGCCTGCCGGGCTTCCGGCTGGCCGACCCGACCCGCCTCTCCCTGCTTCTGACAGCCATGCGGCAGGACAGCCAGCGTGAACTCACCCGCAACCCCGACCTGACAGGGCCAAGGGGAGAGGCCCTCCAGGACCTCCTGCATCTGTTCGACCGGGCCATACCGGACAGACTGCTTGTATCTGGCTGAAATAAAAGACTGTCACAGAAATTGTTAACAATATTTGTTCAGCCATAAACTTACATTATTGTCATCTCTACGAAGGAGTGGCCTACAATTAGACTTCCAGACGACGCAGCATAATAACGGCAGAAAAAATTATCGTAATTTCATCTTTTTCCTTGTGGCTTAATTGAAAAAACATGCTACCGTCAGAAGTGGAACATGCAGGCATGTTTCCAACATAATGACCCTGAGGGAGCGGATCGACCGCTTCCTCCCTGATGACCCCAGTACGGGACGAGACCCTTGAGAAATAATAGATCCGACCGCAGCTCCTTTTCCTCTCGCCGCGGCGGTTTTGACCGCGATTTCATGACCCAGCCTTCCTATTTTGATGATCGCGGCAGTTACGATGCCCCGCGTGGCGGTGGTTTTGGCGGTGGCGCCCGCCGTGGCGGTGGCCGTGGTGGCCCGCAGATCACCCCGACAGGTCCGGAGATCACCGGTACCGTCAAATGGTTCAACACCGAGCGTGGCTTTGGCTTCGTTGGCCTGAGCGATGGCAGTGGCGATGTTTTCCTCCATGCCAACACGATCAGCGCCCTCGGCCATGCTGAGCCTGCACCGGGAACGACCGTTGTTATCCGTGTCGGCCAGGGGCCGAAAGGCCGCCAGGTGGCTGAGGTGATTTCTGTCGATGCCAGCACGGCCACAGCAGAAGCCCCCCGTCGCCCTGCCCCCATGCGCCAGGAACGTTTCCATCCTGCTCCGGACCTGTCCCAGGCCGAGGAAATGCGTGGAATCGTCAAGTGGTACAACACCACGAAGGGCTTCGGTTTCATTACGCCTGAGACAGGTGGCAAGGATGTGTTCGTCCACGCCTCTGCTCTGGAGCGCTCTGGCCTGCATGGTCTGGCTGATGGCCAGCAGATCGGCATGAAGGTTGTTCAGGGACACAAAGGCCCTGAGGCTGTAGAGATTACAGCCGAATAAGACAGTCTTCCGCATCCGCTGAAGAAAAACCCCACGGCCCTCAAGGAACGTGGGGTTTTCTGTATCCTCTGCCCACAACCAGCAGAAACGGGCATCCCATCCTGCTACTACTGGCCCGGGGCAGCTTTAACGGGGAATTCCCCTCAATAATCTCCACGCCCTTTGTTACGGAGCAGACGGGCCTTGTCTCGCTGCCAGTCACGGTCTGCAATGGCGTGGCGTTTGTCTTCCTTCTTGCGCCCCTTACCAAGACCAAGTGTCACTTTGGCTACACCACGGGCATTGAAGTGAATGTCCAGCGGGACCAGTGAAGCCCCGGCTCTGGTGACCTCTCCAATATATTTGGCCAGCTGTTTGCGGTGCAGCAGCAGCTTGCGAGGAGCCCGTGTATCAAACCGGGACAGCACCCCTCCCTGATATTCCGGAATATAGGAATTGATGAGCCACAGCTCACCATTCCGTTCTACGGCGTAGGCCTCGGTCAGTGTTGCTCGGCCCATGCGAAGGCTCTTGACCTCCGGCCCCTTGAGAACAAGACCCGCTTCAACCGTTTCCAGAATGGTATAGTTGAAACGGCCCTTCCTGTTCTGCGCAGCGATGCCATGGGAAATGAGCCCACCTTTTGTTTTTTTCTTGCTGGCTGCCATGGTCCGTCTTAATCCAGAAGGCCAAGCAAACGCAGAGCCTCGTCCACACGCTTCTTCGTTCCTTCCGTCGGCTCCACCATTGGCAGGCGCAGCGTGGATTCGCACAACCCGAGACGGGACATGGCGTACTTTGCCGGGGCTGGGCTGGTCTCGGCAAACAGGGCATCATGCAGCGGCAGCAGCCTGTCCTGAAGAGCAATGGCCTCCTGCACCTTCCCTTCCCGCCAGAGACGATGGAGCTGGGAGCAGAGATCCGGTACCACGTTGGACGTCACACTGATGCAGCCGTGCCCTCCGGCGGCCAGAAAGGACAGGATGGTCCCATCCTCACCAGAAAGCTGGTTGAAGTCCGCCCCAGCCTCCCGCCGCACGGCCAGCGGACGGGAAAGATTGGCCGTAGCATCCTTCGTACCGACAATATTCGGATGCTTGGCCAGACGCCCCAGGGTCTCCGGCGTCAGGTCCACAACGGAACGGCCCGGGATGCAGTACAGCCAGAGCGGCAGCGGCGTGGCGTCAGCCACCGTCATGAAGTGGCGGTACAGCCCTTCCTGCGTCGGCTTGTTGTAATAGGGAACGACCACCAGCAGGGCATCGGCCCCCACCTTGTGAGCATGACGAGCCATACCCACAGCCTCATGTGTGCTGTTGGAGCCTGCTCCGGCCATCACGAGCGCACGGCCAGCAGCCACCTCCACACAATGCTCCACGACACGGCCATGTTCCGCATGGGAGAGCGTCGGGCTTTCCCCCGTTGTCCCGGACGGAATGAGGCCTGTCGTCCCGCCCTGGATCTGACGCTCGATCAGCCTGGTAGCGGCCTGCTCGTCCAGCGTGCCGTCCTTCTTCATGGGGGTGATCAGGGCGGTCAGCGAGCTGTGGTACCGTTCATTGATATTCTGTGCCATCTCTTTACTCTCCACCCTTGTCCCTGCTCATAAAAATCCGTGGGCTGACCTCGCCAGCCGACATTCTGCTGCCATTATAGTGAGACCTCTCCGCTGGAGAAAGGTCACATCTCATCCCGAAACGAACTCCGCCGGTAGGTGCCCAGCACGTGATGATCCTGGCTCACCCCTGCCAGCTCCAGAAGAGCCTCCCGAACTCCCCTGTCATCCGGCGCCCCCTCAATGTCCATCAGAAAACGGGATGCCTCAAAAGAGCCTCCCAGCATGTAGCTTTCAATCCGTGTCATGTTGACCCCATGCCGTGCAAAACAGGCCAGAACATCACACAATGCCCCCGGCACATGCCGGACATGAACGATCAGCGTCGTCATCATCGGCTGGCCTGCCACGGATTCCACCACAGCGTCCGGAGGGGCCACACGGTAGAAACGGGTGGTATTGTGGGCGGCATCTTCCACATTGCGCAGAAGAACTTCGAGCCCGTTCAGCTCTCCAGCAAGGGAGGACGCCACCGCCGCCTCTTCCCTGCGCCCCCAGCCTGCCACAAGCTCGGCGGCTCCCGCCGTGTCAAACTCCGTTACCGGCTCCAGATCATACCGTGCCAGAAGACCCCGGACCTGCGCCATCGCCACAGGGTGCGTATGGACACGCTTCACATCTTCAAGCCGTGCCCCCTTCACACCCAACAGACAGTGTTCCACCCGCTGGAAATGCTCCCCCACGATCTTCAATCCCGCTTCCGGCAGCAGCGCATGGATCTCTGCCACACGACCGGCAAGGGAATTCTCGCATGGCAGAAGGGCCTCATCCGCCAGACCATCCCGCACGGCCTCGATCGTCTCGGCAAAGCTGCGACAGGGCAGCGTGGCCCAGCCCGGACGTGTGGCCCGGCAGGCCAGATCGGAATAAGCTCCCGGCCGCCCCTGAAACGCAATTACCGGCATGATGGCTGCTCCCCCACTCTGGCCCGGACTCTCGCAAGGTCTTCCGGCGTATCCACCCCCAAGGGAGCCGTGGCAATCCGGGCACAGCCAATCGTCATGCCCGCCTCCAGCGCACGGAGCTGCTCCAGCTTTTCCCGCTCTTCCAGCCCGGAGGGCGGCAGGGTAACGAACCGGGCCAAGGCCTCACGACGCCACGCATAGACACCCACATGATGCCAGTACACGCCCTCACCCCACGGAATCACGGACCGGGAAAAATAGAGTGCCCGGGCCACGTCATCGTCACTCTGGAAACTACAGGCCACCTTCACGACCGACTCGGCGTCACGCTCCTCGGGCCCCTGCACCGGGGCAACCAGTGTCCCGATGTCGAACCGCCCTTCTGCCAGTGGGCGCAAGGCCTGCTGGAGGGTCTCCGGTTCCACAAGAGGGAGGTCACCCTGAAGATTGATCACGCAGTCATGCCGCCTCTGCGGGTCGTGAGCTTCAATCGCCGCCTGCACCCTGTCCGATCCGCTTGGCAGGGCCGGGTCTGTCAGAATGGCCTTCACCCCCGCCATGCCTGCCACAGCGTCCCGGATTTCCTCATCTCCGGCCGCCACGAGGACAGGCCCCAACCCGGCCGCCACAGCCCGGCGGGCGACATGAACGATCATGGCCTCGCCATCAATCTCGGCCAGAGCCTTGCGTGGAAGCCTTGTGGAGGCAATTCTGGAGGGAATGACAATAATCGGTTGCATGATCCCTGATTGCCGTGCGGTCCTGTCCACGTCAATCAACCCAGCAGGAAAAAGGCACAATCCTCATGCGTCAGTCTGATCTTTCCTCCCATCTGGCCCTTGCCCAGCGCTGCGCCGATGCTGCCCGACAGGTCATCCTGCCGTATTTCCGCCAGTCCCTCACCATCATCTCCAAGGCCGATGACAGCCCCGTCACCCTGGCCGACCGGGAAGCCGAATCTGCCATGAGGGCCATTCTGGAAAAGCATGTTCCCCATCATGCCATCCTGGGCGAAGAGGCCGGTGCCTCTGGCACTCCGGGGAAAGACTGGCTCTGGGTGCTGGACCCCATTGACGGCACACGCTCCTTCGTAACGGGCCGACCAAGCTTCACGACACTGATCTCACTGTTTCATGAAGGCCGTCCCGTACTGGGCCTGATCGACCAGCCCGTCACCAATGAACGCTGGCTCGGGCTGGATGGTGAATCCAGCCGCTATGTCGCCCCGCACATGCCCGGCACCATCGGCACCCGGCAGACTGTCCGCCTCAAAGAGGCTGAGCTTTCCTGCACGGCACCGGAAATCTTCCGTCCTGCCCAGTTCCGGCAGTTTCAGGCACTTCAGCAAAAAGTCCGCCGGACCTCATGGGGAGGAGATGCCTACGCTTACGGACTGTTGGCTCTGGGACAGATCGACCTCATTGCGGAAGATACGCTCAAACCATGGGACTGGGGACCACTGGCCCCCATCATCAGGGGGGCCGGTGGCAGCCTGACGGACTGGTCCGGCGCCCCGCTGACACTGGAAAGTGACGGCACCGTACTGGCCTGTGCCAGCACACCCCTGCGTGATGAGGCCATGGAAGCCCTTTCCACCTGACGATCTGTCCATTACACATAGATAACGATTCTTCACGAGGTCACGCCTGCTGACCCGGTTCCCACGATGAAGGTTACCCGCCATGCCCCTCTCCCTCGCCAAAGACAGAATCAACATTCTTCTGCTGGAAGGCATCCATGACAGTGCCGTCAACTATCTGGAACAGCAGGGCTACGCCTCTGTCACCCGGCTGAAAGGCGCCCTGGAAGGCGATGCCCTCAAGGAAGCCCTTCAGGGTGTCCATATGGTCGGCATTCGCAGCCGGACGCAGCTGACAGCCGATATCATCAACTCTGCCAACCGCCTCATGGCCATTGGGTGCTTCTGCATCGGCACCAACCAGGTGGACCTCAAGGCTGCCCGGATGGCCGGGATTCCCGTCTTCAATGCGCCTTTCAGCAACACCCGTTCCGTGGCCGAGCTGGTCATGGGCGAGATCGTGATGCTGCTGCGCCGCATTCCGTCCCGCTCGGAGGCCTGCCACAAGGGGGGCTGGGAAAAGTCCGCCAACAATGCGTGGGAAGTCCGCGGCAAGACGGTCGGCATCGTGGGTTACGGCTCCATCGGGTCCCAGCTGTCCGTTCTGGCCGAATCCTTCGGCCTGCGGGTGCTCTTTTACGACATCGCCCCCCGCCTGCCACACGGCAACGCCATTGCCGTCAGCTCTCTGGAAGAGCTGCTGGGCCAGTCCGACATCGTGACGCTGCATGTTCCTGAGACACCGGAAACGCAGAACATGATCGGCGAGGCTGAAATCCGGGCCATGAAGCCGAACTCCATTCTGCTCAACAACGCCCGTGGCACGGTGGTGGATATTGAAGCCCTGGCCCGTGCCCTGAAGGACGGCCACCTGATGGGTGCGGCCATCGACGTCTTCCCCGTGGAACCGAAGAGCAGTCAGGAATGCTTCACCTCTCCGCTCCAGGGGCTGGAAAACGTACTGCTGACCCCACACATCGGTGGCTCCACCATGGAAGCACAGGAGCGCATCGGTGTCGAAGTCGCCCAGAAGCTGGTGGATTATTCTGATGTCGGCTCCACCATCGGGGCTGTCAACTTCCCACAGGTTCAGCTGGGTGAGCGCCCCGGCGGGATGCGCTTCATGCATGTCCACTCCAACCAGCCGGGCATCCTTGGGCAGATCAACGACATTTTTGCCAAAGCCGCCTGCAACCTGACGGCCCAGTTCCTCCAGACAGATGGTGAGCTTGGCTACGTCGTGACCGAAGCCGAAGCACAGGAAGGCCAGAATGTCGCCGAACTGGAAAAAGAGCTTCTGGAGCAGCTCCGTAGCCTGAAAGGAACCCTGCGGGCCCGCTCCATCCGTCCGGTCCCGGCTGAAGACTGAGCCGTCCTGCTGCCCTGTCCGGTCTGCTTCTGACAATCGCCCGGCAGGTCCACTGTCGGGCGGTTTCATATCCGACCCACAAGGACTTCTGATCATGGCCACCACCCCGCCCGCTCTTGCCCGCATCCAGAGCGTCACCTTCTCTGGAATCGATGCCTTGCCTGTCATGGTGGAAGTTCAGATTTCCAGCGGGCTGCCATCCTTCATCATTGTCGGGATGCCCGCCCGGGCCATTGCCGAATCCCGGGAGCGTGTCCGTGCGGCACTCTCCGCCATGGGGCTGGCCCTCCCTCCGAAACGGATCCTCGTCAATCTCACCCCGGCCGACCTCCCCAAGGAAGGAGCCCATTTCGACCTCCCCATCGCTCTGGGCCTGCTTGCCGCCATGGGTGTCATCCCGGCCGACTCCATCACGGCCCTGACCGCTTTGGGTGAAATCGCCCTTGATGGAACGGTCACCCCTGTAAACGGCATCCTCTGCGCCGCCCTGACAGCATCGACCCAGGGCCAGGGGCTGATCTGCCCAGCATCGCAGGGGGCAGAGGCACGCTGGGGCCATCCGGCCCTTGAGATCATCGCCACGCCATCCCTCACGGCATTGATCGGCCATCTCCGCAAAGAACAGCCCCTGCCGGATGAACCCCCTCCTACCCCCCAGCCTCCCGATTATGGCCTCGACCTCCGGGATGTGAAGGGCATGATGCAGGCCCGTCGTGTGCTGGAAATTGCCGCCGCAGGTCGTCACTCCCTGCTCATGTCTGGCCCGCCCGGGTCTGGAAAATCCATGCTGGCCAGCCGTCTGCCCGGTATCCTGCCTGATCTCTCTGCGACGGAAATCCTGGAGACCAGCCGCATCCACAGCATTGGTGGCCTGTTGCCTGCCGGGCAGCTTGTCAACCGTCCCCCCTATCGGGCGCCACACCACAATACGACACTGCCTGCTCTGGTCGGTGGCGGTCCAAAAGCCATGCCCGGCGAGGTCAGCCTCGCCCATAATGGCGTCCTGTTTCTGGATGAACTCCCTGAATTTCCCCGCAACTGTCTTGAAGGACTGCGCCAGCCTGTCGAATCAGGTGAGGTCACCATCTCCCGTGCCGCACGGCATACACACTATCCGGCCCGTTTCCAGCTTGTTGCCGCCATGAACCCCTGCCGCTGCGGGTATGTCCATGATGCCGAGCGTTCCTGCAACCGGGCACCACGCTGCGCACAGGATTATACGGCCCGCATCTCCGGCCCGATGCTGGACCGCATGGATCTGTGCGTTCATATCCACTCCCTTTCACCTCTGGCCATCAGCCGTGCCCCCACAGGGGAAAGCAGCGCAGAGGTACGGGCCAGAGTGCAAAAGGCCTATGATCGGCAGATGGAACGACAGGGAACCTGCAACAGCACCATGCCCCCCGATGGGTTCCTCTTCGAAGCGGACGCCCTGGCTCTTGCAGAACAGGCAGCCCTGCGGATGAAACTTTCACACCGTGGCATCACACGCATGTTCCGTGTCGCCCGCACGATTGCCGATCTGGACGGCACGGAAACCGTGCAGAAACACCATGCGGCAGAAGCTCTCTCCTACCGCACCCCGCTCTGAAGATCAGGAAGACAGTCCATCCAGCCCACGGGCCAGATCAGCCTTCAAATCCGCCACGTCCTCCAGCCCGACCTGAATACGGAAGGCTGCGCCCTTCGGCAAACCCTCTTCATGATGTCGTGTCAGTCCCCCGGATGTCGGCAGGACAAGACTTTCATACCCCCCCCAACTGGCTCCAATGCTGAAGAGGTTCAGTCCGTTCAGCATGGCGACCATGGCTTCCTGCGTGATCCCTTCAACCAGCTCCACACCGAACAGACCACTGGCATCCGTGAAATCACGCTTCCATATCTCATGCCCCGGACAGCCCGGCAGGGCTGGATGCCGCACATGGGCGACCTCCGGGCGACTCTCCAGCCAGAGGGCCAGCTCATAAGCGGAGCGGGCCTGCTGGGCCAGACGGACAGCCATGGTCTTCAGGCCCCGCAGGGTCAGCCAGCAGTCATCCGGGGCACCGCAGGCTCCCAGCTCGATGGCGGCACGGCGCAGGGCCTGCCAGTGTTCCTGCCGCTGGACCGTGATGGACCCGAGAATCACATCCGCATGGCCGCTGGGATATTTCGTCAGGGCCTGAATGGACACATCCACCCCATGCGTGAAGGGCTGGAACGCCCCGATCCCCCATGTATTGTCCAGCAGCAGCCGTGCCCCGGCTCCGTGTGCCAGACGGGCGATCCGGGGAACGTCCTGCACCTCGAACGTATGACTGCCCGGGCTTTCGGCAAAAACCACGGCCGTGTTGGGCCGGAGATGCGCCCGCAGGGTGGCTTCATCCGCACGGGGCGGATAAAAGCCGGTCTCAACCCCAAAACGGGCCAACATTCCCAACGCAAAACGCCGTGTCGGACCATAGACGGAATCTGGCAGAAGCAGATGGTCCCCGCTCTTCAGGAACGCCAGCAGAGCCACGCTACAGGCTGCCAGACCGGAATTGACAACCTGCGTATGGCTTCCGCCTTCCAGGGCTGCAATCACCTGTTCCAGCCTGTGCTGGGCGGGGTTGCCCATGGCGCCATAAACAAGCCTGTGATCGTAGGCATGAACGCCCTGGGCCTCCATGTCCTCAACGGTCGGGAACACGACCGTTGAACCACGCTCAACCGGCATGTTGACAAATCCGCCTTCCCGACCCGGCTGCTGACGCCCGGCGTGGGTCAGAAACGTCGCAAATTTCTGCCAGCCCTCACCAATGACAGACCCTGCCCCTATGCTCCTGCTCTTCATACCTGTCACTCCTGCTATCCATGCGGGTCGGACAGACATTTTCCCTTCTTCACGAAGAGACGCAACCCCCCTTCATGAAGCCCCCTGCCGTACAGCTTTCTCCTGTAGAGAAGGCCGGTATCTGGCATGAAGGTTCCATGATGTTCTTTACCGCCAAAACGGTATAGACTGCCTTCTCCCTTTCAGGCCTGTGCAGATGGGTCTTGTTTCTGTTGATTATCAGGTCATTACAACAATGCAGGACCCGACATTGCCGTTTGCAGTCCCCCATGCCCTCCGGCTGGTGAGCTGGAACCTTTTTCATGAGGATGGTGCCACGCTGGAGGATATCCGCCTCCTGCTGCGGGTTACGAAGCCCGACATACTGCTCATGCAGGAATGCCGCCCCTTCATCAACCGTCTGCCCGACCTCATAGGGGGGCATTTCAGCCGTCTGGCTTCAGAGGGACGGGTCCATGGCACCGCCTGCTGGAGCCGCCATCCCTTTCTCTCCTCCCCACGGCTGCACATGCTGCCGCCCGGTCTGGCTGCCCACCGTTCTGCCCAGCTGCTGGAATTTGATACAGGGTTTGGGCCGTTCGGCCTCGCCAATGTCCATCTCTCCCACGGTCCCATCCTCAACCGGCGTCAGCTGCGGCTCATCCGGGAGGAACTGCCGGAACGGGCCATCATCATCGGAGACTTCAATCAGGTAGGCCCCGCCATGCTGCGGGGTTTCAGGGATGTGGGACCACGGGAGCAGACCCACCGGATGCTCGACAGGGTGCCCCTGCGGCTGGACCGCTGCCTTGTCCGCGGTTTCTCCCTGATGGAACGGCGGGTCTATCCCCGTTTCGGATCAGACCATCGCCCCATTGCCGTCACCCTGCAACCAGAGGCCGTAAGCAGCAGCCTCACCCTTCCTGATCAGAGATAAGGCAGGAAGAGACAGCAGGCCGCATTCCGCAGGCGGACCGGCAGGGACCATGAATCAATTTCAGCAAGCGTCAGCTGATGGCTGCAATGGCCAAGGATGAACTCTTCCAGATGACCTGCCGTCTCCGCACCATGCAGGGTCAGATTGCATTCGAAATTGAGACGCAGGGAACGTCGGTCCAGATTGGCACTGCCAACAAGGCTCCAGGCCCGGTCCACTGTCATGAGCTTGGAGTGGTTGAAAGGCGGATCCCCCAGCCAGACCCGGCAACCCGCCAGCACCAGGTTCCTGAGGCGGGCATTGCGGGCATAATCCGTCACCGGATGGTTGCTGTGACGGGGAACAACAATATCCACCCGCACCCCACGCAGGGCAGCCAGCCCAAGCTCTGTGGCAAACCGGTTATCCGGGATGAAATAAGGGGTCATGAAGCAGACATGGCTGCGGGCCAGAATGACAGCCTGAAGAATGGTATATTCAATCTTCTCAACATCCATGTCCGGCCCTGACGTCACGACACGGGCCGGAATGCTGCCACCCGCCACGGGCACCGGAAAATAACGCTCCCCTTCCAGGGTTTCCCCAGTCGTGAAGGCCCAGTCCCTCACAAAGACCTCGGAAAGCTGCTGGACCACGGGGCCTTCCAGCTGGAAATGCGTATCCGCCACCGGGATGCGCCGCCCTCTGGGCTGGTTGAGCAGATTTTCCGCTCCAATATTCAACCCACCCATGAAGCCTGTCCGGCCATCCACCACCAATATCTTGCGATGGTCCCGCAGATTGATGAACGGCATCCGCCACGGCCAGAGAGAATGCATGAACCGGGCACAGGGTATGTTCTCCCGCCTCAACCTCTGGATGATCGGGCTGTAGAGATAGCCACTGCCGATGCCATCCACCAGTACACGGACCTCGACCCCACGCTGCCGGGCCTCCGCCAGAGCTGCCACGAATTTCCTGCCGATTCCATCATCCCGAAAAATGTAGGAACAGAGCAGAATGGAGTGCTTTGCCCGGGCAATGCTTTCCAGCATCCTCGGATACGCATGGTCGCCATCATGCAGGCAGGTCACGCTGTTCCCCTTGAGCAGGGGCAGGCCAGTCAGTCCATCCAGCATCTTTACCAGAGGTGCCATGAAACTGTCGGCAGCATCATGGGTCCATGTCGCCAGAAAGGCCGTCTCCTCCGGGCTGACATCTTCCCGCAGCTTCTGCGCCCGGCGATGGACACGATTGATCCCCAGGCAGAGATAAAGCAGCGACCCCAGATAGGGCATGACCCAGCAGAAACCTATCCAGCCAGCGGCAGCAGCCGTATCCCGTTTGGTGAGCAGGATATGGCCTGTTACCAGAAGGGAAAGACTGACATGCAGCAGCCCCAGCAGGAAGGTGTATGAAAAAAGCGCTGCCATGTCCTCTCCTCAGCATGGTCCCATAATCAGCCCGCCCCCACCTGTAGGCGGAGACGGGCGGCAGGCTGTTTCAGGCTTGTCCCGCCTATCGGCGCAGCATCCATTGTGGTGCTGCCCGCCCGACAGCGCCCCGGCGGCCAACCAGCGGGGCCAGATCAGCCGGGGACCGGACCTTCTGCCCCTCCTGCCAGACGAGGCCCTCTTCCAGAGAGAAGAGACGGATATGGCTGATCGCCACGCCATCAGCCAGTTTCTGGAGGCTGACACCCCCTCCCTTCGCCACTTCGGCCACCTGCTCCAGCGGGAAGATGAGCGCACGTCTGGCTGTTGTCAGGCAGAGAACATGCGTCCCCTCAGCGGGCAGGGCAAGCCATACCTGCGCTCCATCCCGCACGTTGAACACCTGCCGCCCTGTTCTCTTCTCCGCTGCAAGATTGCTGGCGGCCACCTGCATCCCCCGGCCATCGGTACTGGCCAGAAAATACCGAGCATCATCCTCACCAAGAACAAACAGGGCCACAGCCTGATCATCCTGCGCCAGATCAGCCAGTGTCCGCACCGGCTGACCAAAGCCACGCCCCCGGGGCAGGTCCGCCACCTTCAGCGTGAAAGCTCGCCCCCCGGCTGCCATCAGACAGAGACGGTCCGTACTCTGACACTCGACATGCCAGGCCAGTCCGTCCCCTTCCTTGAAGCGATGGTTCTCCACATCATGCCCATGCCCCTTGACGGCACGAACCCAGCCCTCCTGTGAAAGAAGCACCGTGACAGGTTCCCGTTCCACCGCCAGAGCGGCAGAGGTATCAATGCTGACCGGGGCCTCACCCATGACCGTGCGACGCTGGCCATAGGGTCCACCTTCAAACAGGGCCTGCATCTTCTGGAGATCTTTCCCGATCCGGCTCCAGCGCCGCTTTTCAGACCCTAGCAGAGCCTCCAGTGACGCCTGCTCTTTGCCCAGACCGTCCCATTCCTTGCGGATTTCCATTTCTTCCAGCCGTCGAAGGGACCGCAGACGCATGTTCAGCACATGATCCGCCTGAAGCTCACTCAAGGAGAACGCTTTCATGAGGGCAGGCTTCGGCTCATCCTCTTCCCGGATGATGCGGATGACCTCATCAAGATTGAGATAGACCTTCAGGAAACCATCCAGAATTTCCAGCCTTTTCAGGACGGCATCCAGACGGTGCTGCGTGCGGCGGACCAGTACATCATGCACATGCTCCAGCCATGCCTTCAGAACATCCTTGAGAGACAGCACGCCGGGGATTTTCCCCTGGCTGAGAACGTTCATGTTCAGGCTGAAGCGGCTTTCCAGCATGGTGTGCCGGAAGAGCGTTTCCATCAGCACATCAGGCTCGCAACTGCGGGTTCTGGGTTCCAGAACCAACCGGATATCCGTTGTGCTTTCATCCCGTACATCAGCCAGGAGAGGAAGTTTCTTCTCTTCCATCTTCCTGGCGATATCTTCGATCAGTTTACCCTTCTGCACCTGATAGGGAATTTCCGAGACGATGATGGTCCATGCGCCACCACGGCCCTTCTCGACCGCCCAGCGTGCCCGGATGCGGAAGCTGCCACGCCCTGTCTCATAGGCCTGGACGAGCGTCTGGCGGTCCTCAACCAGCAGGCCACCAGTGGGGAAATCCGGCCCCGGCACGACATCCAGCAGCTCCTCCGTGCTACAGTCCGGCTTCTCGATCAGCAACCGGGCCGCCTGATAGAGTTCGGCGGCATTATGAGGAGGGATGCTGGTGGCCATACCCACGGCAATCCCGGCCGCTCCATTGGCCAGAAGATTGGGGAAAAGCCCCGGCAGGACGACCGGTTCCTGATCCTCATTGTCGTAGGTCGGACGGAAATCGACCGCATCATCGCTGATTCCTTCCAGCATGATGCGGGCCGTTTCGGTCATGCGGCTTTCGGTGTACCGCATGGCAGCCGCACCATCGCCATCAATGGACCCGAAATTGCCCTGTCCTTCCACCAGCGGATAACGCACGGCAAAATCCTGCGCCAGACGCACCAGCGCATCATAGACGGACGCATCCCCATGGGGATGGAACTTACCGATGACATCACCCACCACACGGGCACATTTCTTGAAGCCGGAACTCGGGTCCAGCTTGAGCTGCTGCATGGCATAGAGCAAACGGCGATGCACCGGTTTGAGCCCATCCCGTACATCCGGCAGAGAGCGTGACGTGATGGTGGACATGGCGTAGGCCAGATAACGCTCACTCAGTGCCTCAGCCAGCCGTGTATCTTCGATATGCCCGGCGAGATCGCCCGTCATAAGGTCTCCTGCTTCATGTTCGCCTCTCTGATGGAGACAGGTTAGACACGCTCTTCTTCCTCCTGTCCAGAGGCCGCATCCTCAGCCAGTCGATACAGGGCTGTCATCAGCCGGTCCCGTGCAGCGGGCAAAGGACGATGGCAGGCAGCAAAAACAGCCCGCTGAAGAAAATGGCCACTCAGCCTTGCCCCAGCAAGCCAGTCTGCCGGCTTTCCTTCCTCTTCACCATCCAGAAGACAGGACGGCAGAGGAAGAAGACGATCCTTCCACTCCCCAGCTCCCTCCTCACTTACGGCACGCCCCGTGCGGGGAGACACATAGGCCAGCCCCTCCCGCACGCCCGTAACGGCACATTGGTCCAACGTCAGGCCATACCCCAGCTGCTCCAGAAGAAGCAGTTCCCAACGCAGATAAAGCGCCACGGGTGGCAGGGCGGCGGACACGCTCATCACCCCCATGAAATGGGCCAGAGACGCAAACAGCGCCTCATGTGGCTCCCTCTCTGGCAGGGCTTCACTACACAGGCCACAGGCACTCCCGAGCAGGGACAGAGATAGAGGATGGTCGAGGAGGAAAGACGCTGTGGGCCGCACAAGCTCCGCTGTCATGTAACCCAACTGTTCTGGCAGGCGGGCCTTCCAGCGGGCCACGACCAGACTGCCCTCCTGCCAGAGCGCCGCCTGCCGCCGGGACTGCCCGCCACGCACCAGAGCATGAAAAACCCCCCGATGCCGGGTCAGTGCACGGACCAGCAGACTGCTTTCCCCATGAGGAGAAAGCCGCAGGATGATGGCCGGGTCTTCCCACTCCATACCGTTACCCTCAAGACAGAAAAAGGGGCCCCGCCATATTGGCGAAGCCCCTTTCTTCTAGCAAGAAACCGTTAAAGGCTTATTTCTTCTGGCCAGAAGCCGCAGCCACCTCGGCAGCAAAGTCCGTCTCAGCCTTCTCGATGCCTTCACCCAGCTTGTAGCGGGCAAAACCAACCAGCTTGGCACCAGCCTTCTTGACGACTTCCTTCACGCGGCTCTCACCGTCATGCACCCAGACCTGCTCCAGCAGAACCACTTCCTCGTAGAACTTGCGGATACGGCCTTCCACCATCTTCTCGATGATGGCTTCCGGCTTGCCGGAGGCACGGGCCTGGTCTTCCAGCACCTTGCGCTCGTGAGCAACGGACGCAGCGTCCACGCCATCCACATCCAGGGCCGTCGGGCTGGTGGCAGCAACGTGCATACCGATCTGGCGGCCCAGTGTCAGCAGAGCTTCACTCTCGGAAGGAGCCTCGACAGCAGCCAGCACACCGATACGGCCTACGCCGGGGCGCAGGGCACCGTGAACGTAGCTGGCCACGACACCAGACGGCACGCTCAGCACGTCCACGCGACGCAGGCTCATGTTCTCACCAATGGTGGCGACCAGATGGGTCAGCTCATCAGCAACGGTGCGGCCAGACGGCATCTTGGCAGCCTTGACGGCCTCCAGATCACCACCAACCTGCAGAGCCACCTTGGCGATGTCTTCCACAGCCTGCTGGAAGGCATCATTGCGAGCCACGAAGTCCGTCTCGGCATTGACCTCAACCATGGCAGCCTTCTTGCCATCAACGGCCACACCCACCAGACCTTCAGCCGCAACGCGGCCAGACTTCTTGGCAGCCTGGGACAGACCCTTCTTGCGCAGCCAGTCGATGGCAGCCTGCATGTCGCCATTGGCTTCCGTCAGGGCCTTTTTACAGTCCATCATGCCTGCGCTTGTTGTATCGCGCAGCTCACGCACCATTGCAGCAGTAACTTCTGCCATATCTCTTCATCCCCGATAAAACACCCATGCAGCCGGAAAGTCTCCACGGCTGCATGAGCTGTTCATGTCACAATATCCACTGTCCGGCCACTCCATGAAAGACGGGCCGGACTGTCCGCATGGCCCTGTGGCCAAAAGCCGGAGAGGCTTATTCAGCCTTCTCTGCCACAACGGTTTCCTCAACCGGCAGCTCTGCGGAAGCGCCAATGTCCTGCCCGGACGCAGCCAGCTCGGCAGAAATGCCATCCAGCACGGCACCGGAGACCAGGTCGCAATATGTGGCGATGGCACGGATGGCATCATCATTGCCCGGGATCGGGAAAGTGACACCCTTCGGGTCGGAGTTGCTGTCCAGCACGGCAATCACGGGGATGCCCAGCTTGTTGGCTTCCTCAACAGCCAGCTTCTCCTTGTTCGTGTCGATCACGAACAGCAGGTCCGGCAGGCCACCCATATCCTTGATGCCGCCGAGGGAGCGTTCCAGCTTTTCGCGGTCACGGGTGATGTCGAGGACTTCCTTCTTGGTCAGGCCGGTCGTGTCGCCAGCCAGCATTTCGTCAATGCCACGCAGACGCTTGATGGAGCCGGTGATGGTCTTCCAGTTCGTCAGCATCCCACCGAGCCAACGGTGATTGACGTAGTACTGGCCGCAACGCTGTGCTGCATCAGCCACCAGATCGGCAGCGGAGCGCTTCGTACCGACGAACAGAACACGTCCACCGGAAGCCACGGTGTCACGCACCTGCTTCAGGGCGCGGTCCAGCAGCGGAACGGTCTGCTGAAGGTCGATGATGTGCACCTGGTTGCGGACACCGAACAGGTACGGTGCCATGGCCGGGTTCCAGCGACGTGTGTGATGACCGAAATGAACACCAGCCTCGAGCAGCTGGCGCATCGTGAACTGTGGCATTGCCATAGTCTGAAACTTTCTTTCTCTGGTTTGTCCTCCGCATGGCAACGCCCCTTGGTGGCAAGGGACACCAGGCAATCCGGGCCATGCGTGCGAAATATACCTCCCGCCCCACATGGAAGCGGCAAATACGGCCCTTCTCTAGAACAGGCCGGACGGAAACGCAAGTACTCCGACGACGCCTTTCAGACCCGTGCGAGCGGAAGTGTTTCCAGAAAATCAGCCATGGCCTGATGGGCACGGGCAGCATCACGCCCCAGGCCGATCAAGGCGCCAATCTGCACGGGATGCCTCAGGATGGACCCCAGCAAAGCCGGCACGTGGACCCGCCCGTCCTTCAGGCCTTCCCGGGCAGCGGGGGGAAGGTCCCTGCCCGCATCGTCACAGATCACCCGCAGAACCGCAAAGGGCAGGCCAGACCGGGCTACGAGACCACTCTCCATATCCACGGCGTGGCACCCCGTCCGGGAAAAAAGGTCTGCTTTCTCTCTGGCCGTGCCAATCATGACCGGACTGTGCAGGATGCCACCCCGGACAGCCGCCTGGGCCGCACCGAAACGGGCACTCAGGGCGGGATCAGCCCTGTAATGCTCACCATCAGCCTGCACATATTCAGCCACCTGCACACTCCCCGGTGGCAGGACGGCATCCAGCGCCCCGGAGCAGCCAAAAGACAGCAATGCCGTCACACCTTCATCCTGAAGAACCTGAAGAGCCTGCCGTGCCCCGGTCTCACAGGCATGGCTCAGGGCGATCTTCGCCCCGGGGAAAAAACGGCGGGCCAGCCGTGCTTCCTGCCTGAGCCCTGCCAGGACCCCCAGCATCAGAAACCGAACTCCACCTGCCCGGAATTGCTATCAGCCAGATTGCGGTACCGGGACAGCGCCATGAGCGGGAAGAACTGCTTGTAGCCATGATAGCGCAGGTAAAAAACCTTGGGGAAACCAACGGCATTATACGGCGCCTCGTGCCATTCACCCTGATCGTCCTGCGCCTGCATCAGATAGGCCATGCCACGGCGGACAGCCTCACTATCGTGGCGACCAACAGCCATCAGCCCCAACGTTGCCCAGGCCGTCTGGGTCGGCAGGCTCTCCTTGTAGAGGCCCTGTGGGGCCCCCTCATAGCTGGCGCAGTCCTCACCCCAGCCGCCATCATCATTCTGTACGCTCTCCAGCCAAGCGACGGCCCGACGCACCATCGGGTCATCATGACTGATGCCAGCAATGTTCAGGGCACAGAGAACGGACCACGTGCCGTAAATGTAATTCGTCCCCCAGCGGCCGAACCAGCTGCCGGATTTTTCCTGCTCGGAGCGGATATAATCCAGCCCCTTGCGGATCACCTCACGATCTTCCGGATGACCCAACTGGGAGAGGAACGAAATGCAGCGTGCGGAGACATCCACCGTCGGTGGGTCCAGCAGCGCACCGTGGTCGGAGAATGGAATGTGGTTCAGCACCTCCATGTTGTTGTCGATGTCGAAGGCACCCCAACCACCATTGCTGCTCTGCATGCCAATGATCCATTCCCGGGCACGCTCGATGGCCGTACGGTTCTCTTCAGGGTCGATCCTGTGCAGCAACATGCCGACAACAGCCGTATCATCCACGTCCGGATAATAATCATTCTCGTACTGGAAAGCCCAACCTCCCGGACGCAGGGTCGGCGCATTGATGGCCCAGTCCCCTCTGACATCCAGAATCTGGCGCTCCCTGAGCCAGGCAGCGGCCTTCTTCAGGGCAGTCGCCGTCTCGGCCGGCATCACGCCCCTGGCACCGGTCGAAGCCTCCAGCATGGCAAGACCGGAAAGCCCCGTATCCCACACAGGCGACACGCAGGGCTGGCAATAGGCCTCATCATCCTTCACTACCAGCAGGCCCTGTACCGCCTCCCATGCCTGGACAACCCGTGGATCATCATCCGGCACCCCCAGGGTCCGGTACATCATGATCACATTCGCCATGGCAGGATAAATGGCACCCAGTCCACCGCCACTCAGCCGCTTCTCGATGAAGTCGATCGTGACACGGATGGCCTTCTCATGAACGGAACGGGGAATGAATGGAACCAGCGGCCGGATGAGCTTGTCCAGACCGGTAAATACCCGCCCCCAGACCGACCGGTACGGACCGCGTATCCAGTCCCTGATGGTGGCTGGCGGTCTCCTGAACAGCTCCTGCACCCGCACGCCACGGGGATTCAGGGCCAGCGGCCTGTAAGCTGCCAGAATGAGCAGCGGCGCTATGACCGCCCTGGACCAGTAGGACATGTTCCAGACCGAGAAAAACGCCTTGCGGGGCAGCAGCATGAGCTCCACTGGCATGACGGGCACGGCATCCCACGGAACTTCCCCGTACAGGGCCAGCTGGATGCGGGTGAAGACGTTGCTCCGCTCTGCCCCGCCATGATGCAGGATGGCCGCACGGGCCTTGCGCATGTGGGGGGCCTCCGGATCATCCCCGATCATCTTCAGGGCGAAATAGGCCTTCACGCTGGCGGAAAGATCAAACCGGCCATCCGTATAGAGGGGCCAACCCCCATGCTCACCCTGTGTCCGTCGCAGATAGACTCCGATCTTCTGCTCAAGCTCCACATCAATGCAGTCAAGGAAATGGCGCAGCAGAACATATTCCGACGGGATGGTTGCATCGGCTTCCAGTTCAAAGACCCAATGACCGTCACTCTTCTGACGCTTGCCCAAGGCAGTATGGGAAGCCCTGACAGCCTGCTCCACCACCGTGGCATCCATGTTATGACGGAACAACGTCTTGTTCACTGACCTCTCCTCCAAAATCCTCGCACAGCAGGGCTTGTGCCTGTCCACATGTGCGGAGACCATAAACCAGTTCTTCAGGTACACGCCGCTCCGGCAGACGCCGTGCGAAAACCAAGCGCTCCCACCGCCACCAGCCCGGACTGTATGGCACCCTCGATCGTGGAAGGCAGACCAGTATCCGTCCAGTCCCCGGCAAGAGCAAGATTGGGATGAGCCGTTTTTGCTCCCGGCCGCTTTTTATCCTGTTCCGGTGTGGCTGCAAAGGTGGCCCGCTTCTCCCGGATCAACCGGGCAGCCGGCATGTCCTGCGGCAGCGGGGTCTCAACCAGCGGGTCCAGGGCCTGATGCAGTTCCGCCCATATGTGCGCCAGCATCTCGTCCTGGCGCCAGTCCGCATAGCGGTTGGCCGCACTGACCGTGACGGACAGGACCTCATCATGCAGGAAGACCCACTCCGCCACACCACCAACAAGCCCAAGAAAACCAGCCTGCTTCAGAGCACCACGAGGCCGCAGAGGCTGCTGGAGGCGATAATGGGCATTGGCAATGCTCTCGAACTCATCCGGCCCTTCCAGCCCCGGCAGCAGCCCGACCGCCACCGGTGACGGAACGGCCAGGATGACCGCATCTTCTGCCCCCAGTCTCACAGGGCCACTGGATGTCTCCAGCGCACTCACACGCCCTGATCCGTCCTCAAACGCAAGGGCAGAGACGCGCGTACCCGTAAGCACCTGAGCATGAAACTGCTCCAAGTAATGCAGTGCGGGGGTCACAAAACTTTCCGAAAGCCCTCTGGCGGCCATCCACGGGCAACAGGCCTGTCCCCCTTTGGCCAGCGTCCGCCGTACGATGTTACCCAGCAGACGGGCACTTCCCCGGTCTATGCCCGTATTGAGGCCGGAGACAGCCAGCGGCTCCAGCAGGCGCCGGGCAAACTGCCCCGGCAGGAGACAGTCTGCCACGCTGGCCTGATCACCAGCCTTCATCAGGCGGAACAGAGCCCTCACCTCCCCAAGACGCATACCGGGCACACGGCTGCCCCGCCGCAGCAGCCAGAAAGGCAGACGCCCCGGCGAGAGGCGCAACGTCCAGGAAAGGCCCGCCTCCAGATCATGCCACGGAAAAACGGGAGCCCCCGGCCCCTGCAACGTATCCCGGGCACCCAGACGGTCGAGATAGCGGAACGTGGCAGGATTGGCGGAAAGGAGCAGATGATTGCCATTATCGATGACCGTGTCCAGCGCCCTGTCATGAAAGGACCGGGCCCGCCCCCCACAGGCCGGACCAGCCTCATAGACGGTCACCTGCGCCTGGGGTGCCAGCTCCACAGCAGCGGAAAGACCCGCAAGTCCTCCACCAATGACATGAACATGGCTCACAATGACACTCCAGCCGCCGCCAGCAGCATGGCCAGCTTCTTGCGGACGGAACAAACCCGCAGGGGGGCCTCCGGGTTGCGCCAGCCACGGCGACAGAGAGCGGCCAGCGTGACCCGGTAGGAGGCCGCCATGATCCGGGCCGGGCGCACCGTGGCTGCCGGGCACTGTTTCATCAGGGCCGTAGCCCGGCGGAAATGATCTTTTGCCCGTCCTGCGAGGATACGGCACAGCCCATCCAGCCCAACGGCATAGAGAGCCTCGGCGGGATCAGCCGGCACGCTGTAACGCCGCAGCAGTTCGGCTGGCAGGTACAGCCGCCCACGGGCTGCATCTTCGGCAATGTCACGCAGGATGTTCGTCAGCTGAAGGGCACGGCCCAGATGGTAGGCAAGCCTGTCTCCCTGCTCCTCCGGCGTGCCGAAGATGCGCACGGACAACCTGCCCACAGCAGACGCCACCCGGTCGCAGTACAGGTCCAGCGTAGCCTCATCAGGAGCCACGACCGGTTCACCACAATCCATGAGCATCCCATCAATGATGGCGATGAAATCATCCTGCCTGAGCCCGAACTGCCTGATGGCCTCAAGCAGGACACGCTCCAGCGCCGTATCGGCCTGCCCCTCATACAGGGCGGCAATACGACCTTTCCAGCTCTCCAGGGCGGAAGCAGGGTCATCATGAGGGGTGTCGCCATCGGCGATGTCATCCACGACACGACAGAAGG
Source organism: Bombella sp. ESL0380 (assembly GCF_009725805.1). Lineage (NCBI taxonomy): Bacteria > Pseudomonadati > Pseudomonadota > Alphaproteobacteria > Acetobacterales > Acetobacteraceae > Bombella > Bombella sp. ESL0380. Next base: position 532,431 of record NZ_WNIH01000003.1, on the reverse strand, counting down.
CATAGATGGCAAACATGCCATCCCGCCGCCCGGGAGGCAGGATTTTCATCCCCCGTCCAAACGACGTCCCTGACCGGTTGACGATCTCTTCCACCTGTCTCAGGTCAGACGGAGCACATGGCAGACCCTGAGACGTATTGTGACGAACAGAGACCATAACCTTCCTCATATCCCTTCAATGGCCGCAGCCAGAACCGTAACCACAGGCCGATCACAGCCTGCCCTCTTCTAGCGGCAAAGTCTGCCGTGGCAAAGGGCCAGCATGAAACCCGCCTCAGCGCAGGTAACGCATGGCCCAGCCCAACGCCCGCAGACCATCAGACTTTGTCAGCGCCACCCGTTCGGCTATCGGGTCCTGCCGGTGCAGACGCTCTGTCAGGCGGCGGCAGAGTGCCACGATCACGGCGGCCTCCAGCCTCATGCGACGGTCTTTCACAAGTGCGGGAAGACGTGCGGCCTCCTCATTCAGGGCATCAACATGAGCCAGCATGCGATCGAACACGCGCCGTACACCCGGCTTGCTGCGGGCAAGGATGAGGTCCTTCAGGTGGACATTCTCTTCCTGCAACCACGGGAGAGGCACATAACAGCGGTTCAGCTGCTTCAGATCACTGCTGACATCCTGCATGTGATTGACAATCTGCAATGCCGTGCAGAGCGCATCCGACGGACCGAAGGTCTCTTCCCCTTCACCATGCAGCATCAGCAGGAAGCGCCCTACGGGATTGGCCGAATAGCGGCAGTAATGCAGCAGCTCCGACCAGTGTTCATAGCGTGTCTTTTCCGCATCCATGATGAAGGCCGTTATCAGGTCGCTTCCCAGCTCCAACGGCAGGTTGCGCTCCTGAAGAACCGTCCGGAGGATGACCGCACTCCAGGCATCAGCCCGGCCAGGCGGGGGCTTCCGCTCGCCGTGCAGGACCTCACGCAGGGCTTTCAGCCGGACCACCTTCTGAGCGGGAGACAGCCGGGTATTGTCCACCATGTCGTCCGCCACACGGGCAAACCTGTAATAGGCATGGACGGCGGGCCTGTGTCCCGGAGATATCAGGAAAGACCCGACGGGGAAGTTCTCATCCTTCATGCCCTTGCTGGAAGAAACGTCCTGTTTTCCCCAGATATGGGCATCCTCCTGCGCCATGGCCCCACCAGACTGTGGCATCATGATTCTGCTCCTTCATACGACCGCCCGCGCCAGCTGACACCTTTGCCCCGATAATGATTCACTGCGGAGCCGACGGTTGCCATCATGTAGAAGGCAGCCACCAGCGGCAATGAGAGGACGCGCCACCATGACAGGTTGAACCAGCGCAGGGTCGGCATGAACGTAATGCAGCTGAGCGCATATGCACAGCCACCCACCACGCGGTTTTTACCACGGCCGAACAGAAGAAGGCGAACCGGCAGAAACCATATCAGAACCATGCCGGCCAAGGCTTTCAGAAGGTTCCAGGGGGAGAATTCGAGCTGGACATAAGCGTTGCGGGCGATCATGTGCCATATCTCGCCCAAGGTCTGATAGGTGCGGATGGACCATGCCTGTTCGCTGCACCCAAGATAAAGCCGCCCTCCGGCCTCCTTGACACGGGCACCGAGCGTACAGTCGTCGATCAAGGCATCCCTGAGGGTCTGTATTCCCCCTATCATCTCCAGCATCTTGCGGCGGATCAGCACCGTCCCCCCGGCAGCTCCAGCCACTGGAGACTGCGGGTCAGCGATCCTTCGAAAAGGATAGAGCATGGCAAAGAAATAGACGAAGGCCGGAACAAAAACCTTTTCCCAGAAACAGGCGCAGTTCAGCTTCACCATCTCGGAAACCATGTCGATATTTTCGCTCTGGGCTCTCTCCACCAGAGAGGAAACATGGTCTTCCTTATGGACAATATCGGCATCTGTCAGAAGGACATAGCCATCAGCAGGAAGGAACTCCAGAGCCTCTTCCTGCCCCTGCCCAACGGCCCAGAGTTTGCCGCTCCACCCCGCCGGGTGGGGCTTCCCATCCAGAACGGTCAGGCGTCCTTGCGGGTCTGGCACACGGCGGGCAATATCCCCCGTACCATCAGTACTTTCATCATCCACAAGGAAAACATGATAGCGCCCCTGATAATCCTGCCCCAGCAGGGAAGACAGGCAGGCACTGATGGAGGCTGCTTCATCACGGGCTGGAACGATGACAGCCACGGCTGGAAGGCCATTCTTCCAACGTCTGGCCTTCAGCCCCCTCCTGAGCCAGGGGCCACCAATCCAGAACTGACCATGAAAAAATGTCAGCCCCAGCCAGGCCAACAAGGAAAACAACGCCATCACAAAAACCATCACCGTGCCAGCCTGCTACTACCTCTCAAGATAAAAAATGTCCCCGCCCATGCTGGCGGAACCAGGCCACGGAATCGGCAACGGCCTGACGGGCCGGACGGGGGCGGTACCCCAGCTCCTGCTCCGCCTTGGCCGAAGAAAAAAACATCAACTTTTTGGACATGTCCAGCATCTCTTTCGTGACACGAGGCTGAATTCCAAAGCCTTTTGCCAACAGTTCGGAAAGATAGGCTACCGGATAAAGCCATGACTGCCTGAGCTGGATACGGGGCGGACGGCGATGGGCGACCTCCGCCACCATGCGAAAAAGATCACCCAGCATGAGATTTTCGCCGCCCAGAATATATTTTTCGCCAATCGTACCATGCTCAAAAGCAAGCACATGGCCTTCTGCCACATCATCAACATGGACAATATTCAGCCCAGTCTCGACATAAGCCGGCATACGGCCTGTCGCACAGTCCAGAATCATCTGCCCGGTCGGTGTCGGCTTGATGTCCCGTGGTCCCACCGGAGTCGATGGATTCACAATGACAGCCGGCAGGCCCTCCTCCCGGACAAGGCGCAGAACTTCCTGCTCCGCCCGATATTTGGACCGCTTGTAAACGCCCACGATCTGATCCTCCGTCACGGGGGAAGACTCCGTGGCCGGAATGCCATCATGGGCCGTGGCCAGTGCCGCAACGGAGGAACAATACACGATACGCTTTACACCCGCCTTCATGGCGGCGAGCATCAGGCGCCGGGTTCCCTCGACATTGGCCTTCATCATCACTTCAGGGTTTGGTACCCAAAGGCGATAATCCGCCGCTACATGGAAAAGATAGGTCACGCCCTCCAGCGCCTCAGCCAGGCTCTGAGGGTCTGCCAGGTCTCCGACAACAAATTCCACGGGCAGGTCGGCCACGTTGCGGCGATCCGATGTCTGCCGGACCAGAAGGCGCAGACGACGACCACGCTCCAGCAAAGCCCGTGCAACGGCCGATCCCACAAAACCGGTTGCCCCGGTCACCAGGGTCACATCTTCTGACATCTCCGCTCCTTCCTCACTTCAGCGCCTTGTTCTGCCGGATATAGGCCCCGTCATTATGGCGGGTAAAGCCCTGCTGATTGGACGTGCGCTACGGAGTGGCCTAGAAGGACATGAACATGAATTTAACACTATGGCGGGCACCTTGAAAAAAATACTTCCCTTTGTTCTTTCCCTTACAGGTGTCGTCCTTTTCTGTTTTCTGACCCTGCGTACTGGCATACACCCGATTTTGGCCTCACTTGCCAAGATCGGCCTCAGCGGGTTCATCCTGCTGATCCTCAGCCAGCTGGCCGTCAACGTTCTCCTCGGCGTCGCCTGGAAAAGCAGCATCGCCAGCATCAGCTTCCTCCGCCTGACCTTTTCCCGGTTTGTCCGGGATGCTGCAGCAGCGTGCCTGCCTTTTTCCCAGCTTGGCGGAATGCTCATCGGCATACGGGCCACCACGGCGGGCCACCCCCGCCATACGACGGATGGACAGCCCATCAGCTGGACAGAGGGAGTTGCCGCCAACATTGTTGACATCACAACGGAAGTTCTGGGGCAGCTCGCTTTCATCATCATCGCCCTGCTCTGCCTTGTCGGCCAGGCCGATGCCGGGCGATTTGTCTGGCCGCTGGCCATTGGCATCGTTCTGCTGAGCATCGGCATGGCGGGTTTCATCTGGACACAGCAGCGCAGCGGCAATGCCCTCCAGGCGCTGGCCCGTTTTCTTTCCAAGCACATCTCTGCCGACTGGCATGATGCGCTGGCTGAAAACAGCGAAAATTTCCAGAGCTATATTGAAAGCCTCTGGGACCAGCCGGTCCGCATCGGCCTGGGGGCAGCGCTGCATCTGCTCTGCTGGATTGGTAGCGCCCTGCTGACATGGCTGTCCCTTATCCTGCTGGGCGCACACTGTTCTTTTCTCAATGCACTGGCCATTGAAGGGGCCGTCTGTGGTATCATGTCCGCCGGTTTTCTGGTGCCCGGTGCCTTGGGGGTGCAGGAAGCAGGTTATGTGGCTCTGGGGCATCTGTTCGGCATCAGTGCCGACATTTCCATCAGCATCTCCCTGCTGCGACGGGGACGGGACATCGTCATCGGCGTGCCTGTCCTGTTGCTCTGGCAGCTCTATGAGTTCCGCCAGCTGCGCCGGTCCTGAACAACACACTGGCCCACATGCGCTTTACAGGATGAAACGGATATCTCCATGGCTGATGCCCCCCTCTTTGACACCCTGACCATCATCGGCCCGGGGCTGATCGGCTCTTCCATCCTCCGCCGTGCCCGACAGACAGGCACCCTTGCCCGCCGCCTCATCACAGCCGACAGCGCCCCGGCTGTTCTCCAGCGGGCAAGAGAGCTGGACCTGGCGGATGAAGTCACAGCCTCCCTGACAGAGGCAGCCGCAAAATCCGATGCTGTCATCCTCTGCATTCCCACGGGGGCCATCCGGCCGGTCGCTGCGGCCATCCTTCCCCACATGAGGCCCGGGAGCATCCTCAGTGACGTCGCCTCCGTCCGCAGCACATTGGGGCCGGACATCAGCGCTCTGCTGCCAGAAGATGTCAGCTATGTTCCGGCTCACCCCATGGCTGGTACGGAATATTCCGGCCCAGATGCCGGGTTCGCCACCCTGTTCGAGAATCGCTGGACCCTGCTCGTCCCCCCCGCGGGAACACCCTCTGAAGCCATCACCACGATGGAAACTTTCTGGCAGCGCTGTGGGGCCCGCACCCGACAGATTACCGACCAGTATCATGACCAGATATGCGCCATGGTCAGCCATCTCCCGCATCTTCTGGCCTTCACCATATGCGATACTGCGGACCGTCTTTCCGCCGACCTCCGGGCCGATGTGCTGGAATATGCCGCTTCGGGCTTTCGGGACTTCACCCGCATCGCTGCGTCCGACCCGACCATGTGGCGAGACATCTTCCTGACAAACAGGGACGTCCTGCTCGCCACGTTCGAGCGTTTCGAGAAGGATGCCCACCTCATGGTCGAGGCCATACGTAATGGCGATTCCGAGGCCATCACGGAGCGCATCAGGCGTGGACGCCGTATCCGGCAGGGGTTGATCGAGAACAAGCAGGCCTGACCGTTTCTTCTTCAACCCCATGCAAAAGGAGCCCGGCAGGTGATCAGCCTGCCGGGCTCCTTCTTTTCTCCCTGCGTCCCTGAAGGCCGAAGCCTCCAGGGATGCAGACAACGCATCAGCGAAGGATCAGACCTTGACGATGCGCAGGTTCTTGGAGCTGTCGAGCAGGACGACATGCTCACCGCCCTTAGCGAACTCGCCAACGGCCTTCACATCATCCTTGCTGGAAACAACCTTCGGGAACACGCCCCAGACCACACACAGGCGGCGGGAGGTCGTCTCGTTCGTCAGGGCCACGACCGGCTCATGCGGACGCTCCCGGGAAACCAGCACGGCACTGCGGCCATTCTCCGTATGCACGGCCAGAGCGGCTGCACGGGCGTTGCGGGCCACATCAAAGGCTGACTTGGCCTGTGCACCCTGGATCGTGTGCTCGGAGACCGGGCGCATGCGGTCCATGCGGGCACGCCATTCCGGGTCCTGTTCCACACGGGCGGTGACACGGGCCATCGTGGCCACGGCTTCCGGCCCGAAGGAACCGGCAGCACTCTCAGCGGAGAGCATGACAGCATCAGCACCGTCGTAAACAGCATTGGCCACGTCGGAGACTTCCGCACGGGTCGCCACCGGGCTGCTGATCATGCTTTCCATCATCTGCGTTGCCACGATGACCGGACGTCCCTGACGACGGGCCTCGGTGATGGCACGCTTCTGGATGACTGGAACATCCTCGGCCGGCAGCTCGACACCCAGGTCGCCACGGGCCACCATCAGCGCATCGGAGAGACGGATGATCTCATCGAGGCACTCAACAGCCTGCGGCTTCTCCAGCTTGGTGACGATCCATGCACGGCCCTTGACGATGTCACGGGCTTCCTGAATGTCTTCCGGACGCTGGACGAAGGACAGGGCGATCAGATCCACACCAATGGAGAGGGCGAACTGGAGATCCTTGTGGTCCTTCTCTGTCAGGGCCGGGATCGGCAGGGCAACGTCAGGAACGTTCACACCTTTGCGCTCGGAGAGCTTGCCCCCCACGAGAACTTCCGTCTCCAGCGCTTCCTTGTGCTTCTTCGTGACGCGCAGAGCCAGCTTGCCGTCATCCAGCAGGAGGCGGTGACCGACATCAACAGCGGCGATGATCTCCGGGTGCGGCAGGTTGACACGGTTGGCATCGCCGGGGGTCTTGTCCAGATCCAGCGTGAATTTCTGGCCGACCTTCAGCTGGACCGGGCCATCCTTGAACACGCCAACACGCAGCTTCGGCCCCTGGAAGTCGGCCAGGACGGCCAGAGGGCGGCCCAGCTTGGCTTCGGCCTCACGCACGGCCTTGTGACGGGCGGCGTGCTCATCATGGGCACCGTGGGAGAAGTTCAGGCGGAAAACATTCACACCGGTCTTGGCAAGATGGAGAATCTGCTCAGCGGTTTCTGATGCCGGCCCGAGGGTCGCAACAATCCGAGTGCGGCGATGATGGATGTTGGCTGTCATAACATTCCTCGACTTTTCATTTGTTCAGTCAGGCTGAATGATTTCACCGGGTTGCACCCCCCATAACAGGCGGCGTTCGATCCACCCGTCATAGCCCCTGACTGTGACATGACACCATGATGAGCCCTGTGGACAGGCCTTGATCTTTCCGATCGCCCCCGGCTCCAGCAGGGCGACGACGGTCCGGTCCGGCTTGTCCGAACTCATCAGAGGGACGTCATGATTCTGGCCCCGTGCCACCTCCCCCGCCGGCACGTATGCCACAATGCGGGAATCAGCATGACCCGTGGTCGAAACTTTAGACGCATCCCCATCATAGGACACGGAACCGGGTATGATAAAGGAACGGCTGCCATGCAGCGTCACCTGATGCACCCAGCCCTTCTGGCCATCCTGGTCCTCCACAAGACGCCAGACCCCGAATTCCCGCTCGATCAGCACCGGATATCCACGGCGATGATAGACCCAGTCGATCGGATACCGCTCACCGGGGCCACGCCGCATGTAAACACGGTCCGCCCGCATGGCGGCATAGCGGGGCAGTGGCAGCTTTGTCTCCGTACCGACATTGTCGGGAACAGGAGGCGGAGCTGGCTGCGTCATCGGAGCCGCAGGAGCGACCTTGTGAGGGGTAGTGCGCCCATGGTGGACACGCCCATGCGCTTTTGCCGCATGGGCTGGCTCATGCACGGCGGCGTGGTGCTTTTCATGCCGCTTACCATGATGATGGGAAGCATGAGACATAGCCTGCTCTCCCTCCGCCCCACGGGCGGGACAAGCTGCAAACAGGGCCATCACCACAATCGGTAACGCCCCCTGCACGGGCAGCCTACAGGAAAATGAAACAGGTACTCTCATCCCTTTATCCCTGCCAAGGGACAGCCATTTGGGCAAGCCGTATTCCCCCTCTCATGTCCAAAAAATCCGCTCATGTACAGCAACCCTGCCCTGCCAGAAAAGCGTGGCATGGTCACGCCACGCTTCTGTCCGCCCATGCGAACCAGAACACACTCATACCACAAATCAGGACCAACAATGAGGCATCAGGGAGTCCTGATCATGTCCCAGACCACCAGAGGCCGCCTCATGATCCTGTTTCTGGGGCAGCTGCTTTTCACGGCTTCATTCTCAGTCGATCTGACCCTGACAGGGATTGTCGGCTATCAGCTGACGCCTGACAAGACTCTGGCCACTCTCCCTTACTCCCTCATCACGCTCGTGGCCTGCCTGACAACTTTTGGAGCTTCGATCCTCATGGGCAGACTGGGGCGGAGGATCGGCTTCATACTGGGAGCAATGGCTGGAACATCCTCTTTGTCTCCGGTTCAACTCTGCTTGTGAAAGCCATCCCTTACCCGGACTGCACACCACTCCTCCCAGGAAAGGAAGGAAATGCAATAAAATCCAACCGCCTGGCAGTCTCTATTCACTCATCTTTTCCCTCATAGGACATGCTTTCATATCTCATGACCTTTCTGTACAGACTGACATCTTCCTGACCATCATCAGGGCACAAAAAAGGCCTGCATTCCTGCAGGCCTTCCCCATCATTCCCCATAATGTTCTGCAGTCTCACTCCCACTCGATTGTTGATGGTGGTGTTAAGTGTCAGTATTTAATCATATAATAGTTCGCTGCGGAAGTGGATGCCATGAATTGTGCCATGCTCGACCGGTTGCATCTGCTATGCGTCAGTCTGGGGCCGTTTGCAACGAGGCATAGGGGGCAGACTGTTGAGTGAAGTGCTGGCCACCAGTCTCACAGCCATGCAGCTATCAGAACAGTTCGGTACTACCATCCTCGCGGATGCGCACAGCCGATCCAACACGAGCGTAGACCGTTGATCCGTCTGAAAATCTGCTGCGAAGCCCCTGAGCGTGTTCGAAGTTCAGTAAGGTGAAAGCGGCTGACTCCTCGGGGCCATCCGCAGATAGGCCCGCCCCGATCATAATTCCACCAAGCTCCGTCAGAACGTACCGATCATGGAAGTCCTCACCTCCTAATTTTTCCGACCAGGCGTAAAATTCGATGCGATAGCCAGGAGGCAGCAATCCCTTGACCTGAGCCGATCCGTCTCGCGCAAGGATCTCAGCCGATGGGCGAGTGTCGTGGTCACGGAAATGAATTCTGATAGCTTTCGTCTGACCCGGAGCCCCCGCAAGCCGCGCAAGCAGTGAGACTAGCGTGGCAAGATAGTTTCCCTTCGCCGGTCGGAGATCGAAATACGGATCAACGATATCGACATGCTTGGATACCGCGGTCAGGATATGCAAGGAATCGGCAATCTGGTCAGCGGTCCTGGTCACGTCACAGCTGGTTGTTGCTCTAAACAGCGGGTGCGCATCAGAGCAATCGTCCGGCTCCATTGCTTCAGCGCAAGCAGCTTTTCCGGCATTGCATATGATTGCTTTGAATGGTCGCGAAGCGTGTTCGCGCAGGGCGTTGTTAATCCAGTCTGCTTCGTAGTCATAGGTACGATTGAAATCGACAACTTTGTGTTTAAAGAGGCGCAAACGCTCTACGATGCTGGACATTCGAACATCCGGCACGCCAGCCTCTTTTGCTGCTTGGATAACCTTCCTCTCCCATTTCGTTGGAAAGCGAGAAATCAGCCGACCCTTGTCGGCGCCGAAGCGGTCGATCAAGTCCTTGAAGATTCGCCAGTTCGCACCGATGGCTGCAGGTTCTACTGCGTATTCCGATAGCATCAGAACAGTTCCTCGGCCCGTTCTGCGAAGAAGCCACGCGGCCATGGGTCTACGAAATCACCGTCTGAGCTGACGCGCAAGGGCCGGAAGCGGACACTTTCGGCCGAGGACTCGACGTAGATCACTGATAGGTCATCAGGCGTCAGTCCGAGCATGCTAGGCGGAACCTCACCCTCAGTCTGCTCCCGCACGCGGCGAAGCAGCCGCAGCATGATGTGCTCGCTATGCGTCTCAATGATTAAGGTCTTTCCCGCGGTGAGCTTGTCATGGTCGCCAGCCGCAGCCTTGATGAACATGTCACCCATGCGGACCTGAATGGCGGGATGGACATGGAGTTCCGGCTGCTCAATCCCGAGAACGCCGTCCTGTTTGCGCAACGAGGCGACGATCACCGGGACCATCTGTGAGATGCCGACGCCAACGTCACCCGGTGCGACGAGGATGCCTAGATTGAAGTCACGCAGAGCGATTTCCGTCCGCGTGGCAAGGCTCAGATAGAGCTCTTGCAATTCGCCAATGTCGTCCTCGTTGAGACCGCGCTCGAACATCTGGTGCATGACGCTGGGAACCGGGATTTCTTTAAACTCCACCCGCTCTAGCCTGTAGGTCGTTCTCAGCCGCTCCTCGCCCGAGAGCCACCAGTTGACTTCGGTCATGAGGTCACCGCGACGGTCGTTATAAAGCAGGTCCCACGCGGCAAGCCCATGGGCCCAGCGAGCCTCATCTGGCGTCACCTGCGGCCGATAATTGCGCGACGGAATGTCGCGCAACGGGCCAATGTAGGTCATCTGCGTAAGATGGTCACGGACAAGCTTAACCGGTCCGAGGATCATTTCGGAGAGCAGAGCGCGAAGGCCGTTGACGCGCGGCGTCCGGTCCTCCTGTTCGGCCTTCTTCACGTCCGGGTCGCGGATATCGAGGATGAGGTCGCGGTCCAATCGTGGCAGTGCGCCTAGCCCGGTGCCAACGGCGATCCGCAGCTGATTATCGGGAGAGCTCGGCGTTGAGCGGTCGGCGGCGGCTTCGCGTGCGAGCGACCAGATCTCGTCCTCGAGCGGGGACCCCGTGGCGAAGTCCTCATCGTCGTCTGGCATATCGTCTGTAAGAACTGCCCGCCGCAGGAGCGGATGATCAAAATTGAAATCGGTCAACTGTGCCCGGCCCTCGGTGGGGGGCGAAACGATGGCTGCAAGCGGTTCGTCATCCAACTCTATCGCGAGGCGGGAGACATAGGGCGCCTGCTCGAGCGCGCTCCAGCGGATGTCGACTTCCAGTCCGGCGTCCTGCACGATGGCGTAGTCGCGATACTCGTCACTTTCTCCGACCAGGTATCGGACAGGCAGTTCTGTGAACTCGGGCTCTCCTATCGAGAGACCAGCGTTCAGCGGCAGGCCGTCTGAGCCCTGTTCATCTGAGAGGTCGAGGACGACCTTCAGGGTCACAGTTCGGTCGAGTTCGTGGTTGTGGACCAGCGTTGCGAAGCCTCCTAGGTCAATGAGGCCGCCAGCAATTGTCTTATCAGGATCGACGTTCCCGCGTTCGAGGATTTCGCGCAGGTAGTGCAGCGCCTGCAGGATCGTGCTCTTGCCTGCACTGTTTGGGCCGAACAGTAGCGTTATTGGCCGCAGGTCGATCCGCTGCCGTGAGCCGATGCCTTTGAAGTTCTCAATTTCGATCCGGGTCAAGCGCATGGCGTCACCTCAAAGCTCGCCATGCAAAGCGCGCGAAGCTAGCGAGCCAAAGAGCGCTTCGCCGTCTTTTCTGGATTCCTCAAGACGTAGTCTGAGCGACATCATGCGCGAAAAGAAACGCCCAAAGTCACGTTGCTCATCGAGAGGCGGCCTAAGAAATTCGATCTCTTGAAACTTCCCTTTACTCACCATTCCCTTCATCGAATCCGTCGAATTTGCCTGTACAAGGTTCTTTGAGACAAGGAACTGACAATAGAGAAAGTATGGATCAGTCTCACGGTTTGGGACTACTGCGTTGATTTGCTGATTAAAGGCGACCTCTCTATCGGCCAACGCAGCGTTGCCTATTACACTTGGGCTCCCTGCTATGCACGTAACAAGAGTGGAGCCAACTGGAGCCGTGCGTCCAATTCTCTTTCCAGTGGCGCTGAGCCATTCATCCGCCTGGGTCAGGAAGTGACTTGGAGTGTTAATGTTGTCCGATTTTATCCACTCGACATCTTGTCCGAAATTGGACGAATCTTTTCGAGGCGGGGTGTTGCCAGTGACAACTTTTCCGAATGATTTGATTGGAGAAGTTGGAAGGTTTTTGAGGTTTGTTGCGGCGCTTCCAAACCGAAAAACAAACTCTGACTTAATCAAGTCATCGACATACTTAAGGGAAAGCGAGCGCTTTCGCCTTACAGCGTCTGCCTTATCGAGGATCGTCGCCAATCGCCTCTGTTCTTCGAGGGGGGGGAGGCTTGGAATAGATATATCTCTTAAGCCACTTAATGTAAGCGCCTTTTGGGTTGCTCCGGTGCAGCGTTTGTCCTTTTCCAAGTGAAACTGCGGACTCCTCAAGAGCCAGAAAAGAAACCTGGATTCTAGAATGTCTTGCCGGGGGCGAAGGTTGAAAAAGCCGGTTGAAAAGATAGCGTCCGCGACCCTACCGTTTACATGTACAACTTTGTCGGTTGCTTGCATTTTCGCAAATAGCACATCGCCGTGCTCTGCAACCAGATTCGCACGCGTTGGGCGGTCCGTGAAATTGACCTCCACGCCGTCTAGTAGATCGGCCCCATTTACGTCTGCGGTTGCGAAGTATCGCTTGGTGCCAGCGAACTCAGTTGGGCCGCTTGCAAGGACATCTGCCACATCCAGAATTGGAACGTTCCTCATGCAAGCAGCGCCTCGATATCAGAAAGCTCTGACGCAATATCTTCGTTCAGTTTCAATATGCGTTTAAGAATTTCTTGTGGCGATTCATGATCCTCTTCTTCGTGGGGCCTGTCGAAATACCGCTTGAAGGATAGGTCAAAGCCGTGCTCGCGTAGTTCCTCTGCAGGCACAAAGAAAAATTTCGATCCTCGATCTCGATCAATCTTTGGATCACGCGAGCGCCAGCGGGCGAGACAATCGGGTAAATCGTTAACTGCTACTGGTTCCCGTTTATCATCGAGCGAAAGACCGTCAGCCTTGACATCGTAGAAGAAGACATTGTCGGTTCTGCCCCCTTTGGTAAAGATCAAGATGCCGGTGGAAACACCCGCGTACGGTTTGAACACGCCGCTCGGCAATGAAATAACTGCCTCCAGCTGGTTCTGCTCCACCAAGAGCTGGCGCAGCCGACGGTGCGCGTTGGAAGAGCCGAAAAGAACGCCATCGGGCACGATGGTTGCGGATCGGCCGCCGGTGTTCAGCATGCGCAGGATCAGCGCGAGAAACAGCAGCTCGGTCTTCTTGGTCTTGACTTGGCGCAGAAGCCCCGAGTGCACGTCTTCAAAATCGAGGCTACCCTTGAAAGGCGGGTTGGCGAGGATGACGTCGAAGCCCTCGCTCGCCTGCCGAGGGAATTTGTCCGTGAAGCCGGTGCTCAGCGTGTCCTGATAATGGATGCCGGGATCGTCGACCCCGTGCAGCATGAGGTTCATCGCCGCGATCCGCAGCATGGTCGCGTCGAAGTCGAAGCCATGGAACATGCTGCTGCGAATGTGGTCGCGGTGCTCTTCGAGCAGGTCGCCGGTGAAAATCTTTTCGACCACGCCAGTCTCGGGATCCTTCTCCTCGATCACAGCCTCGGGCGAGGTGTAGGTCTCAAGCAGATATTCCATCACGCTGGCGAGGAAACCGCCGGTGCCGCAGGCGGGGTCGCATATCACGTCCGTCGGCTTAGGTTCCAGCATGTCGACCATCAGCCGAATGATGTGCCGCGGCGTGCGGAACTGCCCGTTGATGCCAGCCGTCGTCAGTTTGCTGAGCAGGTACTCGTAGAGGTCGCCCTTGGTGTCGCCCTCCGTCAGCGGCAGCTCATGGATCATGTTTATGGCTTTCACCAGAAGGCCCGGCTTCTGAATCATCAGCTGCGCGTCCTTCATGAACTCGGCGAAGGCCGTGCCACTGGCCACTGTGGAGCGGAAATGCGGAAAGACCTTATCTCGCACGAGCGGAAGCATCTGGTCGGATCCCAGGTGCCTAAACTGCGACCAGCGCAGGTGCTGCTCGTCCTCTTTAAAGCGGCGCTCGAACGACTTGCCCGTCCGCTTCTGGCGGTTCTCATCTCGCGCCTCATTGATGTCGAGGAGGCGCGCGTACATCAGAAACGTGATCTGCTCGATCACCGTCAGCGGGTTAGTGATCCCGCCCTGCCAGAATTCCGTCCAGAGCGTGTCGACGCGCCGCTTGAGCTCACCCGTGACCATTTATGATTTCCTCTCGTTCGGGTTGTCGTCGGGGCGCCCCTCGACCGTGGGACTGAAGGAGCGCACAATATTGATGAGATCGGTGAGGTCGGCCTCGTCATCGAAAACCCCGTCCGGCCCGTCGGCGTCGACTACAGTAAAGGGGTCATCGTAGAGCCGCTCGACCTCAATCGTGCCGTAGCGCGCAATGTGGTTTTGCAGCAGCCCGAGGAAACGTGTCTGCTTCGCGCTCAGCTTCGGATGTTTTTGTACGAAGGCGGTGAACTTCTCTCGCACCGCCTCGGGATCCATGCCTACAATTATCCGGATCGCAAGATAGAGCGGACCCGCCGTCTCGCTGAAGAACTCCTCAAGATGCTCACGCTGCACGTCCGGGTGCTGAGTGAGAATAAGCGACACGAGCGAATCGATTTCGCGGTCGGACACTGCCTCGCCAGCACGGATTTTCTTGAGGACCGGGTTGGTCTCGAAGTGCTTCTTGAGCTCAGCCTCGACGATCTGCTGATAGGCTTTCATGTCGACGGATTTCAGGCTCGCCGAACGCCGTGCAAACTGCATCTGCCCGCGATCCTCGGTGATATCGACCACCTTCGGAGGAAGGCCCTGCGAACCGCCTTTGGCACGGTGATGCATGATTTCGCGCAGCCGAATTCGTGCGTCCTCCAGATCGGCGGCAGCTACATCCTTCCAGAAAGCATCCGACTTTACGCGTTTGATGACTTCCGCCTTCTCGCGTACGGGGTTCAGGTGCATCTGCAGACATGCCAAGCGGTCGAAGAGCTCGATTTTCAGATCGGCAATCTCGCCTGAGCCACGAAGCACTGCGATTTGCATCCGCGCTATGAGAAGATCGAGCGCAAGGGCATCGCTGAATCCACGGATGTTTCGCCACTGCATCAGAGGTGCGATCTCCTGGCGAAGTCTCGCGACCGTCGCCGGGGCGAACGCCTTCAATACCTCGGGACGAGATAGCGCGCGCTTCTCCTTCCATTTCTCCCGAATGGCGATGGATTCTTCCGGTAACGCATTGATATCCTGTGCCACAAGGTCGATCACAGCGTCGAAGGCCGAGATTTCGCTCTTCTGAAGGGCGATCTCGGCAACATTTAAACGCTCTTCGAAGACCTGCTGAGCCAACGGCTTGCCCTGTGTAGGTTCGGCAGGGCGATAGCCCATTTCGAAGCGGGCAAAATTGCCCCAGTGGTCAAAGATGCGAAACACGCTCTTATGCTGGCCGAGACCGAAGAGGTCCGGACAGAGACGCGTGCCTCGGCCAATCATTTGCCAGAACTTCACTGGCGATTTGACGGGTCTGGCGAAAACCAGGTTCACGATCTCCGGGATGTCGATCCCGGTATCGAGCATGTCGACCGAGATCGCTATGGTCAGATCATTGTTGGTACCTTCGCCCTTGAAATCGTCGATCAACTGCTCGGCACGCGGATCATAGTTGTCGATCACCTGGCAGAACTTGCCGGCGTATTGCGGATACATTTCATCGAAGAGCTGACGCATCAGCATCGCATGCTGATGGTTCCGTGCAAAAATGATGCTCTTTCCTAAGATTTGTGCGGTCGCATCCTTGATCCCGTTTTCCATCAGGTTTCGGAGGATCGCGCGGTTGGTGTCCTTGTTATAGATGACCTTGTCGATCTGCTCCGAGGAGAAATCATACTGCGCCGGGTCATCCCCCTGGTCTTCGAGCTCTTGGATTTGCTGGGGCGATAGGCCATCGAGGGTGATGCCGTCGCGGAGAAACTGCGTCGTGTGCTCATAGACCTCGAATGGGATCAGGTAGCCTGCCTGAACCGCCTGCTCGAGATCATAATTTGACGTGGGAAGTTGCCCTTCGCACCCAAAGAGGCGGAAGGTGCTCCTCGCAACGAAGTCAACTGGCGTCGCGGTAAGCCCCACCTGATGACAGTCGAAATAGTGAAAGATGTCTCCGTAGACGTTGTAGATGCTTCGATGAGATTCATCCGCGATGATGAGGTCGAAGAAGCCAGGGTCGAAAGACTGGAAGACCTTTTGCATCGCGGGATAGGTCGCAAGGAAGACGCGCTCACTGGCGTTCGTCCTAACGCGCGATGTAATGATCCGCGTGGGCTCCGATAGGAAATCGTTGAAGGCGTTCTTGGCCTGCTTCCGGAGTTCCTTGCGATCACAGAGGAAGAGGACCCGCTTGACCCAACCGGCTCTGATCAGAAGGTCCGTCAGCGCGATCGCAACGCGTGTCTTGCCTGTACCAGTGGCCTGAACCACCAGCGCCCGACGGTGCTTCTGCGAAAACCGCTCAGAAACCCTTTTGATAGCTTCCAGCTGGTACAGCCGATCTACGATCTGATCGCTGATCGCGACCGTGTCGAGTGGCTGTTTGTTGTGCCGTTGGTAGTTCGCCAGATGCTGAAGGCTGTCCTTGGAGTAGAAGCCATAGAGCTTCCGCGGAGGAAAGTCTTGCGCGTCGTCCCAAATCCAGATGTCGAAGCCGTTCGTGTAGAAGATGACCGGGCGGTGCCCATACCGCTTTTCAAGGCTATCGGCATAGAGTTTGGCTTGATGTCGACCAAGCTCGGCATCGGTCGAGGTCTTTTTCGCCTCGATAACGGCCAGCGGGTTCCCGTTGTCATCCCACAGCACGTAATCGGCGTAACCGATGCCCGTAGCCGTAGGTTGTCCGTCGACCTCGACTTCCTTGCCCACTTGAGTCGTGTTCTTGACGCCTTCGGCGATATCCCATCCGACGCTCGCCAACATGCTATCGATGAGGCGCGCTCGGGTTTCTGCTTCGCTGAAATGAAGTTCATCGGCCGCTGCCTGTGCCGAGCTTGCAAGCTGCTTGAGCTCAGCCGCTTCCTTCTGGGCGGCGGTTGCCTTCGTGCGCGCTTCTTCGAGTTCTGAAAGCAGCGCGTCCATCTGGGCTTCCTGGGCCGCCAATTTTTCGAGGACCTGGCGCCGTTCCCGCTCCTCAACCTGACCTGGAATAGCCGGCTGCTGGAAGGTGTTAAGCTGGTCTGCTTTCGCTTTCCCGTACCGGACACACATCCAGCGAGCTAGGTCGTGTGCCTCCTTGAGCAGCCGTAGAGCGTGCTGGCTCCTTACAGGCTCGCCATGCGCGGCTTTGTTGCCGTGAATCCGCAACGCGTGGAGTTTGTCGAGCACAACCTTCGGCGTGATTGCGATGAAGGCGTCGTTCTTCAAGAGATCAACGAATGTGGGCAAGTCAGGCTTTGGCAACCGGAGCTCGCGGTAGATATCCTTCGTCAGATTTTCTGCGAAGAGCCGAAGCTTGACGAGTGCGCTTGCAGGATCAGCGTGAGCATAGGCTTCTGCAAAGGCGCCAAGACCTGCGAGTTCAGGCCAGTCGTCGCAAAGGATTTCGAAATTGACAGACTTCATGCCATCGCCTCCGCGAGCGCTGCGTCAAAGGCAGTTCGGTTGGCGACCACGACCGGGACTTCGTGGGGGTTGTCCAGCTTGTCTGCGACATCCAGACGGAGGCGCTTCAGGAAGTAGTAGAGCAGCGCCTTTCTCACCATTACTTCAGTGCGCCCGTTCGTCATTTCATAATCTTGGGCGATGATCGATCGCTGGGTCGCGCTCAGGGCTGGATTCGGTGCGAGCGCGACCGCGAAGCGATCATGCCAAAGCTTGTCGTCATTCGCGGACGCGCCGGACAGTCCATGCTTTCGGATCTTCATGCAGCGCGAGAGAATGAAGTCCTTGAACTTGTGGTCGATGTGACAGAAGGCACGGATATGCCAGCGCAGTCCGTCATTGCCGAGAGCGTGGGGAGAAATCCGCCTCCACTCGGGGGTGGGCTTCTTGGCGCTCATCGACTGGTAGAAGACCTCTATGGAATGACCTTCTCTAACGGCCTTGAGGACATCGCGAAGGACGTCGACCTCCACGCGTCGGTGTGGAATAGGCAGGGCATCATGCTCGGGCGCCGATGCAAGCCAAGCTTCGGTTACACCAGACGCTCCTCCGTTAGTCTCGCGCAGGTGGGCGAGGTACGTGGATGCATTGGGCTGCATGAAAACAGGCTTGAAATCTTCCGCCGCTTTGTAGCGTTTGACGCTCTTGTCGTAGATCAGATTTCCCGGTGCCTTCTCCTCGTAGAGTGTCAGGTCCTTCGAGGCCTGGGGCACGGACACGCCGAACTGGTCTACGATGTCGGCACGGTTGATCCCGCCCTCCCAAAAGAGGCGGAATTCAATGAACTCCAACCGCTTTTCGATACCCCAGCGCATGGCAAGCCCTCGTTGAACGGGTGCGACGAGCGCGCCCACCAGAATTGTTTGATAATGGGTATATAAACTATACGCATATCTACAATCAACCCCTCGCGCGGACTTTTGGGGCGGAGTTCAATCTTCGGTGTCCGCCAGGCAGCGCTGCCGCTGCTCACCGACATGCTTGTAAAGCGTCGTACATGACACCCCATAGCGCCGCGCCACATCGGCCACCTGGATGTCCGGGTCGCGCAGGAGGGACTTGCTCTCGCGCACCTGCTTCTCCCCGAGCTTGGGCTTGCGACCGCCTGAGCGGCCTCTGGCGCGCGCTGCGGCGAGTCCGGCATGGGTGCGCTCGGGGATCAGGCTGCGCTCGAACTCCGCGAGGGCGGCAGAGACATGGAAGATCAGCTTCCCAGCGGCGCTTTCTGTCTTGATTTTCTCGGTAACGCTTTCGAAGCTGATGCCACTGCGTTCGAGATCGGCCACAATCTGTACCAAATCGGGCAAGCTACGGCCGAGCCGGTCCAGCCGCCACACCACCAGCGTGTCACCGGTGCGCAGGGCTTTGCGGCATTGTTCAAGCTCCAAGCGCTCGGCATTTTTCCCGCTTGCAGCTTCCTCGTAGATGACGTGGCTCCCCGACTGCTGAAGCGCGTGACGCTGCAGGTCCAGATGCTGGTCTTCCGTAGAGACCCGTGCATACCCAATACGCTGATTCATTGACGAAACCGAGACATTGAAAACTTGACGAGAATGTTAACTCGTCAATTGAGGTTCGAATGTCCCGGATGCCGTTTTTTGGTGCGTTCGGAAAACCACCGTTTAATGGACAGCTACCATATGCGTTCTAACGTCGAATTAAAGGCCGCATCTCACTTATCAAATCAGCAACCTGTCCTTGGCGTTCCAATATCTCGGTCAAAGCCTCCCGAACGACCTTATTGGACACCACAGCATCAGGCCGATCGACCAGCCATAGCTTGAGAAGGCCACCAAGACGGCCCAGATCACCTCTCAGACTGAACAGCTCAAGAAAAGTCTCCTGATCGACACGACTAGGCGGACTATAGCCAAGAGCCAAGTTCCTCATCAGGGTGGAAGCTGGAAGCCTCACTTGGCTAGCTGTGCGCTCAATGGCCTCTTTTTCTTCTGCGGTCACTTTAACCGGAATACGTTGACCCGACCGTGGTCCGATATTTTTTTGGCGTTTTTTCTCGATCTCGGTCACTAGACCGCCCCTTTACCAGCGTTGAGCCACAGGCGAACAAGCACGTTGCCGTGCACACGGCAACCTATCTTGCTTTCAAACATCACGCGACAATATGCAATTATATGCGAATGCACCCCCGGTCTCACGATCAGGAAGATTTTCGCATATATTCGCATATAATTGCACATATTGGAGTATATTCGCACGCTAATAGGAAGGCTATGCCTTGGAAGTGGTTACAATGACGCCAAATAAGAAGGGGATGGCTCGCGTGAGGTTTCTTGCCCTGAAATCCGTCATCGCAGAAGAGTTGAAGCAAGGTTACAACAGGTCAGATGTCTTCCAAAAACATCACGATACTCTTCAGATGAGCTACAGTCAGTTCACTCGGCACGTCAGGAAATTTATTTTGGGGCTCTCTTCACAGATATCCCAAAAAGAGCTGTCCTCTACCCCTTCTACCGCCTTCGAGAAACAGAGTCCAAAGGCATCTCCGAAACGTCACGTCTTCAGCCCAAGGCCGCTAAACCTCAATCCGAGCCCTGATCCTGAGCTCATTGCCTACTGGCTGTCTCCCGCAGACGGCTCAGAGAAATTATGAATTGCATGCCGTTTAAACGCTACGATCAAAGTGTTTAAACGCCCTAGCCTCTCGACTACATCCTATAACGAGGAGCGCCGCGGTAGACATATCCCCAGATGGAATAGCCCCTCAGACGTTAAAAGAATATATTTAAGTTAAAACGCGCGCGCGCGTGTTACGGGTTAGAAAAACATATCAGTTTCAACATGTTATATACCACTCGTGTGGGTGAAAGTACGTGTCCGGGCGTGTGTAAAGGTACGTGCTAATCCACAGGGAAACGTGGGTGAAGGTACGTGTCGTTCCACAAAGCTGTCACCACTTATCAACAGGGCATTTTTGGAAGATCAGGTGTTCAATATCGCGCTGCTGCTGATAAAATGAGCGCCCCGTTCAGCGACAGATTGCGGCCAGCCGCTTTTTAGCGATCTTCTCTATTGGCAAAGAAAGTTACGTGGTCACGCTCTGTATCGAGCGATATCTGATAATCAGGTAGCAGGTTGATAACAGACAGTTCCTTTATCTGCCGTCGAAACTCTCTCAACGTCGCGGTACTGCCGCTTTTCGCGTACAGGACCGTCACAGACACGCGCCATTTTGGCTGAAGACCACAATGTTTGCGGGCAAGTTCATATATGCGCCGCTCAAGCGGCTTGCGGAGTTTGAAATAGTCCCGTGAAAGGGTCAGAACCCGCATGGTCGCAACAGAACGGAATAACCAGTGAGGCAAATCCACCTCAATGGCGGTCACACGATCATCTGTTGGCGACTTTTCTACAATGCGCCATGAATCAATCAGTCCAAAGCCGCGTCGCTCACGCTGTCCATTCGTCTCAATGTTAGTCTCGATGCCAGTCCCTCTCAGCCTTGCAAGCATACCGACTATACGGCGGTAGCCGACACCCCCTGTTGAGCGGTTCGTACTACGGAGAAAATCATAGGCCGTAAAACGCACTGTTGGTGTTATGGGGCGTCCACGGTTCTTGGCCTCAACCAACTGACTGATGCAATAAATCCATAGGTCCTTGTCATGTATGGTCGCACAGCCATCCGACCCGGGCTTCACAGTCACCACGAGACCGTTACGCTCATAGGTTCTTACACGCCTATCGCCCGCTTTTAACGCAAACAGTGGATGCTCCATGCTAACCGCGTCACCCTTTGGTGCAGCCGCCAGAATGTCTGCAACGAAAAAGCCTTCCCGATGGCAGAGCTCTGCTGGGGAACATTTTGATGCCTTGCTGACGGCATGCTGTTCCCAGCGAATAGGAGACACAGGCGTTACAAACAAGCTTTGAAATCAGAAGCTCATACCAGGACGATGCGCCTGAGCACCCTGTGCCTTGCGCGTCTCAATCCACTCTATGACCTCTTCGAGATCCCACGCCACGTTTCTACTGGTCAGCGCGATACGGCGTGGAAACTCGCCACGCCGCTCCATATTGAAGATGGTTCTTTCGGCTAGCGGTATCATTGCGTGAAGCTTTTTGCGGTCAATAAGAACCCTACCCGTGTTTCCCATTTCTCTTCCCTCTGCACCCCGATGACAATGTGCTTGAGGTTACCTGCCACTGCCTGCTGCAGCTGAAAAAAAGATTGAATTTAGTTGACACTGCGGACATAAATTGACCATGGCTAAAGATCACGAAACCCACCTTGCTTTCGATCCGATCCTCGAGCGCGTAGTTACCAAACGGGAAGCCACCGGTCGCATTGAGGCCAAGCTTTCAGACAATTTGACATGGTGTTTTTGTGAGCTTTGTGGAAATCTCACTGAATATTCAGCAATACGCTTCAATCCAGTTGTAGTAAAAAAACTGAAGAACAAAAACGCCAAGCTTGTTCCTCTAACAGAAAAAATGATTTCGTTAGGGCTGGAGAGAGCAAAGAAACTAGCTGAACATTATTCAGAGGCCTTGTCAGGAAAATATGGCCCTCATAAAGCGAGCCAAATGATCGCTCGTTATGGCGATCTAGTCGAGATGCGTGCAGATTGTTCCGTAGAGAGTTTCCACGAATACATCGAACCAAAAATGAAGTTACGGGAGCATGCACGTCATGGTGACCTTGCGTGGACAACTCGCTTGGCAGGCTCTCCCACTGCTAGCCCTAAACCTAGTAAGTTATATTGTGAGAAACACCATCCCAGCAGAAGTGCTTCTTCAAGAAGAGCCTATCAACGTGATCGGAGATTTATTTGGGAATACCGTGCCCTGATGGAACAAATTTGGTCTCATGGTTTCAATAATTCGACCCTCTCTGGCTGGGATATTGAAGAACATGCTTACGTGCGGAGAGAAGCTTATAGACAAGTTAAAGCCTTACGATCTCCCACAAGCATGCTGGATGATTTTCTATCAAAAGGCACAATGACGCAGGCTGAAATAGCTCGGCAACTCGGCATTTCCCGTCAAGCCGTTTCAGCAGCCATCAAACGACGCGCCCTAAAAAAACGTCAAGAAAGCGATCGTTAACGTGGCTTGATCGTCCATTCATCAATCATATCAGCCCAGTCTTGCAGCATAGCGGTACGCTGCTCACGATATTCAGCCTTGTTGTAAACGGCTCTTACCCCTTTCTGTTCATGAGCAAGGCACTTTTCGATCCAATCGGTATTGTAGCCGGCCTCATGCAGCAGAGTGCTTGCCGTCCTGCGCAAATCATGAGGACCAAATTTTGCGAGCGGCTTTCCTTCTTTCTGAGCGAGCCTGTAGGTCAGCGTGAGTACCTGATTGAGCGTGGCACTACTCATCGGCTGATCGGTGTCGTAGCGGGACGGCAATATATAATCTGAGCCCCCGGAAAACGTCTTCAGAGCAATGAAAATATCGAGCGCCTGTCGCGACAGAAACACCAAATGGGGGTTGCGCCGCTTCATCCGCTCTTTGGGGATCGTCCAAAGCGCCTGACTAAAACTGACCTCGCTCCACGTTGCGTTGGTCAACTCGCTCTTTCGGACCATCGTCAGTAAAAGCAGCTTGGCTGCGGCCCGGATCGACGGGGTAGTGCCGATGCGCTCGATATACCGATACATCAGGCCGATCTCTTCAGGCGTCAGAGCACGATCCCTTGGCTCAAATTTTGCTATGCTGGTCGGACGAACCAGTTCAGCTGGATTTTCGACCTTCTGCCCTCGTTCGATAGCCCACCGGTAGACTTGAAACATCACCTCTCGGGCATGCACAGCAGTCGCCGGAGCGCCACGTTCGACAATAGCATCAGTCAGTGCGCGCAAGTCTTCATGGGTAATCTCTACAAGCTTCTGATTGGCAAATTTAGGCTTCAGCTCACGCTCGTAGACAGATTTGCGCATGTCACGAGTGGAGTCCGCCATCTGATATCCGCGCAGCCATTTCTCGGCCCACGCTCCAAACGTCTCCACGCCCTTGATACGCGCTTTTTCTCGAGCTTTTTCCTTCGCAGGTGACTTGCCTGCTGCGATCAGCTTTTTAGCCTCACCTAATTGCTCACGGGCTTCGGCTAGAGTAATGCCCCCAACGCCATACCGGCCAAAGGTCAGAGTCTCCTGCCTTCCGTGGATCGCATAGTTATATCGGAACGAGATGCTGCCCGCAGGCGTCACCGCGACGTACAGCCCGTCGCGGTCATTCACCTTGTAAAGCTTATCCGTCGGCTTGAGATTGCGCAGTTTGGTATCAGTCAGCATCGGCTCATGGCACTCCAAACCACGATACCATGACCAAAAACCATCAAAATAACCGGATAAAATCCTTATTATTCATATGGTTATTAAATATCGATACCATGACACCCATAGAATGTCTGACATGGTATCAACAAAAATCATGGCGTCAGACTCAGTCAGTGCCACGCACTATGCCATAAAAAATAACTGCTTGGCGATACCGTTCGATGCCAGACAATGCCGGACCAAAAAACAAAAAAGCCCGCATTTCTGCGGGCTTTAAGGCACTTTCATGCCGGGTGGTGCCACCCTATGCCAGACGCGCGATCATTCCCACTCGATCGTGCCCGGTGGCTTGGAGGTGATGTCGTAGGTGACACGGTTGATGCCACGCACCTCGTTCACGATGCGGCCAGCGACACGGTTGAGGAACTCGAAAGTGAAGGGATAGACCTCGGCGGTCATGCCGTCCGTGCTGGTGACGGCACGCAGGGCGCAGGCCTGATCGTAGGTACGGTCATCACCCATCACGCCCACTGTGCGGACAGGCAGGAGAACCGCAAAAGCCTGCCAGATTTCATCATACAGGCCAGCCTTGCGGATTTCCTCCAGATAGATACTGTCCACCTTCCGCAGGAGGTCCAGCTTCTCCCGTGTGATGTCACCGGGGATACGGATGGCCAGTCCCGGCCCCGGGAATGGATGCCGCCCGACAATATGCTCCGGCACGCCGATCTCACGGCCCAGCGCACGGACCTCATCCTTGAAAAGTTCACGCAGCGGCTCGACCAGCTCCATGTTCATCCGTTCTGGCAGACCGCCCACATTGTGATGGGACTTGATGGTCACGGACGGCCCGCCATTGAAGCTGACACTCTCGATCACATCCGGATACAGCGTGCCCTGCGCCAGGAACTGCGCCCCGCCCAGCTTGGCCGCTTCCTGCTCGAAGACCTCAATGAAGAGGCGGCCAATGGTCTTGCGCTTCACCTCCGGGTCCGTCACCCCGGCCAGCTCGCCAAGGAACAGGTCGGAGGCATCACGATGGACCAGATGGATGTTGAAACGGTCACGGAAGGTCTTCACCACCTCGTCAGCCTCACCGGCACGCAGGATGCCCGGATCGACAAAGATGCAGGTCAGCTGGTCCCCGATGGCATCATGGATCAGCTTGGCCGCCACGGAGCTGTCCACCCCGCCGGAGAGACCACAGATCACCTTGCCATCACCCACCTGCTTGCGGATGCGGGCAATTTCCAGATCACGGAAACCGGCCATCGTCCACGTGCCGGAGCAGCCTGCCACGCCATGCGTGAAGTTGCGGATCAGCTCCGCCCCATGTGGCGTATGCACCACCTCCGGGTGGAACTGCACGCCATAGATGCGGCGTTCTTCATTGGCGATGATGGCAAACGGTGCCCCCTCGGAATAGGCCACGGCCCTGAAGCCCGGCGGCAGGGCCGCCACACGGTCACCGTGGCTCATCCAGACCTGCTCACGCCCACCCTGTGCCCAGAGACCGTGGAACAGCGCACATTCCTCGGCGACATCAATATAGGCACGGCCAAATTCACGGTGGTCATGGGTTTCCACACGCCCGCCCAGCGTATGGCAGAGAACCTGCTGGCCGTAGCAGATACCCAGAATGGGGCGCTTCAGCTCCAGCAGCCCTTCCGGCAGGGTCGGCGCATTGTCGTCATGCACGCTGGCCGGGCTGCCGGACAGGATGATGCCCCGCGGGTTGAACTCACGGATTTTCTCCAGCGGGGAAGTGAACGGCCAGATCTCGCAATACACCCCGCTTTCCCGCACACGACGGGCGATCAGCTGGGTCACCTGGCTGCCGAAATCCAGAATCAGGATACGGTCTTCATGGAGGGTTTCATCAAGCTGCTGAAGGGTGTCTGCGTTTTTCTGCGTCAAGTTCCGGGCCTCGCCTGCTGGATATGGCACAATGCTCAATTCGTGCTAGTCTCTATAGGACGATCGACCGCCAACGTCATCCTTATTCTCCACCGGTTTTTACCTTCCGGCAAAGATTTCCGCGGCGGCTCACATTACTCGAACATGTTTTTCAGGAACTGCGCAATGCGTCCCGCTTTTCTCACCTGTCTGGTCAGCCTCTGCACTCTGGGGGCCTGCTCCTCCCTTCCCGACCCGGCTTCCGACCCCTATGGCCTGTGGACGGGCAAGCTCGTTACCGAGCAAGGAGTCTGCCCGACCGGGGACATATCCTCCCTTCGCATCCGTGGGCATGAGGTCGTTTTCAACCCCGGCATGAATACATCCACTCTCCGGGGCACCTATGAAAAAGGCCAGCAGCACTACCTGGCCGAACTGACCGACAAGGGAATGAACGATACCCCCTACAGGCAGACATTCAACGGCTATCCGGTTGGTACGGCCATCGGTGGGACCTACACGTCACCACGCTGCCGTGCCCATGTTTCGCTGATTCGCCGCTGAAAAACGCCGGGAACATCCCACTGGAAAATATTTAAAAAAACTTCTCCAGTGGGGTTGCACCACTGCCCCAGACCGGATAGAAGCCTCCTCAACACGGCGCACCCGTAGCTCAATTGGATAGAGCACCAGACTACGAATCTGGGGGTTAGAGGTTCGAGTCCTCTCGGGTGCACCATGTCATCATATACTCGGGTCTTCCGGGGTCTGCACCCGTAGCTCAATTGGATAGAGCACCAGACTACGAATCTGGGGGTTAGAGGTTCGAGTCCTCTCGGGTGCACCACATATCTCCTCATCCAGAATACATGATTGAAGCGCTTCCATAGCTGCTTGGGAAGAGCGTCAGGGTGTTCCGTACTGTCTGCGACTGCGCCCCTGTTTCCTGCGGGTTACACCTTCCCATTTTGGCTGCTGGTCTGTAATCATGCGGTCATGACTTCGACACATCCCGACCCGACATTCCAGACCCTCCTGAACAACCACCCCAACCTGTCCTACGAAGGCAGACAGGGGCTGGTCATGGATGGCACCTCTCTCACGGATATTGCCAGAGAGCACGGAACACCCTGCTGGGTCATCAGCGCCGATACGCTACGCCAGCGTGCCCATGCCCTTCAGGATGCATTCAGGGCCCGCAATCTGCCCATCCATTGCCACTTTGCCGTCAAGGCACAGGATCATCAGGCCTGCCTGACCGTTCTGGCACAATGTGGCTTCGGGGCTGATGTCGTCAGCGGTGGAGAGCTGCGGCGGGCTCTTGCGGCGGGCATCAGGGCCCGTGACATCGTCTTCTCAGGAATCGGCAAGACGGATGACGAGCTGGAGCTGGCGATTCATCATCAGATCGGTCAGATCAATGTCGAAAGTGTGGAAGAACTGCACCGGCTCAACGCTCTGGCACAAAACATGCAGCAGCGGGCCCGCATCGCCTTCCGGGTCAATCCCGATATTGACGCCCAGACACACAGCAAGATCACGACAGGGCGTGCCGAAGACAAATTCGGCATTGCTCATGACGCCATCCCGGCCCTCTACCGGAAGGCACAGACAGACATGCCCGGTGTGGAGCTGGTCGGTCTTGCCGTTCATCTCGGCAGCCAGATGGTGACGGCAGCTCCCTTCCGCAAAGGCTATGAGCGAATTGCCGCACTCGTCCGCACCCTGCGGGAAGATGGGCTGCATGTCAGCGACATTGACTGCGGCGGCGGCCTTGGTATCGCCTACCGGAACGAGCAGGCACCTCCCCCCGCCATGCTGGCTGATGTCATTGCCGAGACGCTGGGAGACCTGGATGTGCAGCTGCATGTCGAGCCCGGCCGCTGGCTGGCGGCACCCGCCGGGGTTCTTCTGGCCCGTGTGATCGACGTGAAGGACGCTGCCCGCCGTTTCGTCATCATTGATGCTGGCATGAATGACCTCGTCCGCCCAGCCATGTATGATTCCTGGCATGGCATCCTCCCCCTGAACGAACCGGACACCACCACCGAAGAGTGCGTAGATGTGGTCGGTCCCATCTGTGAGAGCAGCGACATCTTTGCCCGCCAGCGTTCCCTGCCCCCTTTGAAGAAAGGAGATCTGGTTGCTCTGCTGGATGCCGGAGCCTATGGCACAGTCATGAGCTCCACCTACAATTCACGCCCCCTTGCTGCGCAGGTCATGATTGAAGGCGGCCGGAAAGCCATCATCCGCGGACGCCAGACACTTGAAGAGCTGCTGGCACAGGAAGCCGTCCCCGACTGGCTGGCCCGCCCCTGACCCCCGTGAAGCCCACACCCCTCCCTCCCCGGTTTGCCCACATCCAGCGGCAGGCCTACCGTCGGCTCCGGCTGGAACAGTGCTGGCATCATGCCCGCTGGCCCCTGCTGCTTGCTGGCCTGTGGGGCTGTGCGGCCCTGCTTCATCTCCCACAATCCCTGCCTGACAGCCTGCACCTCCTGCTGGAAGTCTCCTCCTTCGGAAGTGTGCTGTTCTTGGCAGCCCGGCGCCTCCACCGCCTGCCCCGTCCCTCCGCTGCACAGGTGGATCAGCGTATCGCCAGCGATTCCGGGCTTGCCTTTCCGCCCTTGGCAGCCCTGACAGACCGCCCCGCTCTGCCTGAAGGCCTCTCCGAGGAAGACATACGCCGGGAAGGGCAGCTCTGGACCATCCACCGGCAACGGCTTCTGGAGTCGTTCGACTCTCTCCGCCTGCGTCTTCCACGGCTCTTTCCACACTGGGCAGGCAGGCTGACAACCGCTCTTGTCATGCTCTGCCTGTTCGTCCTTGGGGGGCTGGCGGGACCACAGGCCGGGCTGAGACTGAAGGCTGGCTTCATCCCCGGCATGGATGATGACGCCGCACCGCTCCCTGCCATGCAGGCATGGATCGATCAGCCCGCCTATTCACCCGGCCCACCCATCTTCCTGACGGCACACAGTCCCGCCCTCTCACTACCGGAAGGAGCACGGCTCCACGCCGTGCTGGACGCCACATCAGGACGCCCCGCCCTGCATGGTACTGTCGAGCACAGCCAGACATCCCGGGAGAAAGGAAGCTGGCAGATTGAAGGAACCCTGCGAAAGAGCGGCACCATAAGTCTTTCTGTCCGGGGCCGCAGGCTGGGGCGCTGGCAGCTTCATGTCAGTGCCGACACACCGCCAGACATTCAATGGACCGCCAAAGCCGGTGCCATATCCCAGGACTGGTATACCAGCTTTCCATGGTCAGTCAGCCAGCCCCATGGTGTCGCTTCCCTGGAAGCCAGACTGCACCCCATCATTCCACCAGCGCACACGCCGGACCCTGCTCATGGTCTGACCATTCCCCTGCCGCTGGAAAAACAGCCGACCAAAGCCACGGGCACCACCCGGCTCGACCTCTCCGACAGCCCCTTCGCCGGGCTGGAAGTTGCCGGGCAGCTCTGCGCCCGCAGCAGCTCTGGCAAAGAACGCTGCTCCAAACTCCAGACCTTCCGCCTGGGGCACCGTTCCTTTCACGATCCACTGAGCCGCGCACTGCTGGACCTGCGATTGGCTCTTGTTCTCAAGCGCACAACAGAAGCACAGGCAGCCCACCTGCTGGCCCTTCTGACAGACCTGCCTCTTCCGGCTGATCTCAGCCTGCCACTCGCCCTGCTACAGCGGCAGGCAACGACAGGCCTGCCCCTCCAGGCCCTGACTGAACAGCTCTGGTTCACAGCCCTTTATGCGGAAGACCGTTCACAATCCGGGCAGGCCATTGCGGCCTCCATGCTTCATGTACGGGCCTTGCAGAACGGGATACGCCTGCATCTTCTCGCTCTCGGGCAGCATCCCGCTCCCCCGCCTCCAGCTGAACAGCAGGCGCTGCATGACGAACTGGAAAGCCTGAAAACTGCTCTGGACGGCCACATGGCCTTCATTTTCCAGAAGGCCAGCCAAAGCGGCCTCGTCATGCCCATGCCCGGTGGCCGGGGGATGCCCTGGATCCGCCTTGCCGGGCAGGTCCAGTCTGATGCGTTGGCCGGACGGACAGAACAGGCTTTGGAGCACCTGCGCAATATGGTGGAACCTGCCGAACAGCTCCGGCAGGCGACCCTGCCAGACATGCAGTCGCTGGCCGCCTCCATGCAGGCGCAGGCTGAAGCCCGTACCCAGCGCCTCGCCCTGCGGGATCTGATACGGCAGGAAACCGACCTTCTGAACCACGCCCAGAAACGTCTTGCCTCAGAGCGCCCCAAAACGAATGATCAGGACACCCAGCACAAGGATGTCTCCCAGATGTCCACAGCCGAACTGCTCAGCCAGCTTGGCATGGTTTCCGCCTCAACAGACAGTTCTTCCACAACATCACAGTTGGATCAGGAGGCCGTTCTCCTTCATGCTGATGAACGGCAAAAGGACCATGCAACCCAATATGCCCTGCGCCTTCTGGTCAGCACGCTCAACCATCGTGGGGAAACCCTGACAAAGAAAAAAATGTCCAATCTGCTAAAAGCGGAAAAAGATATGGGAGCTGTCCTGAAGAGCCTCGCCAACCGTCAGGACGAAGAAAGCGTGAAGAACATCCAGACCGTCCTGAATGATCTGTCACAGTCCCGTCATGAGATGAGCCGGAACCAGTCTGCATCCAGTCAGGAAAGCAAGGGGCATCTTGGCTTCATTCCTCCTCCTTCTGCCTCCTCATCGCCAGATGAGCAGAACGGCACCCCCTCTGCCTCCCCCGATGACGACCCGAACAGCGGGCAGGATGAGGACACACATGATGATGAGGAAAAACAGCCGGAGAATCAGGACCCGCTGGGCCGGAAACTGGATGACAGTCCGGACTCTGATGCCCACATCCCGGACCATGAACGCAACCGTGCCCATGACATCGAGCGTGAACTGCAACGTCGTGCCTCTGACCGCACCCGCCCCCAGAGTGAGCTGGATTATCTCAACCGGCTTCTTGCCCCCCTCCGTCAGTCGCACTGATCCTGTCAGATGGCGGGAGCCAGCCGGCAGAAACCCGTCATATCGGGTGGAATGGAGAAAAAGCTGAACCGTCTGACATGCCCCCCTGAAGGACGACAAAACGTCTGGGAATAGGACCAGGCCCGCAAGATCATGTCAGATTAAAAAAAGAGCCAGCATCCCATCGGGGATGCTGGCTCTTTGTACAGAAAACAGCCGCCTGTCAGCGCAGGGACGGTTTCATCCCCAGCGCCTCGGCCAGGCGTTCCAGCTGACGGGAAATGGCGCTGCCACCAGAACGCAGTCGACTGCCATGCAGGCTGAGCACCAGCTTGTCATCCTTCATGGCCAGGTGTGTTCTTTCCAGAAGAACCTCTGTCCCAGCACATAATGTATAGACCAGACGCAGCACCAGCCCGAGCTGCACGGCCGCCTCGTAGCGTCCCTTGCTCAGCAGACGGCGGGACGGCTCCAGAACGGGATCATCCCTGTTGATCTCGTACCGCACGGCCAGCACGAGGGCCAGAAAGGCCCGCGATTCATGGGAAAAACCAACACCATGACAGTACAGGACCCGTCGATAGGTCTGCTCTGCCCGATATTGCGGATGGTCATATGACCCGATATCGGAGATGGTACAGGCCAGCCGGAGCTGTGCTGCCAGAAAAGAATCTTCTACCCAGTCCAGTCCGGTCAGGAAGACAGGAGACACCCATGTGATAAGAGGCTCGGCCAAGGAGGCATTACGGCCAAGCCGCCCTGCCATCTCCCGCGCCAGAGCCTCCATAGGGTCTTCCTCAGCGACAGAGGAGGCAACCTCACGCATGTACCAGCCTTCCCGCAGACCCTCCGCACTGAAAACGACCTCCTGCGCATCCGTCTGGGCCAGCAGGGCGAGCAGAACCTGGGCTGCAAATGGCGCATCCACCATCCGCTTGCGTGGGACGTTGCCGATCTTTTCCATCTGCTTGCGGCTGGCCCCGATGACCCAGCCTGCCATTTCCTCTGCCTCTGACCGGCTGAGCCGGAAGAGATGGACCATGTTCAGAGGATACTCCATACGAGCCACATGCAGGCGGGCCAGCGCCCGGAAGGCCCCACCCACCAGATAAAGAGGCTTGCCGGCCGCCGTTGCCAGCCATGAGACATCTGCCAGCGTCTTTCTGGCAATCTTGCTGGCCTCTCCCAGGTCCTCCTGCGAACGCTCCCGCAACCGGATCACTCCAAGCGGTGTCGTCCCAGCCTCGAAATAGGCCCCGTTCCTGACACGGATCAGCTCCAGCGAGCCCCCTCCAATATCGGCCACCACACCATCAGCATCCGGCAGGGCACACAGCACCCCTGCGGCGGAATAATCCGCTTCTTCCTCTCCATTCAGCACACGGAAGCGGGCTTCCGGCATGCGGGCTTTGGCCGCTTTCACAAAGTCAGCCCCATTATGGGCATCCCTCACGGCAGCCGTGGCAAGAACATCGAACGGTTCCACCTTCATGGCCTGACCAATGGCCTGATAACGGGCAAGGACCTCCAACGCGCGGTTGATGCCTTCCTCGCTCAGCATCCCTGTGGCCTCCAGCCCTGCGCCAAGACGCAGAGTGGCCTTTTCGTTGAAGATGGGAACGGGATTGCGGGCAACCCCCTCATAGACCACCATCCGCACGGAGTTGGAGCCCAGGTCCACGATTGCAGCCCGGCGGGACTCCCGTCCCCCCCACTGCGCTGCCGTATACACCATTCTTACGCCTCCTTCGCAGGCCCTTCCCCATCCTCGGAGTCCAGCCGGGGATTCGCTGGAGTGTCTGCTTCTTTAGCCGACGCAGAGGCTTTTTCCATAAAATACTCATGCGCGGAAAGGGGAGATTCGCCGGGTTCGACACGTTTCCAGCGGCCATCAGGCAGCATTACCCAGCTCTGCAACGTATCATGAACATTCACCACCATGATCTCGCCCAGGATGCGGTCATGAGACTCCGTATCCGTAATGGGCACCATGGCCTCAATGCGGCGGTCCATGTTCCGTTTCATCCAGTCAGCCGATGCAATGTACAGCTTTGCCTGGCGGGAAGGCAGCTCACACCCGTTGCCAAAGGCAAAGACACGGGCATGCTCCAGATACCGCCCCACGATGGACCGTACCTCAATCCCTTCAGAAAGGCCCGGCACACCCGGCCGCAGGCTGCACATCCCCCTCACCACAATGGTGATCTTCACACCGGCCTGTGATGCCTCGTAGAGAAGCTCGATCAGCTTCCTGTCCACAAGGCTGTTCATCTTCAGCCATATCTGCCCGGGCCGTCCGGCGCTGACATGCTCCATCTCTTCCCGCACCAGCTTTTCCAGCGTCGGGCGAATAGTAAGAGGCGAAAAAGCCACCGCATGAAGCTCCGGCACCGCAGCGCCGGTAATACAGTTGAAGAGCCGGGCACAGTCATCAACCAGGACAGGATTACAGGTAAAATAGGAAATGTCCGTATAGATCTTAGCTGTATTGGGATGATAGTTGCCCGTCCCGTAATGGGCATAGGACTGGAGGTGGTCGCCTTCACGCCGTACCACCAGGATCATCTTGGCATGGGTCTTGTAAGCCGCCAGACCATACACGACCTGCACGCCTCTGGTCTCCAGTGCCCGGGCAAGACGGATATTGGCTTCTTCGTCAAACCTGGCCCGCAGCTCCACCTCTACCGTAACGGATTTACCCGCCTCAACAGCCTCGATCAGCGCATCCACGATCGGGCTGTCATGCGATGTCCGGTAGATGGACTGCTTGATGGACAGGACATCCGGATCCCGTGCTGCCTGCTGGAGGAAATGAACAACCGTATCAAAACTCTCATACGGATGATGGACGACAAGGTCAGCCTCCCGGATCGTGGCGAAATAATCGCCGTCATGCTTCAGGACACGCTGCGGAATACTGGGATGATACGGTCTGAAAAGAAGCTCCGGCCGGTCGGACACGATGAGCTGCTTGACATCGCCCACACCGACCATGGTCGGCAGATGGACAACATCATCCTTGGCCACGCCCAGCTTGCGGATAAGATGCCCGGGCAGGCGACCATCCACCTCCAGATGGATGCAGGCCCCACGCCGCCGTTCCTTCACAGCCTTCTCGAAGCTGTTCAGCAGGTCTTCAGCATCTTCTTCCAGCTCCACATCCAGGTCACGCACAAGGCGCAACATGCCTGAACGGCTAGCATGAAGCCCCGGATACAGACGTTTGGCAAAGCGGGAGATCACATCCTCCAGCAATACGAAGCGGATCGTGCCATCCTGGTCCGGCAGACGGATGAAACGAGGCAGCTGCTCTGGCAGGACAACCATGCCATCCATCATGTGATGATCCGTCTTCGGGTCCTTGAGACAGAGCACCAGCGCCTGCCCGCCACTGAAGATGAACGGCAGGGGATGGGTGGGATTCAGGGTCAGCGGCGTCAGTACAGGAAAAAGCTGGCTGTCAAAATATTTGGAAAGCCACTCCTGATCGTGATGATGGAGCTTCTCAACATTCCTGATGAGAATATTCTCGTCCCGCAGCTCCTTCAGCATGTCACCCCAGATGCGCTGCTGCTCTCCCTGGAGATGCCATGCCTGGTGCCGTACCGTTTCAAGCTGCTGGGCCGGGGTCAGCCCGTCGGGGCTTTTCTTGCCGGAACCATCCTTCAGCTGGTGCACCAGCCCAGCGACACGGACGGCGTAGAATTCATCCATGTTGCCCGCACTGATGGAGAGAAAGCGCAGCCGCTCCAGCAGGGGCGCTGCCGGATTTTCAGCTTCATCCAGAACACGCTGGTTGAAATCCAGCCAACCAAGCTCACGATTGATGAAACGGGTCTGATGTTTCTTTGTCATGGCTTCACTCGCCATGTTTGTCTCAACAAACGCCATATTCCCTATGTTGGACATGACAGTCTCCTCACCTGGCTGGTCAGCAGGCACAATCCCGCTTCTTTATTGCTTCAATAAGACAGAGGTTCCGTCAATATGACAATTATTAAGATAGTATTTCAGCCTTGCAGGTAACAAATGCAATTGGGGCTGGACAGTTCCTGATCTGGCAGAAAACCGCCTCTTATTTCTTCCCCTGGACCATGCAAGGCTCCATCAGTCTTCTTCTTTGAGAAGATCGGCCAGCACCTCCATGGCCAGAGCACGGCTGATGGCGCTGCCCCGTTTCATGGCAGCATCATCCAGTCTGTTCACCGCCCGGACCAGTGCCTCCCCTGTCCGGGGCAGCTGACGCCAGAGCCAGTCCGTGACGGACTGTGGCACGACAAGCTGCCGCTCAGCCATGAGAGACAGCAGCAGGGTTGCCCGCAACTCATCCTCTGGCTCTTCCAGCCCCGCTGTCATGGTCGCCCTGAGCCGACTCGCAAGGTCTGGCAGATGGAAAAAACGGCGTGCCGGTGGATGCCGGGATGCCATGAGCACCCGCCTGCCCGCCGCATGAGCACGGTTGAGCAGATGCAGCAGCGCCACTTCCTGTTCCTGCTCCAGCCCTTCCAGATGGTCGATCACGAACGGGGTCACGCCCGGCTCCAACTTCTGCCCCGCCACCAGCAGGGCCCCATCTGCATCACAGGACAGTGCCGCAGCCTCGAACTGCACAGCCCCATTCTGCTGCGCCCAGACATGCAGCAGATGGCTTTTGCCTGTACCCGCAGGCCCCCACAGCCAGAGCCTCCCTTCCGGCCAGCGGGCCCGTGCCAGCCATGCACGCGCCGACGCATTGGACGAACCAGCAATGAACCGTTCCGCCGAGAAAGGACGGTCCTGCTGAAGATCCAACACCAGCTGTACCCGTGCGTCTGTCATCCCCGCTTCATCCGCCCCCTTGCCTCAGCCTGCCTGCCCCTGTCATCGGGGAGCAGAAGGTTTCCCATTCTTTCACAAAACCGAAATGATTTGACAGTCCTGCACATTCCGTCTTCACGCAGGATGCTCTATAAAGGCACCAGCATCAACCAGCAGGGACATCATACCCCCATGACCAAGACATCCTCCTCCCCCAGTGCCAGTTACGCCGCAGCCGGTGTGGACATCGAAGCCGGAGATGCCTTGGTCGATGCCATCAAGCCGGCGGCCAAGGCCACGACACGCCCCGGTGTCATGGGCGGGCTTGGAGGGTTCGGTGCCCTGTTCGACCCCAAGGCAGCGGGCCTGAAAGACCCCGTGCTCGTCAGCTGCACGGATGGTGTGGGCACGAAGCTCCTGCTCGCCATCGAAAGCGGCCTGCATGATGAGATCGGCATCGACCTCGTGGCCATGTGCGTCAATGACCTGATCGTGCAGGGTGCCCAGCCGCTCTTCTTCCTAGACTACATGGCAACGGGCAGCCTTTCCGTCGCCGTGGCGGAACGGATCATCAAGGGCATTGCCAACGCCTGCAAGGAAAGCGGCTGCGCCCTGGTGGGGGGTGAAACGGCTGAAATGCCGGGACTCTATGGCAAGGGCCATTACGACCTTGCAGGCTTCAGCGTTGGTGCCGTGGAACGTGATGCCATGCTGCCCGCCACCATCCATGAAGGCGACAGCCTGATCGCCCTGCCATCCTCCGGTGTCCATTCCAACGGCTTCTCCCTCGTCCGCCACATCGTGGGAGCCTCCGGCCTGAGCTGGAACGACCCTGCCCCCTTCTCCCCGAAGCAGACGCTGGCCGAAGCCTTCCTGACGCCCACACGCCTCTATGTCAGCACCGTTCTTGCCCTGCATGAGAAGAAGCTGATCAATGGCTGCGCCCATATCACCGGTGGCGGCCTGCCCGGGAACCTGCCCCGTGTCCTGCCTGAAGGGCTGGGTGTGGAAGTGGACGGGCAGAGCTGGCCGATCCCCGGCATCTTCTCATGGCTTGCCGAGCAGGGACCTGTCAGCGAGGATGAAATGCTGAAGGTCTTCAACTGCGGCATCGGCATGGTGCTGGTCACCAGCGAGCCGGAGAAGGTCATGGCAGAGCTGGAACAGCGTGATGAAGAAGCCATGCTGATTGGCCGTGTCGTCCGCAGCAGCACGCCGTTCCGCCTCACCTCCCCGCTGAATCTGGGCTGAGGAACCAATGGTGAAGAAGACCCCCATCGCCGTTTTCATCAGCGGTCGTGGCAGCAACATGGTCGCCCTGATGGAAGCCTGTGCCCGGCCAGACTTTCCTGCCGAGATCGTTCTTGTCCTCAGCAACCGGGCCGATGCGGCCGGGCTGGAAACGGCCAGCAGGGCTGGAATAAAAACACTCTGCATTCCCCACAAGGAATACGGCAAGGATCGTGAAGCTCATGAGCGGGCACTGGACGAGGCCGTCCGGGCCTCTGGTGCGAAGCTGATCTGCCTTGCAGGCTACATGCGGGTGCTGACCCCCTGGCTTGTCCAGCAGTGGCAGAGCCGCATGATCAACATCCATCCCAGCCTGCTGCCCGCCTTCCCCGGCCTGCATACGCATGAGGCCGCCCTTAAGGCGGGAGCCAAGGAGCATGGCTGCACCATCCATCTCGTAACAGATGGTGTGGATGAAGGCCCCATTCTGGCCCAGGCCCATGTCCCCGTCCTGCCCGGCGATGATGCTGACACTCTGGCAGCCCGTGTTCTGGAGCAGGAACACCGCCTCTACCCGGAAACACTGCGCCGGTTCATCGAGGGACGGCAGATTTCCTGAACAGGATCCACCAGCTGGATACAGAAAAGGGAGCCGTCTCCGGCTCCCTTTCTTATAGGGGCCGATGCCCCATGCCGCTCTCCATTCAGAGAGGGATCAGGGCAGGATTTCCGTCTCGGCAAAGAAGAAAGAAATCTCACGCTTTGCATTCTCGAGGCTGTCAGAGCCATGAACGGAATTCTCGCCAATGCTCTGGGCATAAAGCTTGCGGACGGTTCCCTCTGCGGCTTCGGCCGGGTTGGTGGCACCCATCACGTCACGATGGTGGGCAACAGCATTCTCGCCCTCCAGAACCTGCACGACCACCGGAGCGGAGCACATGAAGGACACCAGCTCACCAAAGAAGGGGCGGTCCTTGTGGACTTCGTAGAAAGCACCAGCCTGCTTCTCTGTCAGCTGGATGCGCTTCTGGGCCACGATGCGCAGGCCTGCATTCTCGAATACAGTATTCACCTTGCCGGTCAGGTTGCGACGTGTGGCATCAGGCTTGATGATGGACAGTGTACGTTCCAGAGCCATAAGACCCTCCTCAGTAATAGACGTCTATAATCAGCCTCCCCTAGAGGAAAAAACCTGTTTCTGGTAGTGTTCGGGGCATCTTTTTTCGTATTTTCATCGTCCGAGGGCCTGCGTGAGTCTGCTTTCCATTACCGATCTTACCTTGCGCATCGCAGGCCGTACCCTGCTCGACCAGGCCTCCCTCACCATCGAACCCGGGCGGCGCATCGGGCTGATCGGCCATAACGGGGCAGGAAAATCCACCCTTCTGGCCGCCATTGCCGGGGACATCTCTCCCGATGGCGGCAGCATCACCCTTTCCGGCCGTGCCACGATGGGCCGGGTGAAGCAGGAAACACCCTCCGGCCACCTCTCTCTTCTGGACACGGTCCTGAACAGCCATGAGGAACGCACCCGCCTTCTGGCAGAAGCCGACAGCACGACAGACCCGACCCGTCTGGCGGACGTGCATGAACGCCTGCTCGCCATCGATGCCCACAGTGCGCCAGCCCGGGCCAGCACCATTCTTGCGGGTCTGGGGTTCGATCAGGCGGCACAGCAGCGTCCCGTCAATGATTTCTCGGGCGGATGGCGGATGCGTGTGGCCCTGGCCAGTGCGCTCTTTCTGGCCCCCGACCTCCTGCTGCTGGACGAGCCGACGAACCATCTGGACATCGAGGCCACGCTCTGGCTGGAGAACTGGCTGGCCCGCTTCCCCGGTGCGGCCCTGATCGTCAGCCATGACCGTGCGCTGCTGGACAACAGCGTGCAGGCCATTGCCCATCTGGACCAGAAAAAACTCTCTCTCACCCCCGGCGGCTATGAACGCTTCGTGCAGATACGCACGGAACAGAGGCTCCAGCAGAACCGGCAGGCCGAAAAGCTGGCGGACCAGCGGGCGAAGATGGAGGCCTTCGTGGCCCGCTTCCGGGCCAAGGCCACGAAAGCCAAGCAGGCCCAGTCCCGCCTGAAGGCTCTGGCCCGCCTCCCGCAGATTGATGCGGTGGTGGAGGACACCCCCACCCATTTCTCCTTCCCGGCCCCCGGTGCCCTGCCCCCCCCCATGCTGAAACTGGATGACGTGTCCGTCGGCTATGGTGAGACGGCCATCCTGCGCCGCCTCTCCCTCCGGCTGGACAGTGAGGACAGGATAGCCCTGCTGGGGCGCAACGGGCACGGCAAATCCACCTTCGCCAAACTTCTGGCAGGGCAGCTGTCTCCCATGTCCGGCGAGGTGCAGGCCTCCTCCCGTCTGCGGGTTGGCTATTTTGCCCAGCATCAGACGGATGAACTGGTTCTGGATGAAACCCCCGTCCAGCACATGGCCCGTACGCTGAAGGAGGCCACCCCGCCACAGGTCCGTGCCCAGCTGGCCCGTTTCGGGCTGGATGCAGAACGGGCGGAAACCCCTGTCAGCAGCCTCTCCGGTGGCGAGAAGGCTCGCCTGCTTCTGGCTCTGGCCACCCGCCACGCTCCCCATCTGCTGCTGCTGGACGAACCGACCAACCATCTGGACCTTGATGCCCGTGATGCGCTCATCCGTGCCCTCGGTGAGTTTGAAGGGGCCGTCATTCTCATCAGCCATGACAGCCATCTGGTGGAATCCGTCGCTGACCAGCTCTGGATTGCCGAAAACGGGACGATCACGCCTTTTGACGGCGACATGGACGATTACCGCACATGGCTGGACGAACGGGCCAGACAGGCCACGCAGGAAAACCAGCGTCAGGCAGCCCGATCCCGGAAAGACACGGATGACGACATCCCGCAGCCGGACAGGAACCAGCAGCGTGCCCAGCGCAAGGAGCAGACCCGCCAGCTCGCTCCACTCCGCCGCAAGATCCGTGATCTGGAAACACGGCTGGAACGTCTGGAAAAAGCCAAAGCCCAGCTGGAAGCCAAACTGGCCGACCCAGACCTTTATCAGTCCAGCCGTGCAGAAGATATTGCCACGCTGAACAGCGATCTCGCCCTCGTCAGCCAGAAACAGGACGAAACAGAAATGCACTGGCTGGAAGCGCAGGAGGAACTTGAAAAAGCCACAAATTGACCTGCCGTGAAATAAGCCACATTATCTCTTTCGTCATCTTCGCCGCCCCTCACAGGAACTGCCCCGCCCGATGTCTTTTTTCTTCAGCCGCCCTCCCATTCCTGCGGCACAGCAGACTCCCGCCAATGCGCTGGACCGTATCTACGGCATCATTCGCCTGACGTTATGGCTTTCCCTCATCATGCTGGCCATCTGGCTCATGGGCGAGGTACTGGCGGTCCTGTTTGCTGCCACACTGATGGCCATTGTTCTGCACGGGCTGGCCCGCATCCTGCGGCGACACATGAAATTCATTCCCTATCCGGTTGCTGTCAGCCTTGTCGCCCTCGCTGTCATTGGCATCATGACGGCTCTGGTCTGGAGCAACGGCCCGGCCATCGGGGAACAGTTCATTGCCCTCAAGAACGCCCTGGTTGCACAGTCCGGTGACATGCACCAGCATCTCTCCCAGACAACCATCGGGCAGATGGTGCTGGACCACCTGCCCGTCTCGCTGGGTGGCAATGATGCAACAACCCCCCTCAGCAGCTTTGGCTTTGGTCTTGCCGGGTCCGTCACCGGCCTGCTGGGCAGCGCTTTCGGTCTGGTTGGTACGCTCTTTGTCGTGCTGATTTCAGCCTTCTATTTTGCCGTCTCCCCGTCCCTCTACATCAACGGCTTTCTTCGGCTCGTACCGCCCGACCAGCGGGAAACCGCCCGCAACCTCCTCTACAGTGCAGGCAACACTCTCTGGGCATGGACCGCCGGACAGGCTCTGGACATGCTGGCTGTCGGTCTTTTCTCCGGCCTCGGCCTGTATCTGATCGGCATTCCGCTGGCCCTTGCTCTGGGTGTCGTGGCCGGGCTCTGCAACTTCATACCCTATATCGGGGCCATCCTGGGGGCTGTGCCCGCCCTGCTCATCAGCCTGTCCCTCGGCACACGAGAGGCTTTCTTCGTGGCCATTCTCTACAGCATCATCCAGTTCTGCGAAGGGAACATCCTGGCCCCCCTCATCCAGCGGCGGGCCGTTCACATGCCGCCTGCTCTGGCCATCCTGTCACAGAGTGTTTTCGGCTCCATCCTTGGTGTGCCAGGGCTTGTGCTGGCGTCCCCCATCACGGCCGCCCTGCTGGCCGTGTTTGACAAGGCGACTCCACCACTGGCGGATGCTACAAAAACCCAGCTGGAAACCAGTGAGCTGACCCAGCTGGAAATGGCCAGAAACAGGCAGGAACAATCTGACAGCACAAAAAAGGAGACGGATGGCTCAGCCTCTCCGCCCAAGAAATGAGCGACTTTCCCCTCAGGGAAGATCAGGCAGATGGAGTGTCCCACGTTCGAAAGAACGCATCCGGTACGCCCCACCTGCCTTTGTCTGGATACCCACCACATCGGCACCATGCCGGAAGTGCCAGGCTGACAGAATGACGGCCTGACCATCGGCACTGGAAAGCTGATAAACAGCCTCCGCCGGTGTATCCTTGGGGGGGACCTCGCCAGAAATTCCCCAGCCTGTCTGGTGCTGGTGCAGCCACTGGTTCATGGCCGTGATCTCATCGGCCATGAGGTTCCGCTCTTCTCCAGCTTCCTGCACTGTCCCACGGGCAATGTCCGGCAGGGACCAGGGGCGCAGAATGGGCCACGCCACCGTCCAGATCAGCACGACCGGCACGATCACCGCCACCGCAAAAACCAGAAGAAACTTATTGTTGCGGCTCATCCTGCTCCTCCGCCCATGTTCCAGTCACAGCCAGCACATGCGCAACCGCCTCATCAGAAAGATCAGGATGGATCGGCAGGGCCAGCACATGCTCTCCTATCCTCTCTGCCACAGGCAGGGCAACGCCATCATGCACCGCCCGGTACGCTGGCTGCTGATGCAACGGCATGGGATAATAGATGGCCGTGGCGATTTCCGCCTCGGCAAGGCGGGCCCGCAGACTGTCCCGCAGGGCACGGGATGGCAGGGTCACGCAATAGACAGCCCAAGCGCTCTGGCTTTCCGGCACCCGTGCTGGCGGACGGACCAGCGACGGCAGACCAGCATCATAAGCACAGGCCACAGCCTCACGCCTCTTCAGCTCCTCATCAAAAACATCCATCTTGGCCAACAGAACAGCTGCCTGAAGACTGTCCAGCCGGGCATTCAGCCCGATGCGCTGCACGTCATAACGCTGCGACCCTTCCCCATGGCTTCTCAGAGAGCGATAAAGTGCGGCCCTGTCGTCATCGTCCGTCAGGACGGCCCCGCCATCGCCATAACATCCCAACGGTTTGGAAGGGAAAAAGGACAAAGTCGTGGCTCTGGCCTCATGCCCCAGCCGGCGCCCCCTGTAAGAAGCGCCAAAAGACTGGGCGCAGTCCGCAACAAGAAAAAGCCCTTCCCGGGTGGCAAGGTCGTTCAGCTCATCCCATGGGGCTGGCTGCCCGAACAGATCCACCCCCATGATGGCTACAGGTTTCAGACGACCATCCTGCCGGACATCCGCCAGACGCTGCTCCAGAGATGGCAGGCTGATCTGGAAGGTATGCGGGTCCACATCCACAAAAACTGGCACCGCCCCCAGCAGAAGCACCACCTCCGCAGTGGCCGTGTAGGTAAAGGCTGGCAGAAAAACCGCCATGCCGGGGCCAATGCCCTCCGCCATCAGAACCATCAGCAGGGCATCCGTCCCGGAGGACACGCCGACAGCATGTCTGGCACCGCCATGACGGGCCAGACGCTCCTCCAGCTCCGCCACTTCCGGCCCCATTACGAAACGGCAATGAGCCATAACCCGATCCAGCCGCTCCCGCAGGGCCGCCCCAAGACGCCTCTGCTGGGCGGGCAGGTCGAGAAAAGAAACAGGCCCGGACAAGAAATCAGCCAGCCCGACGGGTCTGGAGAGACGCCACGGATGAAAGAACAGGCGCACGGACGACCACATCATCAGCGCAGGCTTCTTCCATCACGCCACGCAGGTCCCGCAAATAGGCCGAGCCTTTCAGGGTTCGCTGAACAAGAATGGAACGACGGTCCAGCGGGTCCACCTTGCGGCGGGCCAGATCAAGCTCGCTCAGTCGGTCCAGCGCACGGGTAATAGCTGGTTTGGACACATTGAGAGACTGGGCAAGGCCCCGCACCGTATGGGCGCCATCTTCCAGATAGCAGCTCAGAAACACAGCCAGCTGACGGGCAGAAAGATCCGGCCCCTCACCACGTACTGTGGAAACGATCGTATCACGCAGCAACTGAAGCATGCGATTATCAGCATTCCGACTCATAACAAAAGCCCCATCGTTTCCCGGTT
The DNA here is from genome assembly GCF_009725805.1 of Bombella sp. ESL0380. Classification (NCBI taxonomy): domain Bacteria; kingdom Pseudomonadati; phylum Pseudomonadota; class Alphaproteobacteria; order Acetobacterales; family Acetobacteraceae; genus Bombella; species Bombella sp. ESL0380. The sequence goes on along the minus strand of NZ_WNIH01000003.1, from coordinate 489,413 downwards.
TCACACACCCTATCATCCTGCCGGCCCAGCAAGCCTTCCGGCTGTGGTATCAGACGCACCTGTATAGGGATTTCATTCTACTATCCATTCTGTGACGTTTTCACATCGAAATGACAAGCACTCTCAGCGCAAGGCAGCCATTCCAAAACCCGTTTCCCTTGCAAAAGGCAAGAAAAAACAGGTTGCTGCACACAAGATTACAAATTGTTTCTTTTCAGAAACTTTCCGAGAACGCACGGAAAAGTGCCCTCAGGGCCAGCACCTCCCCGCCTGCGGGACGACCGGGCCGGGCCGTGTCATTCCACGCATAGGTATCCACATGCGCCCATCTCTGCCCTTCCGGAACGAAACGCTGGAGGAACAGGGCTGCCGTGATCGCCCCGGCCATCGGGCGGGATGACAGGTTGTTGCAGTCCGCAATGGAGCTGTCCATCCAGCCGTCATAATCTGCCCAGAGCGGCAGCTGCCAGAGCGGGTCGTGAGCTTCCCTGCCGGAGGTCAGGATATGGTCCGCCAGCTCCTCGTCATTGCTGAAAAGGGCAGGCAGGTCAGGCCCCAGAGCCACACGGGCGGCCCCCGTCAGCGTCGCCGCATCCAACAGGACGTCAGGCTGGCTCTCGGCAGCCTCTGCCAGAAGGTCTGCCAGAACGAGACGCCCCTCCGCATCCGTGTTGCCCACCTCGACACGCAGCCCCCTTCGGGTTGTCAGCACGTCCCCCGGGCGCATGGCATGGCCGGAGACGCTGTTCTCCACACAGCCGAGGCGGATTTCCAGCGCAATGTCAGTTCCGGCATCCAGCAGGGCACAGGCCAGTGCCAGCATCAGGGCAGCCCCGCCCATGTCCTTCTTCATCTTCGCCATGGAGGAGCCGGGCTTGATGTCATACCCGCCCGTATCGAAGCAGACGCCCTTCCCCACGAGGGACAGGCGGGGAGCATCCTTGCTCCGGCCATCCCGGCGGCCGATCACGACCACGGCTGGTCTGTCCGACCCGGCACCCACCGCCGCCAGACAGGGATAGGCTTTCTCCAGAGCCTCACCTTCCACCAGCTCAACCGCAACCTTCCGCTCCTCCAGCATCCTGCGGGCAGCAGTAGCCAGCTCCGCCGGTCCCATGAGATTGGCGGGCGTGTTGATAAGGTCCCGCCCCAGCCAGGCAGCCCGGGCCAGAATCCGGGCCTCTCTCCCGAGGCTGGCCGGAATGCAGAGTTTTGGCCCCGTCTTCTGGTCTTTGCCTCCCTCATGCTTCAGCGAATAATCATACGCCCCAAGGCAGAACCCCAGAACCAGCTCCTCCAGCATGGCGTCGTGAGCGGCGTCCTTCTGCCCTTCAGGCTGCGGCTGCCAGCATCCTTCCTTCAGATGGGCAGGCAGGGCACCATAAGGCATGGGGCCTCGCCCCTCCTCCACGCAGAACACGGCCCCGGCCACACCGGAACCACCCGGCAGGAAGGTGAACTGCCCCGCACACCCCTCGAAGCCCTGCTGCCGCAGGAAGGCCTCATGCTCCCCCAGCAGGTGGGCAAGGGTCGCCTCATCACCCGCCTTGACCAGATGGAGGGGGAGAGCCACCCCACCATCGCCAGAGGTACAGAGGGGCAAAAACGGAGCGTCAGACATATGGATACCGTCCCATCATCCAGAGCGTGACTCTGGCCTTCCTGAAAAACTGCATGGAATGTCTTGCTTTTATCCGATTCAGGCAAGATCATTCCAGCCATGACGGGACCACATCCAGCCTTTGCCCCAGCCACTTCCCGGCAATCGGGGGTGATCCATGCCGTACTTGGCCCCACCAACACCGGCAAGACCCATTACGCCCTGACCCGCATGATGGCGCACCAGAGCGGCATCATCGGCTTTCCCCTCCGCCTGCTGGCCCGGGAGAATTACGAGCGCCTTGTGAAGCTGAAAGGCGAGCGCCATGTCGCCCTGCTGACAGGGGAAGAAAAAATCATTCCACCGGGGGCCCGCTGGTTCTCCTGCACGGTGGAGGCCATGCCGCTGGACCGGAAGGTGGATTTTGTCGGCATTGACGAGATACAGCTCGCCGCAGACCCGGACCGTGGCCACATCTTCACCGACCGGCTCCTCCATGCCCGTGGCAAGGGAGAAACGCTCTTTCTGGGGGCTGAGACCATCCGGGGGCTGCTCCGGCAGCTGGTTCCCGGCATCACGATCGAGACCCGGGAACGCCTCTCCCGGCTGACGAACATCGGGCCGGTCAACCTCACACGTCTGCCACCACGCTCGGCCATCGTGGCCTTCTCCGCCACGGAGGTATATGCCATTGCCGAGGCCATCCGGCAGAAACGGGGTGGCTGTGCCATCATCATGGGCCGTCTCAGCCCCCGTACCCGCAATGCACAGGTCGCCCTCTACCAGAACCGGGATGTGGACTATCTCGTGGCTACCGATGCCATCGGAATGGGGCTGAACATGGATGTGGACCATGTCGCCCTCGCCGCCCTGCACAAGTTTGACGGCCAGAACTCCCGTGCCCTCACGCCGCAGGAAGTCGCCCAGATCACCGGTCGGGCTGGCCGGGGCATGAGGGATGGTACCTTCGGCACGACGGCCTCCTGCCCGCCCATGAGCCAGCAGCTCGTCAAGGCAGTGGAAGACCATGAGTTCGAGGCCATCAAGGCCGTCTACTGGCGGCAGACGGCTCTGGATTACACCTCGCCCGAGACGCTTCTCAACAGCCTGATGCGCAAGCCTCCCCGCCCCGGCCTGATCACCGGGCGTACGGCCTCCGATCTGGATGTCCTGACCGGCCTCATGCAGATGGACGACATCCGGGAAGTGGCCCGTGGCCACAGGGCAACGGAACTGCTCTGGGATGTCTGCCAGATTCCGGACTTCCGCAAGCTGGGCGATGGCAGCCATACACGCCTCTGTGCCCGCCTGTTCCTTGACCTCCTGAAACATCGCCGCATCCCTCCAGCGTGGATGGAAAGCCAGCTGAGAGGGCTGGACAGGCTGGATGGCGACATGGACACACTGATGCACCGGCTCTCCGGCGTGCGGGTCTGCGCCTATGTGGCTGCCCGGACGGGCTGGATGCACCAGAGCCGCCAGTGGCAGGAACGCTGCCGTGCCGTGGAGGACCGCCTCTCCGACACGCTGCATGAACGGCTGAAGGAACGCTTCGTCAACAGGCGGGCCACCGCCCTGCTCCGCCGTCCTGAACCCGGGGCGGCCTCCGAGGCTCTCCATGCCGTCACCCCCCAGAACCGCATCATCGTGGAAGGGCACGAGGTCGGGCAGATTGTGGGCTTCACCATGCAGATCGACACGCCCGCCGACAGCCGGGAGGGTGACCTGCTGCGCCGGGCAGGCAGGCGTGCCCTGCGGCAGGCCATGCCCGCCCGGATACGCCATTTCCTCACACAGGACATCAGCCGGTTCACCCTGACCGATGACAGGCAGATTCACTGGGAAGGTGCCCCCATTGCCACCCTCGTGCGGGGCGATGACCTGTTTCACCCCCTCATCCAGCTTCTGCCCGGTGAGTTTCAGGACAACCACCAGAGCCGACAGGTACAGACCCATCTTCAGGCCCTGATGACGGAGCGGATCAGCACCGTTCTGGAATTCTTTTTCCGTCTGGAAGACAAGCTGCAGGACAGTCCCATCCTGCGTGGCCTCTATTACCGCCTGCGGGAGGATGGCGGCACCACCCCTACCCTGCCCGAAGACCGCACCCTTACCCCTGCCGAGAGAAAACGCCTGCACCGCAGCGGGGTTCGCATCGGCTGGCGGCAGGTCTACTGCCCGCAGCTGTTCCGCCCGGCCTGCCTGCCGATGATGGTCCTGCTGCACAACATCTGGCATGACCGCCAGCAGGCCACACCCGATGCCGCCCGCATCTGTCTCACAAGCGATGGCCATCCCATCCCCCCGCCGGGCTGGGAAAAGGCCGGCCCCGTGCATGTCCGTCTGGACAGGCTGGATGCCCTGCTCTCCACCCTTCGCCCTCATGGCAGGCAGCCCGGCCGCAATATCGTGACTCCCGACACACTGGCTTCATCCCTCGGGATAAAGGCGACCCTGCTGCCCGCCCTGCTCAAGAGCCTGAACATTCCCCATCATGCGCCGCAGCCGCTTTCGGCCGGGCAGTATGGCGTCGCCTCGCCCCTCATCATTCTGGGTCGGACGGGCCGCAGGGACACACGGCCTTCCGGCCGCCAGAAAGGCACCGAACGGCGCAGGAACCGGCAACAGAAACCGTCTGCTGGCCGCAGGGAACAGAAAGCCGCCCAGAAGCAGGCCGACTCACCATTCGCAGCCCTCCGGAACTGGTCATCTGGCAGATCATCATGATGGACGGACAGCGGCTTGATCTCTGGCTCTATTACACCCGCCTGGCCAAAACCCGTGGTCTCTGCGCCGCCTTCATCCGCAAGGGACGGGTTCGCATCAACGGACAGCGGACCCACAAGACCCATGCCCGCCTCCGGTTGGGAGACATCGTCAGCTTCGCCTCTCCCCACCGTCAGGGGGAGGTCTGCGTATGGCGTGTCATGCAGCTGGGAGAGCGACGTGGTCCTGCCAGAGAGGCCGCCCTCCTTTATGAACGGATCGAGGAAAAGACGGCCAATTTCTGACAATAGGCTTGCAAAAGGCCCTCCGCTTTCGGCATATCAGTGCTGGAATCTTTGAAATGGGCCGTTTGGCTGGCCTGCAACACCAAACCGGAGACGGCAATAATGGCCTATGTGGTCACAGAAAACTGTGTTCGCTGCAAGTTCATGGACTGTGTGGAAGTCTGCCCCGTTGACTGCTTCTACGCTGGTGAGAACTTCCTCGTCATCAATCCTGATGAATGCATTGACTGCGGCGTGTGCGAGCCTGAGTGCCCGGCAGAAGCCATCTTCCCCGACAGTGATGCCCGTGCCGCTGACTGGATGGAGATCAATGCCAAATATTCAGCCATCTGGCCGAACATGAGCCAGAAGGGCACGCCCCCGGCCGACCGTGAGGAATGGAACGGCAAGGAAGGCAAGCGTGAGATGCTCTCCGAAGAGCCACACAAGGACTGACGCCAGCCTTCTTCCTGCTGGAACGGAACAGAACCCCCGGGGGAATTCTCCCTCCGGGGGTTTTTCTTTGCATGGCTGCCACGGCTGCATCACACATAAAAAAAACCGGTGGAGGTTTCTCCCCACCGGTTTCTTCATGTCGCTGACATGATGGGCCGGTCTATCAACCAGCCATCATGTTCGCCTGAGCGTCCCAGAGAACGAACAGATACCCGGCAACCACGATCAGGACCATCAGGGCCGTCACGATGAAAGCTGCCAGATTCTGCCGCTGGGAGAGGCTCTTCGTACCCATGTGCAGGAAGAAGATCAGATGGACGACCATCTGGACTGCAGCCAGCACACCGAGAATGGCAATCGTCTGCCAGAAGGAGAAGGCCTTGCTGAGAACAGTGGCAAAGGATGCCACTGTCAGGACCACGGCAAGGATGAACCCTACAATGTAGGAGCCATAGGAGCCGTGATTTTCACCTTCGTGCGATGTCGTATGATTCCCGCTCATTAGACAACACTCCCCAGGTAAACGAAGGAAAAGACGCAGATCCAGACGATGTCAAGGAAATGCCAGAACAGGCTCAGGCACGTCAGTTTCGTCTGCATCCGGGTGCTAAGCCCCTGTTTGCCCATGATCTGGAAGAACAGGACCAGCATCCAGATCAGACCGATCGTGACATGCAGCCCATGTGTCCCTACCAGCGTGAAGAAAGAAGACAGGAAGGCGGACTTGTCCGGCCCTGCGCCGTGAGCCACGAGCTCGTGGAACTCGTTGATCTCCAGAACGACGAAGGACACGCCGAGCACGAAGGTCAGCAGCAGCCAACCCAGCACGGCACCCTTGTTCTTCTTGTGGGCGTTGATGGAAGCAAAGCCGTAGGTGATGGAGGAGAAAAGCAGGATGGCTGTTTCGATCTCAACATTCTTGATATCGAACAGGTCCTTCCCCGTCGGCCCACCAGCAAAGTGATGGCAGAGTGTAGCAAAGACGGCAAACAGCGTGCCGAAAATGATACAGTCTGTCATCAGGTAGATCCAGAAACCAAAGATCGTGGTTTCCTGCTGATGATGCTCATGCTCATCGTGATGAGCAGAGGGCGCGTGCATTACGTCATAAGACATGGTTTTCATCGCCTCCCTTTACTCTGCTGCCTTGGCAGCGGCAAGCCGCCGGGCAAAAGCTTCTTCATCAGCACGGATCTCTTCCACGGTGACGTAGAAATCAACATCCAGGTTCGCACTGCGGTGAACGATGGTGAAGAAGGCTACGACCAGCCCTACGATCACAGCCCACCAGATGTGCCAGACCAGCGCAAAGCCGATCAGCAGCCCGCAGGCACCCAGCATCGGGCCAACCGCCGAATATTTCGGCATGTGGATCGGCTCCAGCTCGGAGACCGGTGCCGGGCGACCCAGCTCCTTCTCGATATGGAACGTATCCAGGCCACGGATGACCGGCAGACGTGCGAAGTTGTAGTGCGGAACCGGAGACGGAAGGGACCATTCCAGCGTACGGCCAGAACCCCAGTTGTCACCCGTCAGATCCAGAGCATCCGGCTTCTTGTTGACGGCGTCAAACGCAGCCAGCACGAACTGGATGACCTGGCAGGCCAGACCGGCAGCCAGAACGAACACGCCAACACAGGCCACGAGCAGCCAGGGGTGCCAGTTCGGGTTGTCGTAATGGTTCATACGACGGGTCATGCCCTCCAGACCAACAGCATAGAGCGGGATGAAGGAGAGGTAGAAACCGACGAACCAGAAACGGAACGCCCATTTACCCCAGACATCGCGCATCTTGTAGCCGAAAGCCTTCGGGAACCAGTAGCTCAGACCAGCCACGTAACCGAAGAACACACCACCAATAATCACGTTATGGAAGTGCGCCACCAGGAACAGGGAGTTGTGGATCACCCAGTCTGCTGCCGGCATGGCCATCATGACACCGGTCATACCACCGATGGAGAAGGTGATCATGAAGCCGACGATCCAGTGCATCGGACCTTCGAAGCGGACACGCCCCTTGTACATGGTGAAGAGCCAGTTGAATATCTTCACACCCGTCGGCACGGCGATGAACATCGTCATGATACCGAAGAAGGTGTTCACATCAGCACCAGCACCCATCGTGAAGAAGTGGTGAACCCACACGATGCTGCCCAGGAAGGTGATGATACCCGTTGCGATGACCATCGTGGCATAACCGAAGAGCGGCTTGCCGGAGAAGGTCGCTGCAATTTCGGAGAACACACCGAAGGCAGGCAGGATGAGGATGTAAACTTCCGGATGACCCCAGGACCAGATCAGGTTCAGGTAGAGCATGACGCTACCGCCACCATCATTGGTAAAGAAGTGCATGCCGAGGTAACGATCCAGAGCCAGCAGAGCCATGGAAACCGTCAGAACCGGGAAGGTCGTCAGGATCATGATGCAGGCAAAGAAAGCCGTCCATGTGAAGACAGGAATGTGCATCCACTTCATGCCGGGGGCACGCAGCTTGATGATCGTCGTCAGGAAGTTCATCCCTGTCAGCAGAGTACCGATACCGGAGATCTGCACCGACCAGATGTAGTAATCCACACCGACGCCGGGATTGAACTGCAGTTCGGAGATCGGCGGGTAGCCGAGCCAGCCAACATTGGAGAACTCACCAATGAAGAGGGAGATGTTGATGAGAATGGCACTGACGAGCGTCATGTAGAAGCTGATCGAGTTGATCAGCGGGAACGCAACGTCGCGCGCACCAATCTGCAATGGCACCACGAAGTTGAACAGGGCCTGCATCATCACCATGGCCATGAAGAAGATCATGATCGTACCATGGGCCGAGAAGACCTGGTCATAATGGTGCGGAGGCAGATAACCGGGGTTACCTGCGTAGGCAAGGGCAAGCTGTGTACGCATCATCAGCGCATCGGCAAAGCCACGCACAAGCATGACGAGACCGAGAACAACATACATGATGGCGAGCTTCTTGTGGTCGACCGTGGTCAGCCACTCGCGCCACAGATAACCCCATTTTTTGAAATAGGTGACCGCCGCAAGAACGGCAATCCCGATTACAGCCACACCGATGAATGTACCGACAAGAATCGGCACATCATACGGTATGGACGAAAGGGTAAGTTTTCCGAGCATCTTTAGATCAGTCCTCACATGCCGGTATTGGAAGGTGCAGCCGTATGAGACTCAGCAGGCATGTCCATGGACTTGTCGCCCATGCTCGTGCCGTGGTTCTCATGGGTCATGCCGACATTGTATTTCGCAACAATGCTCTCAAACAGCCCAGACTGTACGTTGGAGAAATACACGACCGGAGCCGGCTTGGGTGCCTCAGCATGCGGGGCAGCCGGTGCGGCGTGATATTTCAGGTACGTCTGTGCATCCAAGGCTTCCTTGGCTGCGAGCGGATTGTCGCCACTGCGTACATTCTGTACCCAGGCGTCAAACTGCTCCTGCGGCATGGCAATCGTGCGGAAGCGCATGTCGGAGAAGCCCGGCCCCGTGTACTGGGCGGCCTCACCCTGGAAGTTGCCCGGGCGGCTTGCCATCAGGTGGAGCTGTGTTTCCATCCCGGCCATGCTGTAGATCTGTGACCCCAGCTGCGGAATGAAGAACGATGTCATCACACTGTCAGACGTAATCCGGAAATCCAGAGGTGTCTTTGTGGGGACATCCAGCTCGTTGATGGTTGCAATCCCAAGGTCTGGGTAAATGAACAGCCACTTCCAGTCCAGGGAAACAACTTCCACATGGAGCGGCTTTGCATCAGGCGCACCAACTTTTACCTGCATCTCTTTGGAGATGGGCTTGTACGGGTCGTAATAATGCGTGCTCCAGTAATTGAAGACACTCAGAACAAGAATGATCAGAATGGGGACACCCCAGATGAACACTTCAATCTTGTTTGAATGTGACCAGTTCCGCAGATATTCCGCCTTCGTATTGGAAGCCCGGTATTTCCAGGCAAATACGAGTGTCGCAATAATCACCGGAACCACAACGCACATCATGACGGCCCATTCAAGCACCATCATGTCGCGATTACCTTCCCCGATCGGGCCGGCTGGCTGAAGAAGATCAACCGTACAGCCCGACAGCATCAATGCAGGCAACGCCGGGAAAAATCGCCAGAGTCTTTTCATGGATCCTGCCTCTATCTGTTGTTCCGCCATAAAAAGGCCGGAACACTTTCTGACACAGTCAGGACAGCGCGATCGCCACCGAACGTTGTCATCTTATATGTGCCTTTCCCGTTCGTATCCTGACAACAGAAGGGAACTCCCTCCGTACTCAATATGAAATATGGAGCCCTGAGACCCCAGTGCCGCCCACTTTATTCTTCCCGAATAACGGAGATTACAAGGGGGCAAGCCTCATAAAAAAAAGGAACCCCGTCGGTCTTTTTAAAAAAAGACCGGTTATCTGCCATTTCTGAGAAAACATCATATTTTCATCAAAAACAAGAAGATGATCGCTTAATTTTCCATTTTCCTTTCAACCGCAAAAAATCGCAACAAAAAAGGAGCCCGGAGGCTCCTCTTCCTGTCAGGGCACTGACCCGACTCATCAGTGGATCAATCGCGCCCACCAGATCTTGTTCCTGTAAACTGCAGCAGGAACTGAAAGAGATTTACAAAATTCAGATACATCGTCAGGGCATCATAGATCCCCATCTTCCCCGTCTCTTCAGCCGGAAGGACAGACGCATACTGCTGATAGGAAAGCTTGATGCGCTGGGTGTCATAAGCTGTCAGCCCCGTGAACAGCAGCACCCCGATGAAAGATATGGCCACTGTCAGCCCATGGGCCGGGATGAACATGTTGACCAGAGAAGCGATCACCAGACCTATCAGCCCCATCGTCAGGAACGACCCCATCCCCATGAGGGACCGGTTCGTCACATACCCCCAGAGAGACATGACGCCATACAGGGAGGCGGCAATAAAGAATGTCCGGACAACAGAAGACCCTGTGTAGGCCAGAAGCAGCGATGCCATGCTGACGCCCATGGCCACGCTGAACAGCACAAACAGAAGCTGCACTGTCGAACGGGAGAGACGGTTCACACCAAAGGACAGCACCATAACAAAGACCAGAGGGGCGAAAACACTCACCATCCCCAGTCCGGTCGGAGCCAGCGCAAAAGCATCCCCTCTCTGCACGACATGAAAGAACAGCGCCCGGAGCGACGTATGGACCACGGCATAGGCCGTCACCCCCGTTATCCCCAGAGCAAGAGCCATCCAGTTGTAGACACGCAGCATGTAAGCCCGCAGACCCGCATCAAAAGCGGCAGCCGCCTGTCCTCGTGTTGTCTCGTAATCGGAATGGAAAGCCATGATATCCACTTGCTGCGATAAGTCTTCAGGGGGGGACTCATTGGGCCCGCCCCTATCGTTCCCGTAGAATGTGGGGTAGTTTCCTCCCAAGTCAAGAATTCAGGACAAGACCCTGACTTTCTTTTTGTTAATCTCCCTGATTTGCGGGAGGCCCCATGAATCTTTCCCTCGCCCTCACGCTGTCCCCCACCATACAGGCAGAACTTGGCCTGCTGCGTGGCAGTCTGGATGATGTCCGCTGGTCACCGGCAGAACAGTGTCTGATCCCCCTCCAGCCCCTTGGCCACCTAAACAGCCGCCACGAGATGGAGGAGCTGGACATGACCCTGTCCCACCTGCGATGGGAACCTTTCTCTCTGGCCCTCCATCAGGTCGGCCATCAGATGGGAGAGATGGAAGACCGGCTGACAGTCAGCCTCACTCCGCAGGCTCCGCTGCTTGCCTTGCAGAAGCGGCTTGCCAGCACCCTCCGCCGCGCAGGCCTCTCCCTGCCCCGCCGTGCCGTCGTCCCGGAAGTGACCATTGCCTGGCTGGAACCGGCCTCCTCGACCGATCTCATCCCATGGATACAGCGGCACAACCTCTTTCACAGCTCTGAAATGACAGTAGACCACATCAGTCTGGTAGAGCATCTGCCTTCTGGCACCGGCCCCCATCTCCAGATTCTGGAAGCCTACCCGGCCCAGCCGGGGCTTGCCCTGCCGCACGTCAGCCCTCTTCTGGCTGATGAGGAAAACGGGTTTTTCTAAAGGCCCAGCAGCAGCTTCAGGGCGTGATAATCTTCCGGCCGGCAGACAAGAAACCATCCCTCGTCGCCTTCAAGAGAAAAAAGACCAAGGCCGAAAGAGGCGTAGATGTCCGCCTGCCGTGCTCCCTGCTGAAGGACGGCCAGCTGGCACCCTTCCTGCACGGCGTAATCCCGCAGCCGCCAGACAGCACCACCCCGCTGTCCCCGTGCTCCCACAGCTCCGCCCAGACACAGGAGCACTGGCTCCGACAGCAAGAAAGGCTTCAGCCGGACCACCGCGCAGGCAGCTTTCCCTGTTGCATCCGACAACATGCCATCAGGCACGAAAAGGCGCTCACACGGCAGGGAAAGAGCCTCTGCTGAATCCTGAAGGCAGGCGTACTGCACCCGGGCATCCATGTTCCATGGGAGAAGATGCAGCCGTGCTTTCCTCAGGGCAAACCACAGCCCCAGCAGACAGCACACGGCCGCACCACCGAGAAACCAGCGCCCGACCGCCGTATGGGCATCATGAACCATAGAACGCCACCAGACATGCCCGAGATGCCGCTGACGGGCGATCCAGCTGACACCGGCCAACCCGCACAGCCAGAGCGAAAATGGCGCCAGAACAAAAGGAGAAAACGGCTCTACCCGCCAGTAAGCCTGCCTGTAATAGGTCTTGCGGAATGGCAGCAAAACGAACAGCACGGCCAGCACGACAAGAAAAGCCACCCAATGGGCCTGCCTTACGGTCAGGATCAACAGCGTGATGGACAGAGCCCCGACAGAAAGCCGCCAGGCCAACGCCACCCGCTGGGACAGCCCCAGAGACAGGCCGACGAGCATCACCCCGATGAGGGTCAGCAGAAAAGCGGCGCCCTGAAGAAGGACCGCACTCCAGAAAGAATGGAACGGAGGCAATGGTGCCAGAAGGGCATAAACCACGATGACGAGGCCCAGCACGGCCTGACTGCCCGTGGCAACGATCGTGGCGAAATCCGCTTCAGATGAACGCAAACTCTGGCTGTGCTCCACGGTCCTGCCAAACCGGGCCAGCAGAGGTGCCCCTTTTATGAACAGCTCATGCCCGGCAAACATGGCACCCGCCAGAAGCAGGGGAATGATGTAATAGAACAGGCGAAAAACCAGAATCCCTGCCATGATGTGCGGCACGGAAAACCACGGGGACAGCGCCAGCAGCATGGTGCTGTCGAACACTCCCAGCCCACCCGGAACATTGGCCAGCAGACCGGCCGTGTAAGCCCCGATATAGATGGCCAGAAACCCGCCAAATGTCAGGCCGCTCCCATTGGGCAGCGTATCCAGCACACACCAGGCGATCAGGGCGGTAGCAGACATGTCCGCCATGCTGGACAGGATCTGCCCCAGCCCGATCCGCCAGTCTGGAAACCGCAATGTCCACCTGCCAATATGCACTTCCTGCTTCCAGCAGGGCAGAAGCACATAGGCCAGCAGGACAGAGAAACAGGCTGCTCCCCCAAGATCAGTTACCCAGGGCGGCAGATGACGGACATAAGGAATAATGCCCGGCTGGGCCAGCAGGATGAACCCCACAAGCCCCAGCATCCCCAACCAGTAGGTGACGGAACAGAACGCCACGATGGCCGCAATCTTGATCCCCGGCACACCCCAGTTACGATAGAGCCTGTAGCGCACAGCCGTGCCCGAAATGGCTGCGCACCCAAGATTATGGGACAGGACATAGGAACAGAACGCCACAAAGGCTGACCGCCGCCACGAAATGCCCGCCTGCACATGATGACAGGCCAGACCATCGTAGAAAGACAGGATGGCATAAGAAAGAATGGTTGCCCCGGCCCCCTTCCACAAGGCGGCGGCAGGAATGGCATGAAGCCCCGCCATCACCTGCTGGAGGGACAGATGCTGAAGCTCCCGCCAGATCACCAGCCCCGCAAAAATGAGCAGGACCAGCCCCACCATGGCCGGCAGACGCGTCAGAAAACGCCGCAGCCGTCCGTCAGCAAGTGACGGAGAGGCATCCGCACCATCTGGCATACCGGAGGGAGCCGTCATGCCTCAGCCTCTGGTTTCCTCCGTTGCCCCGGCAGGCTCAACAGGACGTGCCAGAGCCTCATCAATGAGGGCAACAGTCTCCTTCAGGCCAAACAAAGCCGCAAAAATGCCGAAGCGGGGGCCCTCTTTCTGCCCCAGCAGCACCTCATACAGGCACCCGAACCAGGACCGCAGCTCCGGCTTGGCAAAGTAACGCTTGCCGACCTCAAATACGACATTCTGCACATCATCCGGGGTCGCATTGTCCGGCACCGTCTTCAGCGTTGCTGCGAGGTCTTCCAGACCTTTGCGCTCTGTCTCCGTCGGAGCACGGAACACCTTGGTCGGACGGACACGCTCATTGAAGTAATCCAGAGCGTGCTGCACCAGCTGTGCCACATAAGGATGTGTCTCTGGCGACAGGCTGGAATCATAACGCCGCAGGAACTTCCAGAGTGTCTCCACTTCCCTGGCATTGGCCACACTGGCCAGATTCAGCAGAGCTGTGAAGGAAACCGGGCTGGTATCCTGCGGGCGCAGTTTCCCTTCATGGATGAACCATACCGGATTGGAAAGGAACTCCTCTGCGCTCTGCTGCTCACCCTTCTGCACGAGGGCCAGATATTCATCCGTGGCTCTGGGGATCATGTCCGTATAGAGCCTTTTGGCACGGGTCGGTTGCTGGAACATGTAATGAGCCAGACTCTCCGACGGGCCGTACCGCAGCCATTCCTCCACGGAGAGGCCATTTCCCTTGGACTTGCTGATCTTCTGCCCATTGGCATCGAGGAACAGCTCATAGGTCAGGTTCAGCGGTGGCTCACTGCCAAGAATGCGGCATATCCTGGAGGAAAGCTTCACACTGTCGATGAGGTCCTTGCCGGACATCTCATAATCGACACCCAGAGCATACCAGCGCATGGCCCAGTCGGCCTTCCACTGCATCTTGGCCTGCCCGCCATAGACGGATGTCTCAAAGCTCTTCCCGTCCTCGTCCTTCCAGACGACTGTTCCGGCTTCCGGGTTCACGCTGATGATGGGCACCTGCATGACACGGCCCGTCTCGGGATGGATCGGCAGCACAGGGGAATAGGTCGCCCGCCGTTCCTTGCCCAGCGTGGGAGCGATCACCTCGATGATGCGATCATGCTCTTCCAGAACACGCTTCAGGGCCGCATCGAAGATGCCGGACGTGTAGTAATCGGTTGCAGAAGCAAATTCATAATCGAACCCGAACGCATCAAGGAACTGGCGCAGGCGGGCATTGTTGTGCGCCGCAAAACTCTCATGCGTGCCAAACGGATCGGGAATACGGGAGAGCGGCAGGCCAAGATGCTCAGCCAGCATCTCCTGCTGGGGGACATTGCCCGGCACCTTGCGCAGGGCATCCATGTCATCAGAAAAGGCCAGAAGACGGGTCTGGCGACCTGTCAGCTTCTCAAAAGCCTGCCGGACCCATGTCGTCCGGGCCACTTCGCCGAACGTACCGATATGCGGCAGGCCGGAAGGCCCGTAGCCTGTCTCCATCAGAACCGGTTTGCTGGGGTCCCTGTCTGCCACACGGGCGGCCAGTTTACGGGCTTCCTCAAACGGCCAGAGCTTGGGGAAAGACGAATCATTCTGGGGAGAAGGCGTTTTGTTCTGCATAAGACTACGTTAATTATGAACCCTCCCCCCTCTGGTCAAGTATGCAGGCGGGACGTGCACTGCTTTCCCCTCGCAGAAGGAGGACTTCCTGTGTATGAGTTGGAGCATGCCCAGCCTGTTCCGCTCCTACCTTGATGCGCCAGCCCTGATCGCACGACATGGCCTCTCCTCCCTCATCACGCCTGATGGTGAGGTGCTGGACATTCCCCTTGCCGAAGTCCGGGACATGCTCCGCCAGCTGCCGCCGCCGCTGCTCATCCACGGGCCTGCCACGCTCCGTCTGCTGGAACTACCCCCGGAACCTCTTCCCGCTCCCTGGCTGGACCTGCTGGAACTCTTCCTTCTCGTCCATCCGGCCCGGAGCGTGACCCCGACAGCCCGTGGCCTCGCCCTGGAGCTGGGCCTTGCAGAACCAACGGATACAGCTCCCCTACAGGCCGACAGTCTCTACCGTATTGCCCAGCACCTTCTGGATGAGCTGTCGGGACAGCCTTCCCAGAAAATCGCCACGCTCCACCTTCTGCTGCCCACTCTGGACCAGGCCGGATGGAGCTGGCACGACATCGTGAAAGAGGCCCTGCCTCCTCCCTCTGCATCTTCGGGACGATCCAGAGAAATTGATGCCCTGAAAATATGGCGGCGCCTGCCCCAGTGGGAGGAGCGTGCGCCCCGTCCCCCGGCTGGCAGCCAGCCAGTCAGCCAGCAGGAAGCCCGCAGGCGTCTTTCCGCCCTGCTGGGCAGGCATGCAGAACCCCGCCCCGGTCAGGCCGATTTTGCCTCGGCCACCAGCTACGCCTTCACCCCCCGGGATGTCGCCAATGCCCCCAACATCATGCTGGCCGAGGCGGGTACCGGCACGGGCAAGACAATGGGCTACATCGCCCCGGCCAGCCTCTGGGCCGAAAAGAATGACGGAGCTGTCTGGGTCAGTACCTATACCCGCCATCTGCAACGGCAGATCGAACAGGAACTGACCCGTCTTTACCCCGATCCGACAGAACGGCATGAGCTTGCCGTCATCCGCAAGGGGCGGGAAAACTATCTCTGCCTCCTGAACCTGGAAGATATCACCACCGCCCTTCTCAACCGCCAGCCACAGGCGCAGCCTGGCCTCATCCCGCTGGTCTTTCTCGCTCTCTGGGCCGAAACCACGGAAGATGGCGACCTGATGGGGGGCGACCTTCCCGGCTGGTTCGGGGACCTGTTCCAACCCGGGCTGCTGAACATGATTGCCGACCGGCGGGGCGAGTGCATCCATTCCGCCTGCCCGCATTATCAGAGCTGCTTCATCGAGCATGGCATACGCCGTGCACAACATGCCCGGTTCGTCATCGCCAACCATGCGCTCGTCCTGTCCCAGGCAGCGTGGAACGCCATGCTGCCGCAGGACATGGCACCCGGCAATCTGGCAGACGAAAATGGCGTCCCCACCCGTTATGTTTTTGATGAAGGCCATCATATCCCTGATGCAGCAGACAGTGCCTTCTCTCTGGTCTTCTCCGGGCTGGAAGCAGCCGACCTGCGCCGCTGGATACTCGGGGCTGAGGGGAGCCGCTCCCGTGCCCGTGGCCTGATGCGCCGCATGGAAGACCTGATGGAGCGCCTGCCAGCCCTCAAGGATGCCCTTCAGGAGCTTGTCCTTGCCACACAGAAAGGCCTGCCACGCCCGGGCTGGAGCGGACGCCTGCATGAGGCCCGGCAGGCCCGCATGGCCCCGCCGCCACCAGACGTCCCCCCGCTGGAAGACAGGCCTGCCACCCCGCCTGATGACGATGAGGAAGACCCTTTCCCCCTCGCCATGGTCGAGGAAGCGTCCCTCCCCCAACCGGCCGAGGCGTTCCTCCAGATGCTGGACATGCATCTGGATGCCCGCATAGCGGAAATACAGATGCAGACCCGCGGCCAGCAGGGCCATTATCCTCGCCAGGAATGCGACCTGCACCCCATACCCGCCCCGCTGCGTGAGCACGCCGAAACCCTGCTCACGGCCCTTCAGGACATCGTCACCCCGCTGGACCGGATCATCCGGCACCTTCAGGAAGCTCTGGAAGCGCAGGAGGAAGACCCCGATACAGCCTTCCAGCAACGGCTGGAGGGAACCATACGCAGCCTGCATCGCCGTGCCCTCTCCCGCCTTCAAGGGTGGATCAGCATGGTACGGGCCATCATGGAGCAACCCGTTGCCCAGACAAGCCTGCCGACCTACGTGGACTTCATCCACCGGGAGCCTTTACCCCCCACACGGCTCCTCCAGGGAGGACACGACATTGCCCTGAACCGCCACTGGCTGGACCCGACCATTCCCTTCGCCAGCACCCTGCAAAGCACCACGCACGGGCTGCTCATCACCTCCGCCACCCTGCGGGACCGCAGCCCGGATGAAGACGGGGAAGCCGGATGGGAAAAGGCTGAGCGACGATTGGGCACGGCGCATTTCCTCAAGCCCCCCATGCGGGCTGCCCTGATGAGTCCCTTCGACTATGCCCACCAAACCCGGGCCTACATCATCACGGATGTCTCACGGGACCCGGCAGCACAGGCGCAGGCCTTTCAGGCTCTTTTTGAAACCGCCAATGGGGGAGCTCTGGGGCTTTTCACAGCCATTCAACGGCTGAAAGAGGTCCACCGCCGCATCCATGAGCCGCTGGGGATGAAGAACATCCCCCTCTACGCCCAGCATGTGGACGCCATGAACAACGCCACGCTGGTGGATGTCTTCCGTACCGAGACGAACAGCTGCCTGCTGGGCACGGATGCCATGCGGGATGGCGTGGATGTCCCTGGAGAGGCCCTCCGCATGGTGGTGATGGAACGTACCCCCTGGCCCCGGCCCGACATTCTTCACCGGGAACGCCGCCGCCATCTTTCCGGCGGCAGGCCGGGCGATTATGACGACCTCATCACCCGGATGCGCCTGCGTCAGGCCTTCGGGCGCCTCATCCGCCGGGCTGATGACCGGGGCGTGTTCATCATTCTGGACAGCCGGATGCCGTCCCGCCTTCTCTCCGCCTTCCCTGATGGCGTACCTGTCCAGCGGCTGCCACTGACCGAAGCACTGACAGACATTGACGGCTTCCTGAACAGGTAAAACACAAAAAAGCCCCGCTCCCGAAAGAGCGAGGCTTTTCTTTCTGCCTGTACGGGACAGGAGGCCATCCCGGCCAGAGTGACCGGGATGGGGAAGGATGAGCGATCAGAAGCCGCCCATACCACCCATGCCACCCATTCCGCCCATGCCACCCATACCGGCACCAGCAGCATCGTCGGACTTCTTCTCCGGACGCTCGGCAACCATGGCTTCGGTGGTGATCAGCAGGCCAGCCACGGAGGCTGCATCCTGAAGGGCCGTGCGGACGACCTTGGTCGGGTCAATGATACCGGCAGCCACGAGGTCCTTGTACTCACCCTTCTGGGCGTCAAAGCCTTCGTTGTAGTTGCTCAGTTCCAGCACCTTGCCAGCAATCACGGCACCATCTTCACCAGCATTGTGGGCGATCTGGCGCAGCGGAGCCTGAAGAGCCTTGCGGACGATCTGGGCACCAGCACGCTGGTCGTCATTCTCGAAGGTCAGGTCATCGAACAGCAGGCTTGCACGGGCCAGAGCCGTACCACCACCCGGGACGATACCTTCCTCAACAGCCGCGCGGGTTGCGTGCAGGGCGTCATCAACACGGTCCTTGCGCTCCTTCACCTCAACCTCGGTGCTGCCACCGACACGGATGACGGCAACGCCACCAGCCAGCTTGGCCAGACGCTCCTGGAGCTTCTCACGGTCATAGTCGGATGTCGTGGCTTCGATCTGAGAGCGGATCTGGGCGCAACGGCCCTTGATGCCCTCGGCAGCACCGGCACCCTCGACGATGGTGGTGTTCTCCTTGTCGATATGCACCTTCTTGGCCGTGCCAAGCATGTCCAGCGTGACGGATTCCAGCTTGATGCCGATATCCTCGGAGACGACCTGACCACCGGTCACGATGGCGATGTCTTCCAGCATGGCCTTGCGACGGTCACCGAAGCCCGGAGCCTTCACGGCAGCGATCTTCAGGCCACCACGCAGCTTGTTGACGACCAGCGTGGCCAGAGCCTCACCATCGACTTCCTCAGCGATGATCAGCAGCGGGCGGCCAGACTGCACGACGCTTTCCAGCAGCGGCAGCATCGGCTGGAGAGAAGAGATCTTCTTCTCATGGATCAGGATGTAGGGGTTTTCCAGATCAGCCGTCATCTTCTCCGTGTTCGTCACGAAGTACGGGGAGATGTAGCCACGGTCAAACTGCATGCCTTCCACGACATCCAGCTCGGTGTGCAGGCCCTTGGCCTCTTCCACCGTGATGACACCCTCGTGACCGACCTTCTCCATGGCTTCGGAGATCATCTTGCCGACTTCGGACTCGCCGTTGGCAGAGATCGTGCCGACCTGGGAAATCTCATCCTGGGAGGAGATCTTCTTGGTGCGGGTCTTCAGCTCTTCCACAACACGCAGCACGGCCTTGTCGATGCCACGCTTCAGGTCCATCGGGTTCATGCCGGCGGCGACAGCCTTGGCACCCTCACGGATGATGGCCTGGGCCAGAACGGTAGCGGTCGTGGTGCCGTCACCAGCCACATCGTTGGTCTTGGAGGACACTTCACGCACCATCTGTGCGCCCATGTTCTCGAACTTGTCGGCCAGCTCGATCTCCTTGGCGACGGAAACGCCGTCCTTGGTGATGCGGGGGGCACCGTAGCTCTTGTCCAGAACGACATTGCGGCCCTTCGGACCGAGCGTCACCTTCACGGCATTGGCAAGAATATCAACACCACGGAGCATGCGCTCACGGGCATCAGCACCAAATTTCACGTCTTTAGCAGCCATAACACCTAATTCCTTCAAAGATGGTCGGAGAGAAAAATGTCCGGGAATGTGGCCTCAGCCGACGATGCCCAGAATGTCGCTCTCTTTCATGATCAGCAGGTCTTCACCGCCGATCTTCACCTCGGTACCGGACCACTTGCCAAACAGGACACGGTCGCCAGCCTTGACATCCAGCGGCACGACCTGACCCTGCTCATTGCGGGCACCGGACCCAACGGCCAAGACCTCGCCTTCCATCGGCTTTTCCTTGGCGGTTTCAGGAATGATGATACCACCGGCGGTTTTTTCTTCACCGTCCAGACGGCGGACCACTACACGGTCGTGAAGGGGACGAAACTTCGTCATGGATCACTCCATTTTAGGCTGGCCCTTCCATAAAGCAGCGCAGCCGGGTTATTGCGCTCATTCTAGCAGCGCACCAGTAAACTCCCCGATCAAACGGGGCGAATGAGAGATAGTGATGCCCCCCTGTAGCGTCAAGAACTCCCCTCCGAGGCACCGGAGATTTTTTAATCGTTCTTACTTTTAAATAAACATTAATGAATAGGCGCATCCTGTCATTAACCACACCGTTTCATTCCCTCTTGCTCCTGACCACGAAGAGGTGAAAACTTCTCTTTTCCATTCCCTGAAAAGGGGCGTCTTTACAGGATCAGGAGAGGCCATCATGGACCTGCATCTGCAAGAACGAACAGCCATCATCATGGGAGGAAGCCGGGGGCTGGGACTGGGCATTGCCCGATCC
Source organism: Bombella sp. ESL0380 (assembly GCF_009725805.1). Lineage (NCBI taxonomy): Bacteria > Pseudomonadati > Pseudomonadota > Alphaproteobacteria > Acetobacterales > Acetobacteraceae > Bombella > Bombella sp. ESL0380. The sequence goes on along the minus strand of NZ_WNIH01000003.1, from coordinate 469,020 downwards.
CTGGCACGGGAAGGCGTCCGCCCCTGTCTGCTGGCCCGTGATGAAAACAGACTGCGGCAGGCCGCTCATGATCTGGCAGCCGATACCGGCATCACCCCGCACTGGCATGCCGTGGATTTCTCGGCACCAGACAGCGTACAGACCTGCCTGACAGCCCTCCAGAATATCATGCCGGAGACGGACATCATCATCGGCAATGGCGGCGGACCGCCCCTGGAGCCTGCCACGGCCTGCGATCCGGCACTCTGGCAGAAAGAAACCGCCACGATGCTTCTGCCTGTCATGCAGCTTGTCGGCCAGTATCTGCCGGGCATGAGGCAACGACAGTTCGGCCGGATCATCATGGTGTCCTCCACCAGTATCGTGGAGCCCATTCCCAACCTCGTTCTCTCCAGCGCACTCCGCTCCGCACTGGCCAGCTGGGGTAAAACCCTCGCCCGGGAGGTCGCCCATGATGGCGTGACGGTCAATACGCTGCTGCCCGGCCGCTTCGAGACGGACCGCGTCGCCACCCTGAACAGAATACGGGCTGAAAAGGCTGGCATTCCGCTCGAAGAGTTCCGCAGGCAGAAAGAAAACGGCGTGCCCGCAGGCCGCTACGGCCAACCCGAAGAGCTGGGGCACATGGCCGCCTTTCTGGCCAGCCCTCTGGCGGCCTACATCACCGGGACCCGCATCCCGGTTGACGGGGGCCTGCTTCACGGTTTCTGAAGGCCCTGCATGCAGAAAGACCTCCCCGCCATCCGGCAGGGAGGCCCTCCCTTCACAAAGCCATCAGGCTGGCGCTCAGCTGAACAGCACACGCCCCGCAACAGCGTCCAGACGGGCCAGAACGGAGAAGTCTCTGGCTTCCGGCGGCGTGATGATGGCATTGTCCAGCGCACGCTCGGCTGCACCGGTACCGGTGCAGATGGGGCGGGCCTTGCCAAGGGCCGGAATGGCCCGGCGAACAAGCTCCCGGGCATGTTTGGAGTTGCTCTTCATGGTACGGACGACAGCATCCACCGTGACGTGCTCATGCTCTTCGTGCCAGCAGTCATAATCGGTCACCATGGCAACGGTGGCATAGTTCATTTCTGCCTCACGGGCCAGACGGGCCTCCGGCATGTTCGTCATGCCGATGACCGACGCCCCCCATGAGCGATAAAGCTCGCTCTCGGCCCGGGTGGAAAACTGCGGCCCCTCGATCACGACATAGCTGCCGCCCCGTGTAACCGTGATACCCAGCTTTTCGGCCTCATCAGCCAGCGTGGTGGCCATGCGGGCGGAAACCGGCTCACCCATGCTGACATGGGCCACACAGCCTTCCTCAAAAAAGGTCCGGGGGCGCCCCTGTGTCAGGTCAATGAACTGATCCACCAGCACAAAATGGCCCGGAGCCAGCTCTTCCTTCAGAGACCCCACGGCAGAGAGAGAGATGATGTCCGTCACACCGGCCCGCTTGAGGGCATCAATGTTCGCACGGTAATTCAGACGTGAGGGCGGAATGGGATGCCCACGGCCATGACGGGGCAGAAACACGCAGCGCACCCCCTCCAGCGTGCCAAAGAGGAGCTCATCGGAAGGAGCGCCCCAAGGGGATTCACAACGCCGCCACTCCCGGTTTTCCAGCCCGTCAATCTCATAAAGGCCTGAGCCCCCGATGACACCAATGACAGGTTCGATCATCTTGTCTGCAACCATAAATCCTCACTCCATCCTGCCTCGACCCGGTCGCCGCTCGCAGGGCACACAGTCCTGCACAACCCTTCCGGCAGTCCTCTCATCAGATAGCGGACAGTCTTTCAGAAGACCAACCCAAAAATCAATAGGCAGGGTTGTCTGCCCTTTTTACAACATCAGGAAAAGCCAGTAAGCCAGAATGAGCCTTTTGGCCTATGAACAGCATGACAACCCAGAGTGACAAACCATCCATTTCTGCCCCACACAGATCAGGAGATGCCCATGCCATCCTCAACGCCTTTTGCCCTGCCCGACCTGCCCCATGCCGGCCTGACGGACGAGGCCCGCCGCTGGTTCGAAAGCCTGCGTGACAGGATATGCACCGCCTATGAGGCTCTGGAAGACGAGGCAGCAGCCGGGGACGCTCCCGTTCTGGTCGGGCATGAGCTGCCGGGGCGTTTCCAGCGTACGGCTTGGGAGAGGCCTGAAGGTGGCGGTGGTGTCATGTCTGTCATGAAGGGGCGTGTCTTTGAGAAGGTTGGCGTGAATGTCTCAACCGTCTGGGGGGAATTTTCACCAGAATTCCGCAAGACCATTCCCGGTGCGGCGGAGGACCCACGCTTCTTTGCCACAGGCATCTCTCTGGTGGCCCATCCCTGCAACCCCCATGTCAGTGCGGCGCATTTCAACACCCGCATGATCATCACCTCAAAGGGATGGTTCGGTGGGGGTGGCGACATCACGCCCATGTTCCCTGAAAGCCCGGAAGCCCTCGAAGATGCGGCCACGTTCCACCGGGCCTTTCAGGAGGCCTGCGACAGACACGACCCGGACTACTATCCCCGCTTCAAGAAATGGTGTGATGAGTATTTCTTCCTGAAACACCGCAACGAACCCCGTGGGCTGGGCGGCATCTTCTATGACTGGCTGGACAGCCAGAACCTCGCCAATGACTTCACCTTCACCCGGGATGTGGGAGAAGCCTTCCTGAACAGCTATGCCGGCATCGTCCGGGGGCGGATGTTCACTCCCTGGACGGATGGAGACCGTCAGGCCCAGCTCAGGCGACGGGGCCGTTATGTGGAGTTCAACCTCCTTTATGACCGGGGGACGCTCTTCGGCCTGAAAACAGGCGGCAATACCGAGGCCATCCTGATGTCCATGCCACCAGAAGTCATCTGGCCCTGAAGCATTCATGTCCAGCTCCATACGGAGCTGGAGAATGATCAGTCAGCATAGCCCTGCGGATGAGCCTGCCGCCAGCGCAGGGCTGTTTCAACAATCATGTCAAGCCCTGCAAATCTGGGCGTCCAGCCTGTATCGGCGTGCAGTCGTGCCGGGTCTGCCACCAGTCTGACAGGGTCTCCTTCCCGCCTTGGAGCAGGCTCCCAAGGTACCGACCGGCCGCTTACCCTTTCAACACTGGCAATAACCTCCAGATTGGAATAACCACACCCGGTCCCGATATTGTAGCATATGCTGCCCTGCTCCATCTGCTCCAGCGCCCTGAGATGGGCTTCGGCAATATCGGCGACATGCACATAGTCACGAATACAGGACCCGTCCATCGTTGGATAATCTAGGCCAAACAGCTTCAGCGTTGGCCGCATTCCCAACGCAGCCTCGATCGTCAAAGGAATCAGGTGCGTTTCAGGGCGATGATCTTCACCTGCCCTTCCAGCGGGATCGGCCCCAGCAGCATTAAAATAACGCAGGCAGGCGCTTCTCATGCCGTATATCCTGTCAGCCCAATGCAGGACACGTTCGATCATGAATTTGCTTTCCCCATAGGGGGAACCGGGATCAACAGATGCCGCTTCTGAAATGAGGCCAGTGCGCTCCGTTCCTCCAAACAGTGCCGCTGTGGAGGAAAAGACAAATTTCTTCACGCCATTGGCCACACAAGCTTCGATGAGATTGAGCGTGGTGAGATAATTCCGCCTCAGATAATGGAGGGGCCTTCTCACACTGTCACCAACACGGGACAGGGCAGCGAAATGCAGCACACCATCCCACGGCCCCTGGGCCATCACACCCGCTGTGGCCTCCTGACTGGCCAGATCGACCAGAAAGAAAGGGACGCCGGGTGGCACGGCTGCCCGATGCCCTGTGCTCAGATCATCAAGAACAGCAACTTCATGCCCTGCATCCAGCAGGGCAAGCACGACATGACTGCCAACAAAACCGGCACCACCCGTCACGAGATAACGCATCGGGGCCTCCTGACCAGAAAAGCCCCGAAAGAACTCACGACATCTGAAAACAGTCCGTTACTGGGCAATGGCTCATCCTGTCCCTACCTGACAAACACGCCATGGTATCCGTGCGGGTCATCATGGGACTTTCCGGCAGCACAGTGCCTCAGCCATCACTCCCAATAATGCCATCCACCAGCACATGGGGCAGCCCACGGGGACAGACCTCCAGACGGGTCTGGACACCATAGACATCTCCCAGCACGGCAGGTGTTGTCACGGCCATGACAGCCCCCTGTGCCACAAGCCGACCATCCCGCATATAGACAACATCATGAGCACGTTGCAGAGCGATGTTCAGATCGTGAACAACCAGTAGCGTCACGATATCACGTTTCCGTGTCTCACGACGGACGACGTCCATGACGGCAAACTGATACCGCAGGTCCAGCGCACTCAAGGGTTCATCCAGCAGCAACATGGCCGGACGGCGCACCAGGGCCTGCGCCAGTCCCACCATCTGCCGCTGACCACCAGACAGTTCATCCATGTAGCGGAGGGCCAGCCTGCCGATACCCAGCTCCTCCAGAACGTCGGTGCTTTCCCGCAGGGCACACTCGGCAGACACGGCCTCCCCCGCCCGACGGGCCACCATCACCGCCTCGATCACCTGAAGATGAACGGCAGGCGGCAGGCTCTGTGGCAGATAGGCAGCCAGCCTGGCCCGCTCACCAACCCCCAGTTTTGAAAGATCCTGCCCGGCAAGGCGAACACATCCCTCCGCCCGGGTCAGGCCGGCAACTCCCCGCATGAAGGTGGACTTGCCCGAGCCATTCGGCCCCAGCAGGGCCGTCACACGCCCGGCCCGCATGGGGGCAAGCGTCATGTCATGCAGGACCTGCCGCCGCCCATAATGGACACTGAAATTTTCAACTTCCAGCTGATGTGTCTGACAGTTCCCCATTTCAGGCCCCCTTTCTCAGAACCACGGCAAGGAAGAAAGGAATTCCCACCAGTGAGGTAACAATCCCCACCGGAATCACGACCCCCGGCAGAATGTTCTTGGCCGCGATGGAGGCCAGCGACATGATGAGCCCACCGCACAGGGCAGCCCCGGGCAGATAAAAACGATGATCCTCCCCCAGCAGGCGGCGGGCAATGTGGGGCGCAACCAGCCCCACGAAACCGATCGTCCCGACAAAGGATACAGCCAGGGCAGACAGCACACTGATGCGCAGCAGAGACATCATCCGCAGGCGTTTCGTATCCACACCATAGCTTGCAGCCCGGTCCTCTCCCAGCCGCAGGGCTGTCAGGGCCGGAGCCGCCCGGAAGCAGAACGGCAGCACCAACAGGCAACCGAGGCTCATGACGGAAATCTTGCCCCAGTCAGCCCGGGTCAGGCTACCCATCGTCCAGAAAACAAGGTCCTGAAGAGCATCCTCATCAGCGATGAACTGCATCAAGGCCACGAAGGCATGAAAAGTGAATACCAGCGCAATACCGAACAGCACCACCATGGCCGTGGAATGGCCCCGTGCCCGGGCCACCAGCTCCAGCAGACCAGCCGAACCCACAGCAAACACGAACGCCTCCAGCGGGACCATCCAGTTTTCCGGCACATAAGGGATATGCCAATGCAGCACGATGGCCAGAGAGGCCCCAAATGCCGCCGCCGCCGACACACCCAGCGTGTAAGGGCTGGCCAGGGGGTTATCCAGCACCGTCTGCATCTCCCCACCGGATATTCCCAAAGCAACGCCCACCAGGGCCGCCATCAGGGCATAAGGCAGGCGGATATGCCATACGATGACGGCATTCGTCCCGGATGAGGGATGCATGAGCGCATGAAACAAGGCCGCCGGACCAAGACCGGCCGGGCCCAGGGAAAAATCAAGCAGTATGGAAAAAAGGATCAGCCCTGCCATCAGGCAGAGGACACCCACCCTGTGGCGGGTCAGCTTTACATAGGATGCCTGTATGCCTGTCAATCGTGCGGCAAGACGGGCCATTTCGTCTGATGGCCCGTCTGTTCTGGTCTCTGTCTCTTTAATGGGCATTCGCCTTGATCCAATATGTCCCGCTGTTCGGCATCACTGTAAAACGGCTCTGTACCAGGCTGCGGTCAGCATCCGGGTCCAGATCCCTGAAGCGTTCGGGATAAAACCATTTTGCCATGACCTCAATGGCGAGAATATTGAACGGACTGTCATAGAACGTGTGCCAGATACCATAGGCACGTCCATTGCGGACCGCCCCAAGCCCGGCAAGTTCAGGCGCTTTCAGCAGGGCTGCAAGAGAGGCCTGTGCCATCTCCGGCGTCACCTGTGATCCCATCTTCAGGCCCGGCCCGCTGTTGCCCGGCCCCCGGGTGCCATCCAGAATCAGCACGTCGGGATCTTTGGCGATGACCATCTCTGCCGAAACATCGCCGATATAACCCGGCAGAAGATCGGCTGCGATGTTGCGCCCCCCGGCAGCCTCGATAAAGGCTCCCATGTTGCCTCGCCCTGCCGTATGGCAGCAGCTCTGCCGCGCCCCGGCCAGCATGTTGATGAACACGCTGGGGCGTTGGGCCTCCGGGATTGTCTCCACGACAGACTGGATGGCCTTCAGGCGGCTTTCATAAAAATCCGTATAGGCTTTTGCTTCTGCCTCACGCCCGAGGGCCTGGCCGAGAATGACCATGCTGGGAACGGTCGTTTTTACCGGGTCCTGCCGGAAATCCACAAACAGGACAGGCACATGCGCTGCCCGCAGCCTGGCCGTCACATCACCAGTCTGCCCGGGACCATGGCCGGTCGTGCTGAAAATGGCGAGATCAGGATGAAGGTCCAGCACCTTCTCCGGACTGATCGTATCAGCGGTTGTCCGTCCGATCACGGCGACCTTGTCAGCCTCCGGAAATGTCTTGAGCATCTGCTCATAATTCTGTCTGTCGGCCTCCCGGAATTCCCCCTGCCAGCCGACGATACGGTCAAACAGATGCTTTCCCTCCAGAGGCTCCAGGGCGTAGATCAGCCGCCCTTCTCCCAGAATGATGCGCTGGGGATGATCCGGAACGGACACGACCGCCCCCGTGATGTCCCGCACATCCTTCGCCTGAGCCTGATGGACTGGCCACATACCGCCAGCCAGGGCTGCCAGCATGACGCCGGCAGAGCCAAACAGGGCTTTCAATGAAACCATGATCTTGCGCCTTTCCCGGAAAGGTCATCCCGCAGGGACACCGTGCCCCCCATGGATGAAACCTCCTTCTTTAATTGATAATCATTCTCGATATTAATGTTATAGAAAACCTCTTCCCCTTCTCCAAGATCGGAATGATCCTCCCTTTCCTCTTCTAGCGTTTTTTCCGCAAAAGAAGCCGCAAGGCACCCTGATTTCCCTGATGGCTGTGCACCACACCCAGCACCATGGGCGCTATGTCGGCACGATGCAGCCAATGAGGCAATTCCCGGCGGATGCTCCCTCCCCGGATGCCACTGCCCAGCCCGGTAACGACCTCGACGCAGCGCCACCCCATGACACGGCTGCGCTGCATGAAGCGGTGAAACTCCTCAAAAGCCTCCTGCACGACGTAGCCATGCAGGTCGAGCCGGGCATCCACACGCATCTGCCCACGGGACAGACGACGCCACTGCGTATCATCAAGGCCAGGAGCACGGACCCCCACATGCGGGGCAGGACGGGGACGGGGTGCCCTGGCCGGCTGGGCCATCACCAGCCTGACCGTCATCATCCCTGTATTCCGCCCCCCTTCCGACTGGCGGGCTACCGTACTCTCCGTCTTGCCAGTCTCCTCCCGGACAAACCTGCCCGCAGCCTCCCTTCGCCCCCGCAACGGGGCAACATCCCGGACGAAAGCTTTCCACAGCGCCGCTTCATCATCATCCAGAGTCCGTCTTGCCACCTTGTTATGCCCCGTCTTCCGTCACTGCGCCGGTATCACCCTGCATTATCATGGCACGCAGACGCTTGCGTGCAAACCGGACATAGGTCGTATCGGCCTCAATGCCGATGGAGCGGACCTTCAGCGACTCTGCGGCCACAAGGCTCGTCCCCGTTCCCATGAACGGGTCCAGCACCATCATCTCAGGATGCACCCCATGCAGGCGGATGCAACGCTCCGGCAGGGCAACGGGGAAGGTCCCCGGATGGCTGTAGCGGGCTGAACGACTCCGTACCGTTTCATAGGGGATGAACCATGTATCACCCCGACACCGCCGGTCCTCCCTGTGCTGGCGACGATGGATGTTGCTTTTGTCCGTGAAAGGAACACCCGCCCCGAGCCGGTCCAGCTCCACATCTCCCTGTTTGGTCAGGTGGAAAATATGCTCATGGTTCCGGTTGACGTAGCGAGGTGAATTGACCGGCTTGAAGTGCCCATGCGTCACCTCCCCTACCGATACGGACTTGATCCATGAAATATGGTTCTGAAGGGTAAACAGCTTCCTCAACCGGACCATCAGCTCGAATGGCAACCATGGCTGGGCAGATGACCCGGCTATATTGAGAAAAAAAGACCCATCATCCCGCATCACACGGGCTACCTTGGAGCAGATGATCTCCATCCAGTCGAGATAACTCTCCTCGGAGAGGCTGTCCCTGTAGCTGCGGTAAGCAAGCCCCAGATTATAGGGAGGGGATGTCACCACCACATCCACACTGCCTGCGGGCATACGCCGCATGACACTCAGACAGTCTCCCCGGATGAGCGTATGCATCCCCAGCGTCTCACGACGCGCACGAATCATCTGGCTGTCTGCCCCGCCCCTGCTGCCATGACCTCCGTTGCCGTACCGACGACCGGCTGCTCACCAGCCTGCTTTGCCTCAGGCAGGGGGACGAGAACCATCATCTGACCGTGATTCTTCATGTCCCCAGCAATCCTGGCGGCCTTCTCACCCCACCCGAGGAACAGGTCCCCACGCGCTGCACCCCGTATGTCGCTCCCGGTATCCTGCGCAAAGACCATCCGGGACCATGTCACGAAACGCCCCTGCGCATCCTTGCCGCTGATATTCACCCAGACAGGCATCCCATACCCCACGAAGCGCCTGTCCACGGCAAGAGAACGCTGAGGAGTCAGCGGCAGGCCAAAGCCCCCTGTCGGTCCTTCATCAGCCGTGCGCTGCGTACGACGGAAAAAGACATAACTGGGGTTTGCCTCCAGGACAGAAGCAACCTGATCCGGATTGTTGGCCAGCCAGTCCCGGATGCTCTGGGCATCCACATCTTCCGACTTCATCAGCCCACGTTTGACCAGCACGCGGCCAATCGGAACATAAGGCCGCCCATTGCGGCCATCATAACCAAGAAACACCTGCTGGCCGTCCGGCAGGCGCAAACGGCCAGAGCCCTGCGTCTGCAGGAACAGCAGATCGACAGGGCTTTTCAGCCAGGCCAGCTCCAGCCCCTTCCCCTCCAGAGAACCAGAATTGATGGTTGCCCGGTCATCATAGGGCCGGAACACGGAATTCACCCAATGGCCATATTCCAGCTCGCCATTTTCATCCCGCCCCCGCAGGAGGTCTTTCGGGCGGGCATAAACAGGAATCTGATACTCTCCACCCTGTGTAAGCGAGGCAGAAACCTCAGGGTCATAGTACCCCGTATAGAAAGCATCCTGCTGGACGAGGTAGGGCTGGAACCAGCTCTCGAAGAACTGTCTGGCCTCCGTCCTGTTACTCCGCACCGACGAGGCTGCCACGCAGACATTCTTCCAGTCTTTCATGTCACGGCCATAAGGCAGGGTAACGGCGCCTCCAAGAGAAGTCCCCGCAGGCAGATGGGCGATACGCAGGCACTCCAGCCGCACCATGTTGACCAGCGCCGTATGGTCCTCTCCCTCCCAGCCGGGGAGCTGGCTGAAGCTGACAGGAGCAACATCCATCCTGCCCTTGGGAGCGCCGGGCATACACCCGGCAAGAAGAAGCATCAGAGGGCCCAGCACCAGACCAGCAGAGGAGAAACGACGTTTCATCATGACAGAGTTACCCCACCCCGGCATGAACAAGCACCGGGTCTTCATCATACCCGGCCTCCCCGTGCGGGAGACCAACCTTACCCAGCGGGGTAGCCTCAGTCCGCTTCTGTGGCAACCACCTTCCACTGGCCATTTTCGCCCTGTTCAAAGGTCCAGCGATCACGAAACTCCGTCAGGGCTTCCGTTCCCTCGACGAGCATCCCCTTCTCATCCCGGCAGTAGCTGACCTGCCACGACACGATGCGGACACCGAGACGGCAGGCACCACCCTCCCCATCTCCCGGATGCACGGATGCATAATCCAGCCGCTCGATCCGTCGCAGTTCCAGATGAACCTGCTCATGACGCTTCTTCCGCTCCTCCAGAACGTGACTGAACGTTTCCAGCACGGCGGGGGACAGAACCTTCTCCAGCGCAGGAAGATCAGCGCAGGCAAAGGCCTTGATGGTACGGGCGAAAATATCCTCAGCCTTCTTCAGGAAATATTCTGCCGAGAACCCGCTGACATCCATTCCGACTCGGGCCAGAGCCTGTCCGAGCTGCGTATCCGCCTCCGGGAGCCTGTATTCCGTCGCTTTCTGCTCTCCGCCGACACGGCCGGGCAACGGCGGTGGCTTGGGGGCATCGGCCACGCCCCCCTCCTGCCGCTGGCCAACAGCACGGGCTGCCGGCATCTGTTCCTGCCGGATGGCCTGCGCCCCCATGCGGCGCCCCAGAACAAAAAATACGGCACTGCCCACGGCCACGGCCAGCAGAGCCCAAAAAACGATATCCCAGGGGAAATCCGTCATCTCAAGTCCCAATCATCACACCCGGAGCCGGCCTGCACGGCCCTCTCCTCATCATGCCCTAAAGGTAGGCCGCCCCGTCGGCAATCTCAAGAGTGACCACCCTCTCGCACCGCAGCAGCAAAAGAAGAACCGCATCTGCTTGGCCCCTTCTTCAAGACATGCTACCGCCATAGAAGACGTGCGTACGCAGGAGGCGGGCCCATCCCCCCGTCGGAAAGCGGCTTCATCCCTGCGGGCGCCCCATCTAGAGTTACGTTCACGCAAGGATGATCCCGAATGTCCGACAAGACAAACCCTGAGGCCCCGCAGGACAACACCCCTCCCTCCCTGCCGCTGGCCATCAACCTGCAATATACCAAGGATCTCTCCTTCGAAGTTCCCCGTGGTGCGTCAACCTTCACCTCCCTTCAGGCTCCGCCGCAGGTTGGCGTGAACATCGACGTGCAGGCGAACCGCATCGAAAAAGAACAGTCCATCTATGAGGTCACGCTGATCATCCGCACCGAGGCCACCGAGGCTCCGGCAGAAGGAAGCCAGACCCCCGGGCCAGTGGTGTTCATCACGGAGCTCGCCTATGCCGCCATCGTCACGCTGGACAACCCGCCGCAGGAAATCATTGAGCCGATCCTGCTGGTGGAAGTACCCCGCCTGATCTTCCCCTTCGCCCGGGCCATCATCAGCGATGTCACACGGGATGGCGGCTTCCCGCCGGTGGCTCTCCAGCCCATCGACTTTGCCGCTCTGTGGCAGGCCAAGCAGGAGCAGAATTTCCCCGAGCCGGAAGGCGAAGCCTGAAGCCGGGAAACACGCTGTGGCCAGACCACAACAAGGAAAGGCGGACCCAATGAGGGTTCGCCTTTTTTCTTATCCTCTTCCCAGCAACCTCAGGGGAGGACCAACCTCAACCTGCCCCCACAGGCCGCTCTCCCCGACACGCCCGGCGATGGCCTGGGAGAGACAGATGGCCCTGCAATGGCCAAGCTGCCGGTACAGGTCCGGCGGGCACAGCTCCATGAACAGGGAAACCGTCTCACTGGAATAAAAAAGGACAGCACTCACCTCTTTGCTCGCCAAGGCGGTCCTTGCCGCCGCAGCAAGCTGTCTGACAGGCTGTACCTGATAGGCCTCAACACGCTGCGCCCCCAGATTGGCCGCCAGATCGGCCCCGTAGGGCTGTCCATGCCGCCCCCGCCCGCAGGCCAGCACAAGGCCGGAGCCAGACAACCCCTTCTGGCGGCAGAGCGTTTCCAGACCGGCCTGTGTCCCTGATGCCGCCTCGACACGCCGGAACCCCATCGCCACAGCCCGCTCCGCCGTACGGTGGCCCACTGTCAGCAGCAGCCTGTCACGGTCCTGATGGACCAGAAAAGGCAGGGCCTGACCGCTCGTTACCAGCAGAGCGTGACAGGGCCGGTCCGCCATTGGCGGTTCCTGACGTATGGTCATGACAGGGCTGGCAACGGCCCGCCAACCCTGCGCCTGCACGGCACCGACTGTCTCGCTCAGCCCCGGCTCAGGCCGGGTTACCAGCACAGTCTGACGCATGGTCGTTATGGCTGGACGATCTTCGCAAAGATGGCAGGCGGTGTATCCCGCCGCAGCTCACAGGCCAGCTCATAGCCCAGACGAGCCGCATCTTCCGGCAGTCCTTCAGTTTCCCGGCGCAGCAGGAAGGTGCCATCTTCGCTGGCCACGAGGCCGGAAAGATGAAGCCGCCCTTCCTTCAGCTGGGCATAACCGCCAATCGGAGTCCGGCAGGAGCCATCAAGTTCCGCCAGCAGGGCACGTTCCGCCGTGGCCACGGCACGGGCCTCCGGGTCCTCAATGGCGGAAAGCAGCTCCCTCAGCTCATGGTCGCTCTCACGTACCGTCACGCCCACGATGCCCTGCCCGGAGGCCGGAAGCATCACCTCGGGGGAAAGCGGCACGTCGATGCGGTCTTCCATGCCGAGGCGTTTCAGCCCGGCGTAGGCCAGCAGCGTCGCATCGCACTGTCCTGCCCCCAGCTTGTCCAGCCGGGTCTGCACATTGCCCCGCAGCAGGGTGAAGCGGAGGTCCGGCCGGACATGAAGCATCTGCGCCTGGCGGCGGACAGACGCACAGCCCACGAGTGCTCCTTCCGGCAGACAGTCGAACGGCCTTTCAGGATCAACCGTCACGCCCCGTTTGCGCAGCATCAGCACATCACGGGCATCCTCACGCTTCATCGTGCAGGCCAGCACCAGTCCCGGCGGCAGGTGGGTCTCAAGGTCCTTGAGGCTGTGGACGGCAAAATCGATCCCGCCCACGGCCAGAAGTTCATGAATCTCTTTGGAGAACAGCCCCTTCCCACCGATCTCGGCCAGACGGTCCTTGAGGTTCAGGTCCCCGGAGGTCTGCATCTGCTCTTCCTTGAAGGCCCCCATGTCCCGCAGAACGGGACAGAAACGGGTCAGCCGGGTCAGGAAGTGCCGCGTCTGCACCAGTGCCAGCGGGGACGCCCGTGTCCCGACCCGCAGGGGAAGTTTGCGCCGGTCCGGTGGAGCCTGCGCATGGGAGCGGCGAGCCGCTTCGGCAGCAATTTTCTGAAGTGCTGCGGAGGAAAAGTTTGAAGCATTCATGGTGTTCCCTCCATAACCGATTCTGGAAGGGGTGTCATGCTCCGAAGAATCCGCCATAATGAACCAATCATGTCTGACATTTCCCACCTGACGCCGCTTCTGGCCATCGAGACCTCATGCGATGACACCGCCTGCGCCATTCTGGACGCCCACGGAGCCCTGCTCGGGGAAAGCGTCCTCTCGCAGGAGGATCATGCTGCCCTGGGCGGTGTCGTGCCGGAGCTGGCCGCCCGTGCCCACCTGAAGGCCCTGCCGGAACTGGTGGAGCTGACCCTCCAGCGGGCCGGACTGGAGCTGGAGGACATCGCCCTTTTTGCCGCCACGACCGGCCCCGGCCTGATTGGCGGGCTGATTGTTGGCAGTTCCTACGCCAAGGGGCTGGCCATGGCCTGCGGGAAGCCTTTCATGGGCATCAACCATATCGAAGGCCACATCCTGACCCCCCGCCTGCCTGCGGCCCTGCGGCCGGATGAAACGGCCCCGGCTTTCCCCTATCTCGCCCTGCTCGTCTCTGGCGGGCACTGCCAGTGCATCACCGTGGAGGATACCGGCCAGTATCGCCGCCTTGGAGGCACGATTGACGATTCCGCCGGGGAAGCCTTCGACAAGGTGGCCAAGATGCTGGGACTGGGCTGGCCCGGCGGCCCGGCACTGGAGAAGCTCGCCAGAGAAGGCGACCCGCAGGCCTACAGCCTGCCTCGCCCGCTGAAAGGCCGCCCCGGCTGCGATTTTTCCTTCTCCGGCCTCAAGACGGCCGTCGCCCGCCACATCGAACCATACGGACGTGAGGCACTACCCCGGCAGGTGGCCGCCGACCTCGCCGCCTCCTTCCAGCAGGCCGTGACGGACGTGATGGCGGACCGCATCCTCAATGCTCTGGCTCTGGCACCGCAGGTCACCTCACTCGTGGTGGCCGGTGGCGTGGCGGCCAACAGCGTGCTGCGCCAGAGGCTGGAAAAAATTGCCAGCCAGCACGGGATCACCTTCCTTGCGCCCCCGCTACGTCTCTGCACCGACAATGCCGCCATGATCGGCTGGGCTGCGCTGGAACGGCTGAAACAGGGTGAAGTGCCGGACGACATCACCCTGGCCCCCCGCCCCCGCTGGCCGCTGAGTGAACGCCAGCCCTACCGGCCACAGGCCACACAGGAAACGTCCTCCACCGGACACAGCTCTCTGATGGAACCATCCGCATGACCGTCCAGCCACATATTGCCGTCATCGGTGCCGGAGCATGGGGCATCGCTCTGGCCTGCACCCTCTCCCACATCGCCCGGATCACCCTCTGGACACGCACTCCCGTTCCGGCAGGCATCCGTGCCCTGCCGCACCTGCCACAGGTCACCCTGCCAGAGGCCGTCACCGTCACCAGCGACCTGCCGACGGAAGCCGACATCGTGGTGCTTGTTGTCCCCACGCAGGGGCTGCGGGATGTCACCATGGCCCTCCAGAAGCATCTGAAGCCTGACGTGCCGGTCATCACATGCTGCAAGGGGATGGAGCGGGGCACCTTCCTGCTCCCTCTCCAGATCGTGGAGCAGACCATGCCCGGCCGACCGGCTGCCGTTCTCTCCGGCCCCAACTTCGCCATCGAGGTGGCCCGGGGCATGCCCGCCGCAGCCACGCTGGCCGCGCATGATCTCGCCTTCGTCACGGCGCTGACCGAACGCCTCACCACCCCCACCCTGCGCCTCTATGCCAGCACGGACCCGCTGGGCGTGCAGATCGCCGGGGCGGCCAAGAATGTCATCGCCATCGGGGCGGGCATCAGTGTCGGTGCCGGGATGGGTGAAAATGCCAGAGCCGCCATCATCACCCGTGCGCTGGCCGAAACGGCCCGCCTTGTCGATGCCATGGGGGGGCAAGGCCGTACCATGTACGGTCTGGCCGGAATGGGCGACCTGATCCTGACCGCCACGGGGGCTGGATCCCGCAATTACAGCCTGGGCGTGGCCATGGGGAAAGGCGAGAACATACAGGACATCCTCGCCCAGCGTGACACGGTGGCTGAGGGCGTTCTGACAGCCCCGACATTGCAGGAGCTTGGCCAGCGTTTCGGCATCGAAACCCCCATCATCAATGTCATCACCCGTCTCCTGTCCGGGGAGCTGACCCCCCATCAGGCCCGTGACGAGCTGCTGGACCGCCCCACCCGTTTTGAATAGGCCCCATCATGACCAGCTTTTATGATTTCCGGCTCCCCGCCCTTGAAGGCGGCGAGATTGACCTCTCCCAGTGGCGGGGCCGCCCCGTACTGGTCGTCAACACAGCCTCCGAATGTGGCTTCACCAAACAGTATGAGGGCCTCCAGACCCTGTGGCGTGACATGGGACATTCCACGCCGGATGGCCTCATCGTGCTTGGCGTGCCCAGCAATGATTTCGGCAGACAGGAGCCGGGGACATCGGAGCAGATCAGCCAGTTCTGCCAGCGTCGTTATGGCGTGAGCTTCCCTCTGGCGGCACGCTCCGTCGTCCGGGGAACGGAAGCCATTCCGCTGTTCCGCTGGCTGGCGAAGGAAGGAGGCTTCCTCTCCCTGCCCCGCTGGAATTTCTACAAATATCTCATCGACCGTCAGGGAAAGCTGCACCGCTGGTTCACTCCGCTGACAGACCCCCAGGCCCCCCGCCTGCTGGAGGAGATCCGCCGGGTAAGCCGGAAACACGCCTGAACGATGCTGCGTCACCTTCTCACCGTTGGCAGCTGGACCATGCTGTCCCGCCTGCTGGGGCTGGTGCGGGACCAGCTTCTGGCCATGTTTCTGGGGGCCGGCCCCGTGCAGGATGCGTACCAGATCGCCTTCCGCCTGCCCAACATGTTCCGCCGCCTCTTCGGAGAAGGGGCCCTGAACGCCGCTTTCGTTCCGCTTTTCACATCCCGTTATGAGAAGGAAGGCCCACCGGCTGCCCTTCTGCTGGCCGGGCAGGCCTTCTCCCTCCTGCTGCTCTGGCTGAGCCTGCTGACCATTCTGGCAGAAATCTTCATGCCGTGGGTGATCGACCTCATCGCCCCCGGCTTCCGCTCCCACGGCACGGGCCGTTTCGCCATCGCCGTGCAGCTCACCCGCATCACCATGCCCTATACGGTGCTGATCTGCGGGGCAGCCCTGGTCGCCGGCATCCTCAATGCCCGCAACCATTTCGCAGCCGCCTCGGCGGCGTACATTTCCTTCAACATCGTCGGGATCGCCGCCATTCTTGTGGGGGCCTTCTGGGGGCACCAGCATGTCGCCCCGACCAGCGCATGGGGCATCACCCTCTCCGGTATCGCCCAGCTTGCCGGGCTGCTCTGGGCAGCCCGAAAGGCCGGAATGACGGTGCCACTGGTCCGCCCGGCGCTGTCGCCCGACATCCGGCTGCTACTCCGCCGGATGCTGCCGGGGCTGGTCGGCTCCGGCGTCACGCAGATCAACCTGACCATCGACACCATCATCGCCACCCTGCTGCCAACAGGCTCCATCTCGTGGCTCTATTTTGCAGACCGGGTCAACCAGCTTCCTCTTGGCGTGCTGGGGGCGGCCCTCGGCACGACGCTGCTGCCGCTTTTCACCCGTCACGTCGCTGCCAATGACCGCTCCGCCCTCCAGACCAGCCTGAACCAGGCCCTGAACTACGCCCTGCTGCTCAGCCTCCCCGCCATGATCGGCCTGTTCAGCCTGGCACCGGAGATCATGGCCACCCTGTTCGGCTATGGGCATTTCACACCCCATGACGTGCAGAATTCCGCCGCAGCCCTCCGCATGTATGCGCTCGGGCTGCCCGCCTTCATCATCATCAAGCTGCTGGCTCCGGCCTTTTTTGCCGAAGGCGACACCACGACACCGGTTCGCATCGGCTTCGTCACGATGGGGATCAATCTGGCCCTCAACCTGCTGCTGTACCGCACGCTGGCCCATCTGGCTCCACCACTGGCCAGCACGCTGGCCGCCATCGTCAACATGGGGGCACTGGCCCTGCTGCTCTGGAGACGGGACTCGTTCCGCCCCACCGTCACGAGCCTGTCACGGGCCATCCGCATCATGGTGGCCGCTCTCATCATGGGCGTCTGGGCCTGGGGCTGTGCCCGCTTTCTGACCACCGGCCTGCCGGAATGGCACGCCCTGCCCCGACTCTGCGCCCTGATCATCCTGATCGGCAGCAGCGCAGCCCTCTATGGCGGGCTGCTCGTGGCCCTGCGTGTGCTGGGGCTGGAGGAACTCCGTACCCGCCTGCTCCGGCGTTTCAGGCGCTAGGCAGGCGGGACACGCCGTCAGATGTGCGATTCCAGAAGCCGGACAAGGGCCTCCAGCCTCTGCTGGTCCTCTGCCGAGAAACGGTCCTTCACGGGACTGTCGATGTCCAGCACGCCATGCACTTCCCCACCCTTCATGATGGGCAGGACGATCTCCGATTCCGAGGCTCCATCACAGGCGATGTGACCGGGGAAGGCATGAACATCCGCCACACGCTGCACGGCCCGTTCTGCCACGGCAGCCCCGCAGACACCCTTGCCCACGGCAATCCTCGTGCAGGCCACCCGGCCCTGGAACGGACCAAGGACCAGCTCGCCCCCCTTCATCAGGTAAAAACCGACCCAGTTGACCTGCGCCATCGCCTCGAACAGCAGGGCAGCAATATTGGCCAGATTGGCGATTTCGTCCCGTTCGGCTTCCAGCAGTCCCTGAGCCATCGGGAGAACATCTTCAAAAACAACATGATTTTCCGGTGCAGTACTCATGAGGCCACCATGCCGCCCCGGGGCAGGTTGTGGCAAGGGAAACCACTCTACCCTGCCCTGCCATCATGACTCTGGCCTTCCCCTCACCATTTCATGATAATAAGAAGCATCGCATCTCAACTTAACCTTCCATTAATCTTCATGGGCTGCCCAGCCACGACAAAGCGGTGAGGTCTTTTTTCTGCATGGTCGACCAGAAACCATCCGTCCCTCCCATTCCCCCGCAGGTAACGGGGAAGGTCACGCCGACCATGGAGCAGTGGTTCACCCTGAAAAAGCAGGAACCTGATGCCCTGCTCTTCTTCCGCATGGGAGACTTCTACGAGCTTTTCTTTGGCGATGCCCATGCGGCCGCCCTTGCGCTGGACATCACCCTCACCCACCGGGGAACTCATGATGAGGAACCCATCCCCATGTGTGGCGTGCCCGTGGGCACGGCGCAGGTCTACCTCTCCCGGCTCATCCGCCGGGGCTTCCGGGTAGCCGTGGCCGAACAGACGGAAATCCCCCGCAAGGGCCAGAAAGGCCCGCTCCGCCGGGAGATCGTCCGTGTCATCACGCCCGGTACCCTGACGGAAGATGAGCTGCTGGAAGCCGGACGGGCCAACACGCTGCTGGCCATCGTCGCCCCGGACAGACGCCGCAGGCACTGCCTCGGTGCGGCCTGGATCGACATTTCCACCGGTACGCTGGAACTGCTCCGGCTGGAGGCAGACACCCTGGCCGAGCTGCTGGCCCGCCTCTCCCCCTCGGAAATTCTCTCCGACCCGGCCCTGATCCCGGCGGACCATGCCGGAATCATCACCCCCTCCACGGCCGCCCCCAGCCGGGAGGCCGCAGAACGCACCGTGACAGACGCCTATCAGGTCGCCCAGATGGATGCGCTGGGGGATTTCCGGGATGAACAGATCATCGCCTGTGCCATGCTGCTGGACTATGTCCGCCGCAGCCAGGCGGGCAGGCTCCCCCGGCTGGCCCCTCCCATCGACCACGGGCTGGACAGCATCATGGGGCTGGACCCGGCCACCCGCAGCAGTCTCGACATTCTCCAGTCCCGGGATGGCGGCAGCAGGCACACGCTCTTCACCAGTGTCAATCAGACAGCCACAGCGGCCGGTACCCGCCTTTTGTCCCACTGGGTCAGCACCCCCAGCACGGACCTCACCCTCATCACGCAACGGCAGGAGGGCTGGAACTGGCTTCACCAGCATCCCCAGCCCACGGGAACATTGCGGGACATCCTCCGGCAGGCTCCCGATTCCGCCCGTGCCTTGGGGCGCATCTCCAGCGGCCGTCCCCTGCCACGGGACCTTGCCGCCATCCGGGACACGCTCCGGGCAGCGGATCAGATCACCGGGATACTCGGCGGACTGACAGAAACCGGCATGCCCGAGCGCATCCGCCATGTCGGAGCCAGCCTGTACGGGCGGGCCGACGCCCTGCTGGAACGGCTTGAGGCCGCCCTCAACACCGAGCTGCCCGTCAAGATCGAAGATGGCGGGGTCATCGCTCCCGGCTTTGATGCCGAGCTGGACCGCCAGCGGGACCTGCGGGACAACAGCCGCCGCCTGATCGCCCAGCTGCAGGTCCGCCTGTCGGAAGACTATGAGATTTCCAGCCTGCGCATCCGCCATCACAACCAGCTCGGCTACGTCATCGAGGTTCCTGCGGCGGCAGGCCGGAAGCTGCGCCAGCATGAGGGGCTGAGCCTGCGGCAGGGCACGGCGAGTCTCGCCCGCTTCTCCAATGAGGAACTCTCCTCGCTCAACCAGGCCATTCTGGAAGCGTCGGAAAAAGCCGACGAGCTGGAACGTCACCTTTTTGCCGACCTGGCCCAGCACTGCCTCAACACCCCTGCCCTTGATGATGTCGGCCGTGCCCTGGCCGAGCTGGATGCGCTGATCTCCTGCGCCCGCATCATGGACCGTGGCACATGGTGCCGCCCCACCATGACGGACGGGCAGGACTTCACGCTCCGTTCCTGCCGTCACCCCGTGGTGGAAGCCGCCCTGCACGATCAGGCCGCCCATGACACGGCCTTCATCGCCAATGACTGCACCCTGCCACCGGAAAAACACGCCATCCTGCTGACAGGCCCCAACATGGCCGGGAAATCGACCTTCCTGCGCCAGAACGCCCTGGCCGTCATTCTGGCACAGGCCGGGCTGCCCGTCCCGGCACAGGAGGCAACGATCGGCATCGTGGACCGGCTCTTCTCCCGTGTGGGGGCGGCCGACGATCTGGCCCGTGGGCGTTCCACCTTCATGGTGGAAATGACGGAGACCGCCGCCATCCTCAATCAGGCGGGGCCACGCTCCCTTGTCGTGGTGGATGAGATCGGGCGGGGCACCTCGACGCTGGATGGCCTCTCCATCGCCTGGGCCACGCTGGAGGCCCTGCACTCCCAGCTGCGCTGCCGCACCATCTTCGCCACGCACTTTCATGAGCTCGGTGCCCTGCTGGAAACCCTCCCCCGGCTGGCCGCCTGCACCATGGCCGTGCGGGAATGGAAGGGGCATGTCGTCTTCCAGCACGAGGTCCGGCCCGGGCTGGCCCAGAAAAGCTGGGGCCTGCATGTGGCAAAGCTGGCGGGCATTCCAGCTTCCGTCCTCCAGCGGGCACGGGTCCTGCTGGCACGCCTCGAGGGCGAACGGGGACAGACCCGCCAGCCTGCCAGCCTGCCCCTGTTTGAACAGGCCGCCATGGAAACCCCTCCACCGGATGCCCCCCTGCCCACTGGCCATACCTCCACCGACGGACTGGCCACCCTCCATGCCCTGCGTGACGAACTGGCAGGGCTGGACCCGGACTCCCTCTCCCCCCGGGAGGCCCATTCAGCCCTCTATCAGCTGAAAAGCCTGATGGATGGCCTTGCCAAAAAGGATGTTGCGGATGCAGAATGACGCAACGGGTACCCTGCAAAACCTGCCAGAGCCTGCCGCCAACAAGAGAGCTGTCATGTCTGCTCCCCTCACCTCCACCCCTCCATCACACATGAGCCAGGCCTGGCAGCCCGTCGTGCCCCGCCAGGAAGCTCTGGAACAGCTGAGAACAGAACTCGGCCTGCAACGGGAGCGTATCCGCCAGCAGTTTGAAAAACGGGAAACGAGCGGTGTGGAAACAGCCCGCAACCTCGCCCTGCTGATGGACCATGTCATTGCAGAACTGGCCCGCCATGCCGGGCTGCCCTCTGCCCCACAGGAAGATGGAACAGGTGAGGCCTTCTGCCTCTGTGCCACGGGCGGACATGGTGCGGGACTGCTGGCTCCCTTCAGTGATGTGGACCTGCTCTTCCTGACCGAGGCCCCTCCCTCTGCGAACCTCATCAAAGCCATCGAGTACATCCTCTATACACTGTGGGACCTAGGGCTGCGGGTCGGCCATGCCACACGCACCATCGACAGTGCCATGGAGATGGCCAGAACAGACCAGACCTCCTGCACGACCCTGCTGGACATACGCCCTCTCCACGGACAGAAATCACTCGTCCTGGCTCTCCAGGAAAAGCTGGAAGCCTATCTGAAAGGCCCTGCACTGGAGCGCTTCGTCCTCCAGGCCATCACCCAGCGGGAGGAGCGGCACCAGAGGTTTGGTGATACACCCTATCTGGTCGAGCCACACATCAAGGAAGGCAAAGGCGGGCTGCGGGACCTTCAGGTCCTGAACTGGATTGGCTATGCCGTGCTGGGAAATGGTCTTTCAATAAAATCCAACCTCCAGCGTGCCCAGGGGCTGGCCCCGGCCTGTACCCTGCTCGGCCTGCTGACACAACGGGAAATATCCCGTACCCGCAGCCTCTGGAACTTCCTCTGGACGGTGCGGCTCAACCTTCATTACATCACCGGCCGGAATGAAGAACGTCTGACATTTGATGTCCAGCCCATTATCGGGGCCAGGATGCGCTATGGCAATCATGGTCATCAGCGAGGGGTGGAGCGCTTCATGCGCCACCATTTCCTCATGGCCCGGGCCGTGATGCGGCTGACCCATGTCTTCCAGCCTGCCATCCTTCTGCACCTGCGCAACCAGCTCCAGCAGCGCCCCCCGCGGGTGGAACCGGGGCCAGACGGATTCCAGCGCATTGATGGCTGCCTCAGTTTCCCCAACCCGCTAGCCCTTGTCCGGGAACCTGTGACCGTCCTGCGTTTTCTGGACTGTGCACGCCGCCATCAACTGGCTCTGCACCCTGCTGCCATACAGCATATCATCCGTTTTGAACGGCACAGCGCCTTCCTCCGCCATGATGATGAGGCCTCCGCCCTCTTCATCAGGCTGCTCTGCGAACCGGCTGCTGAACTTCCGACACCAGGCACAGCTACTGTACCGGAGCAATATCCCGAGCAGTGGCAGGACCGCCTCTTCTGGCTGCCACTGCTCAACGAGACGGGCATCCTCTCCCATCTCCTGCCTGGCTGGTCCCGCATCCTCGGTCGGACGCAGTTTGATGGCTATCACATCCATACCGTGGATGCCCATACGATCGAAGCCATCCGTATCCTGCGGATGATTGAGCAGAACCGCATGGCAGACGAGCTGCCGCTGGCCTACAGGCTGGCCCGTACCATGACACAACGGCCCCTGCTCTATCTTGCCACGCTGATGCATGACATCGGCAAGGGCCGGGGCGGCAACCACTCCGAGATCGGGGCCGAAATCGCCACACATATCTGCCAGCAGCTTGGTCTCTCCGCCAGCGACACAGATACGGTCTCATGGCTGGTGCTCCACCACCTGCTGCTGTCCCGCACGGCTTTCAGCCGGGACATTGATGACCCCCAGACCATTCTGGACCTCGCTGACACCATCCAGTCCCCCAAGCGGCTGCGGATGCTGCTCCTGCTCAGCATTGCCGACATCCGGGCCGTTGGCCCACGGGCATGGAACGCATGGAAGGCCACCCTGCTGGGCCGCCTCTATGCCCGCATAGCCGATGTGCTGGAAGGCGGCCTGCAGGCCCGGGAAGATGATGAACGGGTGGAACACAACAAGGCCTTCGTCCGGCAGGAGCTGATGGACAAAGACATGGCCCCCGCAGACATCGCCTCCTTCATGAAGCTTGGCAGCCCCGGCTACTGGCTGAGCTTCGACCCGCAGAGCCATGTCCGCCATGCCGGATTGATCAGCCAACACCGTGAGGACGGGCGTGACAACGCCATCATCATGGACATCGTCCCCCTCCCAAGCCGGGGAATCACGGAGCTGACCGTCTTCTGCAAGGACAAGCCGGGCCTCTTCTCCCGCATCACGGGGGCACTGGCCCTCTGCGGGGCCACCATCGCCGATGCCCGCATCCATACGCTCCACAATGGCATGGTGCTGGACACATTCTGGTTCCAGACCCCCCACGGCGAGGCTTTTCTGGAGCCGGAACATGTAGAACGCCTGCGTGAGACAATCACGCAGGTCATGGAAGGGGATGTCAATCTGGACGAGACGCTCAGTGCCGCCAGCTTCCCCCTCGTCCGGCGGCTGGAAGCCCTTCCCATTCCCTCCCGTGTTCTCATCGACAATGATGCGTCAGAAAATCACAGCATCGTCGAGGTCAACGGGCGGGACAGACCGGCCCTGCTGTACAACATCACCGCCACGCTCAGCCGCCTGAAGCTGCACATTTCTTCCGCCCATATCATGACCTACGGGCTGCGGGCCGTGGACGTATTCTATGTGACGAATGCGGAGGGTCACAAGCTGGCAACGCCAGAGCAGGAAGAGGCCCTTCAGACAGCCCTGCTGGAAACGCTCCGCCACACGGAGGCGGACATCTCCTGACGGGAACAGGGCCGTGCCTGCATGGCATGGCCCCGTCCGGTTCGACTCACATGTCGGTCGAGAAAGACGCCTTGAAGGTCCGTGGCAGCCCCTGGGTCAGATAACCGTTCACGCTGCTAAACGCCGTGTAGGATGAAGCCCAGTAATGGCTGTTGGTGAGATTTTCCACACCAAAACGGAAGGTCATCGGGCGTTTCGGTGTCATCATGAAGGTGTAGCGGGCACCGAGATCGTAGGTCGTCCAGTTCGGAATCCGCAGGGAATTCTGGACATTGACCCACTGATGGCCCGTATGGGTGACACGCCCCGTCAGGGTCAGTCCCTTCACGAAAGGAATATCATACTCCAGATTCCCGTTGATCGTATAACCGGGAATGCCGACAGCCCTGTTGCCGACATAGTCCCCCTTGACCTGCTTGGCCTGGATGAGGGCACTGCCCCCGTTGAAGCGCAGCCCGTGAATGATCTCGCCATTGACGTTCAGCTCGATGCCCTGATTGCGCTGCCTGCCACTGGCCTTGAATATCTGTTCCGTCCCATAATCCTCGACCAGCCCTGTCGGCCGGTCCAACCGGTAAAAGGCCAGGGACGCACTGAAACGGCCAATGTCATATTTCCCGCCAACTTCATACTGGACGGTCCGTGTGGGTGACAGGAACTGCTGCGCATTGACCAGATTGGGATAGAGGGAACTCCGTGCCGGGGCCTGAAGCCCCTGGTTCAGCCCCTCCACCCGGTTGAAATAGAGAGAAGCATGGCGGGCCACATGCACCACCAGCCCAACCACAGGCGTGATGGCATCCCGGGAATAATGGGTCGGCGTGTACTGGTAGCTGTTCTGGAGAATGTGCTGGTACCGGAAGCCTCCCGTCAGGGCGATGCGGTCATGCCAGAAAGACATCGTATCCGAGAAGAACAGGCTGTAAAGCTGCGTCTTCGTGGCTGGCGTTGCCGAAACATGATGGACCGACGCCGGCTTGGCCTGGACCCCGGGGGCATACAGGCTCGTATCGCCGACCATTCCGCCCGCATAGCCCGTGGAGGCCTCCGACCACAGGGCCGACCCACCGGCATTGACCTCATGCTTCAGGAAACCTGTCCTGAAATGCGCCCGCACGCCACCCCGGGTGCTTTCATTGGTCTGCTGGTAGGGGACGTAGGACCCGTATCCGAAGCCGGTGCCCTTCAGCCCGTCCGAGACATAGACCGTATCGTAATTGCCTTCCTCATGGCCTGTCATGCCCCCGAACGTGCCATAGAGCATGACATGGCTGTTCAGGTCATGCTCGACATTGAGCAGCCCGAACACATAGTGCATGTCCTCATAGCTCCAGCCCTGGCTCCAGTTGCGCCCCGGTCTCGTGGGTCTGGGAATGGCCGTCAGACCGGAATTCAGCACCACGGACCCCCGCCCCTGCTGGACGTTCTGGTTCTGGTAATTGATGTCGAGGCTGATCCGGGTGTCGTCATTGTGCCAGTCCGTATCCAGGCCCAGCGCAACGGAATGACGCCGCTCACCAGAAATGGAGGTCTGGCCGTCCATGCCCGCCGCATTGAAACGGATGCCGAACTGGTCATTCCTGCCAAAGCGACGCCCCACATCCAGACTGCCGCCTCCCTGACCCCTGCTGGTATAGTCGCCCGTCAGACGGGCAAGCGGTTCGCTCCCCGCATGTTTGAACTGGAGGTTGATGTTGCCACCGACCGACGTTCCCCCCGGAGCGGCCCCGTTGATGAAGGCACTCGCCCCATTCAGCACCTGCACCGAATCATAGAGCTGGGGAGAAATCAGCTGGCGGGGGCTGATTCCATACAGGCCGTTGATGGCCACATCATCCCCATAAACCGGCATCCCCCGGATGATGAACGTCTCCGAGAAATTGCCAAAACCATAGGTCGTCCGCACGGACGGGTCGTTCTGAAGCACCTGCCCCAGTGTCTGGGACTGCTGGTTCAGGATCATGCTGGACGTATAGCTGCGCAGGTTGAAGGGCAGGTCCAGCCCCTTCTTGTTGCCCAGCACGCCGGCCTGCCCGCCCAGCTTCACCTCCATCTGCTCCCGCCGCCGTGCCTTGACGAGGATGGTTTCCACCGGGGGTGCGTCCGCCTGCTGGCGGTCCTTTCCGACGCTCTTCTTCCTGATGTCAGCCTTGCCGTCCGGCTGGCCGGGCCGGGCCATCTGGCCCTTTGCCGTCTGTTCTCTGCCCTCATCTCCGGCAGCCCAGACGGGATGCCCCGTCAGCATGCTGCCTGCCAGAAGGCACCAGAGAGTGACGGTTCTGCGGGAAAAACGGAAAGGAATAACCATGCGTGCCCATCCTGAACTGTGAAACTGAATGAGTGCCGCTTTATATGTTAACGATAATTATTCTCAACTTTTTTCATAAAAAAACCTTTTTCCTCTTACCGTTTTTTACACCCCTGTCATTTTTGCGTCCTGCCCCATTTACAGAACTGCCAAAACCTCGTAATAAATGAGAATCATTCTCATTTATGCCGTGTTGCGTCCATCATGTCTCCAAGGCTCCGCACCGCACTACGCCTTTTCCATCGCTGGATCGGCTTCCCGGCTGGCCTTTTCCTGTTCGTTCTCTGCTTCACCGGCTCGCTGGCCTGTTTTTCTCCGGAAATACAGGGCTGGATGCAGCCCCGCACCGCCCTCCACAGTCCCCTGCCCGCCATGACACGCACCGGCCTACTGGAGGCCGGACAGAATCTGAAGACACAGCTCGACACGGGCATCTTCGCTTTCCTGAAACTTCCCTCTCCACGGGACCCCGTTTTCCGCCTCTGGCACTATGATGGGCGCATCTTCCTCGGCCCGGCCCTTGCGCCTGACACGGGCCTGCCGCTGACAGACCATGACGTCACCGGCGGCACGTTTTTCGTGACCCTCCATGCCAGCCTTCACCTGCCCAGCCCATGGGGGCAGATACTGACAACCACCGTAGGCATCGGTCTGCTCGTGACACTGTTGACCGGCCTGTGGCTCCAGCTGCGCCGCTTCCTGCCGGACCTGCTGCTTTTCCGCCCCCGGGCTGCCTCCCAACGCCGCTGGCTGGACCTGCACCTGCTGTGCGGCACGCTGAGCCTGCCCGTCCTGTTCATCATCGGCCTGTCCGGCGTGGTCCTGCAGTCCCAGAAACTCATCCACATGATGAACCCGCCCCATCACCCCGCAGGCCATGCCAGTCGCCATCAGGCCCACACAGCCATACCACCGTTCCTGTCTCCCGCCATCATCAGCAGCCTGACCGAAAACGGCCTGCGGCAGTGGGGCACGGTAGCAGATGGATTCTTCATGCAGACCGGCAGGGAAATCGGCCTTTATGGCCCTGACACCCTGCATTTCTGCCTCCAGAGGCAGGCCCTGACACCTTCCCACCCCACCCTGCCGCCCCGATCCGTTTGCCCGACCGTACACAGCTTCTTCGTGGGACTGCACAACCTGCGCTGGGCCGGACTGGCAACACGCTGGTTCTACTGCTTCAGCGGTCTGATGGGCTGCATCATCATCGGGTCCGGCCTGGTCCTCTTCCTGCAGTCGGAAAGGAACAGCATCACCCATCACCCTGTTTCCTCCACAATCCGGCAGCGCCTCCAGCGCAGTCATGAGGCCGTCACCATCGCCACCACACTGGGGCTGCCCCTGGCCACGCTGGCCCTGTTCTGGAGCACACGCCTCCCCACGCCGTTTTCCCTGTCGCCCATTCTCTGGGAAAAAAGTGTTTTCTTCGGTCTCTGGAGCCTCTCACTGCTCCATGCCTTCATCATCAGACCGGCAACCTGCCAGCAGCTCGCCCTTGTGGCTGTTATGGGCACTGGCACTACAGGACTCGACCTGCTGACTCGCCCTTTTCATACGGGGCGACCTCTCCTCTTCGGCGCCGTGGACCTTCTGGCAGCCTGCCTTGGACTGGCTGCCCTGTCCGTTCTTCTGCATCTTTTCCGAAAGCAGGCGGCATGATCATCCTGTTCCTCATGGGCCTCTGGGCTGCTGTCTGGCTGCTCCATCTCAACAGACTGCCCACCTACAGGCGACAGAATCCCTGCCATCTTCCCCCTGCCGGAACGCTACAGACGCTTCTCCGCCTGACCCTGCCTGCCGCCGGCCTGACCGGAGCCTACCTTCTGGAAGGACTGGACGGACTGTTCCTCTGGGCCTTCACAGCTCCAGCCACGGGCTTTCTGCTCGGCCTGACCCTCCCCCATCTGCCACACTCACCAGCTCCCAAAGGCCGGAACTTGCAAAACCATCGGGGAACACCCAGATACCTGCCATGAAAATACGTCTGTCCTCACTGCTGACCTCAGCCCTTATCATGTCGGCCGCCGTTCTGGGGCTCAGCCCCGCTGCCAGAGCAGACCGCCCCTGGCAGGACGCCCATGTGCAGGCCCGGATTGTTGGCGAACATGAGCTGAGCCTGCCGCTGGCCCCCTCGCTGAATTCCCTTCCCGATGGGTCCCCCTTCGCCTTGGGTATGACGGGCAAGATCTATCGTCTGGACCCCGTGGACAGCCGCCTCACTCTCCTGATGGACGAGTTGCCCGCCATCACGGCCCTGACGGCGACATCCCAGGGCCTCTGGGCCGTAACACAGGCGCCCACGCCCGCACTGCTCAATATCGCACCGGATACAGGGGTCATCCTCAACCATATCGGCTTCAGCAATGCCCTGGCCGTTGGCAGCCACATTTCGGCCCTTCAGGTCACGGACAGCAAGGCTTTTCTGGTCGATGACGGCGTTCCGGCTTTCGTCATCATCGACCTCAGGAGCGGTCATGCAGAGCGTCTGCTGGAAGGCGCCCCCTCCCTCAGCAGCCATGCCCCTCTCATCCGGCATGGCCAGCCCGTCACGACGGCACAGGGGCAGCCCAAAACGGGGGGCAACGTGCGCTTCCTTCTACTGGACCACGGCAAAAACTGGCTATTTTATCAGACCCCGACAGGACCACTTTACCGAATCGGAACTGACATTCTGACCGATTCCAGCCTTGGCCCGGCGGAACGGATAGAAGCCATGACAAACTGGCGCCGTACCCCCAGCCTTGGCGGCATGACCATCAGCCGGGATGACACGATCTACATGATCGACATCGAACATGGAGACCTGCTCGCCTTTGGTGCCGACCGCCTGCCCTGGCGCCTGCTTCATGATGAGAAACTCTATGATGCCCAGGCCGTCACACTGCTCAAAGGTCGCTCAGGCGTGCCGGGACGGCTGGCTGTCCTGACCGGTTCCGCCATGCCGGAAAACGGCACGAATCCGGCCCCAATAACCAATCACCAGCATCTTCTGGAAATTACCCTGCCCTGATGGCGTTTCGGTGATATAGTGAGGGCATGCGTTATCGATCTACCCGCGGCACACTGGATGCCGCTGCCCCCGACTTTTCCGATATTCTGCTCAGCGGTCTGGCTGGTGATGGCGGGCTCTACATGCCCGATCACTGGCCGCATATCCCCCGCGAGACCCTGACAGGCTGGCGCACCCTCTCCTATGCCGACCTTGCGGCAGAGGTCATCGGCCTGTTCACCGAGGGCAGCATAGACCGTGACACACTCCGTACCATGGCGCACGACGTCTACGGACAATTCGACCACGCCGCCGTAGCACCGCTGGTGGAAGTGGAGGATGGTCTCTTTTCGCTGGAGCTGTTCCACGGCCCGACGCTCGCCTTCAAGGACATGGCCATGCAGATGCTTGGCCGCCTCTTCGAACATGTACTGAAACAGCGCAACCACCATGTGACCATTGTCGGTGCCACATCGGGCGATACAGGATCCGCCGCCATCGAGGCCTTCCGTGGCCGGGAACATGTGTCCATCGTCATTCTCCATCCCCATGGCCGGACGTCGGAAGTCCAGCGCCGCCAGATGACCACAGTGCTGGAGGACAACGTCCTCAACATCGCCGTGGAAGGCGACTTTGATGACTGTCAGGACATGGTCAAAGCCATGTTCGCCGATGAATCCTTCCGTACGGACTGCGCCCTCTCCGCCGTCAACTCCATCAACTGGGCCCGCATTGCAGCCCAGATTCCCTATTATGTCCGCTCCGCCCTCGCTCTTGGTGGGCCGGACCGCCCGGTTTCCTTCGCCGTGCCAACCGGCAACTTCGGCAACATCCTGGCCGCCTGGGTGGCCAGCCAGATGGGGCTGCCTGTCGATCATCTCTGTGTCGGCTCCAACCGGAACGACATCCTGACCCGCTTCCTTCTGAACAACGACATGACGAAGCGGCAGGTGGAGCCGAGCCTCTCCCCCTCCATGGACATTCAGGTTTCGTCCAACTTCGAGCGTCTGCTGTTCGAGATGCTGGGCCGTGATCCCAACCGCTGCCGTGCCATCATGGAAGAATTCCGGCAGACGGGCTGCATGGCCGTGCCACATGACGCCTGGGAGCAGATCCGGGAAACTTTCCACGGCGTTGCCCTGAGTGACGAGCAGACGACCGCCACGATGAAGGCACTTTACGCTGAAAGCCATTATCTGGCAGACCCTCACTCCGCCATCGGCTTGGCAGCGGGGCGGCGCTTCCGTGAAGCAGGCGTGCCGATGGTGGCCGCCGCCACGGCCCACCCGGCCAAGTTCCCCGATGCCGTAAAGAAAGCAACCGGCATCCATCCGGAGTTGCCGCCGCATCTGGCAGACCTCTTCTCCCGCAAGGAACGTTATGAGGTTCTTCCCAACGACCTCGAAAAGGTCAAAGCGGCTGTCCGGGCGCATCGCGGACGCTGAGTCCTGCGCTGGCTGCTACACATGGGCAAAAGGGGATGGCCCTGTCAGGCTGTCCCCTTTTCCGTCTGCCCCGTGAAAAACGGGGGGACTGGAAAAAGACTCCCGGCACCCCATATTGCAAACACTTTCCGCTTCTTCTCACATCATGGACACGCAGAACTGCATGAGCGAACAGATCAGACGTACGACTCTTGAAAATGGCCTCAACATCGTGACGGAACGGATGGAGCGTGTCGAAACCGTCTCGTTCGGAGCCTATGTGGCTGCTGGCACCCGCCATGAAAGCGAAGCCACCAATGGAGCAGCCCATTTTCTCGAGCATATGGCCTTCAAAGGAACAGGGCGTCGTTCTGCCATCCGCATTGCCGAGGAAATCGAAAATGTGGGCGGTTATCTCAACGCCTACACGGCCAGGGAGAATACAGCCTATTACGTCAAGCTGCTGAAGGATGATCTGCCCCTTGGCGTGGACCTCATCGGCGACATCCTCACCCACAGCACCTTTCTGCCAGAAGAAGTGGAGCGGGAACGTGGTGTCATCCTTCAGGAAATCGGTCAGGCGAATGATACGCCTGATGACATCGTCTTTGACCATTTCCAGGAATGTGCCTACCCCGATCAGCCCATGGGCCGCCCCATCCTTGGCACGGAAGATGGCATCGCCAGCATGAGCCGGGAGACGCTCATGGCCTACATGCATGAGCATTACAGCACGCAGAACATGGTCATCGCCGCAGCGGGCAATCTCCACCATGATGAGGTTGTCGACCTCGTCCGTACCCATTTTGCCGACCTGCCCACGCACACGCCACCACAGGCCGTACCGGGCCGGTATGTCGGCGGGATAAAGCAGACGGACCGCAAGCTGGACCAGGTCCACCTCCTGCTGGGTTTCCCCGCCCCCGGCTATCGGGAAAAAGGCTATTACAGTGCCATGATCCTCTCCACCCTGCTGGGAGGTGGCATGTCGTCCCGTCTGTTCCAGGAAATCCGGGAGCGGCGCGGGCTCGTCTACAGCGTCTACACCTTTGCCAGCCCCTTTGCGGACAGCGGCATGTTCGGCCTCTATGCCGGGACCGGGCCAGACAAGACGGACGAACTGATTCCTGCCGCCCTGACTGAGCTCAGCACCCTCCAGAAGGGAATCAGCAAGGAAGAACTGGACCGTGCCCGCACGCAGCTCAAGGCCTCGCTGCTCATGTCGCTGGAGAGCACAGGCAGCCGCTGTGCCCAGATCGCCCGCCAGATCCAGGTCCATGACCGCATCATTTCCACCAGCGACATGATCCGCAAGATTGATGCCGTAACGGAAGAAGACGTCCTGGCCATGGCCCGGACCATCTTCAACGGGGCTCCGACGCTGACCACCATGGGACCAGCCCGCAACATCCCCGGGCCAGATGCCATCCACGCCGCACTGAAATCCGCATGACCGATCTGCTCCCCCATCTTGAGGCCGCCCTGAAGTTTGCCCGCCAGCACGGTGCCGACCATGCCGATGCGGTCATGCTCCGTGGCCGGAGCCGCTCCGCCATGATCCGGCAGGGTCAGGCGGAAGGCCTCCGCCATGCGGAGAGCCTGTCCCTCGGGCTGCGTGTCTTCCATCAGGGCCGTGTGGCCACGGTCTCCGGCAATGACGTAACGCCGGAAGCCCTCTCACAGCTTGCAGAACGGGCCTGTGCCATGGCCAGGGTCGTTCCTCCATCCCCTGATGACGGTCTGGCAGACGAACCGCTCATGCCTGTTCCTGCCAGCACGATTGCAAAGCTCGACCTGTTCGACCCCTCTGGCACGCCGGATACGCCGGCCCTGCTGGACAGAGCCCGTGAGATGGAAGACGCAGCCCTCTCACATGCAGGCATCACCAACAGCAGTGGTGCCTCAACCAGCACGACCCTTCAGGACATCGCCCTGGCCACCAGTGCCGGCTTTGCCGGCCAGTATCAGCGCAGCGGCCACAGCTGTGGCGTCAGCGTCCTGGCGGGAACAGGAACAGGGATGCAACGGGATTATGCCCTGCACAGTGCCGTGCATCAGGCCGACCTAGAAAATCCTGCCCGGCTGGGCCATGAGGCGGCCCGCCGTGCCCTTGCCCGGCTGAACCCTACCCGCCCCAGAACGGGCCTCTATCCGGTCCTGTTCGATCCCCGCGTGTCCGGCTCCCTGCTAGGGCATCTCGCTGGGGCGATCAATGGATCCGCCATCGTGCAGGGGACTTCCTTCCTCAAGGACAGGCTGGATGAAGCGGTATTTGGGTCTGGCGTCACCATCACCGATGACCCGACCCTGCCCCGTCTTGCCGGTTCCCGCCCCTTTGATGGTGAGGGCACGGCCTGCCTGCCGCTGGACCTTGTGAAAGACGGGCAGCTTCGCCACTGGCTGCTGGACAGCCGCTGTGCCCGCAGGCTGGGTCTGCCTGCCAGCAATGGCCGGGCCAACCGGACCGGCGGGGGCAATGTCCACCCCGGTCCGTCCAACCTGTTCCTTCATGCGGGCACCCACTCCCCTGAAGAACTGAGACGTGATATCAGGGAGGGTGTGCTCATCACCGAACTGATGGGCAACGCCATCAACATGCTGACAGGCGATTACAGCCGGGGCGGTTCAGGCTTCATGATCCGCAATGGCGAGATTGCCGAGCCTGTATCAGGCATCACGGTGGCAGGTAATCTGCTTGACATGTTTGCGCGGCTCATCCCCGCCAATGACCTCAACCTGATGACGGGCCATCACGCCCCAACCATCCGTATTGACCAGATGAGTCTTGCTGGAGACTGACCAGATTATGCGTATTCGTCTTTTCCCCCTAGCAGCGGCAGCCCTGTGCCTGCCACTCTTTGCCCTTGCTCCGGCTGCCGATGCCAGAGCTGGCATGGGGTCTTCCCTGGGCAGCCGGGGCTCCCGCACCTATAGCCCCCCGCCCCGCACCAGCCTCACCCCCAACTGGACCCGGCCCATGGACCGCAGCATGACGCCCCGCACGCCGTCCTATGCCTCTCCGGCACCGGAGAGCGGCTTCAGTCGGCCAAACTTCGGCAACAGCATGCGACCACCCTTTGCCATGCGGCACCCCTTTCTGACCGGGCTGGCTGGTGGCTTCCTTGGGGCCGGGCTGTTCGGAATGCTGAGCGGGCATGGCTTCTTCAGCGGTTTCAGCGGAGGCGGCGGGTCCTTCTTCGGCTTCCTCATTCAGGTGCTGGTCGTTGCCTTCATCATCAATTTCCTCATCAAACTCTGGCGGAAACGGTCTTCCAACAACACCATGTCCAGCAATGCAGGTGGCTCTGGCCTGTTTGGTGCAGCCGGTGGCGCTTCCTCCCCCTTCACCAGCCAGCCGCAGCAGGCTCCTTCGCAGGGCGTGACCCTGACGCCTGATGATTACAGCACCTTCCAGCAGTTGCTGATAAACGTACAGGCTGCCTGGAGCGCACAGGACATGATGTCCCTCCAGCGCATGGCGACGCCTGAAATGGTCAGTTACTTCAACAACCAGCTTTCCGAGCTGACAAGCCGTGGTGCCCGCAACATCGTCTCTGATATCCAGTTCCTGCGGGGTGACCTTGCCGAAGCCTGGCGGGAAGGCACAATCACCTACGCCACCGTGGCCCTGCAATATTCCGCCATTGATGTCACGACCGACAGCATGGGCAATGTTCTGGACGGCAGCAAAACCGAACGCCAGACCATCACGGAACTCTGGACCTTCCTCCGTGCCGATGGCCGGGGCAACTGGATCCTCTCCGCCATCCAGCAGGCCGGGTGACCACTCCCCTGGGCGAGAGGCAGCCACCCTGCCTCTCAGCCGCCCTCACCTGAATGAAAAAACCCCGCTTGCCCGAACCTTTCATGGACAGGCAGGCGGGGTTTTTCTTTCCCATCTACGAGAAGACGTTACAGTCGGTACAAAGCCACCACGAACAGGGCCAGCGTGAAAAAGGAAAGCCCGAGAACGATGCCGAAGAGACGGCCCTGGCGGCGGGAAGGAGTGTTATGATCGCTCATGCCAGAAGAACCCTGTCAATCAGAAGGCCACAGAAGAGGAAGAACAGATAGGCCAGTGAATAGCGAAACGCATGACGGGCCGGTTTATCTTTCGTCAGGCTGTTCCCCTTCTCATCCTGTCTGTCGAACAGGACCCGCAGGCCGTAATAGATGAAACCGAGGTCCAGCAGGCTGGCACAGACCGTGTAGAACCAGCCACACTGCCCTGCCACGCTCGGCACGAGAGACACGGCCCCCAGAATGAAAGTGTAGATGACGATCTGCCAGCGTGTATGGCGTGCGCCCTTCACGACCGGCAGCATGGGGATGCCCGCACTCTCGTAATCCTTGCACGCATAAAGGGAGAGCGACCAGAAATGCGGAGGCGTCCACAGAAAGACGATGGCGAACATCACCACCGGCAGCACGTCCAGCGATCCCATCGTCGCTGCCCAACCGATCATGGGGGGAAAAGCTCCGGCTGCACCGCCAATCACGATGTTCTGCGGCGTGCTGCGCTTGAGCCACATGGTGTAGATCACACCATAAAAAAAGATGGAAAAAGCCAGAATCCCTGCCGCCAGCAGGTTGGTCGCCAACCAGAGCAGCACAACGGAGGCTACCGACAGCACAACCGCATAAACCAACGCACTCGTCGGTTCGACCCGCCCTCCGGGAACAGGACGAACGCGGGTTCGCTTCATGATCGCATCAATGTCACGATCATACCACATGTTGATGGCACCCGCCGCACCGGCCCCGATGCAGATGCAGGCAATGATAACCAGCCCGACAGGTACGGACGGCCATTTCGGCGCTACGGCCATGCCCGCCAACCCGGTGAAGACCACAAGTGAAATCACCCGTGGTTTGAGCAGCGCCACCCAATCTTGCAGAGCCGTATCACCAGCATGTCCCTCGACACGCAGCGCCCCCAGAAAACGGGCCAGTGGAGAGGCCGAAAGACCGGATGATGCCTGCATGGAAAAACACCTTACTCTTCAGGAAAAAGCCCCATTGTCCCCTGGGTCCGCTCTACCAGCAGGCCATACCAGACCATTCCGGCAGACAGGGCGAACATGAGCAGGCTGCAGCCCATCAACAGCACGGCAGGCACGACCAGCTGCGGCAGAATGGAACAGAGCGCCCCGACAAACGTGATGAAAGCATGAATCATGCCAAAAATGGAAAAAGATCGCCCCCACCGTGCCAGTCTGGCCCCGCACCAGCCATAGAAAGCTGCACTGAGAGCAAGAAGGCTGCCGAACATCACAAGCTGATGCCCTGCCGCCCCCAGAACGAAGGCCCCCGGCGGCACCCCCTGTCTGCCCCAGACTGGTTCGGTCAGCATGGCGGCCCAGCCAGCGAGCAGCAATACAAGCCCACCGGAAGCCCAGGCCGCCACTGGCCCCGATGGCAGGGCAGTACGCCATCTATCCCCGGCAAAGGCTACGAGAAGAACCAGACAGGGAACCCCCAGCCCGATGCTTAATCCAGCGCTGTAAACCGATGACGGAAGCCCGCCGAAGAGATGGTCAGCCCAGAGCAGAACAGGCACCACACCCATGACGCCAAACGCATGGGGAGCACAGCGGGGTACCCACCCCTGCTCCTTCTGCCCGGGCAGAAGAGCAGCCATGATGATGCCAAGCGAAGGCACGCTCAGCAGGGTCATTTCCACACTGCCACGCAGAACCGTCAGAAGGGCTTCCGGCCCGGCACCAGCCAGACCACTCCGCAGCAGAAAAGCCAGCAGAACGGGAGCGATGATGAGCACAGACAGAGCATTGGCCAGAAACGCCCAGACCAGCGGCGGAAAATCACGGAAGGGGATGGACCGCATCTCCAGAACCGTGGCCAGCACATTGAAAGCCAGCGCCAGCACGCCAATGCTCCAGAGAGCCAGCCCGACAAACGGCATGACCGGCAACAGAAAGGCACCTACAGCCAGCACGCCAAAACCGGTACGGACCGCAAACGGCAGAGCCATGCCCTCGCCTTTCAGCAGGTCCGGCAGGAACCAGCGGGCCATCCCGCCCAGAAAAGCCGGGCATACAACATAAAATGTCATCAGCACGGCATGGGACACAACGACACCAGGAGACGGATGCACATGCAGGAAAGGCAACCCCATGGCGCCCCCCAACATGCCAGCAAACAACGCCAGCAGAAAAAACGCCCCACCGCTTCTCCCATGACGGGATGAAGATACTGTCTGAAATAACGGCCTTGAAGTCACTCTATTCCGCCAGCCTGTTGCCACCATGAAACATCTGCCTTTCTCGGAGGCAGATGGGTTTCCCCCTACTTAGTCTTCTCAGGCGGCAATGTCACGAGGGTGAACAGACCCGCCGGAGGGACGGGCACGATGGTCGCCCGGGCCATATCCTCCGGTGGAAGCAGGGATTCAATGGCAAAATCAGGATGCCAGCCCAGCGCACGGGAGGCCCGGGCCATGACCTTCTCCACCTTCAGCCGAAGGCCCCCACGGGCAAGGAAATGGTTGACAAAAAGGATGTGTCCCCCCGGTTTCACCACCCTCTTCAACTCTGCCAGAAGCAGGTCCGGATGAGGCACGACAGAGGCCACGAACATGCCGACGGCGATATCAAAGCTGTTATCGGCAAAGGTGGTATGTTCGGCGTCCATCACCATAAGTTCATCAACATTACGGAGACCTTCCCTCTTCACACGCTCCCGGGCAAGGGCCAGCATGTCTTCCGAGAGGTCGATTCCTGTAATGCGTTTGTCGGACCTGTAGGAAGGAAGGGCCAGCCCGGTTCCAACTCCCACCTCCAGCACACGCGTGCCCGGAAGCGCATTGACAGCCGCCACGGCCCGCCGTCGCCCGAAAGCAGATACACCGCCAAAAACCTTGTCGTACATGCGGGCCCAACGGCGATAGGCATCACGTACGCTGTCAGCATCGAGGGAAGAACGGGGTTTAAGGGAAGACACCATGAAAATGCAGCCTCAACTGTCTGCCCCCAACAAAGCGGGGAGCATTATCGCTACTGATACCGATCAGTCCGCCCCTTTCTTGCCCCCCAACGCCCTTGGCTGACAAGGTATTCTGACGATATTATGCGAAAAAATTTGGTCTACCTGTCCAGAACAGAACCAGAACTCATGACTGGATCACACGATGAAGCATCTCGATCTCATATTGGCCCTTCTCTGCCTGTTTTTCTGGGTGGCCCTTTATGTTGTCTATTACCATGAAAGACTGTTTCCATGGCTCATCAACAGGTTCAGCCGGGACAGACCATCCAGGGACCTGAAGGTGGAAAATGGATATTTCTCTGATGGCGTACCCATTCCATTCCGGGACAATCTCTATCCTTCCGACCCTGAAAAAGATGCCAGGACAGAGGACGGCTCCACATCACCGGAAGAGCCTCCCCACGAGACCGTAACACGGAAAACGGACCAGACACCAAACAGGTGAAAGGCCTGACCATAGGGCCAGGCCGCTTCCATGTTTCCTTTCAGGAAAGACGGGCCTCGATGCAGTCCCAGATCATCCCGGCACTGTTGATGCCATCAAAACGGTCCAGTTCCTGTAGGCCCGTCGGGGAGGTGACGTTGATCTCCGTCAGCCAGTTCCCGATCACGTCAATCCCCGTGAAAATGAGGCCATGTTCCTTCAGGTACGGACCAATGGTCCGGCAGATTTCCCTGTCACGGTCCGTCAGTTCCACACGCTCGGCACGGCCGCCGACATGCATGTTGGACCGGGCATCACCCTGCGCAGGAACACGGTTGATTGCCCCGATCGGCTCGCCATCCACAAGGATGATGCGCTTGTCCCCCAGCCGCACGGCAGGCTCATAACGCTGCACCATCAGCGGTTCACGGGAGCGGGAGAAGTGCATCTCCAGCAGGGAGGAGAAATTCTCGTCATCCTCCTTCACCCGGAAGATGCCCGCTCCGCCATTGCCATAAAGCGGCTTCAGGATGATGTCCCTGTGCTTCTGCCGGAAAGCGGCAATCGCCTCCCGGTCCCACGTCACCAACGTTGGCGGCATGAGCTGGGGAAAATGCGTGACCAGCAGCTTCTCCGGTGCATTGCGTACGGATACCGGATCATTCACCACGAGGGCCTGCCCCTCGCCCGTGCCATGAACATGCTCCAGCATGTGGGTGGCCGTGATGTAGCCCATGTCGAAAGGCGGGTCCTGCCGCATGAGCACGACATCACATGAGCCGATGTCCAGAACCTCCTCCGGGCCAAAGGCAGCATGATCGCCTTTCTTCCGCTGTACGGTCACCCTGCGGCTCCGGGCCTGAAGACGGCCTGCCGTGCCCTTTCCTTCCAGCAGGGACAGGGTGGTGGGGTGATAGACATGCAGCTCGTGCCCACGACGCTGGGCTTCCAGCATCAGGGCAAAGGTGGAATCACCATCGATGTTGATGTCTTCCAGCGGGTCCATCTGCACGGCAACACGCCGCCGGGAGGAAGAGGACTGGACCATAAGAATAACTCCGCAAAAGCAGTTCAGGACCAAACGGTTTCTTTCAGGCCCCCACCATATCAGGCCGGGTCTGGATAGGCGATGGACAGCACTTCCACAAGGACAGGGCCGGATGGTGTCTGCATGGTGACCTCGTCATGCACGGCAGCTTTCATGAGAGCACGGGCCACCGGAGCCTGCAGGCTGACCTCCCCATGCTCCAGCCGGGACTCATCCACGCCAAGGATCGTCACGGTATAATGACGGTCCTCCTCATCCGCATAGCAGACGGTGGCGCCAAAGAAGACACGGTTCCGGTTGGTCTGGGCTGCCGGGTCCACAATCACGGCCTGATCCAGCCGTTTCGTCAGGAACCGGATGCGCCGGTCGATCTCCCGCAGGCGGCGTTTGCCATACTGGTAGTCCGCATTCTCCGAACGGTCGCCATTACTCGCCGCCCATGAGACGACCTCCACGACCTGCGGCCGCTCCTTCTGGGTCAGCTCTTTCAGCTCAGCCCGCATCCGGGCCGCACCCTGTGGGGAAAGATAACGGTGCAGGGCAATCTTCTCGGCGGCCATGCGGCGTCAGCCTTCCGCCGGACGACGTGAGACATCAGCACGGAAGCGGATCATGCCACCAAGGCTCTGCCCCGGTGCCAGCACATGCACGCCACGCCCGGCGATCTCCGGCCTGTTGAGGGCATCCGTCATGCTCGTGACCGGCTCGATGGCCACATAGCCTTCCTCCGGCTGGGAGAAGACCACCAGATGCGAGAAAATCCGGTCCGCTTCCACCGTCAGGTCTGGCAGACCCCCGGGCTGCTCCAGCCGGGCCTGACCGGCAAACCCGGCAAACCCGTTATCCAGCTTCAGCTCCTCAAGGGCCTGCCCTTTCGAAAAATCCCACTCACCTTCGCAGGATTTTTTTTCGGTCGGCAGGCCGTGACCGTCCGTCAGCCAGACCGAGTCCGCTGCGAATTTCAGGCGGGATTTGGCCTCCGAATGGAAGAAAGGATGGAACCCCAGACCGACCGGCTGATCGACCGTATCGCTGTTCCGGATCACGATGGAGACATGCAGCCCGTCCGCCCGCAGCTCGTAGGACATGACGGCCCGATAGGCATAGGGCCATTCCCCCCGACCGGCTTCATCATCAGAAGGCGTGTGATCGAAAGTCAGGATGGCGTGACTGTCCGTTCTGTGCGCCACCTGCCATTCATGCTCCCAGCCATTGCCATGGATGGGATGCGGGCAGCCCTCCATGTTGGGGACAAGCCTGTGCTC
This sequence comes from Bombella sp. ESL0380, assembly GCF_009725805.1. Classification (NCBI taxonomy): domain Bacteria; kingdom Pseudomonadati; phylum Pseudomonadota; class Alphaproteobacteria; order Acetobacterales; family Acetobacteraceae; genus Bombella; species Bombella sp. ESL0380. The sequence goes on along the minus strand of NZ_WNIH01000003.1, from coordinate 428,835 downwards.
CTCTCCCCCGAAGGCAAAATGGCCGTCTGCAATCCTGTTGACATAGGGCAGCAGAGGATAGGCCCCCACGGCCACGCCCTTCTGGTTCCGCAGGGCCGGATTGGCGACCGGACGGAGCATCTCATGCCCCTGCACCTGCCACTGGCCAAGGGCAGCCCCCGTCTCCGGCAGGATGGTCAGGCTCTGCCCGTCTCTCTTGAGTTCCAGCATGGTCAGTCCTTCTTTTTCCGTCTGGTCGTCTTGCGTTGTCTGGCCTGCGAAGCTGCCGGGGCCGGAGCAATGAGGCCAATGTCACTGGCCTCCCGCCGGTGAATCTCGTCCCGCAGGGCGGCGGCCTGTTCAAAGTCCAGCTCAGCTGCTGCTTCACGCATTTTCTTGCGCAGATCGTCAATGGTGAGCTGTGGATCAGACTCCGGCGGGGCTTCCTTGCCCGCCAGCTCTTCCTGAAAGAGCGTGTCGCTGATGCGGCTGCGGACCGTCTGCGGCGTGATGCCGTGCGCCTCGTTCCAGGCCATCTGCTTTTCCCGGCGGCGGGCCGTTTCCTCGATGGCGTAACGCAGGCTGTCCGTCTCCTTGTCCGCATAGAGCAGGACACGGCCATTCACGTTGCGAGCGGCTCGGCCGATCGTCTGCACAAGAGAGGTGCGGGACCGCAGGAAGCCTTCCTTGTCTGCATCGAGAATCGCCACAAGGGCACATTCGGGAATATCCAACCCTTCCCGCAGCAGGTTGATGCCCACAAGAACATCAAAGGCCCCCAGCCGCAGGTCCCGGATGATCTCCATGCGCTCCAGCGTATCAATGTCGGAATGGAGATACCGCACCTTCACGCCATGTTCGGAAAGATATTCCGTCAGGTCCTCAGCCATGCGCTTGGTCAGGGTCGTGACGAGGACACGGCCATTCTCGGCAATGGTTGCCCTGGCCTCATGCAGCAGGTCGTCCACCTGCCCTTCCACGGGTCGGATGATGGTAATGGGGTCTGTCAGGCCGGTCGGACGGATGATCTGCTCGGCAAACACGCCTTCCGTCTGTTCCATCTCCCACGGCCCCGGCGTGGCGGACACGAAGATGCTCTGCGGCCGGAAGGCATCCCACTCCGAAAAAGACAGGGGCCGGTTATCCAGACAGGAGGGAAGACGGAACCCGAAATCTGCCAGCGTTTCCTTGCGGGCACGGTCCCCCCGTTCCATCCCGCCAATCTGGGGCACGCCGACATGGCTTTCATCCACGATCAGCAGGGCATCTTCCGGCAGATATTCAAAGAGGGTTGGCGGCGGATCACCGGGACGGCGACCTGAAAGATAGCGGGAGTAGTTCTCAATCCCCTTGCAGACGCCTGTCGTTTCCAGCATTTCCAGATCAAAATTGGTCCGTTGAAGGATGCGTTCTTCCTCCAGCGGCTTTCCCTTGTCCCTGAAATACTGGATGCGGTCCTGCAGTTCATCCTTGATGCTGACCATCGCCTGATTGAGCGTTGGGCGGGGCGTCACATAATGGGAACTGGCATAGAGGCTGACCTCTTCCAGATCAGCCGTCTTCTCCCCCGTCAGCGGGTCGAATTCGGTGATGCTTTCCACCTCATCCCCGAAGAGCATGACACGCCACGCCCTGTCCTCGTTCTGGATGGGGAAAATGTCCACCTGCTCCCCCCGCACCCGGAATGACCCACGCTCGAAGGCCAGATCATTCCGCTGGTATTGCAGCTCCACCAGATGGCGGATCAGGTCGTCCCGGTCGATGATCTCCCCCGGCACGAGGCGGATTTTCATGCGGGCATAGGATTCGGGCGAGCCGATACCATAAATGCAGGACACGGAGGCCACGATGATGACATCGTTCCTTTCCAGCAGGGCCTGCGTGGCAGCATGGCGCATCCGGTCTATGCGCTCGTTGCGCTGGCTGTCCTTCTCGATGAAGGTATCCGAGCGGGGCACATAGGCTTCCGGCTGATAGTAATCATAGTAGGAAACGAAATATTCCACCGCATTGTCGGGGAAGAACTGTTTCATCTCACTATAGAGCTGGGCCGCCAGGGTCTTGTTGGGAGCCATGATGAGCGTGGGCCGCTGCGCCGCCTCGATCACCTTGGCCATGGTGAAGGTCTTGCCCGACCCTGTCACACCCATCAGCACCTGATCCCGCTCCCCGGCCTGCAACCCGTCCAGCAGGGCGGCAATCGCCTGCGGCTGGTCCCCGGAGGGTTCGTAATCCGATTTGACGACAAACCGGTTGGTCTTCGGTTTGGCGGGCTGTTTTTCAGGGAAAAAATCCGTCTGACGGGGCGCGACCGGTTTTTTCTTTTTGCGGGACGACGAAGAAACTGCCATGGCCCCTAGATGGGAGCATGTTCCTGCCACCACAAGATGCCTCTGACGGAATAAATGGAGCCACCCGTTTCCGGCTGTTCATTCCTCATAAAAAGACTGGCAGTTTTTACAGGGTCGTTTACCATCACACCGCCTCTTCACTGCCCAATGAGGCTCCACTTCCACAAAAAGGTCAGAACCTTATGGATATCGAACAGATCGAGCAGAGCTACACGCAGTTCCGCAACACGGCGCAGCAGGCCTTCCAGCTGATTGACCGGCTGATCGGCCAGATGCAGGACGCCTCGCAGAATGGCGACACACAGGCCGGGGAATGGGCTGCGAGCCTCCAGCAGATTTCCTCCATCTTCCAGAATGGCCAGGGCCATGCCGGGGACCTCGTCGGCCAGCTGGCCGGTCTGGTGAGCCATCTCGGCGAGAAAAACGGGGGCGAAAGCTCCGGTGAGCAGAGCAGCGGCTTCGCCAGCTTCGGCAAGGCCCTCCAGCAGGACGTGATCCAGGAAATCGGTGGCAACCTGCTGAGCAAATTCTTCCGCTGACAGTTCTCTGCCCATCCTGACAGGCAAGGCCGGACCGGTATGCTCACCCGTCCGGCCTTGCCTTCATCTGGCGGGCTGGACCTGCGCCTTCCGCAGGGCATCCTTCTGCCGGGCCGCCAGAACATCCACATTGAAATCCTGCGTCAGCTCCATGAAGAGCCGGTGCCAGTTCACCCGTGCTCCCAGCCGCAGGAAGGCACTGCCCAGCCCGATGGCCGAGCGGTCCAGCATGACGAATTCCCGTGGCAGAGTGATGCCGCCCGTGCGCTTCAGCCCGTCATAGACATGCTCCAGCACCCGGCGGGCCTCCTGCGGGTTGTTGCTCTCTTCCACGTTGCAGATTTCATCCGTCATGAGAGGACGATAGAAGAAGCGTGCCCACTCATTGAGCACGGCAGCCTGCTCCCGTGAAATGTCCCTGAAGCCCCAGTCATGATAGGCCTCGTAGGCCCGTTCCTCATCGCCATCCCGCAGGGCATCGAAGAGAGACAGGACACCACCGACAAACCGGGGCGAGAAAATGCGTACGGAACCGAAATCCAGCAGGTTCAGCCCACCATCCTGCCGCACGGTGAAATTGCCCATATGCGGGTCACCATGCACGACGCCATAATGATAGACGGGCCTGTACCAGGCCTTGAACAGCGCAACCGCAATGGCGTTGCGCTCTTCCTGCGGGAGCTGTTCCTCCAGCACGGACTTCATGGAGCGGCCCCCCACCCAGTCCATCGTCAGCAGCCGTTCCGTGACCAGCCCGGGTACGGGGGCGGGCACGGTAACTTCCGGCACGTCCGCCAGCATGAGCCTGTAGAGCCGCAGGTGGCTGGCCTCCCGTGTGTAATCCAGCTCTTCCCGCATCCGTTCGGCCAGTTCGGCATAGACCTCATCCTGCCGGATGGCATTGCCCACGAGGCTGAACACGCCCAGACCCCGCTTCAGCTGCCGGAGGTCCTGCTCCATGGCTCCCGCCATGCCGGGATATTGCAGCTTGCAGGCCACCTCCCGCCCGTCGGCCAGAGCCGCACGATGCACCTGCCCCAGTGACGCCGCCGCCACGGCCTCATGGCTGAAAGACCGGAAGCGGGATTCCCACCGCGCCCCCAGCTCGGCCCTCATCCGCCGCTGGACGAAGTTCCATCCCATCGGCGGCGCATTGGCCTGGAGATGGGCCAGCTCCTCGGCATAGTCATCAGGCAGGGCACCGGGAATGGTCGAGAGAAGCTGGGCAGCCTTCATCATCGGGCCTTTCAGGTTGCCCAGAACGGCCCGCAGCTCCTCCGCATGGCTGGTCGTGTTGCTCCGCAGGCCCAGCTTGTGCCCGGCCATGCGGGCCGCAACACCCCCCACCATGCTGGAGGCCCGGAACATGCGCTGCATGTTATCGACAAAGCCCGTCCTGTCGATGTCACGTTCACGTGCCATGATCTCAACCCTTACCTGTTGCCCTGTCAGGCAGTGTGCCAGCCTGCATGGCGTGCAGGCCGGCTTTCATCCTCATGCAGCCGGTTCAGCCTCAAGCTGGTCGATCAGCCCGGAAATGACATCCAGACCACGGTTCCAGAAGGACGGATCACCGGCATTCAGCCCGAACGGTGCGAGCAGCTCCTGATGGCGCAACGTGCCACCGGCGGCAAGCATCTCCTTGTATTTTTCCGCAAAGCCTGCCGGGCTGTCCTGATACACGCCATAAAGCGCATTCACCAGACAGTCGCCAAAGGCATAGGCGTACACGTAGAAGGGCGAGTGGATGAAATGCGGAATGTATGACCAGTAGAGGTCATAATCCGGGGTGAAGCTGAAGGCCGGGCCAAGGCTGCGTGTCTGCACGTCCCGCCAGATTTCACCAAGACGCTCGGCAGGGATTTCGCCTCTGCGGCGTTCATCATGCACCTGCACCTCGAACTGGTAGAAGGCGATCTGCCGCACGACCGTGTTCAGCATGTCCTCCACCTTGGAGGCCAGCAGATGATGACGGCGTTTCGGATCACTCTCCGCATCCAGCAGGGACTGGAAGGTCAGCATCTCCCCGAAGACGGAGGCCGTCTCGGCCAGCGTCAGCGGCGTGTCGGAACGGAGATAGCCCTGCTTCTTCCCGGCCAGCATCTGATGGATGCCGTGCCCCATCTCATGGGCCAGCGTCATGACGTCACGGGGACGGCCATGATAGTTCATCAGCAGATAAGGATGCACGGAGGGCACGACCGGATGGGCAAACGCCCCGGAAGACTTGCCCGGTACAGCGGCCGCATCGATCCACGGGCTGTTGAGGAACGTGCTGGCATGGCGGCCCATCTCCTCATCAAAATCCTGATAGGCACGCTGGACGATCGCCTTGCCCTCATCCCAGCTCAGCCGCCTGTCCTGCACGTCGGGCAGCGGGGCATTGCGGTCCCAGTGTTCCAGCTTGTCCAGCCCCAGCCAGCGGGCCTTCATGCCGTAATAACGGTGGGAGAGACGGGAGAAGGACGACTGCACGGCATCCACCAGCGCATCCACCACCTCGTCTTCCACCATGTTCGCCCGGTTGCGACTGCTGACAGGCCGGGGGTAACCCCGCATGGTATCAATCGTGGCCTTGTCCTTGGCCAGCGTGTTGGTGATGCCCACCAGCAGCTTGTTGTTGGCTGCCAGCGTGGCACTGATGGCCCTGGCCGCCCCTTCCCGCTTTTTCCGGTCGCTGTCCGTCATGTAATTGAACACGTCGCCCAGCGGCTGCTCTTTCCCCTCGAAGGAGACCATCAGCCCGGCCATGGTCTCGTCAAACAGCCGCACCCACGCATTCCGGCCAGAGACGGCCATGTCCATCAGAACACGCTCAACCTCATCGGAAAGCTGATAGGGGCGGAAGACCCGCAGGTCCCGCAGATAAGGCTTCCATGAGGCCAGCTCCGCATTCTCGCTGAAGCCTTTTTCAAGGGCTGCATCATCCAGCCGGTTCAGCTCCAGCGGGAAGAACAGCAGGAAAGCTGAAATGGCGGTCAGACGTTCCCGCACGCTCTGGGCGAAACGGCCACAGGCAGGGTCGGTCGTGTGGGCTGCAAAGAGAAGCTGGGAATAGGAACCGATCTTCCCCAGCCCTTCCTCGATCACCTCATAGCCCTGGAGGGCATGGGCCAGATCGGCCGGAGAGGCCTTGCCCAGCGTACCCTTCCAGCGGCTTTCAAATGTCCGGGCCTCATGGTCCAGCCGGACGAAATCCGATTCAATGGCCGGGTCCTCCGGGGAGGCATAGAGGTCGGAAAGGTCCCAGCGGGGGGCGGCCACGGGCGCAGCCGCCTCACCTTCCGGGGCGGAAACCTGCCTGCCTTCCGGCAGACGGGCAAAGGAGCGTGTCTTGAGAAATGATGTCATCATCCCTGCAGACTAGCCAAGCGAGGAGGCTGTGAAAACTCTCTTTTCTGTCACGGTCCATCCTCCAGCCCCGCAGCCCTGCCCGGGTGGCCCCTGTCAGGCTGACAGGCTTCTGAGATCGGCCTCCTCATACCCGATGATGCGGGCATAATCCTTCGGCACGACATGCCAGAATTTCGGCAGAACCTCCTCCCAGTGGTGAAGAAGATCCGCCGCATAGGCACTGCCCGTCTCACGCTCGTGCCGCTCCACGAGGCCCCGCAGCTCATCTTTCCACCGTCTGGCCGTCACGGGCTGGCACATGACCGTGTCGTGATTCACCCGTTTCGGGAAATCGCCATCACGGTCCAGCACATAGGCCGTACCACCCGTGAAGCCTGCCCCGAAATTGTCCCCGGCCTTGCCCAGAACAACGACAGTACCGCCTGTCATGTATTCGCAGCCATTGGAGCCACAGCCTTCCACCACGGCCACGGCACCGGAGTTCCGCACGGCGAACCGTTCCCCGGCCTGCCCGGCGGCAAAGAGTGCTCCCGCCGTCGCACCATAAAGCACCGTGTTGCCGATGATGGAATTCTTCTCCGTGGCGCAGGGTGTCGCACTGCTGGGCCGCAGCACCAGAGTGGCCCCGGAGAGCCCCTTGCCAACATAATCGTTGGCATCACCTTCCACCTCGATGCGCAGCCCCTGTACGGCGAAGGCCCCAAGGGACTGACCGGCAGACCCACGCAGGGAGAGCGTCAGATGCCCTTCCGGCAGGCTGGCCATGCCGAAGCGACGGGTGATGAGGGATGACAGCCTCGTCCCCACCGCACGATGCGTGTTGCGGACGATATAGTGCAGATGCAGCTTCTCCCGCCGCTCGAACAGCGGCTGCGCATCAGCGATGATCTGTGCATCCAGCGTGTCCGGGACCTCATTGCGGCCCTCCAGCGTGCAGTGACGGGCAAAGCCGCCCGTATCCGCCTGCACCAGCAGGGCGTTGAGGTCCAGATCATCCAGATAATCCGAGCCACGATAGACCTGATGGAGCAGGTCCGTCCGGCCAATGATCTCCTCAAGGGAGCGGTATCCCAGACGGGCCAGAATGTTGCGGACATCCTCGGCGATCAGCGTGAAAAGGTTGATGACCTTCTCCGGCGTGCCCTCGAACTTCTTCCGCAGCTCCTCATCCTGCACGCAGACACCGACAGGGCAGGTATTGGTATGGCACTGCCGCACCATGATGCAGCCCATCGCCACAAGAGCCGCCGTACCGATGCCGAACTCCTCGGCCCCCAGCATGGCGGCGATCACCACGTCACGCCCGGTCTTGATTCCACCATCGACACGCAGCTTCAGCCGGTGGCGCAGACGGTTGAGCATCAGCACCTGATGGGTCTCGCTCAGCCCCATTTCCCACGGCAGGCCGGCATAATAGATGGAAGACTGGGCACTGGCCCCCGTCCCACCGGAATGGCCGGAGATCAGGATGGCATCAGCCTTGGCCTTGGCCACACCGGCGGCGATGGTCCCGATGCCCGTCCGGGCCACGAGCTTCACCGTCACGGTCGCCTCCGGATTGATCTGCTTGAGGTCGTAGATCAGCTGGGCAAGGTCCTCGATGGAATAGATGTCATGATGCGGCGGCGGCGAGATCAGCGTGACGCCCGGCGTGGCATGACGGAGACGGGCGATCAGCTCCGTGACCTTGAAGCCCGGAAGCTGGCCTCCCTCACCCGGCTTGGCCCCCTGTGCGACCTTGATCTCCAGCTCCCGGCAGTTGTTGAGATATTCCGCCGTCACGCCGAAGCGGCCGGACGCCACCTGTTTGATGGCCGAGGACGCATTGTCCCCGTTGGGCCGTGGTGTGGCCCGGGCCGGGTCCTCACCTCCCTCGCCGGAATCGGACTTCGCCCCGATGCGGTTCATGGCGATGGCCAGCGTCTCATGCGCTTCCGGACTCAGCGCACCGAGGGAGATGCCCGGGGCAACCAGCCTGCGGCGGATCTGGGTGATGCCTTCCACGTCATCCACGTCAATGGACCGTGCGCTGGAACGGAAATCCAGCAGATCACGCAGGGCGACCGGCTCCTGCGCCTCCAGAGCGTCCGCATAACGGCGGAAGAGCCTGTAGCTGTTGGCCTGCACCGCCGTCTGCAGCATGTGGACCGCACTGGCCGAAAAGGAGTGCGCCTCCCCACCCGGGCGGATCTTGTACCGCCCCCCGATGGGCAGCGGAGACACGTTGGCGGGCTGCCATGCCTGCCTGTGCGCCTTGATGACGTTCCGGGCGATACCGGGCAGGCCGATGCCCGAAATGCGGGACGCCATGCCGGGGAAGAACTCGGCCACAAGCGCACGGGAGAGGCCGATCGCCTCGAAATTGTACCCGCCACGATAGGCCGAAACGACCGAAATCCCCGCCTTGGACATGATCTTGAGCAGCCCCTTGTCCACGGCCTTGCGGTACTGCTCCATGGCCTGCCGCAGGGTCATCTTTCCGAACAGCCCCCGCTGGAGACGATCGGCAATGCTCTGCTGGGCCAGCCACGGATTGACCGTGGAGGCCCCCACTCCGACCATCACGGCGAGGCTGTGCACGTCCAGCACATCGGAGGCCCGGACATTCACGGAGGTGAAGGTCCGCAGGCTGTGATTGGTGAGATGGACATGCACGGCCGCCACGGCCAGCACCATGGGAACCGCCACACGGTCCTCCGTGGCGTGTTCATCGGTCAGAAAGAGATGGGCACAGCCACCCCGCACGGCATCCTCGGCCTTCTGGCATATCTGCGTCAGGGCCGCCCGCATCCCGTCCTCGCCCTCGGCCAGCGGGAAGGTACAGTCGATGACCTCACCCTGCCTGCCGCACATCTCCTGAAGACGGCTGAATTCGCCATTCGTCAGGATGGGGCTGGAAAGCTGGAGAAGCTGGCACTGGCCCGCTTCCTCGGCAAGGATGTTGCCCAGATTACCCAGCCTCGTCACCAGGCTCATGGCCCGTGTTTCCCGCAGGCTGTCGATCGGCGGATTCGTCACCTGGCTGAATCCCTGCCGGAAATAGTGGGACAGCCCCCGATAATGCCGGGACAGCACCTGAAGCGGCGTGTCATCCCCCATGGAGGCCAGAGCCTCGCTGCCATTCTCCACCATCGGCTGGAGCGTGGCCTCCATGTCCTCATAGGTCAGGTTGACGGCCAGCTGGCGACGGCGCAGCGTCTCAGCGTCAATGCCGTCCGGTTCCGTCACCTGGGCCATCAACGGCCCGACATCCTCGATGCCGTCCCTGATCCAGCTCTCATAATCCTGCCGGTTGATAAGCATGTCCAGCACGTCATCCGGCGTGTAGAAACGGGCTTCATCAAGGTCCAGCGCAAGGGTCTGCCCCGGCCCGAGCCGCCCACGCAGGGCGATGGCCTCATCCGGCACACGCACCATACCCGTCTCGGACCCGACGATCAGCAGCCCGTCCTTCGTGATGCTGTAGCGCAGCGGCCGCAGACCGGCCCTGTCCAGCCCGGCGATGATCCAGCGGCCATCCGTCCCGCACAGGGCCGCCGGACCGTCCCACGGCTCGATGACGGCATTGCAGTAGCGGTAGAATGCCTTGGCCCGGGCGGACAGGGAAGAATTCGCCCCCGCCGCTGCCGGGATCAGCAGGGCCTTGGCCGATGGTGCCGTCCGTCCAGCGAAGGTCAGAAGCTCGAAGACATTGTCCAGAGCGGCCGTGTCGGACCCCGCCACCTGCACGACCGGCTTGAGGGCCTCCATGTAGTCATCCAGCACCGGGCTGCTCAGCCGTGTCTCATGCGCCCGCATCCAGTTGACGTTGCCGGAGAGCGTGTTGATCTCCCCATTATGGGCGATCTTGCGGAAAGGCTGGGCGAGCTTCCATTTCGGGAAGGTGTTGGTGGAATAACGCTGGTGATAGATAGCAAAACGGGAGACAAACCGTTCATCCAGCAGGTCCGGGTAAAAATCCGTCAGGTTTTCCGCCAGAAACATGCCCTTGTAGATGAGGGAACGGCAGGACAGGGAGCAGATGTACAGCTCCACCTGTGCCCGTGTCGCCGCCTGCTCGATCCGACGACGGATGACATAGAGGTCCCGTTCCAGCGTTTCCTCATCACGCCCCAGCGTGTTGCGGATCATGATCTGCTCAATCTCGGGACGGGTCTCGTTGGCCTTCTCGCCAATGCAGGCCGTATCAATCGGCACCTGACGCCAGCCATAGATGCCGTAGCCGAACCGCAGGATTTCCGTCTCGATGATCTGGCGGCAGCGTTCCTGCGCTCCCAGGTCCGTGCGGGGCAGGAAGACCATCCCGACGGAGATGCGTCCCTCGATCCGCAGGTCACCCGCATTATGGATGGCATCCTCAAAGAAATTCTGCGGGATTTCCACATGGATGCCAGCCCCGTCCCCCGTCTTGCCATCAGCATCGACGGCACCACGGTGCCAGATGTTGCCCAGGGCCTCGATGCCCGCCTGCACCACGGCACGGCTGGGCCTGCCATCCATCGCCGCCACAAGCCCCACACCACAGGCATCATGCTCCTGCGCCGGGTCATACAGCCCTTCCAGCCGTTCAACATTGGCCTGATAGGCCTTCACGAAGTCCCGTGCCGTTTCCGGAGCGGATGTCATGGTCGTGGTTTCGTTCATGGTGGTCATCAGGCACACTCCCCGACAGATGTTGCGGTCCGGGCAGCCCCGGCAGACAGATGGTTCATTATGGCGTCAGCGGCGTCCCGCCCGTCCCGGATGGCCCAGACGACGAGGCTCGCCCCCCGGACGATGTCCCCACCGGCAAAGACACCCGGCAGGCTGGTTTCATGCCCGCTGCCGGAGACCTCCACCGTGCCCCACCGTGTCACGGCAAGGTCGGGCCGGTTCCAGAGGTCCGGCAGGTCTTCCGGCTCGAACCCCAGCGCACAGATGACCAGATCGGCCTTCAGTTCACGAGTCGATTCCGTCGGCTCCACGGCCCGGCGGCCCGCCGCATCAGCTGCCCCGAGGCGCATCTCCCGCAGGCGGACGGCCTTCACCCTGTCATCGCCAAGGAAGGCCTCCGGTGTCAGCATCCACTCAAAGCGGGCTCCCTCTTCCTCCGCATTGAGAACCTCCTGACGGGAGCCGGGCATGTTGTCACGGTCCCGACGATAGGCGCAGACCACTTCCTTCGCCCCCTGCCGGATGGCCGTGCGGACGCAGTCCATGGCGGTATCACCGCCCCCCAGCACCACGACACGTTTGCCTTTCGCTGTCAGGCCAGCAGTCTCATGCTCCGTCTGGGAGGCCTTGAGGTAAGGAAGGGCCTCCACCACGTTGGCCAGACCGGCCCCCGGCCCCTTCACCTGCCGGGCACGATACACACCCGTGGCCAGAAAAACGGCATCATGCCGCTGACGCAGTTCCTCCAGAGGCAGAGCACCATCGCCATGCCCGACGGACTGCCCCAGGTGGAAGATGATTCCCTGTTTCTCCAGCAGCTTCCAGCGACGTTCCACGACGCTCTTGTCCAGCTTGAAGCCCGGAATCCCGTACATCAGCAGCCCGCCGGGTTTTTCCTGCCGTTCATAGACGTGCACCTCATGCCCTGCGGCCCGCAGACGCTCGGCACAGGCAAGACCGGCCGGGCCGGACCCGACAATCCCCACGCTCTGCCCCGTTTCCTCGGCGGGCAGACGGGGCAGGACCCAGCCTTCCGCAAAGGCCGTCTCGGTAACATACCGCTCCACGGCCCCGATGGTCACGCTGCTGAAACCCGGACGGATGACGCAGTTCCCTTCACAGAGGCGGTCCTGCGGGCAGATGCGGCCACAGATTTCCGGAAAGCTGTTGGTGCTGGAGGAAAGTTCATAGGCTTCCTTCAGCCGCCCTTCCGTCGTCAGGCGCAGCCATTCGGGAATGACATTGCCCAGCGGGCAGTGGACCGTGCAGTACGGAATCCCACACTGGGAACAGCGTGACGCCTGCTCCTGCGCCCTCTGAGGGCTGAACCCGGCGTAAATCTCGCCAAAATCCTTCCGTCTCTCGGCAGCCGAGCGTTTGTCCGGGAGTTTCTGGGAGCAGTTTACGAACCGCAGCATCTGTTCAGCCATTATGACATCAATCCCCGTCTTGCCTGCACCGTGAAGCGCAGAATGGTCCTTGTCGCCCCAGCACTAAACAGCTCAGCCATAAAAGACCAGACAGTACCGCTTACCTAATGAGTGTCATAACATCCTGAAAATGCGCATGATTGTCATTTTCATTTTACAAAATAAGTCCGAAACGGACCTATTATCACCCTGACATCATTCCATTCGTTTTTTTTCAAAAGGATGCATTTTCCTCATTGACGTCCCCCCTCCTGCGCCGTAAAAGCATCTTCAACAGAGCTGAGGCGGCTTCCTCACGGAGACAGCTTCCTCTTACAGCTTTATGCCCAGATGGCGGAATTGGTAGACGCGCAGGCTTCAGGTGCCTGTGTCCGCAAGGACGTGGAAGTTCGAGTCTTCTTCTGGGCACCAAGGCTTTCTCCCCTGACATGCAGGGCAGAATTGTCCCCTCTCAGAAAATCCGGTGAATCTATGAGCACTCCGCGTAACGCCATTCATCTATATGAGGGCGACCTCCCGGACAATCTTGAGCTGGGCTCTTCCATCGCCATTGATACCGAGACCATGGGGCTCAACCCCCACCGGGACCGCCTCTGCCTCGTGCAGATTTCCGCCGGGGATGGTCAGGCGCATCTCGTACAGTTCGTGCCGGAACATCTGGGCGGGCGTGGCTACGGGCACTGCCCCAACCTCAAGGCGCTCCTTCAGGACAGTTCTGTCACCAAGCTGATGCATTTTGCCCGGTTCGACGTGGCCGTTCTCCAGCATTATCTCGGCATCACGCTGAATTCCGTCATCTGCACGAAGATTGCCGCCCGTCTTGTCTATACCTTCACGGACAGGCATGGCCTTGCCTATCTCAGCCGGGAGCTGCTGGGCGTCGAGATGTCCAAACAGCAGCAGAGCTCCGACTGGGGCAGCCCGACGCTGACAGAAGAGCAGCGCCAGTATGCAGCCTCCGATGTGCTGCATCTCCATGCCCTTTGGGAAAAGCTGGAAGCCATGCTCATCCGGGAAGGGCGGCGTGATCTTGCGCAGAGCTGCTATGATTTCCTCCCTGCCCGTGCAAAGCTGGACCTTCTGGGCTATGATGTGTCGGACATTTTCGCCCATCGTGCCTGACATAGCTGCTCCATGACCTCATCTTCCCTCTCGACCGCCTGCCGTGCCCTCCAGACAGAACGTCAGGGGCTTGAGCAGCTCGAGGCGTGCCTGCGTGGCCCCATGCAGGAAGGGTTTGAAGCCGCTCTCACTGCCATACTGTCCATGAAAGGCCGCCTCATCCTGACAGGGATGGGGAAATCCGGCCATATCGGTCGCAAGATCAACGCCACCCTGGCCTCCACGGGAACACCATCACTGTTCCTTCATCCTGCCGAAGCCGCCCACGGGGATCTCGGCATGGTAGAGGCCGATGATGTCATCCTCTATCTCTCCAATTCCGGCGAGACCAACGAGCTGGCGCCAGTCCTGCTTCATGCAGCCCGCCTGAATCTCACGCAGATCGCCTTTACGACACGGGCCTCATCGACACTGGCCCAGTCGGTGCAGATTCCCCTCATCCTCCCTGCCGCGCCGGAAGCCTGCCCGATGGGACTGGCCCCGACGACCTCCTGCCTGCTCCAGCTGGCCCTGGGGGATGCGCTGGCCATCGCCCTGCTGGAACGCCGTGGCTTCAATGCGCATGATTTCGGTCTCCTGCATCCGGCAGGGACGCTGGGTGCCCAGCTCCGCCCCGTCAGCAATTTCATGCATACAGGGCAGGACATGCCACTGGGCCATGAAAACATGTCCCTTCGTGCCGTGATTCTGGAAATCACCCACAAGAGTTTCGGCTGCATCGGCATTCTGGATGACGAAGGCCGCCTTGCCGGGCTCATCAGCGATGGTGACCTCCGCCCCGCTTTGGACCGTGATCTCGACAACACCACGGCCGTGGAGATCATGAACCGCACGCCCCTGACGGGCACGGCAGACATGCGGGCTCAGGACATACGGCACCTCATGAATGACCGCCCTGTCCCGGTGAACAGTCTTTTCATTCTGGATGAAGAGCGTCGCCCTGTCGGGATTCTTCATCTGCATGATCTCCTGCGGGCAGGTCTCTCATGAACGCACCGCAGCCCAACCGGGAAGATTTTGACCCGGACCGTCTGGAAAAGACCCGCCAGCTGGATGCCATGCGACAGGAAAGCATGGCCAGACGACGCACGCCCCCTTCAGCCGAAGCCATGGCCAGACGGAGCCTGCTGCTGAAGCGGGCCAAATGGGGTCTCCCCGGTCTTGCGATGTTCCTGCTGTTCTCGGTCGCCATATGGCCGGAAATCAATCATCTGATCCACCAGAACAGCGCCATTCTGGCCAGCATGCGTCATGCCCATACGGATAGCGGCATGATGGAACATGCCGCCTACCACGATCTTGATTCGCAGGACCGCCCCTATACCATCACATCCCGCATTGCCCGCCAGAGCGAGCCGGACCGCATCGACATGACCGAGCCTGAGGCAGACATCCTGCTGCACAATCATCAGTGGGTCCATGCCCGGGCGGATAGCGGCATGTATCTCCAGCACGAACAGACGCTGACACTGAACGGCCATGTCGTGATCTACCGCAGTGACGGCGTCCTGCTGAACAGCCCTTCAGCCGATATTGACCTGCCCCAGCAGGTCATCGCCACGCATGACTGGGTCCATGCCGAAGGGCCCTTCGGCACGCAGGATGCAGAAGGCGCCTTCATGGACCAGCAGACAGGGACTCTCCAATTTCTCGGTGCCGGACGTACGGATCATTTTGAGGATTTATCACCCGCCCCCTCTTCTCCCGCAACGCCGAAAAGCCCATAAAGGAAGCATGATGCGTCTCCCTGTTTTTTCCCGCCCTCATGCTTTTCTTGCCGCTGCCGGTTTTCTTCTGGCCGAGGCCCTGGCCCCCTCTCCCACTGCTCTGGCAGCCGACCCGACACCCGGGGATCAGGCCCATGGGCAGGTCGTCCATCTTTTCTGGAAGAAAGAAGAGATCTACGACCATAACCGCCAGACCGTTACCCTGACGGGGGGTGCCCGTGCCCAGCGGGGCGACATGACTGTCGATGCCGATACACTCATCGGTTATCTGCGCCCGAAAAAGCAGGCCGCAGGCACATCCAGTACTGATGAGAGCCAGAAAAATGGTGGCAGCAGCGACATGGAACTGTACCGTGTTGAGGCCTTCGGCCATGTCCATATCTACAATCTGGAAGATCAGGGCTGGGGCGATCACGGGCTGTACGATGTTGACAGGGCCGTCCTGCTGATGACGGGCAAAGCCATGAAATTCACTACGCCCCGTCAGCTCATGACAGCTCGGGACCTTGTGGAATATCACCCCCAGACCCATACCTCCATTGGCTGGGGAGAAGCGACCGTCAATACCAGTGACGGCAAACGCATCACCGCTGATGTCATGCAGGCTGTGGAACTTTCCGATGCCCAGAAAGCCGCCAACAGGGCCAGCCAGGCTGCTGGTGGGGAAAAAGCGAAGAGTGGCAATCTGGACCGGGCCTATGGCTGGGGCCATGTGGTCATCCGTACGGACCGGCAGACCGCTACCGGAGACCGTGGCGTCTATCTGGCCGGACCGGAGCTGGCCCGGCTGATCGGCCATGTCCGTGTCACGCAGGGGCAGAACCAGAACAATGGTTCGCAGGCCATCGTGAACATGAAGACCGGCGTCTCCCATATGCTCTCCGGCTCCAGCGATCCCGTACAGGGGCTGATCGTCCCCAATGAGGCAGGCAAATGACCATGCAGGAAAATCAGGGGAAACCAGGCCTGGCTGCCCGGGGTATCGGCAAAAGCTACAAAAAGCGCACCGTCGTCCATGATGTCTCTCTCCACGTGCAGCGTGGCGAGGCTGTCGGGCTGCTTGGCCCGAATGGTGCAGGAAAAACGACCAGCTTTTACATGATTGTCGGGCTGGTGCAGACAGACATGGGCAGCATCACGCTTGATGGTGCCGACATCACCCCCCTGCCCATGTACCGGCGGGCCAGGCTGGGAGTCGGTTATCTGCCGCAGGAAGCCAGCATTTTCCGAGGGCTCAATGTCGAGCAGAACATCCTTGTTGCTCTGGAAGCCGTCGAGAAGGACCGGGACAGGCGGCAGGCCATGCTGGATGGCCTGCTGGCTGAATTCGGCATCACCCGTCTGCGCCACTCTCCTGCCCTGGCTCTCTCGGGGGGTGAACGCCGCCGTCTCGAGATCGCCCGCGCCCTGGCAAGCCAGCCAAACTACATCCTTCTGGATGAGCCACTGGCCGGGATCGATCCCATTGCCGTCAGCGAGATCCGTGCCCTCGTCTCCCATCTGAAGGACCGTGGCATCGGCGTTCTCATCACGGACCACAACGTGCGTGAAACGCTGGAGGTCATCGACCGGGCCTATATTCTTCATGGCGGCCGTGTCCTGATGGAAGGAACACCGGAAGCCATCGTGGCCAACGAGGACGTGCGCCGGGTCTATCTGGGAGAAAATTTCTCCCTGTAAGGGGGGAAAATTCTTTCACACCCCTGCCATAATGAGCTGCCAGTATCTGTCAGGAAAAGTGGATGTGCCCATGTCCACTCCGGATACTGGGGAGGCCATGAAAAAAATCCTGTTCGAAGGTTCACAGACCTGCTCTTTCGTCACGTGCAGCATGATCTCGGACCGTACCTCCCACCAGCTGGGCCTCTACTGGGGCATCGGACACAGTGACCTCCTCGACCTCGCCTGCATGGTCGTCATAGTCCTTCCCCTATGCCTGCTGTTTGACTGGATTCAGACACGTTGCCGCTCGCAAAACAGACGATGATCCAGCCTTCCCTCCGCCAGGAAAGGGCAGCCCCACGGCTGGCCCTTCATTGCAGGAAGGTCGGCACCATGTCCTGCTCCAGGATGGCATCCACGGCACTGTCCTCATCCTCGGCAATGCCAACCGGGGTGCCGTCCGCTGCATGAATGGCCACCAGCGTGGCCCCCTCATGCGTTATGGTCCGGAAATAGGCAACTTCCTTCATCCCCCAGTCCCGCAGCTCCGCACCCGTCATGGTACGGGCCCGGACCTGCATGTCCCCTGCCAACCCAGCGTCGGCAGAGGCTCCCCTCTCATCATTCCCGGCCAAAAGGCTCCTCCTCTGCGACAGGAGGAAGATCACGGGCCAGCTCCACATCACGGGCTGGTGGTGCCGGGGCCCGTACGGCTCCCCCGGAACTGCCCTGCTGGATGGCAATATGCTTCACCCGCACCTCCGGCTCCGGGCGATGAAGGTCGATGTGCAGCAGGCCGTTATCCAGCCAGGCTCCAGCAATCTCGATTCCCTCTGCCAGAACAAAGGCCTTGTGAAACTGCCGTGCTGCAATCCCACGGTGCAGGAAAACGCGCCCCTGCGTGTCATCCGCCTGCCGCCCACGAATCACGAGCTGGTTGTCTTCCTGGGTGATCTGGAGATCATCCATGACAAAACCTGCAACAGCCAGCGTGATGCGGAGTGCCGTGCGGCTCAGCTGTTCGATATTGTAGGGCGGGTACCCATCCGATGCTGTTTTTGATGCCCGTTCAAGCATTTGTTCCAGATGATCAAACCCCAGAAACATGGGGGAAGTGAAAAGACGTCCAGACGACATGGCTCTAAAATGCCTCCTCAGGGAGCGAGACGTGAATGAAGACGAACGACCCTACACAAGGCATCGCCCGTCCCCGCTGATATGAGGATGGAAAGACCATGATGCAAGGCCCGCCATGCCCCGGCCTGCCGCATCAAAGAACAGGCTGGCATTACACACAGCCAGCCGCTAACATGCCTGCCATGAAAAATTTAGAGTTTCTCGACCGGCTTGATGACATCGCCCCGACATCAATCCTTGTTGCCCCCCAGCCCGTGCTGAGCCAGGTGGCCCATGAGGTCCGCCCGGAAGACATGACGGCCCTCCGTGAGGCCCTGCCGGGCATGTTCTCCGCCATGTACAAGGCCCCCGGCATAGGTCTGGCCGCCCCGCAGGTGGGGCTCAGCCAGCGTTTCGTGCTGGTTGATGTCGCCCGGGAGGATGAACCCCGCCGACCGATGGTCCTCATCAATCCCGAGATCATCGAGTCCACCGAGACCCTGGCCGTGCGGGAGGAAGGCTGCCTCTCCCTCCCCAACCAGTATGCCGAGGTCATCCGGCCGGAATCCATCCGTGTCCGCTATCGTGACCTGGACGGCCAGACCATCGAGCAGGATGCGGACGGCCTGCTGGCCACCTGTATCCAGCACGAAATCGACCATCTTGATGGCATCCTGTTCGTCGATCATCTGTCCTCCCTGAAGCGCCACATGATCATGCGCCGTCTGGCCAAGGAACAGAAGCGGAGACGATAACCCATGCGCCTCGTTTTCATGGGATCGCCGGATTTTTCCGTCCCGGCCCTGCACGGCCTGATCGAGGCCGGGCATGAGATTGTCGCCGTCTATACGCAGCCCCCCCGTCCCGCAGGCCGGGGCAAGGCCCTGCGGCGTCAGCCCGTTCATGAGGCAGCCGATGCGCTCGGCATTCCCGTGCGGACCCCGGAAAAACTGCGCCACAATGATGAGGAGCTGGCCTTCTTCCAGAGCCTGAAGGCCGATGCCGCCATCGTGGCTGCCTACGGCCTCATCCTGCCGGAAGCCATCCTGAAAGCTCCCCGGCTGGGCTGCCTGAACATCCATGCCAGCCTGCTCCCCCGCTGGCGAGGGGCCTCGCCCATCCAGTCCGCCATCCGGGCCGGAGATGCCAAAAGCGGCGTCTGCATCATGCAGATGGACAAGGGGCTGGATACCGGAGCCGTCCTTCTCTCCGAGGCCACCCCCATCACACCCGAGGACACGGCAGGCAGCCTGCATGACCGGCTGGCTGGGATCGGTGCCCAGCTGGTCGTCCGCACGCTGGAGGAACAGCCAACTGCCGTTCCACAGGATGATTCCCGGAGCTGCTACGCTCCAAGACTGGAACGCAAGGACGGGCAGATCGACTGGGGCCGTTCTGCCGTGGAGATTGAACGTCAGGTACGGGCCTTCATTCCGTGGCCCGGCAGCTACACGCTGCTGGAGGGGCAGACCTACCGCATCGGAGCCGTCAGCCTGCCTGACGAGGCCGAAACTGCCGCCCTCATGGCCTCGGCTCCCGCTCCGGGCACGGTTCTGGATGACAGGCTGACCATTGCCTGCGGGACAGGCTGCCTGCGGATCGAACGCATCCAGAAACCGGGCCGGGCCATGATGGACCGGGAAGCCTTCCTCCGTGGCACGAAACTGGACAGAGGGATGCGCCTTGACTGACGCCGCCCCGCCCGGCATCAGCCGCTGGGCCATCCGCATCGAATTTGACGGGCGGCCCTATGTCGGCTGGCAACGCCAGAAAAGTGGCCTTTCCGTCCAGCAGCTCATCGAGGAGGCCGCCGAGCATCTCACGCAGGGTCGCAGGGTCAGCAGCGTGACGGCGGGCCGGACCGATTCAGGCGTCCATGCCGCCGGACTCGTGGCCCATCTGGACTTTCCCGATGATGCCCCCCTCAGCCGCAAGGCCGTGCGGGACGCCATCGGCTACCATCTGAAGCCCCATCCCATTTCCATTCTGGAAGCCGCCCCGGCCCCCGAGGGCTGGAACGCCCGCTTCTCCGCCACATGGCGGCGTTACCGCTATACCATCCTCAACCGTCCGGCCCGTCCGGCCATGCAGGAAGGGTTCGTCTGGCACATCCGTGCCCCGCTGGATGTCGAGGCCATGCAGGAAGGCGCCAACCATCTGCTGGGCGGGCATGACTTCACCTCCTTCCGGGCGGCGGCCTGCCAGGCCCGGGACGCCCTGCGGACGCTGGATGAACTCACCATCACCCGCTCCGGCGACCATGTCCATGTGGACGTGCAGGCCCGGTCCTTCCTGCACCATCAGGTCCGCAACATGGTGGGAACGCTGGCTCTGGTCGGCCATCATCAATGGCATCCGGACCGTGTAAAGGAGGCTTTGGAAGCCCGGGACCGCTGCAAGGCTGGTCCCACCGCTCCCCCCGACGGGCTGTGCCTGATGGATGTCGGCTACCCGGATGATCCTTTCCGGCCATAAACTCTGCTGGTTTTCATATGATCCGTACCGACTTCGGGTTCATGCTTCTGTCCCTCCAGAATGCACCCCCAGCAAGACGGTTCACGACATCGGGTGGCAATATGAGAGGATGCTTCTGAGGTTCCACCTTCGGGGCAATCTCATGCAGCCCCGGCGTTTCCAGAGCCTTGTCGTATGCCGTAGGAGGCGTGTAACGGACATTGTCCATGTCATAAGTGGCAGCAGGAACGTTCAGTTCCTTTTCCAGAAGGCGCATGACGGACAGGGGCTGTGTCACTAGGCTGTCATAATCAACCAGTACCAGTTTGGACGAAAACTGTCCGAAAAACGCCTCCTGCAAGGCCTGATACGCAAAACCGAAAGCCCCCGCAGGAGACAGCAGATAATTCACCCGCTGATGAAGAGTGGCCCGATGTTCCACGGGCACGAGATAGGATGAAAGCGTCGGGTCCCTGCCAATGATGCGCTCAAAGGAGTTGATCACCCAGACAGGATCACGCACACAGCAGATCACTTTTGCATCAGGGTAGAGATAGTCCAGAAGCTGAAGCTTGCTGCACCAGGCCCGATTATTGTCAATGACCAAATTCGGCCTTGATGGCAGGTCATGATATGTGTCCATTGTCTTCTTAAGAAGATTCATGACCTTTTCATCGCTAAATTCAGTTTTATATTCACCTTCTGAAATAACGGAAAGCATCTTTGTCATGAGAGAACAGACAGGCGTTGAATATTCTGCACAGTAAATGTCAGGATGCTGCCCTAAAAGAACACTAAGAAGGGTACTTCCTGAGCGGGGAAGACCGGATATAAAGTGAACATGACGAGACATTACGTACTTCCCGGCCCTGTTTTTTTTGTTTCAGTCTGTATTGCATGAGTATGTGTCATAATTACCACTGTCAACTTAAAAAATGTATAAAAATTTATTTATTGTGCCGCAGACCCTCTCCCGGGCTGGATAAGACCCTTTCCCTGACGACAGAGCGGTAAAAACATCCTAAACTTTCCCCTCCAGACATGAGGCCACGGACGCTGCCGAACGCCACTCACGGGCAGTGCTGTCTCCTGAAGGGAGGGACGTTTTTTGACTGACACGCTGAATGACGGTGCCATCACCATTCTGGGTGATCTGCTGCTGGACCAGTACATCACCGGGGATGTCACCCGCATCTCGCCGGAAGCCCCCGTCCCTGTCCTGCTGAGCAGCCACCAGCGGTCCACGCCCGGCGGAGCCGCCAACGTGGCCGTGAACGTGGCCGCCCTCGGTCATCCGGTCCATCTGGTCGGCGTGGTAGGTACGGATCAGGCGGCCAGAACGCTCCGTCAGGCCCTTTCGGTCTGGCAGGAGATCAGGCTGGACAGTCTGGTCGATGATGCCAGCTGGACAACCATCACGAAGACCCGTGTCCTCAGCGGGCGGCAGCAGATCGTCCGGCTGGATAATGAAAAGCTCGTCCCTTTCTCCAGGGCCACCGAGGAAGCCCTCATCGCCTCCACCCTGAAGGCACTGGAAACATCCCGGATTCTCATCTGCTCCGACTATGCCAAAGGTGTCCTCTCCGACCGTGTCCTGCACGCCGTCATGGAGGCCGCCCGCAGCCGGAACATTCCCGTTCTGGTGGACCCCAAGCGGGCCGATCTCTCCGCCTATCGGGGGGCCAGCCTGCTGACACCCAACCGGCAGGAACTCGGCAAGGCCCTTGCCGCCTCCGGCATCGCCCACCCGGCAGGCCGCCCGTGGACACTGACGGATGATGAGGAGGTGGAACAGGCCTGCGCCGCCATCGCCCCGCTGACGGGCGGCGACATTCTCCTCACACGCTCCGAAAAAGGCATGACGCTCTGGCAGCAGAAGGCCGCCCCGCTGCACTGCCGGGCCCATCCTTCAGAAGTCTATGACGTCTCTGGGGCCGGAGACACCGTCATCGCCACGATCGCCTGCGCCCTGGCCAGTGGCCGCTCCCTGGCCAGTGCCGTGACCATGGCCACCACGGCCGCCGCCATTGCCGTCAGCAAGCTGGGCACGGCCTTTGTCACCCGGGACGAACTGCACCAGAAGCTGCTGGAAGAAATCGCCGACAGCGGAGCCTGCCTTCCCCTGCCCGACGCCTGCGCCATCGTGGAGAACTGGAAACGGCACGGAGCCTCCGTCGTCCTGACGAATGGCTGTTTCGACCTGCTCCATCCCGGCCATGTCTCGCTCATCCAGTTTGCCGCCAGCCAGGGTGACAAGCTGATCGTCGCCCTCAACACCGACGCCTCCATCAGGCGGCTGAAAGGCCCCCGCCGCCCGCTCCAGACCGAACAGGCCCGGGCCACGGTCATCCGTGCCCTGCGGCATGTCGATCTGGTCGTCCTCTTTGATGAGGACACGCCACTGGACATCATCTCCGCCCTGAAGCCCCACGTCCTCGTGAAAGGGGCCGATTACCGGGAAGATGAGGTCATCGGGGGTGATGTCGTCAGGGAACATGGCGGGCGTGTCTGTCTGGCCCCGCTGCTGGACGGACATTCCACAAGCCGCATCGTGCAGACGATGGATGACAGCCACCCGGCAAAGGACACCCAACAATGACATACAGACAGACATGGCAGGACTGGCTGCTCCACAAGGCTCTGCCCCTCTGGTCCCAGGCCGGTTTCGACAGGGATGCAGGCCTCTATCACGAGCGGTTGACCTTTGAGGCCACCCCCATCACCCTGCCCCATCGCCGCCTGATGGTGCAGGCCCGGCAGATCGCCACCTACTGTCAGGCCGCCCTGAACGGCCATTACGACGCCGGGGAGCAGGCCCTGACGGTGCTGGACCATGTCACGCAGCAATATCACCGGGCCGACGGCAGCGCAGGCTGGGTCTTCGCCCTTGGGCCTGATCTGGCCCCTTCCGACGCAAAACGGGACCTGTACGGCCACGCCTTCATCCTCTTTGCCCATGGATGGGCCTACCGTCTGGGCAAAGACCCCGCCCTGCTGCACAGGGCTGAGGCCAGCCTGGCCGAAATCGACCAGCTCTTCCCCTCCACACATGGCGGATACCGGGATGTCCTGCCTGCCACGTCGGACCGGCACTCCCAGAACCCCCACATGCATCTGCTGGAAGCCTGTCTGACACTTTTCGAGGTCTCGGGTCGGGAGGTGTTCCTCCATCATGCCGACGCCATCCTGAAACTGGCCCTGCACTCCTTCATCCCGGCCGGAATGGATGCCCTGCTGGAATTCTTCACGCCGGAATGGAAGCCGGAACGGCCTGCGGGCCAGAACCGTGTCGAACCCGGCCATCAGGCGGAATGGTGCTGGCTACTGGGCGAGTATCTCCGTCTTGCCCCCGATGGCAGGCACGCCGCTACTGCCCGTCAGGCGCAGCAGCGCCTCCATGACCGCCTTCAGAAGACCGCTCCCGGCCCTCTCCTGCCGGATGCCCTGCTGGATGATGGCTCGATGCTAGAAGCCTCCACACGCATCTGGCCCCAGACCGAAATGATGCGCCTTCTGGCCCAGCATGGTCCGGCGGATCTCCAGTCCCGGCAGGAACGGCTCGCCACCATGAGCCAGCTCTTCTTCACCCATTATGCCCCGGCCCCGCTCAATGGTGGGTGGATCGACCGGCTGGATGAGCAGGGAAAAACTGCCACGGACCACATGCCCGCCAGCAGCCTCTATCACATCTACAGTGCCGGACAGGCCATCCTCGGCACCACTCCATAAGTCCGCTCCACCGGGGACGGACCATCACACGGAAAAACGTCCATCCCCGGCAAGGTCCCGGCGGCTGCGCTCCAGCTCCACGGCGTAGCAGCGCAGCGTGTGCCGTTCGCTCAGCTGCCCGACAAGCTGGCGGGACTGACGGTCTTCCACCACGGCCAGCACGTCAGCTTCCGCCTCTGCAAACAGGTCGGCTGCCTCACGGATGGTCATGTGCGGCTCAAGCATGATGTCCCGATAGCAGGCCAGACTGGAGACAGGCTCCTCGCCTGCGCAGGCCGCCGTGATCTCGGACACCAGGACAATTCCCTGATACCGGCCCTCCTCATCCACCAGCACGAGCCGCTCCTCAATCCCCAGTGTCAGCTGCGCCTGTGCCTGCCGGATGGTCATGGACGCCGGAAAGCTGCGGACCTGTGCCCGCATCAGCTTCTGCACGGTCAGGGTACGGAAGCGGCCCACATCCACGGCGGACCGGATGGTCTCTCCCCTCAGGTGAAAACGCCATGTCGCGAAATTGTATCCGAAGAGCCTCCGGACCGTCAGCAGGGACAGGGTGGCCGACAGCACCACGGCACTGCTGAGCGGCATGATCCCCGTCATTTCCAGCACCATGCAGATCATCGTCATGGGGCCTCCAATGATGGCCGTGGCCATGGCCGCCATGCCCAACACGGAACAGACATGACCATCAGCCGGGGCCAGACCATAAGGAGCCAGAAGAGCCCCGAATGCCTCACCGGCCAGAACACCCAGAAACAGCGAGGCAAAAAACAGGCCACCCCGGAAACCCGACCCGATGGACAGGCACGACGCCACCGCCTTGAGGACCAGCAGCAGAAGAGCCAGGGACGGCACGATCTCCCCCTTCAGCACCAGCCCAACCCCACCATGCCCGGCCGACAGGACCGAGGGGAAAGGTGCCGCCAGACAGGCCACAAGCAGACCACCAGCGACAGGCCGTAGCCAGACCGGTACAGGCAGCTTCTGGAACACCGCCTGGGTCTGCGTCACGCAGTACATGATGAGAATGGCCACGAAAGCACACAGAATGGCCAGCAGGCTGACCCCGGGCACATCAGCCCAGCCCATCTGCCAGCTGGTCACCAGCGGTGGCAGGCCGCCATCCATCCGCATGAGATGCCGGACACCCAGCCCGGCCATGGCCGCCAGCGCAATGGGAAACAGGTTGGCAAGACTGTACGTTCCCAGCACCAGCTCGAACGCATAGAAGGCTCCGGCAATCGGAGCATCAAACCCGGCACTGACAGCCCCGGCCGCCCCGGCCCCCACCAGAATCCGCATGTCCTCCCGCCGGACATGGAAGACCCGCCCCAGCCACGAACCGAAAGCAGCGGATATCTGCACATAGCCAGCCTCCAGCCCGATGGAGGCCCCCACGCCGTTGGACAGGACCGTCTGCACGGCAAGACTGATACTGTCCCGGACGGACATGCGCCCGCCATGCAGGGCATTGGCCTCCACCGGGTCCACCGGGCGCCGCTTCATCCAGCGACGCAGCAGGGCACTCAGCCCGCCAACCGCCAGACCACCACCGCCCAGCACCAGCAGACAACGCCATAGTGGCAGTGCAGGCAGTTCCGACAGTCTGCCACCATTATGCAGGCCATAGAACACGACATGCAGGCCGAGGGTCACGACATTGATCAGCAGGACACAGCAGCCCGCCAGTCCCCCCGTCAGCAGGGCCAGCAGGAACAGCCCCAGCCCGTCACGCCGGACGAAGGACCGCAGCGTGGCAGGGGCCAACAACCTCATCCGTGATGACCCGTTCCCTCTGGACATGCGGGGCTCTCTCCTCTTTCCAGTATCGGCCGTGCTACAGAGTCCCGCCCTGTATACAGAAAACCCGCCTCAGACGGGCGGGTTTCCCAGACATCCATCATTGTGAAAGAAGCTCAGACACCAAAACGCTGCATGAACTCCAGATAAACCTGTGTCAGCTGCTCCACGGAGGCCAGAGACACATGCTCGTCACGCTTGTGCATGGTGGCCCCCACAAGCCCGAACTCCGCCACGGGGCAGCAATGCGTGATGAAGCGGGCGTCGGATGTTCCCCCGCCCGTGTCGAGCTTCGGCGTCCTCCCCGTCACGGCCTGCACGGCCTGGGAGAGTTTCTCCACCTCGGCACCGGGTTCCGTCAGGAAAGATTCCCCGCTGACAGCCACATCAAGATCAGCCTCCGGCGCATGGCAGGCAACGACATCCTCAATCCAGTTGCGCAGGCTGCCGCTCGTATGAAGGTCATTGAAACGGATGTTCACCCGGGCCTGTGCCGTGGCGGGAATGACGTTGGTGGCCGGATTCCCGACATCCACACTCGTGATCTGCAAGGAAGACGGAGCAAACCAGTCACTGCCGTGATCCAACGTGCGGGATGTCAGATCATGCAGGATCGGCACAAGGCGGTGAATGGGATTGTCTGCCAGATGCGGATAGGCCACATGCCCCTGCGTGCCCTTGACGGTAATCACCACATTCATGCTGCCACGGCGACCGATCTTGATGACCTCGCCCATTTCAGCCGGATTGGTCGGCTCGCCCAGCAGGCAGAAATCCGGGGCCTCGCCCTGTTCTTTCATCCATTCCAGCACGGAACGGGTGCCATACCGGGCCGGTCCTTCCTCATCCCCCGTTATGAGGAAGGCCAGACTGCCCTTCAGCGGTCCGGCCTCCAGCCTGCGGGCTACGGCAGCCAGAGCAGCGGCGACACCGCCCTTCATGTCCGCCGTGCCACGGCCGTAGATATGCCCGTCCCGGATATCTCCGGCGAAAGGGTCGCAGCTCCAGCCCTCACCGGGAGGAACGACATCCGTATGCCCTGCGAAGCAGAGACAGGGACCGCCCTGTCCCAGCCGGGCATAGAGGTTGGGCGTCTGCCCGCCTTCGGGACCGAAGGCAAGGCGTGTGACCTCAAACCCCATCATCTCCAGCGACCGGGCCACGACGCCCAGTGCCCCGTCATCCGCCGGAGTGACGGAGCGGCACCGCAGAAGGTCCTGCAACAGGGCGACGGGATTGGAAGGAGATGATGGATGGCTCATGAGGTCACTCAGTCACGCAGCAGCTCATTGATGGATGTCTTGGAGCGTGTCCGCTCGTCAACACGCTTGACGATCACGGCACAGGCCAGGGACGGCCCGCCCGGAGTCTTCGGCGGCAGGGTTCCCGGCACGACCACGGAGTAGGCCGGAACACGCCCCATATGGATCTCACCCGTCGTACGGTCCACGATCTTGGTGGAGGCCCCAAGGAACACGCCCATGGAGAGGACTGAGCCACGCTCCACGACCACGCCCTCGGCCACCTCGGAACGGGCACCGATGAAGCAGTCATCCCCGATGATGACCGGTGCGGCCTGGAGCGGCTCCAGAACACCGCCGATCCCGGCACCACCGCTGATATGGCAGTTCTTGCCGATCTGTGCACAGGAGCCGACCGTGGCCCATGTATCGATCATCGTGCCGCTCTCGACACGGGCACCCAGATTGACGAAGCTCGGCATCAGCACGACACCCGGAGCGATGTAGGCGGAACGGCGGACGACAGCCCCCGGAACGGCCCGGAACCCGGCCTTCTCGAACTCTGCCTTGCCCCAGCCGGCGAATTTCAGCGGCACCTTGTCAAAACCCGGAGCCCCACCGCAGCCATTGGCCATCGGCTCGGATTCATACAGGCGGAAGGACATGAGGACGGCCTTCTTCAGCCATTCATGCACGACACGTCCATCTTCCTGCTGCTCGGCAACGCGAAAGGTCCCGTCATCCAGCCCGGCAAGAGCGGCTTCCACGACATCACGGGCCTGACCCTGCGTCTGCGGGGACAGGCTGGCACGGTCTTCCCAAAGGGTTTCAATCTGCTTGCGAAGCTCTGCGTGATCCATAAAACGCTCCTTATTCTACAACCATAATCCAGGCAGGCTGCCCTGCCCCATCTCTCAGTCCGCCTTGATGAGCGTACCCTGCCCTGCCCTGGTGAAGAGTTCCAGCAGGCAGGTATGTGGCACCCGACCATCCAGAATGACGGCCGCCTTGGCCCCGGCCTGCACGGCCTTGAGGCAGGTCTCCACCTTGGGAATCATGCCGCCCGTGATGTGCCCCTCCCGGATGAGACGGCGGGCTTCCTCGGCTGTCAGCTCCTCGATGCGCTGGCCATTCTCATCCAGCACGCCGGGAACATCCGTCAGCATCAGCAGGCGGGAGGCCCGCACGGCACCGGCAACCGCACCAGCAGCCGTATCCGCATTGATGTTGTAAATCTCACCTTCATCCCCAGCCCCGAGCGGCGCCACGACCGGGATCAGGCCAGCCCCCAGCAGGGCATACAGCACCCGGGGGTCCACATGCTCCGGCTTGCCGACAAAGCCCAGATCGACCGCTTCCCGCCCGTTTCCTTCCGTCCGGTGATAATGGACAAGACGGCTGGCCTGGATCAGACGCCCATCACGCCCCGAAATGCCCACGGCCAACGCTCCAGCGTGGCTGATGAGATCGGCCACCTGCTTGTTCACCGTGCCGGAGAGAACCATCTCGATCACGTCGATCATCTCACGGTCCGTGACACGAAGGCCATCAATGAAGCGGGACTCAACACCAAGCCGCTTCATCATGCTGTTGATCTGCGGACCACCGCCATGCACCACGATCGGGTTGATGCCCACCAGCTTGAGCAGGGCAATGTCCCGGCCAAAGGTGGCGGCAAGGCTGTTCTCGACCATGGCGTGGCCACCATACTTCACCACGATGGTGTCGCCAGCATAACGGCGCAGATAAGGCAGCGCACCGGCAAGGACGGCAGCCTGCTGCTGGTCGCTCAGCAGGCCACCATGGGCCATCAGGGCATCCGGGAAAGCGGTAGAAGAGGTATCAGAAGAAGACATGGGCATTTCACTATACAGAAAAACTTTTCAGGGCCGTGTACCGGCGGGCTCGGCAAAGCGGGCCATTATGCCACGCAGCTCGGCAATCCCCAATGATGTCGTACTGCTTGTTGCCACAATATGCGGGAAAGCCGCCGCATGGGTCTTTGCCAAAGCCTCCACCTCTTTCTGCCGTGTGGCCAGAGCGGAAGCCGACAGAGCATCACATTTCGTCAGTACAATCTGGAACACCACAGCGGCCCTGTCCAACAGGTCGCAGACCTCCCTGTCGGAAGCCTTGAGGCCCACACGCCCGTCAATCAGCAGGATCACGCGGGCCAGATTCGGCCTGCCCCGCAGATAGGCGAACATCGTCCTCTGCCAATCTTCCTTCACCGCTTTGGAGGCCTTGGCAAAGCCGTAACCGGGCATGTCCACGAGGGAGAGCCTCCCCCCCAGATTGAAGAAATTGAGCTGCTTGGTCCGCCCCGGCTCGGACGAAGCCCGGGCCAGAGCCTTCCGGCCTGTCAGCGCATTGATGAGGCTGGACTTGCCCACATTGGAGCGGCCAGCAAACGCCACCTCCGCCCGGTCGGGCGGGGGCAGCTGCTCGATTGTCTGCGCCCCGAAGAAGAAATCACAGGGACCTGAAAAAAGTCTGCGTCCTTCCTCCAGCTCATCCTCGCTGGGCAGGACTGTCTGCATCTGCTCCATCACGAGCCCTTCTTCTTCTCACCGCCCTTGCGCGGTGCCTTGCCTTTGCGACCGATCAACGGCACGGGCAGGCTGGTCCGACGCTCGATGTAATGCTGCTGAAGGAAAGTCAGCACGTTGTTCCATGTGTAGTAGACCAGCAGGCCCGCCGGGAAGCTGGACATCACGAAGACATACACGATGGGCATGAACTGCATGATGCGGGCCTGGGCCGGGTCCATGCTGACCATGCTGTGCTTCTGGAGCAGCCAGAAGGTGATGCCCAGTGCCGCCCCCCAGATGCTGAGATGCAGGAAGGAGAAGATGTGCGTGGGATCAAACGGCAGCAGCCCGAACAGATTGAACAGATTGGTCGGGTCCGGTACGGAAAGGTCCTTGATCCAGCCAAAGAAGGGCGCATGGCGCTCATCGATGCTGAGATTGAGCATCTTGTACAGGCAAAAGAAGATCGGTGCCTGGATCAGCATGGGCAGACATCCACCTGCCGGGTTGATCTTCTCTTCCTTATACATGGCCATGACCTTCTGGTTCATGGTTGCCGGATCATTCTTGTATTTTTCACGTATCTCCGTGACCTTCGGCGCAATCATGCGCATGCGGGCCGAAGACTGCGCCGCCTTGGAGGCCAGCGGGAACAGGACAATCTTGACGATCAGTGTCATGGCCATCAGCCCAAGGCCGAAATTGCCGATATGCGCATAGAGCCAGTGCAGCAGAAACAGGATCGGCTTCGTCAGGAAGCTGAACCAGCCGAAGTCGATGCTGTCATCAAAACGGGGCAGCCCCAGCTTGCGACCATAATAGCGCAGCAGGCCCGGCTCCTTGGCCCCGGCAAACAGGTAACTGCCCTGCCCGAGGCGGGCCCCGTCCTGAATGACCTGCGGCTCCTGCGAAGTGAAGGTCACACGATAGGACCCGTGCTCTTCCGGCAGGTAACTGTACCGGATGCGCACGTTGGCAGACGCATCCGCCCCAACGGCTGTCAGCCAGTACTTATCCGTGATGCCACCCCAGCCGCCTTTTCCGGCGTCTGTCCATGACACATGGTCCGGGCCGTTGCCATCAGTCCGCAGGGACTTGTACCCCTTGTCCGCCAGACGGCCATTCATGACGGCGATTGGCCCCTCATAAGCCGTGAAGGAACCGGTATCCTCCGGCAGATAGTCACGCTGGACACGCTGGAACGGATAGACCGACACGGGTTGGCCGGAATGGTTCTCCACCTCCTGCCGCACCGTCACCATGTAGTGGTGGTCCTGCTCCAGATGAATGAGGAAGCGGACCCCTGCCCCATTGTCCCAATGCAGGCTGACCGGGGATTCCGGCGTCAGGCTGGTCTGCTCCCCATCAACCTGCCAGAGGGAATGGTCATTGGGTAGACGGGTGGTGAACCCGGCAGCATTTTCCCAGCCAATGACCAGATAGGTCGGCTGGGCACTGCCTGCCCTGTCCAGCAGACGGACCAGAGGGCTGTCCTTGGCAATCGTCTCACGATAGCGGGTCAGCTCCAGATCATCCAGCCGTGCACCACGAAGGTTGAAGGAACCCTGCACATCCGATGACGTAACCTTCAGCCGATGTTCCTGGTGATCATCCGCCTCATCCATAGGGCCAGCAGGCGCCGGAGATGCCAGAGCGGGTTGCTGCACGGCAGACGCTGGTGCCGGAGCAGACCCCTGATCCTCCACCGGTTTGTGTCTGTCCGGCGGAAGGAAGATGTTGAAACCGATCAGGATCATGGCCGACAGGATGACGGCCAGAATAATACGTTTGCTACTTTCCATCGGGCTGGAGCCGCTCTTTCTTCATGCTGGAAGGGTAGATTGCCTCTTCACTGGCGTAAAATCGTCCTCAAAACAATAGCCACGCCATTTTTTTTACATTTTCTGCCAGAGCATCAGAGGCGGATCAGGGGGGATAGTCCACGCCACCCGGATGAAAAGGATGGCATCTGCAAATGCGGCAAAGTGTCAGCCACCCACCCCGCACAGGACCATGACGGCGGATGGCTTCCTCGCCATAAACGCTGCAACTGGGATAAAAACGGCACTGCCGTCCCATGAATGGACTGAGGAACAGGCGATAGAGCCTTATCAGCCCCAACAGAAGAAGCGAAAACAGCCCGCTGGCCGCCCTCACTCTGCCTCTTCCCGGCCAAGGGCCTGCAGAACCCGACGCACGTCATGCTTCAGAAGGGGGAAAGGCCGCTTTCTGGTTGCGGCGCGTCCGATCAGGACGAGATCACCAGAGGAAGAACAGCCTTCCTCTTTCACCACCAGGCGGAGAGCCTCCCGTAGGCGGCGACGGGTACGGTTGCGCACGACAGAATTACCGACCTTCTTGGTCACGGTAAAACCGGCCCGTACCGTCACGTCCCCCGGCTCCGGCAGAACCTGGCCAATCAGCCCGGGAGACACGACCTTATGGCCCTTGCGGGCCACACGCAGAAACTGCGACCGCTTCTTCAGGCGGTCAGGCTGTTTCATGCTCAGGCAGAAAGTTTCTTGCGGCCCTTGGCGCGACGGCTTGCCAGAACACGACGACCACCAACAGTAGCGGAACGCGTGCGGAAACCGTGGCGACGCTTACGAACCAGACGGGAAGGCTGATATGTGCGCTTCATCTTTTCAATCCTCTAATCTCAACAACACACCTGTGAAGGCGTGTATCAGAACAGGACGCACCCAGTAACGCCCCTCCACTCAGGGAGTGGCTTTTAAGGGGATGGCCCTGCCCTGTCAATCCTGCAATTCCATCCAGAGCGGACAGATCCCGAAGCTGTACCCGGCTTTTGAGCTCAGGCGTCCTTCTTTTCAATCAGCTCGATCTTGTAGCCATCAGGGTCCTGCACGAAGGCAATGACAATACCCGTATTGCCCATCGGTCCGGCCTCACGGGTGACACGCCCACCGCCCTGGCGGACCACGTCCACGGCTGCTGCGACATCACGCACGCCAACAGCAAAATGCCCGAAGCCTGTCCCGTGTGTGTAATCCTCGGTCTGATCCCAGTTATAGGTCAGTTCGATCTCGGCCTCACCACGGGCATTACCCTCATAACCAATATAAACCAACGTGAAACGCCCCTCCGGCACCTCCAGCCGACGGAGTTCACGCATGCCCAGAAGGTGATAAAAAGCCAGACTGCGATCAAGGTCCCGCACACGGACCATCGTATGAAGATAGATGCTCATATATCTTTATGTCCTTTTGTCAGAAAGGAAGTCTGGTCCCAGCCCGTAGAGAAACAGTCCCAGACGATCCGCCTCCTTTATACAGCGATCTGGCTCCATGACCAAGGTAAGCCGTGCGGGAAAGGCGATCCCCCGCAACCCGGCTGCTGCCGCATTCCTGATAGTGACCGGCCCAATGGCAGGCATGTCCGCCCGCAGCTCCTGTCCTGCCTTTGGCATTTTCACGAGCACCCCACCAGCCACCCCATCCTGCCGCAGACCTCCACAGCGATGCAGCATGGCATCCGTTCCTTCAAGGGCCTCAACAGCCAGTGTCAGGCCATTCTGCACCACACATCCCTGCCCTATATCCAGAGGCCCCATGACAGACAATATGCGCACGGCCTGATGAATGTCGGCCATGGCCTGACGGTCAGGGGGAACCCTGCCCCATGCTCCCCAGCGATTGCTCTCCGTATCCAGGAATTCATGCGCTCCCCGCACCCGGAAGCCTTCTTCTTCCAGCAGCCGGATGATGGATGCCAGCAGGCCGTCATCACCGGCAAACAGGGCACGCCCAAGCCGGGCCAGCAGGCGCACCCCCTCCGCATCTGGCCGCAGAGACCGCCATGAGGGCCGGCGGACAGGTCCTATCAGGACAAGTTCGGAACATCCCTGCCGACGCAGAGACCGAAGGATCGCACCGGCCGCTGCCAGACGGATCATTTCATGAGAATAAGGGGCCAGCAGGGCTTCATCAGCAAAACCCTGGAAGCCTATGAGAAAAGGCTCCCGCCCTCTTTTCCTGAGAGCCTCTGCCACCTGGGCTGGAAGCGGCCCGCCACCGGCCAGGATCCCAACCCGTGCAGGCCTGCTCACCTGTCAACATCCCTGTCACTGCCAGCCTGCCCCGGCCGCGTCAGCCCACGGCGGCTGGGAGCCTCCATGAAGCGTAGCATTTCCCGTACACGCTCAATGTGACCATAACGCTGACGCACCTGGTCCATGCGTTCTCCCAAAAGCGGCCCACCACGGCCAGACCGTGGATAAAGCTCCCGGAACGCCAGACGCATCTGCTGGATCTCACTGGCCTCCACGCCAGACCGCTTGAGACCGATCCAGTTCAACCCAACCAGCCTGGCCCGGTTACCCAGGACGCTGCCGTACGGGATGACATCCATCTCCACACCGCACAGCCCTCCGACAACAGCCCCATGCCCGATGCGGACAAACTGATGCAGGGCCGCAGAGCCCATGATCCTGGCATTGTCTCCGATCAGGACATGCCCCCCCATGACTACGTTGTTGACGATGATGACACCATCACCCAACACACAATCATGAGCGATATGGGCATTGGCCATGAGCAGGCAGCCCCGGCCAATCCGGGTTTCTCCCGTGCCTTGTGCCGTGCCCCGATGGATGGTCACATTCTCCCGTACAACCGTCCCTGCACCAATATGGCACCTGGTCGGCTCTCCAGCATATTTCAGGTCCTGCGGGGGATAGCCTACGGTCGAAAAGGGGTAAACCTCCACCCCATCCTCCAGCACCGTATGCCCGTCCACCATGACAGAAGCGTGCAGCCGGACATGATCTCCCAGCCGCACATCCGCACCGACCATGCACCAGGGACCAATCCTCACTCCCTGACCGAGGGACGCCCGTGGATCCACAAGAGCCGTGGGATGAATCTCGGTTTTTCCAGGGCGCTGTCCCGGTTCTGGCATCAGGATCAGTCCACGATCATGGCGCTGAAAGATGCTTCCGCCACCGTGGTTCCATCAACCTTGGCAACCCCACGGAACCGCCAGACCGTTCCACGGGCGCGTTCCTTGTTGACATGAATGCGCAGCTGATCCCCCGGCCCGACCGGGCGACGGAATTTTGCATTCTCCACCGTCATGAAATAGACCAGCTTGCCCTCGAAGGCCTTGCCCAGTGTCAGCACGACAAGCGTGGCCGCCGTCTGGGCCATGGCCTCAACGATGAGCACACCCGGCATGACAGGGCGTGCTGGGAAATGCCCCTGGAAGAATGGCTCATTGACTGTCACGTTCTTGATGCCAACGGCTGATTCCGCCGCCTTGATCTCTTCCATCCGGTCCAGCAGGAGGAAAGGATAGCGATGAGGAATCGCCTTCATAATCTGCATCACATCTACGCTCTCAGGCACCTGATGTGTCTGCCCAGCAGCATCACCCACTTATCTCATCTCCCGGTTTTTTTTTCGACAAAATGCAACCGTCCGCCCCTGTCCCCGCGGGGAGAGGCAGTCAATGTCTACACCTTATTACCAAAAAAAATCCCGAAACACCAACTGGATCATCTTACTTGCGCGAAAGCTTACGCAACGTCGCCACATTTCGGAAGAATTCCCTGAACGGCATAGCCGGGCTGCCGATGACATCAGCCCCGGCTTCCACATCATTCATCACGCCACACTGCGCCCCGATACGGGCCTTGCTGCCAATGTGAATATGACCGATGAGCCCAGCCTGGGCTGCAATCGTCACGAAATCCTCAATCTCGGTGGAACCTGAAACACCAGCCTGCGATACCACGATGCAGCACCGACCCAGACGGGCATTGTGACCAATCTGCACCAGATTATCGATCCGGGTCCCGGCCCCGATGACCGTATCCCGCATGGAGCCTCGGTCAATCGTTGAATTGGCACCGATCTCCACACCATCCTCAAGGATGACACGCCCCAGCTGGGGAACGGTCTCAAATCCGTCAGGCCCCACCGCAAAGCCGAAACCATCCTGCCCGATCCGGGCCCCGGGATACAGGATGACCCGCTCCCCCAGCAGAGCATGGGTGAGAGTTACATGCGCCCCGATCCGACAGCCATCTCCCAGCACGACATGGTCCCCCAGCATGGCATGAGGCCCAATGACACAGCCATCACCAATCTGCACGCCATCGCCGATGACCGCAAAAGGACCTATCTCCACCCGGTCACCAATGACGACATTCTCACCAATGACAGCCGTCGGATGCTGGCTGGCCCGTGCAGGCGGAAGAGGATGGAACAGACGGGCAACCCGGGACCATGCCAGATAGGGCTCCCGACTGACCAGAGCGGCACAGCCTTCTGGCACCTTGTCCGCAAAAGCAGGGGCCAGCACGACGGCGCCAGCCTTCGTCTCCTTGAGAAGGGGCAGATAGCGGCGGTTGTCCAGAAAGGAGATGTGCTGCGGGCCAGCAGCATGAAGCGGGGCCACGCCCTCGAAAGACGCCCCCATCTCAGCGCAACCTGCGGCCTCCGCTCCCGTTACTTCCAGAAGGTGCTTCAACGCAAAAGGGCCACACCGCCTGAAAAAACGGGAATCACCCGGGAGCTGGTCCGCCACCATCGCCCTTCCCCTTACTTCTGGCGACGCAGGATGGACCCCTTGGCCTGTGCCGGAGCCTCGGCAGGCTGCTGCGGAGCCGCCTGATTCATCAGGCGTTCTTCATCAGCCGTTGTCGGCATCTTCCCGGATTTTGCCAGAACCTCCGGGTCCACCCCGTCATCCGGAATGAAGACATGCGGCAGAACCTTGTTCAGACGGTCTGCTACCTCCTCGGTTATGTCCTGACCATCCACATGCAGGACAGCCTGCTCGGCATGCAGAACAAGATTCATGCCATGGGCCGCAGCCACCTTGGCAATGATTCCATCACGCTGCTCCAGCACACGCTCGATCTGATGGAATGCCACCTGATAGGCTTCCTGAATGATCCGGGCCTTGTTGCTGAAATCCCTCTGATCCTTCGCACGCCGCTCCTGCAGATGACGGACACGGAGCTGGAGCTGGTCGGATGTCAGAGT
Organism: Bombella sp. ESL0380; assembly: GCF_009725805.1. Lineage (NCBI taxonomy): Bacteria > Pseudomonadati > Pseudomonadota > Alphaproteobacteria > Acetobacterales > Acetobacteraceae > Bombella > Bombella sp. ESL0380. The sequence continues at coordinate 392,137 of NZ_WNIH01000003.1, read as the reverse complement.
GCGAGCCTGAACCTGAAGCTTCTGCTGCTCTTCCCGCCAGGCGCCCTCTTCCTTCTGCACCGCACGGGCCAGACGGTCACGACGCTCACCAAGCACCTGCTGCATTTCCTGCGCAGCCGTGGAAAGCTGCATCACACCCTGAACGCTGATGAGGCCAAGCACAACCGGCGGCGGGGCATCTTCCTTCGGAACAGCCGGAGAAGACGGTACAGGCGGCAGAGGCAGCACGGGCGCTGCCTGCTGCTGGCCTTCCCCATCCGGAGCGCCAGCATCACCACCATCATCCAGGCCTGCCATGTCCGGCACAGCAGCCGGAGCAGGAGCAGCAGCCGGAGCCGCATGATGATGGGAGGCGGCTGGAGCCGATGGCTGGGCCGTTTTCGGAACAAACCAGGCACCGTTTCCATCATTGCCATCAGCAGCCACGGAAGAACCAACCGCCATGAAAGCCAGAGCACTCACGGTCATCAGGGTCAAAGGCAGTGAAAAACGTGACATGAAAAACCTCTTTATGAAAATGGGCATCCCCCAGGTCACCCTGCCAGCCCGGAATGAAGCCGGCATCGTGGCCTGCACCTTTCCTCAGAACTGCTGCCCGAAGCCAAAGCGAACCGGATAAAGCCTGTCCCCATGCTCACGATGGATCGGGACCGCACCGTCAATATTGACCAGGCCGAAGGGGCTCTTCCAGGAAATACCAAGACCACCAGAGACACGGGGCGTCATGGTGCTGCCGCCAATCGGCGTATAGTACGGGTCGTTCCAGTTACGGTAATGGTTGCGGTCCTTCACACGCTTGCCGGAAAGACTACCGGCATCGATGAAACCACGCCCGGAGATGCCAAGGCTGTCACCCATCGGCAGCGGGAAATTCAGCTGGACAGATGCCGTGTACATGAAAGTACCACCGATCAGGTCCTCCTGTCCGGCACCCGGGCAGTAGCCATTCCGGGCCTGCCCCAGCGGCGTATTGGCGGCACCGCTGTGGCAGGGCGCCTTGTAATGACTGCTGCGGGGCCCGACACCACCCTGGAGGAACCCGCGCAGGTTCTGACCACCGAGGTAGAAGTTGTCGACGATGTTGCGGTCGCCGCTGGAGCTCCAGTCATGCATGTAGCCAACACCGCCCTTGAACTGGAAGCCCCAGCTGTGGCTGCCTGTCAGGTCATCCAGCGGCAGATAATAGCTGCCATTGGCTTTGACACGGTAATATTTCTCGTTGCCACCCAGACCGGCAAAATCACCTCCGGCACTGAGAACGTAGCCAGACCGTGGATTCATGCGGTTGTCACGACGGTCATAAGTGATGTTCGTGCCAATCTGGGAAAGGAGCGACCAGCCTGCGGCATCACGCACATAAACGGACGGCGTGTCATCTTCCCACCCCGGATACTGCGACCCCGGCACCCCGTTACCCACGTGACGGTCCACGACCGTATAGGTCCAGGACTGGGAAAGATACCGGTTATAGGCATAACCAAGCCGGACAGACGCACCATACTGGCCTTCATTATAGCTCTGATACGTCTGGTAATTGTTCTGGATCGTATAAATGTCGAACCCGGCCACGAAATTGCGCCCGAGGAAGTATGGGTCCGTCACGGACAGGTCGGCCTGTTTCTCATAATAGGCAACCGTACCGGAGAACCCGGCATCAATCCCGGTCCCCAGCAGGTTATGCTGCTTCAACCCGAGATTCCCCATGATACCGGCATCGGTCGAGTACCCACCGCCGAGGGAGAACTCGCCGGTTGGCTTCTCCACCACATTGGCACTGACATTGACCTTGTCCGGCGCAGACCCCTGGGACTGGTCCACATTGGTGCTGCTGAAATACCCCATATCCTGAAGGGCCAGCTTGGAATATTTGCGGTTGAACGGCGTATAGGCATCGCCCTCGACCATCGGCAGGTTGCGGCGGATCACATGGTCACGTGTGATCGTATTGCCGTTGATGTCGATCCGCTCCACATAAACATGCGGCCCCTCGACAATATCAAACAGCAGGTCAACGACCTTCTTTTCAGGATTGCGGGCAATCTCAGGCCGGACCATGGCAAACGGGTGCCCGTTGGCCTGGAGCCACTCCTGCATGTCCGTCGCATTGTCCTGCACGGCCGTACCGTCATAATACTGGTTCTTGTAAACCTCGATGTGCCTCTTCATCGTGTCAGCCGTGACATGATGCACATTGGAACGCACACCAATCTTGCCCAGACGGTACCGTGGCCCTTCATGCAGGGTGTAGGTGACGTAGAAGCTCTTGTGGTCCGGAGAGAGCTCACCCGTGGCATCCACCATGTGGAAATCCACAAAGCCGCTATGCAGATAGAAACGTCTCAGCAGTTCCGCATCGTAGCGGATACGCTCCGGGTTATATTCATCCGAGGAAGAAAAAAAACGGTACCAGGCATGTTCCTTGGAAGACACGACATGAGACAGGGCAGCTTCGCTGAAACTGTCATTGCCAACAAAAGCAATCTTCCGGACCAGTGTCTGCTGGGATTCATTGATGTTGAAGATCACATCAACACGATTGTGGGACAGACGGATGACCTGCGGCACCACCGTGGCCCCATAGCGGGCACGGGCCGCATACATGTTCAGGATTTTCTGCCTGTCCACAGCCACGGTCTGGGCCGAAAAGACGGCACGGGTCCGCAGGCTGATCTCCTTCATCAGGTCCTTGTCCTTGAGGGCATGGTTCCCCTCGAAGACAATCCGGTTCACCACGGGATTTTCCGTCAGCTCCACCAGCAGGGTGCTGCCTTCACGCCTCAGCGTCACATCCCTGAAGAGACCTGTAGCGTAAAGTGTCTTCAGCGAACGGTTCAGCGCATCACGGTCAAAACTGTCGCCCGGCTGCACGACCATGTAGGAAAGGACGGTACTGGTCTCGATCCGGGTATTGCCGTGGACTTCGATGGCCTGGATCAGACCACCGGCCGGCGCATAGCCATCCCCCGCAGACCGGCGGGCATGATGGATGCTGCGCCCCTTCTGGGGGGCTGCCTCTGCCGCACAGAGCAAAGCCGGTGCCGTACAGACAGAAGCCAGCAGAGCCAGTCGAACGGCCATCGGCCGGAACCTTTTCGTACGCAATCCTGACAAAACCGGTATTCCTCGTCCCAAATTTCTACGAACGGCCATCCCGCCACACAACCCTGATGCAGGAGGTCCAGACAGTCCCATACGCACAACCGCACCAGACAGACTCCCACGACATCACAATGAAGGGAGCTGCCTGTTTCAGTTATATACTCTACCCTAGAAGGTCTTTTCCATCATTGGAGGGGGAAAGATCAACCCCCATGTGCAAACAACCAGTGAAAAACTCCCAACCCTCTGAGATCATTCACCGTTGAGAAAATGAAAAGCCCCACGACCAGCAGCAGCCCGAACTGGAGGGCATAGCTCTGTGTCCGCTCGGAGAGAGGCCGCCCCAGAACTGCCTCAAAAGCATAGAAAAGCAGATGGCCGCCATCCAGCATCGGCACGGGGAACAGGTTCAGCAGGCCAAGATTGAGCGACAGGAGAGCCACGAACCCCAGCGCACTGGCCACGCCATAATCCACGGCCTGCCCGGACATGTGAATGATGCCGATGGTCCCGGAGAGCTGCCTGGCGCTCCGCTGCCCGCTGATGATCTGCCAGATTCCCTCCAGCATGTTGCCGCACATGTCCCACGTCTGCCCGATGGCCGCCGGAACAGCCTTGTAGACAGGCAGGGGCGCACTGTGGCTGACGGCAAAGCCGACCCCCAGCCGACCGACGTCATGCCCCCCCTGCCGGATACGGTCCAGCGTGACCGGAAGCTCCAGGCTCTGCCCCTTCCGCAGCAGACCAACCTTCATGACCTCACCCGGATGGGCCGCCACCTGCGCCTGGATGTCGCCAATGCTCAGGATGTGATGCCCGTCCAGACGCTGTATCTCGTCACCCACCTGAAGCCCGGCCTTCATGGCTGCACCATTCGGGGCCAGCGTGCCGATGTCGGGCCGGGCCTCCGGCCTGCCAAAGCAGGACAGCAGCACCACGAACAGAAGGATCGTCAGCAGGAAGTTGAAGACAGGCCCCGCCACCGTCACGATTGCCCGCGAGAGGACAGACTTGCGGTTGAAGGCATTCTCGTCACCTTCTTCCCGGGGCGCATCGGGACGGTTCTCAAACCCGTGGAGTTTGACATACCCTCCCAGCGGCAGCAGGCTGATCTGCCAGCGTGTTCCGACCCGGTCCTTCCATGATGTCAGTGCAGGACCGAACCCGATGGAAAAGACGGTCACCTGCACACCACGCCAGCGTGCGGCCAGATAATGGCCTAGCTCATGAATGAAGACGACGATCCCGAAAACGGCCAGACCGGCAAGGATGCTCTGAAGACTATGCATGGTCGGCCATCCGCTTCATCTGTGTCCGGGCCAGCTCACGCCCCATTTCGTCCCAGTGATAGACATCCTCCAGAGATGTCGGCACCGGGTTTTCCGGCATGGCCTGAAGGCTGGCATCAATCAGCTCACCAATGCCAAGGAAACGGATCTTCCCGGCGAGGAAAGCCTCCACGGCAATCTCGTTGGCAGCGGAGAACACGGTCGGGGCCACGCCACCAGCCCGCAGGACCTGACGGGCCAGACGCAGCGGGATGAAGCGGTCCTCATCCACTGCCTCGAAATTCATCTGCCCGAGCTTCACGAAATCCAGACGCTCGCATCCCGTCTGCATCCGGGTCGGGGCGGCCAGCGTGTGTGCGATGGGAATCCGCATGTCCGCCGTCCCCATCTGGGCCACGAAGCTGCCATCACGGAAACAGACCATGCCATGCACGACTGACTGCGGGTGAACCAGCACGTCTATCTGATGTTCAGGCAGATCGAACAGGCGGGCGGCCTCGATGACCTCCAGCCCCTTGTTGGCCATGGAGGCGGAGTCAATCGTGATCTTAGCCCCCATGGACCATGTGGGATGCTTCAGGGCCTGTTCGGGCGTGGCCTTCGCCATCTCCTCCTTTGTGGAGCAGCGGAACGGTCCGCCAGAGGCCGTGAGGACGATCTTCTCCACGAGGGACATGTCCGCCCCACCCAGGGACTGCACGATCGCATTATGTTCGGAATCAACAGGCAGCAGCTCGGCTCCGGCATCACGCACAGCTTCCAGCATGACGTTGCCAGCACAAACGAGAGCTTCCTTGTTGGCCAGAGCCACCTTGTGCCCGTTGCGGACGGCTTCCAGCGTGGGGGCCAAGCCGGCAGCCCCAGTGATGGCGGCCATCGTCCAGTCCGCTTCCAGCGCACCGGCCTCGATGACAGCCTGCCGTCCGGCAGCTACCTTCACGCCGGTGCCAGCGAGACGCTCTTTCAGCTCCTCGTAATGCTGCTCATCATTCAGGACGGCCAGCTCGGCGTTCAGCTCACGGGCCTGTTCGGCCAGAAGGGCGGCGTTCTTTCCCCCCACGAGAGCCCGCACCTGGATGGAGTCTGCCTGCTGCTTCAGAAGATCGACTGTCGAGACACCAATGCTGCCTGTACTGCCAAGCACGCTAATGCGCCGACGCCCGGAACCTCCCCCCATGGAATACCTCTCCCTTGATGATTTCAACATGATACGTGATGGCGGGTCTGCCTCATGACAGACCTATAGCAGAGACTGCCGCTCCAGAATAAGACTTAACGGAAAAGCTGCCAGAATGGCCCCTCTCCGGCCATGAGGGCCAGGATGGCTGCAACAGGGGCCGCCAGCAGGAGGGCATCCAGCCGGTCCAGCAGTCCCCCATGACCGGGGATGAGCCGCCCTGAATCCTTGACGCCCAGACGCCGCTTGAAGGCACTCTCCAGCAGATCGCCTGCCTGGGCCGCCACGGCAATCACTCCACCCGTCAGGCAGGCAGAGAACGACCAGCCATGACCCGACCAGTGCCCGACCAGCCCGCCGAGGATCACGGCTCCCACGATGCCCCCCAACGAGCCGGAAATGGTCTTGCCGGGAGAAATGGCCGGGGCCAGTTTCGGCCCGCCAATCAGACGCCCGGTGGCGTAGGCGCAGCTGTCACTGGCTATGACGGCGAAAATGACGAAAAAGGTCTCCAAAAAACCGTCAGGCCGCCCCCGCAGCCAGAGCAGGGAAAAACCACCCAGCATGGCCACCAGAACCGGACCGCAGGCCCGCCTGCCAAACAGGACGCTGGACACCAGAAGGTAAAAGGCCGCAAACCACTGCCCTTTGATGGCGATCAGTCCACCACAGAGAGGCCAGAGCAGAAGCAGAGCACCCCGCAGACTTTTCATCGGCTGGCCAAGCAGGGTTTCCCCTTCCCAGACAATCCCGACCATGACGAGCAGCACCAGTACCCGATAGGCCCATCCACCAAACCAGAGACAGAGGAGCACCACCGGAACAATCACAAGGCTGGAGAGGATGCGTTTCTGCAACTCTGTCATTCTGGCCGCCCACCGAAACGCCTCTGACGGCGCATGTACCGCATCATGGCCTCGGCAAAATCCTTCTCACCGAAATCCGGCCAGAGCACGTCAAGAAACACAAGTTCTGCATAGGCGGATTGCCAGAGCAGGAAATTGGAAAGTCGGCTCTCTCCACTCGTCCGCATGACAAGGTCGGGGTCGGGCATGTCATGCGTCTGGAGGGCACTGGCGAACAGGGCTTCGTCAATCTCATGCGGCTCCAGCGTGCCCGCCCGGACCCGTTCGGCCAAATGGCGGGCACTTCCGGCAATCTCCGCACGACTGCCATAGGAAAGAGCCAGAGCCAGAGTCAGCCGGGTATTGTGGCATGTCTTTTCCTCTGCCCGACGCAGCTCCCGGCAGAAAGACGCCCCGAAACGTTCAGGATCACCAATGATGCGCAGCCGGACACCCTGCTCATCCAGCTCCCGGAAACGATGCCGCAGATAAAACTGCATCAGCCCTGTCAGGTCGCTGATCTCCTCACCGGACCGGCGCCAGTTCTCTGATGAGAATGCATAGAGTGTCAGATAATCCACCCCATGCTCCATGGCGGCACGGACACAACGCTGCACGGCCTCGCCTCCCTCACGATGGCCCTGTGCGATCGGTACGCCACGTGCTCTGGCCCAGCGTCCGTTGCCATCCATGATGACGGCAACATGACGTGGGAGTGTGCCAGCCGGGCGGGAAGAAGGGTGAAGTTCCGACAATGTTCTGGCGATCAGACCTGTTTGATGTCCCGCTCCTTGTCAGCCAGCAGGCTGTCCACACGGCCGATATGCTCATCTGTCAGCTTCTGGATGGCAGCCGTCCAGACCTTCATGTCGTCCTGACTGATATCGCCATTCTTTTCCAGGGCCTTGGCCTTGTCCATGCCATCCCGGCGGACACCACGCACGGCCACACGGCCACCTTCGGCGTAACGGGCAGCGGCCTTGGCCATCTCGTTGCGTCGTTCCTCTGTCAACTGCGGGATGGGCACACGGATGGTCTGCCCTTCAGCAGCAGGGTTCAGCCCCAGCCCACTGTCACGGATGGCTTTCTCAACAGAGGAAACAACACTGGCATCCCAGACAGAGACCGTCAGCATCCGGGCTTCCGGCACGGCAACGGAACCAACCTGGGAGAGGGGCACCACGGAGCCATAAGCCTCCACACGTACCGGCTCCAGAAGGTTCGGGCTGGCACGGCCGGAGCGCAGGCCAGAGAGATCACGGCGCAGGCTCTCCAGCGCCCCTTCCATGCGACGTTTGAGGTCATCAAGCAGGTCGTTCAGTTCTGTGCTCATGGCAAATCACTTCCTCAGTAATCGTTCCGTTCGTCAGCCGGTGCGGGCTGACATGGTAATCTGGTCGCTCGCTCTCAACCCTCAACAATCCGGGTGAAGCGCCCTTCACCTTTCATGGCTGCCGCAAAAGCCCCCGGCGCATGCATGTTGAACACGATGATCGGCAGAGCATTCTCCCGGGCGAGACTGACAGCTGCTGCATCCATGACCTTCAGATTGCGGGCCAGGGCATCCATGTAGGTCAGCTGTTCATAACGCTCGGCATCGGGATTCAGGCGAGGATCATCGGAATAGACACCATCAACCTGCGTCCCTTTGAAGAGGGCATCGCACTCCATCTCGTTCGCCCGCAGGGCAGCAGCCGTATCAGTTGTGAAGAACGGATTGCCCGTACCGGCTGCGAAGATGACCACACGGCCCTTCTCCATATGACGGACGGCCCGGCGGCGAATATAAGGCTCGGCAATGGAGGCCATGTGGATGGCCGTCATCACCCGGGTCTCCACATGACGCTTCTCCAGCGCATTCTGGAGCATCAGGGCATTGATGACCGTTGCCAGCATCCCGGCATAGTCCCCCTGCACCCGGTCCATTCCCTTGGCGGCAGCGGCCAGTCCACGGAAGATGTTGCCTCCCCCCACGACGAGACAGACCTGCCCGCCCAGAGCGGCCACACCGGCGATGTCCGCAGCCACCATGTCCACCATCTCCGGGTCAACACCGGCAGTTCCCTTGCCCATCAGCGCCTCGCCAGACACTTTGAGAAGGACCCGTTTATAAGGGAAGTTCGGCTCTTGGGGGGCGGTGCTCATGATCGTACCGGCTCTCTGGTTGATGATGTCCTGAAATCTGTCTGCTCCCTCATACAGAGCTACCCCTGCATGAACAAGCGAAACTCGTGCGCTTCAGCCATAATCTGCAAGACCGAGGGCCCGCAGTCGGGCTGTTTCCTTGTCCCACGCAGCCCTCTCCTTCACATTGAGGAAAAGATGGCAGGGAGCATCCAGAAGGCCTTCCAGCTGTTTCCGGGCCCGCATCCCGATCTCCCGGATGCGCTGCCCCCGCTCCCCGATGAGGATGGCCTTGTGCCCTGCCCGTGACACATAGATCGTCACGTCGATGCGGATGGATCCGTCCTTGCGTGTCTTGAAGGATTCCGTCTCCACCGTGGCATGGTAGGGAATCTCCTCATGGGTCTGGAGGAAGACCTGCTCCCGCACGATTTCCGCTGCCAGCAGACGGTCTGGCAGATCTGTCAGATCATCTTCAGGGTAATGGTAAGGCCCAACGGGCATGGCCCTGGCCAACCCGTCCAGCAGGCCCTCAACCCCATCACCGGACCGGGCACTGACCATATAGACCTCTTCCACCGGCAGGAGGTCCGTGATGGCCTTCGTCAGGGGCAGAAGCTGATCCCGCTGGATGAGGTCTGTCTTGTTCAGCACCAGCCAGACAGGCCGCTTCCCCTCTTTCAGTCGAGCGATGATCTCCCTGATCTCATCTGTCAGACCGATGCGGCTATCCACCAGCAGCAGGTTGAGGTCAGCATCCTGCGACCCGCTCCAGGCAGCATTGACCATCGCCTGGTCCAGCCGTCGGCGGGGCTTGAAGATGCCCGGCAGGTCCACAAACACGATCTGCGCCGTATCCCGCATCACAATGCCAAGCGTACGGAACCGTGTCGTCTGCGCCTTGGGGCTGACAATGGACAGCTTGGCCCCAGCCATGCGGTTCAGCAGGGTGGATTTTCCTGCATTGGGAGCCCCGACAAGAGCAACAAAACCGCAGCGTGTCTCTCCGCCCGTGGCGGTCTTTTCTGTATCCTCAGGCACGTTCTGTCTCCTGCCCCATCTTCTTCAGCAAATCTGTCGCCGCCGCACTTTCAGCCAGCCGCTTGCTGCCTGCACGGCCAACACCCACCTGCCCCAGTGCCCGAACCTCCACACGGAATATCGGTGCATGGGACGGCCCATCAGCGGCGGTCAGTTCATAATGCGGCAAGGCCTCGCCACGCCCCAGCAGAAACTCCTGAAGCAGCGTTTTCGGCTCCTTGTGGGGCTGTCCACTCTTCTCGATGTCCCTGTCCCAGAGGCGACGGACCACATGCCGGGCCGGGTCCAGCCCGGCATCCAGATAGAGTGCGCCCAGCAGGGCTTCCATCGCATCGGCCAGAACACTGGCCAGAACACGTATGCCGGCACTTTCCTCATGCTGGGCAATCTGTATCGCCTCGGAAAGCTCAATCCCTTCCGCAATCCGGGCCAGAACAGGACGGGAGACCAGATGGGCGTGGCGGGCCCCCAGAGCGCCTTCCTGCTCCTCCGGATAGCGCTCAAAGAGCCATTCCGCCATCAGCAGGCCAAGCACCCTGTCCCCCACGAACTCCAGACGCTCGTTGGACCCCTGCCCCCGTGGCGTTTTCCCCGGAGCATGCCCCTTCTGCCGCCCCCGGTTCCGTCCCTGCCGCCGTGGCACGGCGGACCGGTGGGTCAAAGCCTCATGCAGAAGTGCGGGGTCAGCAAAACGGTGTTCCAGCTTCGCCTCGACATGGCGGACAGCCTCATCACGTGTCATCATTCGTCAATACCACGCAGGAAACGGCCCCAGCGTATCTCTGTCGGCCAATACCAGAACTGCCAGGCCGGATGCCGCATATCAACGGAGAACAGCACCATCTTTGCCCGTCCGACCAGATTGATCACAGGCACGAACCCCAGATCATGACCGCCGCTATCCGTCAGATAATCACGCCCGGCCGGGACAGCACAGGCACCGCTCTCATGCCCTCCCTGAAAGCGGCTGTCCGAACTGTCATCCCGGTCATCCCCCATGGCAAACAGGCAGCCCTCTGGCACGGTATATTCAGGCGTATTGTTGGCAAGGTCATCATCCCGCATCTTCAGGATATCATGCGGTACCGTCTTGCCATCCTCCCGGGGCAGCATTTCCCGATAACGGGTCCCAGACAGCACATAGCCCCGCTCATCCATCACGCTGTAATGCCCCCGGTCCTCCCGCGGCACTTCCTGACCATTGATGAAGAGATGCCCCTGTTCCATGCGGATGCGATCCCCGGGCAGGCCGACAATCCGCTTGATGTAATCGACTGACGTATCCTTGGTGAACCGGAACACCGCCACATCCCCACGGTGCGGCATGGAAGCGAACACACGTCCCGAAATGAACGGCGGCGAGAACGGAAAAGAATACCGGGAATAACCGTAGCTCATCTTGGAGACCGCCACAAAATCCCCGACCTGAAGGGTCGGGATCATGGAGGCAGACGGAATATTGAACGGTTCGACCAGCAGTGAACGTACGGCAACCACCAGAATGAGCCATAGAAGAATCTGTCTTATAGAGGCCAGAAGGCTTTCCGGCTTTTCTGTCTGTTCTTCCTGTCTGTCTTCGTTCATGGTCCCTGTTCATCCTGTTCTGGCAAGAAGCAGGCAGACTGCCCTGCCCGTTTCTGCCATAGCCTGCCTGACCCGCCGGGTCATGCGTTAATTCCATCCTGACGATATTTCAAGCCGCCAAGACTAAAGGGCAACAGCCTGTATCAGCACCTGTGCCATGGCCATGGGCGGCTCATCACTCAGGCTCAACAGCAATTCGGCCCGATGCCCTGCTGGCAGGCGCTGGTCCAGAAGGGTCGCCGCTGCGCCCGAAAGGCTGAGCACAGGAGCCCCCAGATCATTCCGCCCCACGGAAATATCCTGAAGCTGCACCCCCTGGGCAAAGCCTGTTCCCAAAGCCTTGGCGCAGGCCTCCTTCGCTGCCCAGCGTTTGGCACAGGCCCCTGCCCGGGCCGCCCCCCGCAATGCCTGCACATACTGACGCTCCTCCAGCGTGAACACACGCTCCAGAAACGCATCCCCATGGCGGGCCAGGGCCCGTTCGATCCGCCCGATGGAGCAGAGATCAACCCCGATCCCCAGAATCATGAGGTCATCCCTTTGTCCGTTCGGCCTGAAGAACACCCTTCTCGGCCCGGAACCCTGCCAGAACCGTTGCCAGATGCCCCTTGCTCCGCACCTCGAGGTCCACCAGAATTTCCATGAAATCCAGCTGGCGGTTCACGATCCGCAGATTGATCACGCTGGCCTCGTGCCGTGTGGCCAGGTTGGTCAGCGCTGCCAGAACAGCCGGGTCATTTCCCGCCACGACGGAAAGGCGGGCCGTGTAACGGGGGGCATCCCGCCCTGTCCGCCCAAGGGCCTCCTCACTCCATGAGATTTCAAGAAAGCGCTCGGGCATGTCCGAAAACATGCTGAGATTGTGGCATTTGCGCCGATGTACGGTCACTCCCTTGCCCTGGGCAATGATGCCCACGATGCGGTCCCCCGGCAAAGGACGGCAGCAACCCGCAAAGTGCAGTTCAATACCCCGCCCGACACCATTGACCAACGTGCCCTCATAACTGGAAGGCCGTCTTGGCGGCAGGGGCTTCTGGTCCAGCCTTCCCTCCAGCCGGGGGGACAGGCCGGGCACGATACGGGGCACCTGCCCCTGACGGGACAGCTCCGGATAGGCCGCCCCTACAACATCCCTCGGGTCCAGCTGCCCGGCCCCGACGCTGCCATACAGCTCATCAAGGCTGTTCTGCTTCAGCGTGCCAAGAAGGCCCTCCAGCACTTTCTCCGACCCATCAACACCTTTCTGGCGGAACGCACGGGCAACAGCACCACGGCCATTCTCAACGTTGTTCTGCCGCTGCTGGAGGGCCACGAAGCGCCGCACACGGGCACGGGCCTTGCCCGTGACGACAAACCGCTCCCATGACGGGGACGGCGTGCCCCCCCGTGCCGTCATGATGTCGATCTGGTCGCCATTCTCCAGAACATGCTTCAGCGGGACAAGACGCCCATTGACCTTGGCCCCCACACACCGGTCCCCGACCTGACTGTGTACGGCATAGGCAAAATCCACCGGCGTAGCCCCACGAGGCAGGGAAATGAGCTGTCCCTTGGGGGTGAAGCAGAAGACCTGATCCTGATAGAGTTCGAGCTTGGTATTCTCCAGAAACTCGTCCGGCCCCTGACTGTCCTCCAGAATGTCCAGCAGGTCCTGCACCCAACGCAGCTTGCGGGTATAGGCCCCGAATGTTTCCGAAAGAACGGCCGTCTCATGCTCGCTGGGGCTGCTGCCATCCTTGTAGCTCCAGTGGGAGGCCACGCCATTCTCTGCCAGATCGTGCATCTCCGGTGTGCGTATCTGCACCTCGATCTTCTGGCTGTGCGGCCGATAGAGCGTCACCCCTGTATGCAGGGACTGGTAGCCGTTCGTCTTGGGGGTGGAGATGTAGTCCTTGAAGCGTCCGGCAATCATGGGGTAGGCCCCGTGCACCGCCCCCAGCGCCGCATAGCAGGCCTCTCTCGTGGGCACGAGAATGCGGAACGCCATGATGTCGGAAAGCTGCTCGAAAGCAACATTCCGCCGCTTCATCTTTTCCCAGATGGAATAGGGGGATTTTTCCCGCCCGATGACGGTCGCCCCCTCCACCCCGGCTTCCTTGCAGAGTGTGGCCAGCTCGCAGCGTATCTGCTCGATCATGTCCGCACCCTGCCCACGCAGGTAATTCAGCCGGGCCCGGATGGTGGCATCAGCCTCCGGCTCCAGATTGACAAAGGCAATATCCTGGAGTTCCGTCTTCACCCGGTCCATGCCGATGCGTTCGGCCAGAGGGGCGTAGATGTCCAGTGTTTCCCTGGCGATACGCTGCCGCCGGTCTGTCCGCTGGACATAATGCAGCGTCCGCATGTTGTGCAGCCGGTCCGCCAGCTTGACGATGAGCACACGGATGTCCCGCGACATGGCGAGCACCAGCTTGCGGAAATTCTCCGCCTGCTTGGTCCTGTCGGACTGAAGCTCCAGCCGTGTCAGCTTGGTCACGCCATCAACGATGGCCGCTACATCCTTGCCAAAACGCCCTGCCAGCATCTCCAGAGAGATGCCCGTATCCTCCACGGTATCATGCAGGAAACCCACCATGATGGACACGGGGTCCATACGGAACCCGGCCAGTATGTTGGCCACGGCAATCGGATGGGTGATGTAAGGATCACCATTGTCCCGGCACTGGCCCTCATGGGCTTTGGCGGCCAGATCGTAGGCCTCCTGCATCAGGGCCAGATCAGCATGGGGATCGTAACAGCGGACCCGCTCCAGCAGGCCGCTTATGGAGGGGTGGAAATCCTGCAAGAGGGCGTCCCCGGCACCAGCCACCGTCTCCGCCGGGAGATCGGTGGAAAGCAGCGTTTCATCAGCCATGGATCAGCCCCCATTCTTCACTGATGGAAGAACCTGCATCCCATCCCCGCCCGAAGGCGAAGAAAAGGGGGCCCCTCCCCAGGGCGCACACCTCAGTTCCTGAAAGGCTTAGCGACGCCCCCGGCCGGAGCCGGCTTCATCAGCTGCCATGTTGGCAGCTTCCTCTTCCGCAGATACATCCTGAAGACCGAAAATGTTCTGGTCTGTCGGGATGAGGTCCATCACTTCCTCATCGGAAGGCTCGACTTCCGGCTGGTTGCTCATGGAGCGGACAATGCCGTTCTTCAGCCCCTCGAGGCTCACATGATCCTCGGCGATCTCACGCAGGGCAACAACGGTATTCTTGTCATTATCCCGCGGAACCTGCATCTCCTCCCCGCGGGAAAGACCACGGGCCCGCTGGGCGGCCAGCAGCACCAGGTCAAAACGGTTCGGAACCTTCTCGATGCAGTCCTCTACGGTCACACGTGCCATAAAACCGGCGCTCCCCACTCACATGCTGAAATGGCCCCTGCAAACGGGCCGGGACAGCCCCACCTGCCGAAACAGGCAACCTGTCCCATTGCTATCTCACAATCTGGACTTTTGTTACCACAAAGGCCTTTATTGACGCAACGCAAAGCTGTAAGAGGGAAGCAGGAGGCTGTCCTGCTTTCTCCACCCGACATGCCTTCCATCATCAAATCTGGTGCTGAGTCCGCCATACATACGGAACAGGGAAACAATCAAAGGGCAGCCCTGCCCGAGACTGACAGGACATTTCTTGATCAACACTCCCCGCACCCAAGACTAACCCAAGACCATATGTGAGCCATATGTCCAACCTTCTCCTACGCAAAAACGATCGCACATCACTTTTCATCAACGGGGCCAGCCTGCACCACGCCGCACGCAACCTGGGGTTCGAGGTCGATTTCCTCGCCCTGCGGGATCTTTTCGAACAGCAGTGTTCCTTCCAGCGGGCCTTCTATTATGCGGCCATGCCGGAGACGGAAGATTACTCCCCCCTCCGCCCGCTGACAGACTGGCTGGCCTATAACGGCTATCATCTGGTCACCAAGACGGCACGGGAATTCACCAACCAGTCCGGCCAACGCCGCGTAAAGGGCAACATGAATGTCGAGCTGGCCGTGGACCTGATCGAACAGGCCCCCCGGCTGGACCATATCGTGATCGTCAGCGGGGATTCCGACCTGCGCCGTGCCGTGGAGGCCGTGCAGTCCCGTGGCGTGCGGGTCACGGTCATTTCCTCCGTCAAGACGACACCACCGATGATTGGTGACGACCTGCGCCGCCAGACAGACCACTTCGTGGAACTGGCTGACATTGCTCACCACTTCACCCGCCGCAATGCGGACAACCGGTCCCGTCCCCCCATCCGCCACCCGGCCGATGCAGAAGATTACGACGACGAGGAATGATCCTTTTCCAACCCCGCTCCGGCGGGGTTTTTTCATGGCGGCTTTCCATCACGCTTCCGCCATCCCTCTTTAATCCCCGCCCACCCCGGTCCATCTCCTCCATACAGACTGACTCAACAAACCCTGGAAGGAACCCACCCATGTCCATCAAGACCATCGGTTTCATCGGTTATGGTGCCATGGCGTCCCTCATGGGGCGCAATCTGGTCCGGGCCGGATACGATGTCGTCGCTCACACGCCATCAGGCCGGAGCAATGGCGCTGAGGCGGATGTCCCCATGCTGGCCTCTCCCCGCCTCGTGGCGGAAAGGAGCGACGCCATCATCATCTGTGTCCCGAATGACGAGGCGGAGAACACGGCCCTGCATGGTCCGGATGGCCTCCTGGCGGGACTGCGGAGCGGGCAGCTCGTGCTGGACACCTCCACCGTCTCACCGGAACAGGCCGACCACCTCGCAGCCCTGCTGGGTGAGCGCAATGTCGCCGTGCTGGACGCCCCCATGTCAGGCAGCACGCCGGAAGCCGAAAAAGGGGCCCTCATCATGCTGGTGGGAGGCCCGGAAGCAACCGTAACGCTCGCCCGCCCCATTCTGGACCATATCGGCCGCATCACCATCCATGCCGGTCCGGCCGGGAGCGCAGCCCGGCTGAAGCTCGTCGTCAACGGCATCATGGGGGGCACGCTGAACATCATTGCTGAAGGGATCGCCTATGGCCTGGCCGCTGGCGTGGAGCGCAGCGTCCTTTTCGATGCCCTTCAGGAACTGGCCGTCATCAGCCCCCATCACAAGCGCAAGATCGGCATGGGCAAGGCAGGGCATTTCCCCTCCCAGTTTCCAACCCGCCTGATGAGCAAGGACATGGGCCTGC
Source organism: Bombella sp. ESL0380 (assembly GCF_009725805.1). NCBI lineage: Bacteria > Pseudomonadati > Pseudomonadota > Alphaproteobacteria > Acetobacterales > Acetobacteraceae > Bombella > Bombella sp. ESL0380. The sequence continues at coordinate 375,833 of NZ_WNIH01000003.1, read as the reverse complement.
TGATGGAGGCCGCCCGCCGCTGTGGCGTCCCGATGCACGGCATGGCGGCAGCCTCCCAGAATCTGGCCGCCTCCAATCGGAATCATGCTGATGACGATTACTCCGCCCTGATTGCCCGGATGGAACGGGAGGCTGCCAACCGCTGAAAGGTACCCAGCGGTCCTTCTTCCCACTATTGGGACTGTTTTACTCTTTTTTTAAGACACTCCGCCCCACACACCTTGACGTTGCCGCCCGGCAACCATAGCTAGAGGGGGTCATGAATTGGCAGGAGGGATGCCTCCTGCCCCTCATATGTCAAGGAAGATTCACATGGCTTTTGAACTCCCAAAACTCCCCTATGCCGAAAACGCCCTAGCCGATGCCGGCATGTGCCAGGAAACACTGGAGCTGCACCACGGCAAGCACCATCAGGCCTATGTCACAGCCCTGAACGGCTTCGTCGAGAGCAAGCCGGAACTGGCAGGCAAGGCCCTTGAAGAAATCATTGCCCTGTCTCACGCTGATTCCTCCCTGGCCCCGGTCTTCAACAATGCCGGCCAGCACTGGAACCACTGCATCTTCTGGAACTGCCTCTCCCCCAACGGCGGCCGCATCCCCGGTGCGCTGGAGAAGAAACTGACCGAGGATTTCGGCTCCGTTGATGCCTTCAAGGCCGCTTTCAAGCAGGCTGCCACGACACAGTTCGGGTCTGGCTGGGCATGGCTGGTTCTGGGCTCCGATGGCAAGCTCAAGGTTACCAAGACGGCCAATGCCGCCAATCCGCTCTCCGAGGATGAGGGGCGTACGCTGCTGGGGCTGGATGTGTGGGAGCACTCCTACTATCTGGACTTCCGCAACCGTCGTCCGGACTACGTCACCAACTTCCTCGACCGTCTCGCCAACTACGAGTACGCCGAGAGCTGCCTGAAGGGTGCCTGATCGTCCGGCCCACCCGACATGAGAAAGGCCCTGCCACGGTTCATCGTGGCAGGGCCTTTTCTTTATGGTACCAGCTGGGCATGAAACCCGCTGAGGAACGTTCCCTTACGCCTCGTTGGCAGGCTTGCCCTCACGCCGCAGGATGGTCGTGATCGTACTGCGGATGACCTTCACCTTCACGCCCTGTGCGATTTCCACATCCACTTCCTGCGAATCATCACGGGTGTTCTGTACCGTCCCCACGATGCCACCTGCCGTGACAATCCGGTCACCACGACGCAGGCTGTTCTGCTCCTCCCGCAGTTCACGCTGGCGCTTCTGCTGTGGGCGGATCAGGAAGAAATAGAAGACCACAAAGATCAGCACGAAAGGTGCATACTGCACAAGCGCTGCCGAACTGAAGGCGCCGCCATTGGTACCGGCATCAGCGGCATAAGCCGTGGAAAAAAGAATATTGTGCATAGGTGGTGTTGGTTCCATCTTGATGAGATAATTGCGGACCATATCGTGCCAGACCGTCACGTCAAGCTCATTACACAGGAAGACCATGCCAGCAACCGCTCTTCTCCCCCTCCTGACCCGCATTGCCGAAAGTCTGGAACGCATGGCTCCTCCACCAGCAGACCCTGCCATGCTGGATGACCCCACGCAGGACAGCTTCATCTGGCAGGGCGGGAGCGGCCATCTGCTGCCCATCCCCCACATGCAGGCCGTCCCGCTGAAGCTGCTGAAGGGCATTGACCGGCAGATCAGGCAGGTCATGGGCAACACACGCTTCTTTGCCCACGGACTGGCAGCCAACAACGTGATGCTCTGGGGTGCCAGAGGCATGGGCAAGTCCTCGCTCGTCAAGGCCTGTCTTCTGGCCGTCAATGAGGAACAGCGCAGGAACGGCCACCCCCCGCTGGCACTGATCGAGATTCCACGGGATGACCTCGCCACCCTGCCGCAGCTTCTGGCCCTGCTGCGCCGCACCTCCCGCCGGGTCATCCTGTTCTGTGACGATCTCTCCTTCGAGACGCAGGACGCGGATTACAAGTCCCTGAAATCGGTCCTGGATGGGGGCATCGCCGGACGGCCTGACAATGTGCTGGTCTATGCCACCTCCAACCGCCGCCACCTCATGCCGCAGAACATGATCGAGAATGAAGCGGGGGATGCCATCAACCCGGGCGAGGCCATCGAGGAGAAGGTGTCCCTCTCCGACCGGTTCGGCCTGTGGATCGGCCTCTATGGTGCTTCCCAGCCCCATTATCTCAGCATCATCGATGCCTATGCGGAGGAGAGGCAGCTCCCCATCGCCAGGGAGGAGCTGCACCGGCGTGCCCTGCAATGGGCCATGCAGCGGGGCAGCCGCTCCGGCCGGGTCGCCTCGCAGTTCATCACCGCCCTGAGTGCCGAACTGACCGAAGAAGCCCGCTGAACGGCAGAACGGCCCGCCTGAAACCAGAGCGGGCCGTTCTTCATGCTGCGGACCAGTCAGAAGGCTGCACTGATCGTTCCGAAATATTCCCGTGTCGCCCCGCGCTCCAGGGACTGGTAATCCCCCACGGGCGGGTTGTTGTTCTCACCCATCATGGCGATATATTTGTTGTTGAACAGGTTGTAGACGTTGAAGCTGACCGTCAGGTCCCGCACGCCTGCCAGTTTCCTGAACGTATAAGTCACCCCCGTATTGGCCAGCCAGTAGCTGCCGATTGAGGTGTCGTTCATGAAGCTGTAATACCGCCTGCCAAAATAGTTGGCATCAAAATGCGCATTCAGCCCACGCCATGTATAGGCAATGGAAGCCTTGTACATCCATGCCGGGTAATTGACGATGTTCTTGCCCTTCAGCGGGTAATAATTCCCGGCACTGGAGGTCACGTTCCGGTCATAGGTGCCCTTGTTGTAACTGAGCGTATTGGTGATGATCAGCCCCGGCAGGGGACGGACGGACACGCTGCCATTGGCCCCCGTCATGGAAATGCGCCCGAAATCGAATTCTTCAGAAATCGGATTGAACATCGTTCCCCGTGCCCCAGCCAGAAGCTCGTGCATCAGGGTGGAGTGATAGACGGTCGCATCCAGCTGCACGATGGAAGACGTGAAACGATACCCCCCCATGTAGGTCCAGGCCCGGGCCGGTTTGGTCTGCGCCTTCTGCCGCAGGAACTCCTGCTGGTTGGGCACGGAGAAGAGCGAGTTGGCCACACCCGTGCCGGAGACCTCATAGGCCCGCATGTTCTTGGAGACGTCGATGTAGAACTCGTTCTGCCGGTTCAGACGCCAGTCCAGATTGAAATGGGGCAGGAAAGCTCCCGTGGCATGAAGGGAGCCGGAGGGCAGGCCACCGGCATCCAGAGCCGCCCATGAGTCGTCATTCTCATGCCCGCCACCGGATGTCTGGGAGATCAGGGAGCGGAAGCCCGCTGTCAGCGTCAACCCCTTGAGGATGGTGTAGGTGTCCTGAAGGTGGGTCTGCACCACATTGGTACGCCATCTGAAATTATAGACCCGGTCGGCCGGCCCATACACATTGTAAGGCCCGACCGCCTTGACGGGCGCACCCGCCCCCAGCTCCGGCTCCAGATAATTGTAAAGCCCGGCGGTCTGGTTGTTGTTCTCGTACCAGACACCCGTGTTGATCCTGTGATGCCTCCAGCGATAGTCCAGACTGCTGTTGATGCCGAAACGCTGCTGGCTGTTCTTCCAGACTTCCTGATAGAGCGGCACGCCATTCGGCGTGGCGACCTGCAGGTCCGGGTCCTCCGAAGCGGCGGATGCGGCAGCCGTGTAGCTGTAATTGCCGGACTGGGCGTGACCATAGGCCGTGGTATGCCATGTCAGATGGTCCGTCAGGGCAAGATCAAGATTCAGGCCACCCAGAAAATTGGTCTCATGCTGCCCACCGTCATAATAGGGCATCTGACAGGCATTCACCTGCCCGTTGGACCCCGGATAGGCCATGAAATTGTTCGGACTGTTATTGCACTGCTGCGCCCACTGATAGGCCTTGCCATAATCCGGGTAGAGATGCGGGACACGCCAGCCCAGATTGTTGATCATCCCCAGTGAGAGGTCCGGATAGTTCTGCTGCTGAAGGTCCGTCCAGTCGAAGAAGGCCGAAACCCTGCTGCGCTCGCCAAGCGGCTGCACCAGCTTGGCATTGACCTGCTGAAGGAACTGGTCCCCCTTCCCCTCCCACATGCCTTCATCCGTACGGGCGTAGGAGGTGTAGAATTTCGTGCCGGAGTCATTCAGACGGCCGGAATCAAACCGGGCATAGGTGCGGTAAGACCCGTAACTGCCAAAAGCCTGGCTGACCTTGCCGCCCAGCCTGTCGGACGGATCGCCGGAGGTGAAACGGATGGTCCCGCCCAGCGTGTTGGTGGACGGCACATCCACGCCACCCCCACCCTGCGACATCGTCATGCTGCCGATATCATCAGGAATGATGGCCGAGGCAAGGCTCAGACCATTGACGGACTGATAGGTCTGGTCATTCAGGGGAATGCCATCCAGCGTCACGCCCAGCTGGTTCATGAAGAAGCCACGGACGTACAGATTCGCCCCGAAACTGTCGATTCCGAACGGGTCCGTGGAGGTGAAGCTCACGCCCGGCATACGGTCCAGTGCCTTGTAGGGGCTGGTCCCGGGCACATATTCCTTCATCACGCTTTTCGGTACGACCAGCTCCGCCGCCCGGCTGACGTGCGAGGCGTGGACGGACAGGCTCTGCACCCCATGAGCAGACACATATTTCGGCCTGTGATGGCTGGCCGCCTTCACACGCCCTGCACCAGTCCCTGCCGCTGCTGCCTGGTTTCCACCCTTGCCTGTCATATCCCGGCGACTGCCATGCCGGTGCCCCGTCAGGGTGTGCCCACCATGCTGTGCGGCAGAAACACCTGCCGTTTTACCAGCGGAACTCACCGGAGTTGATGAACGGGTCTGGGCAAAGGCAGTTCCACTCCCCATTCCCAGAAAAATGGCAGCAGAGGACAGAAGAAGATGGCGGCGCAATGCGTCTGGCACTCCCAACAATATTGGCACACAATAAAAAGCCCATGTCAGGGTTGTCTCCCTGTCAGGGCAGCTATCAACTCATGTTATGGTGGACTTCCTACAGAGCAGCAGCCTCTGCCGCAAAGGTTATGACGTTTTTTTAACGTTTCCTCTTTCCCCTGTGACATAAAAGGCGCATTTTCAACTGGCATCCCATACAACAGGACATTCTGGATACGGAGCCTCTGATGACCTCACCTTTCCGTCCCCACACTCTGCTTGTCGTGGCAGCCATCCTCATCCAGCCGGATGGCTCTGTCCTGCTGGCACAGCGGCCGGAGGGAAAAACCTTTGCCGGACTGTGGGAATTTCCCGGTGGAAAGGTGGAAGTACCCGAATCCCCGGAAACCGCCCTGGCACGGGAGCTCCATGAAGAGCTGGGCATTACCATTCAACCCGACCGCCTGGAACCCTTCACGTTTGTCAGTGAAGACTGTGCTACCTTCCACCTGCTCATGACGCTCTATCTTGTCCGGGAGTGGGGGAATGACCCTGTCGGGCGGGAAGGCCAGACACTGGCATGGGTGCCTGCCTCAAGGTTGGATGAATACCCCATGCCCAAGGCCGATGCCCCTCTTGTTCCCCGTATTCAGGCCCTGCTGGGCTGACATGGACGAAAGGGGCCCTCGAAAGCCCCTTTCCTGGCAGGTCTACCCTCAACAGACGAAGGATCAGACACCTTCCAGCACGAAACTGTGCTGCGGATTGCCCGGAACGTCCGTCCGGAACGCAAAAATGCCACCAGCCTGCGGCTGGGCTGCCAGCTCCTCGGGGTCCAACCCCTTGCGGGCTGTCGTCACGAACACGGTCCTGTAATCATCCCCACCAAACGCCACCTTCGTGACATTGGCTACCGGCAGGGCAATCGGGTCCATCATGGTGCCATCCGGGCGGAAGCGGGTGATCTGTCCCCCTGCCCATGTCCCGCACCAGAGATTGCCCTCGCTGTCCGTCACAACCCCATCTGGATACCCTTTGGTGAAAGTTGCAAAAATGCGCTTGCCTGTCAGGCGGCCATCTGCTGCGACATCAAAGGCGTAGATACGCTGCCGGGGACTGTCGCAGGCATAAAGCACCCGACCACAAGGTGACAGGGCCGGACCGTTGGAAACGGTATAACCACTATCCCAATGTGAGATATCCAGCTGGCCGTTCCTGTGGTCAACCCGGTAGAGAGACCCGCTCTCCCGACTTTCCCCGTCATCCATCGTACCAAACCAGATGCGCCCCCGCTGGTCGACACAGCCATCATTCAGCCGGTTCCCCTCATCGTCCGGCTCGATGACGCAGGCCCGCTCGAAATAGCCTTTTTTCACATCAAACCGATGCAGACCATCCGGCAGACCGGCCAGAAATGTCCCGTCACTGACAGGCAGAAGAAAACCCGTACGATTGGGAGCATCCCAGCCTGACAGGGAGCCATCCGTCAGGCTGTACCGATGAATGCGGTGGCTCACAATATCGACAAAATAGAAAGAATTTTCTGCCTTGATCCAGACCGGCCCCTCCCCCAGCACTGCTCGAAACTCTGACAGGCACACGGGCTTATGGTGTTCCAGCTTCACAGGCATCTCTCCCTTTCTAAAAGGCCATACCCTCCCATATAATGAAGAAGGTTCAATTTCCACACCCCCGGATGCCACGCCCGAGGGCCCCAAGCCCGCAGAAAAACAATGCGGCCAGCACCAAGGTATTACAGGCTCATGGCTCCCCGTACTGCATGTTTTCTTGTCATCGGCAATGAAATCCTTTCAGGCCGCACGCAGGACGCCAACATCCGTGTCCTGGCCCAGGCCCTGAATGGCCGAGGCATCCGACTTCTTGAAGTCCGGGTCATTCCCGACATCCCGGAACACATCATAACCACCATCAATGACTGCCGGGCCCGATTCGATCTTCTCTTCACCAGCGGCGGCATCGGCCCCACCCATGACGACATTACCGCTGCATGTGTGGCCGAGGCCTTTGGGGTCCCCCTGACATGCCATGAAGAGAGCTTCCACCAGCTGAAAGCCCTCTTCCCGGCGGGAGAATTCAACAAGGCCAGACAGCGCATGGCATGGCTGCCCAAAGGCGCCACACCCATAGAAAACAGCGTGTCCACAGCACCCGGGTTCTCGTTGGGCAATGTCCATGTCATGGCCGGAGTCCCCCGCATCTTTCAAGCCATGGTGGGCTGGCTCATGCCACGTCTTGAGGGCGGAGCTCCACTGACCAGTGCCAGCTGGTACAGTTACAATGTCTATGAAGGCGATCTTGCCGAGGCACTCACGGCCATCCAGCATGACTTCCCTACACTGGATATCGGCTCCTACCCGTTTGACGAAGGACAGAAACGGGGTGTGGCCCTTGTTGCAAAAGGCTATGACGCTGAGGCTGTCACCTTGGCTGGGGCGGCCCTGCGCACCCTTCTTGCCAGCCTGGGCTTCACCCCCCTGGAGGGAGATCCTCCACGAGGAGCCTGAAAAAAAAAGCCGCCTAAAAAAGGCGGCTTTCCCAAAAACTCCATATCAGTCAGGCGGAACGGTCAGCCTACCCGTGTCATTTCCAGATAACGCTCCCGACGCCGGGCCAGCAGCTCTTCCTTTGAGAGCCCCTGGACGGAGGCCAGTTCTGCAGCAATGGCCTCACCCACGCGATTGATGGCTTCAGCAGGAAGACGCTGGGCGCCCCCCACCGGCTCATCAATCACATGATCGATCAGGCCAAGTTTTTTCAGATCCTGCGCCGTCAGACGAAGCGCTTCGGCAGCGGCTGGCGCCATCTTGGGGTCACGCCAGAGAATGGAAGCGGCCGCCTCGGGAGAGATGACAGAATAAATGGCATGTTCCAGCATCAGAACACGATCGCCTGCGGCAATGGCAATGGCACCACCAGACCCGCCCTCGCCGATCACCGTAGCGATCAGCGGAACCTTGACCTGAAGGCAGGTATCAATCGCCCGGGCAATCGCCTCTGCCTGCCCGCGGGCCTCGGCATCAATCCCCGGCCACGCACCGGCCGTATCCACAAATGTCAGAATCGGCAGGCCAAAACGCTCTGCCATGCGCATCAGACGCTGGGCCTTGCGATACCCTTCCGGTCGGGCCATGCCAAAATTGTGACGGAGACGACTCTCCGTATCAGAACCACGCTCGGTCCCGATGACCACGACCGGCTGCCCACGGAAACGGGCCAGCCCCCCTACAAGAGCCTGATCATCCCCAAAAACACGGTCCCCGGCGAGCGGGGTATAATCCGTCATCAGCGACTGGATGTAATCCAGCGCATGAGGCCGCTGTGCGTGACGGGCCACCTGCACTTTCTGGAGAGGGGTCAGCTTGCTGTAGAGCGTGCGGAGCTGCTTGTCCGCTTTCTCCGCAAGGCGGGCTGTCTCCTCATCAATGTTCAGACCATCCAGACCAGCGCCATCCTCCTGGCGACCAACCTGACGAAGTTCACCGATCTTGGTCTCAAGCTCGGCAACCGATTTTTCGAAATCTAGGAACTGGCGCATGTTCTGCCCGATAGCACGCAAACAGGACGCAAGACAGCCCTAAATTGACACGAAGCAGGAAAACTCTGCCGGAGCCGGCTATCACCCCCGCTTTCCCGCCTCCCCGCTCTGCCTGTCCTGCCCTAGGGGATGATGCTGGCGGACAACTTCTTTCAGCCGCTCCGTCATGACCTGCGTGTAAATCTGGGTCGTCGTGATATCGGCATGTCCCAGCAGCACCTGAAGCGCCCGCAGGTCCGCCCCCCTGTTGAGCAGGTGGGTCGCAAAGGAATGACGCAGCACGTGCGGGCTGACACGCAGGGGGTCCAGCCCGGCCTTGAGCGCACAGGCATGAAGTATCTTGTCGAATCCCTGCCTTGTCAGTGGCTTCCGGGGATTGCGCCCCGGGAACAGCCACGGGCTGTCCAGCACGGCATCATAGGCCAGCAGCGCCTCTGCCGCTTCCCTAGCTGCGCTGGAGAAAGGCACGAGCCTTTCCCGCCCGCCCTTGCCCCGCACGGGCAGCATGCCGCCTCTCTGCCGGACACAGCCCGCTGGCAGGCTCAGAAGCTCGCTGATGCGCAGGCCTGTCGTGTACAGCATCTCCAGCGCCACACGGGAGAGAAGGTCCCGGCGCAGATCCGCATGGCCGCAGGTGCCCTTTTCCAGAAGTCGCCTGACCTCATCCTCACTCAATGGATGAGGCAGACCACTCTGATAGCGGGGAGATGCCTGCCCGGCGGTCAGCTCGTCCGCCCGCACGCCCATCTGGAGCATGAAACGGGCAAACTGCCGAAAGCAGGAAAGACGGCGGGCCTGTGTCCGGGCGGAAATGCCACGGCGCCCCTGGTCGACAAAATAGGCCTGTACACTGCCCCGGGATACATCTGCCAACGACAGGGGCGCACACCAGCAGGCAAAATCTTCCAGATCAGCCCGATAGGCCGCTCTCGTCTGCTCTGCTGCTCCCCGTTCTGCCACGATGGCCTCAAGAAACGCCTCTATCAGGGCAGCAGATTCTGCAGGGCAGCGCCGGACCTCCCGCCCGTCCGTCATGAGGGCCGCTCCTCAATGCCCTCCAACAGGTGGAAGCTCCGGCAGGCCCGGGGCCGCCTTCTGGGCAGAGGTGGCAGGGGACACGGCCTGCGGTGTCAGGTCACGATGCACCATCACCGGTGCCGGGGGCTGCGTATCGTGAGCCGTCAGGACGTACCCACCCCCCACCAACACCACAAGAACCAGCAGGACCAGCACCAGACGGGCAACGGTTTTCATAAGACGGCTCCATGTCAAAGGATACGTCCCGTTTATAGAAGGATCATCCCGTTTTAAAAACCCTCTTCTCTTCCACCGGAGACACACCCTCCCAGAGACATGGGCGATGAGAGACCTACCCCACCTCTCTCACCCGTGATAGAGGGACAGCATGTCCCCTTCCTTGCACGCCCCGCAGCCAGCCAGACCACCGTTCCGCATCATTGTCCTTGTCGGCCTCATGGGGGCCGGAAAAACGACTCTGGGACGGATGCTGGCCCAGCATTATGGCATCCCCTTCATCGATACCGATGCCGAGATCGAAAAAGCCTCCCGCCAGAGCATCCCGGAAATCTTCGCCCACCATGGCGAAGCCCATTTCCGTGCCGGGGAACATCGGGTCATACGCCGCCTCCTGAAGAACGGCCCCTGCATTCTGGCCACCGGTGGTGGCGCCTGGATGCATCCGCAGACCCGTGCCCTCATCCACAAGGCAGCAGATGTCTGTGCTGTCTGGCTGCATGTCCCCATGGCTGTCCTGCTCAGACGCCTGCTCAACAACCGTGGAAGCCGCCCCCTCCTCGCCCAGGGCGACCCGGCGGCCACCCTGCGTCAGCTCGCCACCGTGCGGTATCCGCGCTATGCCGAGGCAGACATCATTATCGACTGTGGAGATGAAAGCGTGGAACAGGCCACCCGGACCATTACTGATACCCTTGCCAATACGAGTCTGCCCCATCATGTCCCGGTTGCTCTCGCCGGCCACAGTTATGAGGTTCTCATCGGCCGTGAGCTGCTGGCGCAGGCGGGCCTGCGGGTAAAGCCCCATCTGCCCAATGGCCACGCCATCATCCTGACCGACGAGACAGTTGCCACCCATCATCTGGCCACGCTGGAACGCAGTTTCCGTGAGGTCGGCATCCGCTTTCACACCGTCATCGTGCCTCCGGGAGAGGGCAGCAAATCTCTCGCCCGTTTTGAAGCCGTCATGGAAGAAATGCTCGAACGGGGCATCGAGCGTGGCACCACCGTCATTGCCCTGGGTGGGGGGGTCATTGGTGACCTTGCCGGATTTGTGGCGGCTACGGCGCTGCGCGGGATTCCCTTCATCCAGATTCCCACAACATTGCTGGCACAGGTGGACAGTTCTGTCGGAGGCAAAACAGGAATCAATGCCCGGGCCGGAAAGAATCTCATCGGAGCCTTCTGGCAGCCCCGGCTCGTGCTGGCCGATACGGAAACGCTGGCCACTCTCCCCCGCCGCCAGCTCGTGGCGGGTTATGCAGAAATCGTCAAGGCAGGCCTCATCGCTGATGCCGAACTGTTTGCCTGGTGCGAAGCCAATGGTCAGGCCGTTCTGGAGGGAGAGCCCGAGAAGCTGGGTGAAGCTGTCCGCCGGGCCTGTGCCTTCAAGGCCGGAGTCGTACAGGACGATGAACGGGAGCAGGCAGGATCAGGCGGTCGGGCCCTGCTCAATCTGGGCCACACCTTCGCCCATGCCTTTGAAGCCGAGTTCCATTATGACGGCCGCCTCCTGCATGGGGAAGCCGTCTCCATCGGCCTGCACATGGCCCTGGCACTGTCCGTCAGGATGGGGCTTGCCCCCGAGGATGACCTGGCACGGCTTGACACCCATCTCCACGCCCTGGGAATGCCCGCCGGTGCAGCAGACCTGCCCCACGGCCTCAGTACGGAAACCCTGCTGAACCACATGGGCCGGGACAAGAAGTTGCGCGACGGGAAGATCACCTTCGTTCTGCTCCGCGGAATCGGCATGGCTTTCACCTGCCGTGATGTCGCCATGGATGATGTCCGGGCCCTGCTTCTGGCTGAAGGTTTTGCCCCCTGATACCGCCACATTCCAGCCTTTATTCCGATAATGTGTTGTATTGGTCACAGTGTATGTTCCATCGCAAACGCAGGGCGGAAAACCTCTTAACTTCCCACCAGCTTTCCATTACATCTCGGTTATCGGCCGCGCTGGCTCCATACGGTGATCGTTCCGACGCCCGCCAACCGTAATGGCCGTAAGTATACAGAATTAAGGACTGAGGAAGTAAATGCGTATTCGTAATGCACTTCTCGCCATGACCTCAATGGTGGCCCTGCCGTCATTTGCCATGGCCAGCACGATCACCGGCCCGTATGTCGACATGGCAGGCGGTTACAACCTGGTTCAGCACCAGCAGTTCCGTCAGGGCAACCCTGGCACCTCCCACGGTCGTGGCATCGGTGGCAACGCCCACTCCGGCACCGGCTTCAATGGCTACCTCTCCACTGGTTACGGCTTCGGTAACGGCCTGCGCCTCGAGATCGAGGGCACCTACAACCAGACCCACATCACCCGTCTGGGTGGCGCCTTTGCCGCTGGTGGCAACCGCAAGGCCCACGGCAAGAGCGAAGGCTGGGGCGGGTTCGCCAACGTGCTGTATGACATCGATCTCGGCATGTTCGGCCTGAACGATGTTCCGGTTACACCGTTCGTCGGTATCGGTGCTGGTTACATGTGGCAGCGTTACCGCAAGGTCTACAACCGCAGCACCGGTCGTCCTGACCCGAACTTCAACAACACCCAGGGTGGTTTCGCTGCTCAGTTCATCGCTGGTGCCGCTTACGACATCCCGGGCGTTCCGGGCCTGGCTCTGACCACGCAGTATCGCTTCATGGGCCAGACGGGTTCCATGAGCGGCGTGACCAGCGGCCGTCAGTACCTGCACAACAACAACGAGAACCATGGCAAGGGTGACCGCGTAAGCTTCAACACGCGCTACACGCACCAGTTCATGCTCGGCCTGCGTTATGCCTTCAACAATGCTCCGCCGCCGCCGCCGCCGGCTCCGCATGTTGTCGTTCCGCCGCCGGCTCAGGCTGCCCGTACTTACCTCGTCTTCTTTGACTGGGATAAGTCCAACCTGACAGGCCGCGCCCGCGACATCGTTGCCCAGGCTGCCCAGGCTTCCACGCACGTGCAGACGACACGCATCGAAGTTAACGGTTACACCGATAACTCCGCTGCTCATCCGGGTCCGCGCGGTGAGAAGTACAACATGGGTCTGTCCCTCCGTCGTGCAAACAGCGTCAAGGCTGAGCTGATCCGTCTGGGCGTTCCGGCTACGGCCATCGACATCCACGGTTACGGCGATGCCAACCCGCTGGTGGCAACTGCCAAGAACACGCGTGAGCCGCAGAACCGTCGCGTTGAGATCATCCTGAAGTAATCTTCAGAGCTGATTTTCAGCCCGGGCCTTACGGTCACGGAAAAAGGGTGTCTTCGGGCACCCTTTTTTTATGGCCCGTTCCTCCTGTGCAACCTTTCACAAGAAAAGATTTACCTCTCCCCTGTGAAGCTGTGTTAGGGTCCCCTCCGCCTCTGCAACAATCCTTATGGTTTTCCAGCTGAAAAATGCTTGAACAGTTCATTCCCAGAAGCCTGATGAAGTTCCTTCCTCTCATGCAGCGCTTCTTCTATTTCGGCGTTGTGGGAGCTGTCGGCTTTCTCGTGGACTGGGCAAGCCTCTCCCTTTTCCGCCATGTTGTCGGGCTCCGTGCTGCCGCCCTGCTCGCTTATGTCATTGCCTCAAGCAACAACTGGATTCTGAACCGTTACTGGACATTCCGGGACTGTTGCCGCAAACGCCACAAGGTGCATCATCAATGGGGGCGCTTTGTACTGGCCAATCTTCCCGGTTTCATCATCAACCGTGGGATCGTGCTGGCCCTCTTCAGCCTTTGGCCGCTGACACGGCATTACACCGTCATTGCTCTGCTCTGCGGGACAGCAGGCGGCATGTTCATCAATTTTGCCCTCTGCCATCACTTCGTCTTTCACAAGAAGACCCCCCAGTCATAAAGCCCCATTCCCCGGCTGGTGGTCTTCTTTTCCTGCACGCTTCCCTGCATCTCCTCCATAGGACCTCCATTTCCAAAAGCCAGAAAATCGGCTAGAAAACAGGAACCATCCTTTCTTTCTCCGGAACCCGGACCTACAGACTCATGATCAGTACCAACGATATCCGCGCACAATTCCTTCAGTATTTTGAATCCCACGGGCACCGCATCCTTCCGTCTGCCTCTCTGGTTCCGCAGAATGATCCGTCCCTGCTCTTCACCAATGCGGGGATGGTGCCTTTCAAGAACGTTTTTACCGGGCAGGAGACCCTGCCTTTCAAGCGGGCCACAACAGCCCAGAAGGTCGTCCGTGCCGGTGGCAAACATAATGATCTGGACAATGTCGGTTACACGGCACGTCATCACACATTCTTTGAAATGATGGGGAATTTCAGCTTTGGAGATTACTTCAAGGCTGAGGTCATCGAATTTGCCTGGACGCTGCTGACCAAGGGCTTCGGCATCCCGGCCGAGAAGCTGCTCGTCACCGTCTATGCGGACGATCATGAGGCCGCTTCCCTCTGGAAGAAGATCGCTGGCCTCTCGGATGACAAGATCATCCCCATCGCCACGTCCGACAATTTCTGGCGTATGGGCGATACCGGCCCCTGCGGTCCGTCCTCCGAAATCTTCTACGATCATGGCCCGTCCGTGGCCGGTGGCCCCCCAGGCAGCCCTGATGAAGACGGCGACCGGTTCGTCGAGATATGGAACCTCGTCTTCATGCAGTTCTTTGAAGAAGGCGAAGGCAAGCGGACCAATCTTCCCCACCCTTCCATTGATACCGGCATGGGGCTGGAGCGTTTCGCCGCTGTCATGCAGGGCAAGAAGGACAATTACGACACGGACACGATCCGTGCCCTCATCGAGGCCTCTGCCGACCTGCTGAAACAGGATGCGGATGGACGCTTCAAGACAAGCCATCGTGTGGTGGCCGACCATCTGCGGTCCACCGCCTTCCTCATCTCCGATGGTGTTCTGCCCTCCCGTGAGGGACGTGGCTATGTGCTGCGCCGCATCATGCGCCGTGCCATGCGTCACCTCCACCTGATGGGGGCGAAGGAGCCGGTCTTCTACCGTCTGCTGCCTGCCCTCATCCAGCAGATGGGCCATGCCTATCCTGAGCTGAACCAGCACAAGGCCCTCATCACCGAAACCATGAAGGGTGAGGAAGAACGCTTCTCCGCCCTTCTGGGCCGTGGCATGGCCCTGCTGGAAGACGAGATGGGCCGCCTCTCCAGCAACGGTCATCTGCCCGGTGACGTGGCCTTCAAGCTCTATGACACGTTCGGCTTCCCGCTGGACCTGACGCAGGACGTGCTGCGTGAGCGTGGCCACAAGGTCGATGAGGCCGGTTTTGAAAGTGCCATGGCCGAGCAGCGCCAGCGTGCCCGTGCCGCCTGGGTTGGCTCCGGTGACAGTGCCGTGGAGACCGTCTGGTTCGATGCCCGTGACCGCTTCGGCAGCACGGAGTTCCTCGGCTATGTGAGCGAGGCTGCCGATGCCCAGGTGCAGGCCGTCTTCCGTGGCAGCGATGAGCTTGCCGAAGCCAAAGCCGGTGACGAAGTCGCCATCCTGCTCAACCAGTCCCCCTTCTATGGAGAAAGCGGCGGACAGGTTGGCGATCATGGTACGCTGACAGCCCCGGGCCTGCGGATCGAAATCACTGACACGCAGAAGAAGAACGGCTCCCTGATCGTCCATTATGGCCGCATCGTGGAAGGCACGCTCAGGCCGGGCATGGATGTTCATGCCGAGATCGACCACGCCCGCCGCACCGCCGTGCGGGGGCATCACTCCGCAACACATCTGCTGCATGAGGCCCTACGCCGCCATATCGGTGAGCATGTCACCCAGAAGGGCAGCCTGAACACGCCGGACCGTCTGCGCTTCGACATCAGCCAGCCCCGCCCTCTGACGGAGGATGAGCTGAAGACCATCGAGGCCGAGGTGAATGCCCGCATCCGCCAGAACAGCCCGGTCGAAACCCGCCTGATGACGCAGGAACAGGCCATTGAAAGCGGCGCCATGGCCCTCTTCGGTGAGAAATATGGCGATGAAGTCCGTGTCGTCTTCATGGGCAATGAGGATGAGAAAAACCGTCAGGCCTATTCCATCGAACTCTGCGGCGGTACGCATGTGACCCGTCTGGGTGAGATCGGCCTGTTCCGCATCGTCTCCGAAAGTGGCGTCTCCTCCGGCGTCCGCCGTATCGAGGCTGTCTGCGGGGCTGCGGCCGAGCAGACCATCCGCACCAGTGAGGAACGGCTGGCCGAAATGGCTGCCCTCCTGAAGGTCACGCCTGCCGAGGCTCCGGCCCGTCTTGCCGCCCTGCTGGAAGAACGCAAGGCCCTCAATGCGCAGATTTCCTCCCTCCAGCACAAGCTGGCCACGGGGGAAGGGTCTGCCTCCAGCGAGACCATCAATGGCGTCACTCTGGCGGCCCGCTTCCTTGAGGATGTCAGCCCCAAGGACCTCAAGGGGCTGGCTGATGGCCTGCTGAAGCAGATCTCCTCCGGCGTGGTGGCCCTGATCTCCGGCGCCAATGACCGGGGCAGCATCGTCATCGCCGTCAGCAAGGACCTTACGGACCGCTTCGATGCCGTGAAGCTGGCCCGGGAAGCCTCCGCCCTGATGGGCGGCAAAGGCGGCGGTGGCCGCCCTGACATGGCGCAGGCTGGTGGCTCCGAACCGGCTGCCGATGCCGTATTCGCCATGCTGCGCAAGACACTGGCCGAAGGCTGAGACCTGCGAGACCTCTTTTCTGACGAAAAGAACTACCCTGAAGAGAGCGTCAGGCCTGTTATGGAGGGCCTGACGCTTTTTTCTTGCAGATGATCCTGCTCTGGCCTTGCCCGCCTAGGTCATGAAAGACATTTCATGAATCAGGAGGGGCTTTCGTCTGGACGCTTCTTAAAAAGATTTTTAATATATGGCCTATGGGCACCGTGACCTGCCTCGCCCATAGTGGGCTCGCCAGGGCTTTGCCCCGCATGATGCGTCTTTGATCAGGAAACATAACGCTATGGTCTTCCACCGTAACACTCTTCTGGAACTCCTTGATGGCGTCCGCACCTTTGAAGAAGAGGTGTATCCGGGAAAAAAGGATCTCTTCCAGAGTCTGGCTTACGATCAGAACCCACCAACGCTATTCATCACCTGCGCCGACAGCCGCATCAGCCCGAGCCTGATCACCCAGACAGAACCGGGTGAGCTGTTCCTCATCCGCAATGTCGGCAACATCGTTCCGGCCTATGGCAACATGGTCGGGGCCGTGGCTTCCGCCATCGAATACGCCGTCGGAGCTCTGGGGGTAAAAAACATCATCATCTGTGGCCACTCCAACTGCGGGGCCATGTCCGCCCTCATCAATCTGACCACAAACCCGGAAAAGCTGGCCGACATGCCAACCGTCCGCCGCTGGCTGCACAATGCCGAGGCCGCTGCTGCCACCATCGGCGATCTGCGGGCTGAAGATGTTGGCCCCAAAGATGTCCGCGATCTGGCTGAGGCCAATGTCCGCCTTCAGCTCACCCATCTGAAGACACACCCGATCGTTGCCAAGGCTCTGTCCCGTAACGAGCTGAACGTACAAGGCTGGTACTACGACATCCAGAATGGACGCATGTACATTCTCCACGAGAATAACAAGACGGAATATTCCGTTGAAGAGGCCATCGCCCTTCTCAAGGAAACCGGCACAGCCAACCATGCCTGACAGCGTGCCCTTTCTGGCACCGGAGAGCCGTCTGTCCCCCGGGGCAGGCGGTTTTTCATGCCACGCCCTGTCCCTTGCACTCTCTCTGCTGTGCAGCTTCATCCTGCTGCTGTCCCCAGCACAGGCTTCGGAAAGCCTGAAGCTGACCAGCTGGAACATGGACTGGCTCACCCTCCGCCCTGCCAGTGACCATACCCTGCCCCCTGATGCCCCCACACGCACGGCTACAGACTTCGCAGCCCTGCGTCATCAGGCACACCGTCTCCACAGTGACATCCTCGCTTTTGAAGAAGTGGACAGTCTTGCGGCGGCCCAGCTTGTTTTCCCTCAGGACGAGTATGACCTCTACATCACGCCAGACCCTATTCCCCAGAAGGTCGGGCTGGCGATCCGGCGGACGGCCGGCCTGAGCGTCACCGTCAATCCCGAGATCACGGCTCTCAATATCCCGCAGCCGGGGCATCATCACCCCCTCCGGGGCGGCATGGATGTCACCCTCCGCAAAGGAGCCTCCAGCCTGAGACTGCTCATCGTCCATCTGAAAACCGGATGCTGGGCACAGCCTCTTGCTGCCAGAAAACGTGCCTGTTCCCTACTCTATCAACAATTCCATGTCATCGAGGACTGGATACTGGACAGGGTGGATGACGGGACGCCCTTTGCCATTCTGGGAGATTTCAACCGCCGCCTGACACCGGCTGACCCTCTCATGCAAAATCTCCAGAACGACGCCAGCCTGACTCTCACCACGGCGGGCTTTACCAGCCCCTGCCGCCGCAGTGGTGACCTGTTCATCGATCACATCCTGCTCGGCAATCAGGCCCGGGACTGGTTCATTCCGGGAAGTCTCCGTGTCATGCTCTTGCGCAATGTGGCACAAGGGCTGACCCTTTCAGACCACTGTCCTGTCTCCGTGCAGATCAGGCTGCCCTGAAAACAGAAAAGCCCGGGACGGTCTCCCCGCCCGGGCCTTTCCTCATGTTTCGGGCAGGAAGAACTTCAGGCCGTTCCAGACATCCCGATCTGCTTGATGTCATGGAAACTGAGAGCCTCATTCATCTCGATAGCCCGGTTCATCATGAAGCCAGAACCGGCAAGGAAGACTGGATCACCATCCAGATCATCAGCCATCGCACTCCGGTTTAGGGCCACAAACTGCTCCAGGGCAGCTTTATCGCCCGTGACCCAACGGGCAAGCGTGAAAGGCGTGCTCTCAAAACCGACCGGCACGTTATATTCCGCCTGGAGGCGGGACTGCAGCACGTCCAGCTGGAGGGTCCCCACCACGCCCACGATTGGCGGGGCTCCATCCTGCGGGCGGAACAGCTGGACGACCCCCTCTTCCGCCAGCTCCACGAGGGCCTGACGCAGCTTCTTCGCCTTCATGGCATCATCCAGCCGCACACGACGCAGGATTTCCGGGGCAAAATGCGGAACCCCCGTGAAGCGCAGGTCCTCACCATCCGTCAACGTATCACCAATGCGAAGTGTCCCATGGTTGGGAATCCCCACCACGTCCCCGGCAAAGGCTTCCTCCACCAGCTGCCGGTCCTGCGCAAAGAAAAACTGTGGCGTATGAAGGGCGAACTGCTTGCCGATACGCACATGCTTCAGACGCATCCCACGGGTCAGCTTCCCTGAACAGACACGGGCAAAAGCCATGCGATCCCGGTGATTGGGGTCCATATTGGCCTGAATCTTGAAAATCAGGGCCGTGACATTCTCTTCCGTCGCCTGCACATCCCGTGTCTCAGAGGGCTGGGCACGGGGCGGCGGCCCATAGGCAGCCAGAGCATCCAGAAGGTCCGTCACCCCAATCTCTTTCATGGCTGAACCGAAGAAAACGGGTGTCAGATGTCCTTCATCGAAAAATTCCTTCTCGAAAGGAGGAAGGGCCACCTCGGCCAGTTCTACTTCTTCCCGCATCTGGGCCAGCCGCTCATCATCCTCGGGCAGCTCTTCCTTCAGGTGCAAGGACTTCGTACGAAGGTCATAAATACCGGCAAATTTCGCCGCACGCCCGACCGGCCATGTCGCCGGGGAGACGTCCAGAGCCAGCGCACTGGAGATTTCATCCAGCAGGGCAAAACAGTCCTGCGCCTCACGGTCCATCTTGTTGATGAAGGTGACGATGGGAATATCCCGCAGACGGCAGATCTCGAACAGCTTGCGGGTCCGGGCCTCGATGCCCTTGGCGGCATCAATCACCATCACGGCGCAGTCCACCGCTGTCAACGTGCGGTAGGTATCCTCGGAGAAGTCCTCATGGCCCGGCGTGTCCAGCAGGTTGAAGACACATCCACCATAATTGAAGGTCATCACCGAGGTGACGACCGAAATGCCACGGTCCTTCTCGATGCTCATCCAGTCCGACCGTGTCCGCCGCCGCTCTCCCTTGGCCCGGACATTCCCGGCCATCTGGATGGCCCCACCTGCCCGCAGGATGCGCTCTGTCAGCGTGGTCTTACCGGCATCAGGATGGGAAATGATGGCAAAAGTGCGCCGCCGGGGAATCTCCGCAGCGATGGTAGGGTCGGACATATCAGCCTTCCTGGGAAGAGAGCGTAAGAAACGGCAAACGCCGGACGGTAAAACCGCCCGGCGCCTCCATATACAGCCAGTAGCCGTATCTTAGCGGGAGTAGAACTCGACCACCAGATTCGGTTCCATCTGCACCGGGTAAGGCACATCGGAGAGCTGCGGAACACGGATGAAGGTACCCTTCATCTGGCGATGATCCACCTCGATGTATTCCGGCACATCACGCTCGGCACTCTGGACGGAATCCAGAACGATGGCGAGCTGCTTGGACTTCTCACGCACCTCGATCACATCGCCTTCCTTCACCAGATAGGAGGGGATGTTGACGCGCTTGCCGTTGACCAGCACATGACCGTGGCTGACGAACTGACGGGCAGCGAACGGCGTCATGGCGAATTTCAGACGGTAGATGACGGCATCCAGACGACGCTCCAGCAGGCCGATCAGGTTCTCAGAGGTATCACCCTTGCGGCGCACGGCCTCGTCATAATAGCGGCGGAACTGCTTCTCGCTGATGTTGCCGTAATAGCCCTTCAGCTTCTGCTTGGCCATCAGCTGCACGGAGTAGTCAGACGGCTTCTGACGGCGACGCTGACCATGCTGACCCGGGCCATATTCACGACGGTTGACCGGGGACTTGGCACGGCCCCACAGGTTGACGCCGAGGCGGCGGTTGATCTTGTACTTGCTCTCAAGACGTTTTGACATCGGTTAAACCCGTATTCTCTCAGACCGGCGGCTCTGTGCGACAGCCCTTTGTTGCACCGGTAGGTTCCCCTCCCCCATCACGGGGTACTGGAGAACGGAACAGCCTGCGGACCTCATGGAACAGTGCGCCACAGCACGCATCATCCCGGCCAGACCATCCAACATTCCCGGCAATGGCACTGCCGTTACACGAGGCAGGACAGAGTGTCAAGAAATCCGACCATGTGGGAAGGTCGTACGCCATGCCTGAACGGCAAGAAGAGATTGGAAAAAACAGGCCATATCCCGTATATCCTCGTCATCCCCAATCAGACTGGAGCACTCCCTTTATGGAGCAGACCGAAACGGTTACAGGCCCACGCCTGACCCCGCCTCATGGCGTCGCCCCGGCCATTGCAGCCCTCATGCTCGGGACCTTTACCATTGGCACGGGAGAATTCGGAATGATGGGCATCCTGCCTGCCTTCTCCCATGCCCTTGACATTTCCATCGGGCAGGCCAGCGCCGTCATCTCCGCCTATGCTCTTGGCGTGGTAGTGGGTGCCCCCATCATGGCCATCGCCGGAGCCCGCCTGCCCCGCCGGACAGTCCTGCTGCTTCTGCTCTCCCTGTTCTGCATCGGCAATATCGGCACCATCCTCTTTACCTCACTCCTGCCCATCGAGGTCATGCGCTTCATCACAGGGCTGCCCCATGGGGCCTATTTCGGTATCGCTGCCCTGACGGGTGCCTCCATGGTCGAACGGGCCCGGCGGGGACGGGCCATCAGCATGGTCCTGTCCGGCATCATGATCTCCACCGTCATAGGCGCACCACTCAGCACGTTCCTCTCCCAATATGTTCCGTGGGAAGTGATTTATGGAGCCCTGTCCGTTCTGGGGCTGATCTGCGTGGCCGGGGTAGCCTTTTTCATCCCCGCTGACCGCCCGCAGAACAACATCAATGCCCGTTCCGAGCTGTCCGCCTTCAGGAACCCCCACGTCCTGCTGACCCTGCTGACCGGGGCCATCGGTTTCGGCGGCATGTTCGCCGTCTATACCTTCCTGACCTCCGGGCTGGGACAGGTAACGCATCTCAGCCCCTGGATGGTCACGCTCTATCAGGTCATCTGGGGATGCGGAATGGTCGCCGGCAATGCCTTCGGCGGGGCCATGATTGACAGGAACCTGAACCGCACGACCATTTTCAGCCTGATTGCCAGCGTTGTCTTCATGCTGGCCTTCTGGCTGCTGCTTCCCTCCAGCACTGCCATGCTGGTTGTCTGCTTCTTCCTGCCTGCTGCCACGATCATCCTCAGTCCCGCCATGCAGGCCCGTCTCATGGATGTTGCCGGAGATGCCCAGACGCTGGCAGCCTCGCTGAATCACTCGGCCTTCAACATCGCCAACGCTCTGGGGGCATCCCTGGGTGCCATGCTGGTAGAGCACGGCCTAGGCATCAGCGCCGTTGGCTGGGGCGGGGCCATCCTCTCAGCCAGCGGGCTGCTGATCTACCTCGTCACGCTCCAGGTCGCCCGCCTTCACAAGCCATGAAAAAACGGCAGGCCCCTCAGCCGGGGGCCTGACCGCTGGAGACCGGCACAGCCGGAGCTGCTTCTTCCAATGAACCTTCAATATTGGACAGAACACTGCTGCTGCCCAGCGTACCAGCCGCATAGGCCAATGATGCGGCTGCACTCAACATGCCGTAATAGCTGTCCGAAACGGACAGGCGGGCATTGAGCAGCGTATTCTGGAGCTCCAGCATCCGGGTCATCGTACCATCACCCGAACGGTAGGCTGTAAGGGCGGCATCAAAGCCGGTCTGGCTAGCCTTCTGGAGGCTCAGTGCCGCCTGATAGGCCGTGATGCCCGTATGCAGCATGGCCTCTGCACTCACGATCGTCCGGACAGCATTGTTCTGCGTGTCCTGCAGCGCAGCACGGGCACTGTCTTCCCGCTCATGCGCCTGCCGCAGACGATTGCGACGCAGCCCGCCATCATAGATCGGCACGGAAATACCTGCCGTGATGAGACCCCCGAATGTGTGCACACGATCGTTGATCGAGTTCACATTGACAAGCGGCAGGTTGCGAAAATGCAGGTCATCAAAGTTGTACCCGACATTGCCACTCATGAAAATCTGCGGCCTGTAGCTGGCACGGGCGCCTTCCACCGCACTCTGGGCGGCACGCAGGCTCGTATAGGCTGCCAGGACATCCGGCCGACGGGCCACAGCCTCATGCACCATCTCATCACTCAGGCGGATATCCTCAACGCGGATGTTCCTCCCGCTGTCCGTCTGCACATGCAGTGGCTGGGATGGATTCACGCCCACGGCAGCCAGCAGCTCCAGCCGGTATGTCTCCACATCCCCTTCCGTTCTGGCCAGCACCAGCTCGGCTTCCGCCACGGCCTGCTCGGCCTGTGACGTATCAATGACCGTCCCTTCCCCGTTTCTCAGGTTGGCATCTGCGGCCCGGGCAATCGCATGGGCATTCTCAAGAGACTGGCGCACAAGCGCCACATTGTTCAGAGCAGCCGCATAACGGTAATAAGCCAGAGCCACCTTGTGGATGACCTTCTGGTGTTCACCAGTAAAGAGGATGTTCTGCCCAATGCTCTTCTGGGTCGCTTCCTCCATCACGGCACGACGTTTGCCGAAGTCGAACAGCAACCATTCCAGCCCGACCTGCTGACGTTCCAGTGTGCCCTGAAGGCGGGTATTCAGACTCGCATGCTGGCCTGCCACCCGGAAGCGGTTGTGTGGCTCCAGCAGGCCATACCCCCCCATGGCTACGGCTGTCAGATGCGGCAGATAGGCCGAGCGGGCAATGCCCGTCTCTGCCGCACTGACCCGTGCTGCATCCCAGGCCTGACGTGTAGAGGGGTTGATGGACTGGGCCATGTCGATCAGATCAGCCAGATCGTAGGAATGATCCACCTGCACGGTGCCCAGTGCAGCAGGCTGCGGCAGGACACGGTCCGATGCGAGGCGGTACCCCGCAGGCATTTTCAGGACACGTCCCCCCTTCTGGCCCGGTGCCCCTTTTTCATGCCCCTCGATGATATGACCATTCACATCAACCGGTGCATTCCATGGCTGGTTGGGGGCAGGCGGCATATTCCGCATGGCCGTTGTCTGGCAACCACTCAACGCACTGCTGCAGAGAAGGGCACTACAGACCAGCACGGCCCTGCGCCATACCTTCCCCGGCTGCTGCATTTTTTTACGCTCCATGACCTGTTTCCACTCAAAACCATCCATCAGAGACCTCCTCCTTCCTTAAGGGAAGCGGTCTCTCCCCCCTTCAGTATCTGCCCCAGACGAAGAGACTGTTTCTGCTGGCTGGCAGCAATATCCCCGAACAGACACCCGGCACTCATGGCCGCACGCCGCAGGAACAGCATGTACTGCCTCATGCGATGTTTTGTCGGACGCATGGCGGCCGGTTCTATCATGACCTGCCGCAGCTGGCTCATGGCCCCACTGGCCGTTTCCTGTATCCGTGCCGCCTGAAGCATGCGCTGGTCGTGATTCCAGTCCGTGATATCCTGCGCCAGCAGGCCATCAAGCGCCTTGAGCTTTTGCAGGGCCCCACCCATCGCACTGTGTGGCCAGAACATGGTATGCACGACATATGTGATGGCCAGACCGATCAAGATACCGATGATACGGTCACGGGGCACTGTCAGGTCCGTCGTTGGCGCATATTTGGCAAGATCAGCCAGCGTGAAGGTCACGATGATCTGCAACCCAAGGTAGGAAATGCGCTGGTCGCCGGCCTTGACCCATGCCCCGATGAAAATGACCACACCCATGACCAGCATGATCTCGGCTATGTCCGTCATGTGTGGCATGAGCCATACGATGGTGCCCATGGCCATGAAACAGCCTATCAGAGCCCCGACAATACGCAGCCGCTGTTTGTCCAGCACGGCCCCCATCGTCGGCAGGGACACGATGAAGCAGGTGATGATGCACGTATGCACCCCCGGCCAGTTCAGCATCTTGTATGTGATGATGGAAAGGCAGACAGAGACGGTCCCCTTGACGGCAAAACGGACATGCTCCGGGTCCGTAAAGGCACCAGGAAGGAAAAAGCCCGATTTCTTTTTCGGTGCGGCATTTCCGGACTGGCTGGAAGGCAGCTGCACGTCCTCGGCTGTCAGGGGCTGGTCCAGACTGTTCAGCAGGCGCTCCATCTCCTGGGCGATATCACCTGAGCAGACCTGATCCGTGCCCGTTTCGGCCGGGCGGCCACCTGTTTCAAAACACTCCGCCGCTTCTTCCAGCCGCTTGGCCAGATACGCACAATCCTCCATGGAAATGGGGGCGTTGGGCTTCAGGCAGCGTTCAACAAATTGCAGGATGCCAAAACTGTTCAGAGCTGCCCGGCGCAGGTAGGACAGGTCTTCCGGGCTCCAGCGCTGTTCCGCAGTGGCAGCACCGAGCATGCCGAACATGCCGCTGACCCCCTCACCCACGGTATCCATGACAGCATCCTGCCAGGCCTGAGGGATGCCGCGCCCCTCGCCCCGCCGTCCCAGACATTTCGCCGACAGGCGCAGCCGCTCGATGATCTGGTCCGTGAGGACATGCTCTGGAGACGGAGAAAGACAGCTCCCCACAAAGGCCATCATGCCGGCGATGATGAGAAACACACGCCATGCCGACAGAACAAGACGGGCGATACTGTCACCGCTCTGCACATTGTCCAGCGCCACCAGCATGTAGGAAAGGATCAACCCGCCAATGACACTAATCATGCCAAGGATGGTTGTCGTGCTGAGGAAGAAAAAGACGAAGCTGAGAACAAGGTTGAAAATGAGCGTTGCCAGAAAATTGTTGATTGTCGTGGCAACCCCCACATAGAGAGCCCCCGTCACACCGGAAAAGAAGATGATGTACATGACGGAGATCTTCATGTTCGCCACCCTGTTCCCCTGCCACAACGCCCCCAGGGTGAGCGTGAGCAGGGTCAACATGGGCAGCTGCCATATCTCACCTATGAGGACGAGCGCCATGCATACGATGGCGGTCCGCAAGGCCAGCGCCGTGCGCCCACGGGTTGGCCTTACGGCCAACCGCCAGAGACGCATGAAGGCGTCCAGATAGGGTTTAACCATGACAGGCAGCACCATGGAGAATTTCCACGTTGGCTGTTGCCCCCAGTCTCATCAGATGTTCAGGAGCATGTTCGATCCTGATGCGCACAGGGAAACGCTGGGCAATATGCACCCAGTCCATCTGCCGCTCGACAGACGGCACACCACGTTCGCTTTCCCTCATGTAATCGGTCGTCACACCCCGGCCAATGCTCTCGACAACCCCGTGGATGGCATGGCTGCGGTCGATCATGGAATACACGGTGGCGCAGTCACCCGGACGGACCGGCTTCAGGTTGATTTCCCGGATTGGGGCAATGGCATACCACTCATCCTTGGAAACCAGCGTAAACAGGTTCTCGTTGGCAGCCAGCACCTCGCCTTCCCGAACATTCAGACTCGTCACATAGCCATCTATGTTGGCCGTCACACGGGTCTGACGCAGCTCATAGCGGGCATGTTCCACCGCCACGGATGCTTCCTGCAACATGGCCTCGGCGTGTTTGACATCACCGACAGCCACCTGGCTGGCCTGCTGTTCGTGCTGGGCTTCTGCCAGGGCATCCACGGCAGAGTTGAACTTCGTCACGGCCTGGTCATAGACCTGCCATGACACATAATGCTGCTCGGCCAATGGCTTGAGACGGGTCACCGTACGCCAGGCAAGGTCCTTCTCATCCTCGGCCTGGTGCCGCTTGCGCTCGTTGGTTGCCGCATTGGCCATGCGGACGGCCAGAGCACGGCGGGCGTCGTTCAGGTCGGCCTGTGCCTGTGTTTCACTGGCCTCAGCCTTGTGCAGGGCAATCTCATAGGGCTCGGGATCAATCTGGTACAGCAGATCCCCCTTGTGGACGACCTGATTCTCCCGGACAGAAAGAGTCTGGAGGCGCCCACCCACCAGAGCGGCCACATGTACGCTTTCCGTATAGATGACAGCACTATCACTGTTGGGATGCTGGCCTGACCGGTGATCCACATACAGGACACCGAGGAGAGCACATAACAGCGTGGCTGCTGCAATCACGCTCCCCACCGGGAAGCGGCCTTTAATCCGTTCTTTTTTCATGAAACCGCCCCTGAATTACCCGTAGAGAAGAAGCCAGCCGACAAGCCCTATCATCGTGCCCATGGAAAGGTAGGTGACCAGATGATACCGCAACAGGCCATCAACATGCAGGATCAGAAAGACCAGCCGCAGCAGGGCGGCGGACACCGCACCGATGAACAGGCAGATGAGCCAGGCCGGAAAATACGCACCGGCCAGAGGAAAGCTCGGTGCCCCGATCCCGGCACAACCCTGCAAGGGCACCATGAGCAGGGCCAGCCCCCACCTTGGGGCTCCATGAGCCCTGAAAGAAAATACTCCGGGCAGCTTCATGCACGCTCCTGTTTCCAGCTACGGGGACAACACACAGCCCTGAAGGGCCTGCCCCCGTACATACGGAAACACCTGCCCTCGCAAAGCATCTGACCAACCAGACCACTCATCTTTTTTACACATCGAAGCGCCCGACGATACGGGAGCATGACCCCTTTTTTCAAACGAATTGAGACAACCAGCATCTCAATCCCTATAAAGTAACATTTAACAACCTGAAAAATGTTTCAGATTACCTATCCTCCCGCAGGGTCTTCCCGCAAGTGACCTTTTTAAGGCCGTGCATCCCCCGTCCTGTACAGCAGAAGGTAAAGCCGTGCCCCAAGGGCAAAGGCCGTCACACCCAGCCCGGCCGCAAGGCCGATCCATAGCCCCTCCACACCATAGCCCTGGTGGAAAGCCAGCCAGTACCCCAGACCGATCCCCACGACACCATAACTCACGATACTGATCACCATCGGAACAAAGGTATCCCCACAGCCCCGCAACGCCCCGTTGCAGACAGCCTGCACCCCGTCGACGATCTGGAAAATTCCGGCAATCTTCAGCAGCAGGACGGTAGTGGCGAACGTACCGGCATCCGGTGGTCCACCAGTATAATAGAGGCGGGCGATCCAACCCGGCAGCAGCATGAGGACAAGGCCCGTCAGAATGGTCCAGGCCAGCACCAGCAACAGGGCACCGCTGGAAGCCCGACAGGCTTCTGCCCTCTTCCGGGCCCCCCGCCAGTAAGCCACCCGTACGTTCGCCGCCTGCCCGATGGCCAGACACACCATGAAAAGCAAAGAAATCGTGTTCAGTGCAACCTGATGCGCTGCAAGGCTGCGTGTCCCCAATCGCCCCGCATTGAGAGTCGTGATCTGGAACAGCAGCAGCTCGGAGGCTGCCGTGACCATCATGGGCAGACCCAGCACCAGCAGTTCCCTGAAGAGCGGCCAGTGGACCCTCGCAGGCTTCAGCAGGTGCCGAAGCTGTGGCCGCCCGAGGCAGAGAAGCAGCAGGACGAGGCTCATGGCCCAGCCCGTCAGCATCGTGGCATGAGCGGACCCGAACAGCCCATAGGCTGGCAGGCCGAACCAGCCGTGAATCAGGGCCGCATTGAGCACCCCATTGCACAGGGCCATGGCTGGCATCGTCCACAACAGCAGGGATTCCGCTCCCAAGGATGGCAGAGCCACACGACACAGGCCAAGCAGAACCAGATTGGGCCACAGGGCATAGAGCAGCACATTGATGAACTGCCCTCCCTGCCTGGTCACCATCTCCGGCTCCCCCATCAGGCTGAAAATACCGCTGGAACAGAGAAGAAGGAGCAGACAGGGAATAAACGCCACCATGCCCAGCACGACCCCCGCACTGATGATGCTGCGCCTGTCATGCCCGCCCCCATGGCCATGCTCCACACCACCACGGGCATGGGACAGCAACACGCCGACTCCACCAAGCACGGCCTGAAAGGAGATCATCGTCGTGAAAAAGAAATTGTTGGAAATTCCCCCGATGGCGACTGCATCCACCCCCAGGCTGCCCAGCAGAACGGTATCCGTCACCGCCATGGCCATCTCCGAAAGCTGGGACAGCGCAAGAGGCAGGCCAACCTGCACAAGAGTGCGGATATGGGTCGGCATCCCCACAATCCGGGGGCCCTGTTTCATACGTGATGCAGACATGAGACCGTCTCTATCGCATATAAAGCAAAGTGCAAATTCTAAAAATAAATTCCCCTGTTGCACCAAACGCATCTCTGTCGCATTGAACAGACATGAGCACGCAGAAGAGCAATACAGCCCCCATCTCCCCCCGGCCCGGCCTGAGGCTTCACAACAGCCATCAGCGCACCACTGTTCCCTTCACCCCCGATGATGCCAGCAATGTCCGCCTCTATTTCTGCGGGCCAACCGTGTATGACCGGGTCCATCTCGGCAATCTGCGCTCCATGCTGAGTGCAGACGTGCTTGTCCGGCTGCTCAAGGCGCTCTACCCACAGGTTACCTACGTTCGCAACATTACCGACATTGACGACAAGATCATCCAGCGGGCACGGGAGAATGATGAAGACATCTCCCATCTGACAGAACGGACCACGAAAGACTTCCACGACGATCTTGCTGCCCTGAACATCCTGCCTCCCACTGTGGAACCCAGAGCCACCCAGCACATTCCCGACATGCTGGAGATGATCGGCCGCCTCATCACGCAGGGCCATGCCTATGAGACGGAGGGGCATGTTCTCTTCGACGTCACATCATTCCCCAGTTACGGGGCCCTGTCGGGCCGCTCGCTGGAGGACATGCTGGCCGGTGCCCGAGTGGACGTGGCCGACTACAAGCGCAACCCTGGCGATTTCGTCCTCTGGAAACCTTCCAGCAACGATGAGCCGGGCTGGGACAGCCCATATGGCCGTGGCCGCCCCGGCTGGCACATTGAATGCTCTGCCATGGCAGAACGCTATCTTGGGGAGAGTTTCGACATTCACGGCGGTGGAAACGACCTGCTTTTTCCCCACCACGAGAATGAACGGGCACAATCCCTCTGCTGCTATCCGCATGGCCATTTCGCCCGGCACTGGGTCCATACCGGGATGCTGCTCTCCAATGGTGAGAAGATGTCCAAATCCCTGGGCAACTTCCATACCATCCATGAAGTGCTGGAGCGTGCTCCAGCCGAGGCCCTGCGGCTGCTCTTTCTTGGCTCCCATTACCGCTCCACGCTGGACTTCACATGGGAGAAGCTGGACGAAGCCCGCCGCATCATGGACCGATTCTACCGGGCGCTGGAGAAAACGCCACCAGCCAGCACGGACAGCATTCCGGCCGACATGCTGGAAGCCCTGTGTGACGACCTCAACACGCCGCTGGCCCTCAGCGCTCTCCACCGTTACGCCGATGCTGCGCTGGAAGGCCAGCAGAACGCTGCGAACCACCTCTGGGCCGGCGGGCAGCTGCTTGGGCTGTTCACCATGAAACCGGCAGACTGGTTCCAGGGAGGGACAGACCTTGATCCCGCCACCATTGAAGCCCTGATTGAAAAACGTCTGGCCGCCCGCAAGGCCCGTGACTTTGCACTGGCCGACCAGATACGCAACGACCTGGCAGAACAGGGCATCCTTCTGGAAGATGGACCTGCCGGCACAACATGGCGGAAAGGATAAGTCATCCCATGACAGGCCGTAATGGTGGAGCTGATCTGGCTCCGCCCGCTCCCTTTGACCCCGTCGTCATCCTTGTCCGCCCGCAGCTGGCTGAAAATATCGGGACCACCGCCCGGGCCATGGCCAATGGCGGGCTGTTCCATCTCCGCCTCGTGGCCCCCCGTGACGGCTGGCCGCAGCCCCGGGCCTGGTATGCCTCCTCCGGTGCCGACCGCATCCTTGAAGAGGCCACGGTCTTCGAGACGGTGGATGACGCCATCGCCGACCTCCACCGTGTTTTTGCCACCTGTCCACGCCCTCGCCACATCATCAAACCGGTCATGACAGCCCGTGGAGCAGCAGCAGAACTGCGGGCCACCAGCAGCCGGAAGCTGAAAAGCGGCATCCTCTTCGGTCCCGAACGGGCAGGGCTGGACAATGAGGACATGGCCCGGGCGGACACACTCATCCGCTATCCGCTCAATCCTCGCTTCATGTCGCTGAATCTGGCCCAGGCGGTGCTGGTCATGGCCTATGAGTGGTACCTGACCGAAGATACGGTGCCGGAGCAGTATCTCATGACCAACGAGACGCATGTGGCAACCAAGGGCGAGGTGGAAAATTTCATGACCCACCTGCTGCGGGATCTCGATGAGTGCGGTTTCCTCCACCACGAGCAGAAAAGGCCGGGCATGATCCGCAACCTGCGCCATCTTTTCGCCCGTGGAGAGGTAACGGAACAGGAACTACGGACACTGCATGGTGTCGTCAGCGAACTCTCACGGGCCAGGAAAATCCGCCATATGAAATGACCCGTCCCGGTCTGCCCGGCCAGATTCCGGGCAGGCAGCATCCCCATCCCTCCATCCTGCCATAGGCTCCCCATGCATCTGAAACTGCCAGAAACCCTGCTCCACCAGCATAAGACGGCACCACAGACACCGGGTCTGAGCCTTCTCTCGCAGGACAACGTCCTGAACATCGTCACGCGCAGGAAATCAAAGGGCCGCCTGCTGGGAGACATGTATCACAACTGTCTGACCATGGGGTGGCTGTCCTTCTTTGCCACGATGACAGCTGCCTATCTGCTGCTCAACCTGCTGTTCAGCGTCGGTTTCTATCTCGTGCCGCATGGGCTGAGCAACGTGCACAGTGGAAATTTCTGGGGAGACTTCTTCTTCAGCGCCCAGACCCTCTCCACAGTCGGATATGGATATATCTATCCCCAGAGCCCAGCGGCCAATGCGCTCGCCACGTTCGAGATGCTGGTGGGGGTCATCTCGACCGCCATCATCACCGGGCTTGTCTTCGCCCGTTTTTCACGCCCGCAGGCCAGGGTCCTGTTCAGCAGCATCGTCACGATCTTCCAGGAGGGGGAGAATCTCAAACTCAATTTCCGGCTGGGGAACCTGCGCAATACACCGTTGATGAATACCAGCGTGGAGGCCATTCTGGCCCGTACGCGATGCGACGAAAATGGCCATACCTCGCTCCAGCTGGAAATACTGCCACTGGTTTACAACCATTTCCCGGTTTTTCCGGTCAGCCTCTCCTTCACCCACCACATCACGGAAAGCAGTCCACTCCACGGGCTGGACAAAGCCACCCTTGAGGAACAACAGGCCCGCATTTTCCTCATCTTCAATGCCACCGATCCCGTTTCAGCGCAGGATGTCTTCGCCCACCATACCTACATGGCACAGGACATGCTCTACGGGGCACGCTTCGTCAGCCTTCTGAGAGCCTCCGGACAGGGCCTGATGGAAGTGGATTTCAGCCTCTTCCACACGACATCTCCAGACCCGCTGCCCGCCAGGGATGAGGAGCCCATCACCGTGACAGATGAGACCTCTGCCGGGACAGACTGACAGGCAGCCCGCCCCGGTCTCATCAGGTCAATGCTGCATGGCATCCTGCAGACGGTGCAGGACCCGCTCCCGCCCCATGAGCGGCAGAAGGGCTGCCAGTTCAGGCCCGGCATCCTCGCCTGTCAGGGCCAGACGCAGGGGCAGGAAGAGCGTCTTTCCCTTGCGGCCGGTTTCACTCTTCAGCACGTCAGTCCAACGCTTCCAGACCGTCCCATCCCACGGTCCTTCCGGCAGGAGACGGGCTGCTTCCTGAAGAAACCCTGCCTCTTCAGGCTGGGACGGAGCCACGATGTCCCCCTTCACGACAGACCACCAGTGAGCGATCTCCACGGCCAGATCGATATTGCCCCGGATGGCCAGCCAGAAGGCCTCATCAGCCCCTTCCGGCAGGTGAGGCCGTATCTCTTCATAGGACATGCCATGCAGGACACGGCGGTTCAGCCCCAGCAGCTGCGGGACATCGAACCGGGCCGCGGACCGGGACACATGACCGATGTCATAGCCGCGCACGATCTCATCCATGCTGGAGGCGGCCTGCGGGTCATCCGAACTGCCCAGACGGGCCAGATAGGCCACGAGGGCACGGGGCTCGATCCCGTCATTACGCAATGTGGAAAGGGCCAGCCCGCCCAGACGCTTGGACAGCTTGCCACCATCCTGCCCCAGCAGCAGCGGCAGATGCCCGAAGGTGAAACGCCCTTCCTTCGCCCCGAGGGCCTCGGCAAGGTCAAGCTGCACGCCCGTGTTGGTCACATGGTCCTCACCCCGCAGGATGTGGGTGATGCCCATGTCCAGATCATCAATCACCGAGGCCAGCGTGTAGAGGATGCTGCCATCCGCCCGCACCAGAACAGGATCGGAAACGGCGGTCAGCTTCACATGGCAGTCCCCCATCACGAGGTCAGTCCAGCGGCGGGTGGCCCCGCTCAGCTTGAAACGCCAGTACGGCACCTTGCCGTTGGCCTCTGCCCGGGCACGCTGCTCGGCCGTCATTTTCAGCATGCCACGGTCATAAAGCGGCGGCTTGCCGGCCCGCAGACGCTGCTCCCGCTTGTATTTCAGCTCCAGCTCACTCTCGAAACAGGGATAGAGCCGCCCCGTTTCCTTGAGGTGCTCGATCACCTCCTCATACCGGGCAAGACGTTCCGACTGGCGGGCGTACTCGTCCCAGTCCAGCCCCAGCCAGGTCAGGTCCCGGCGGATGGCTTCCTCGTAGGCACTGTTGCCACGCTGCGTATCCGTATCATCCATCCGCAGCAGGAACCGGCCACCATGCCGACGGGCGAACAGCCAGTTCGCCACGGCAAGACGGGCATTGCCAACATGAAGATGCCCTGTTGGTGAAGGGGCAAAACGTACTTTCATACCGTACTCTGTTCTCATTCTCTCATGGGACGCATGGCTGCAGGACCGGTTCCCGGTCCCTTACTGCTGCCCGTCCTGACGGCGGCGGATGACCTCCGCCACGAAGGCCTCATCATCATCGTCATCCTGACCGTCCTCATCAGGCGGTCCGGCCAGCTCCTCGTCACTCACGAGGCGGCGGGGGTCCAGTGCCCGCCAGTCACGTTCCATCGGCGTGGCCGGGCTGGAAACGAAATCATCCAGTTCCGTGCTGGACTTCCATCCGTCTTCCCCAGCATCCACGACCTCGGCATTCTCGCCAAAAGCAAACCAGCTCTGCAACACATCCCGATCCGCCGCACCGGGGACACGGCACCGCTCGATGCTGTCCCGCACATAAGCCCGGGCAAAAGCGTTGGCGTGGGCGAGGTCGAAGAAGCCCTTCACCTCTTCCACCACATCATCGTCACCCTCACTGGCGCCGGACTGATCCAGAATACGGACAACCCAACCAGCTTCATCCTGCTTCATGGTTGCCTCGGCCTCTGCCTGCACGGCTTCCTCGGTACTCTGCCCGCTTTCTCCGCCCCGGATTCCATTGATGAAAGCCCGTCTGGCTTCTTTATCCTCGTCATTCATCATCCGGCCCTTTCCTGAATTTTCTGAAGAAGGAACTCACGCCCGATCTTCACCCTCGGCTCACCGTCGTAGGAAACAATATCAGCCGTGGCGTAGGTTTCTGACCAACGATCCGGCAGGAACGACCCCGTCCCCACAATGTCGATCGGTGCAGAAGCATCATGCATGGCCATGCATTTGGAAATACCGAACCCGGACGAAACGACAATTTTCACCTTCGGAAAACCTGCCTCATCCAACGCTTCCCGCATCCGCCAGATGGCGGCCGCAGAAACGCCCGTCCCTACCAGATAGCGCAGCTCCTTTTCCGACCGGTAGCGGCGGATGGTGCCTGGCGTGTTCCGCTCCAGCACCTCATAGGAGCGCTGCGGGTCCAGCCCTTCGAGGAAGCGCCCTCCGTGCGTGTCCAGCCGCACACTCAACTCACCTGCGGCGGCCCTTTCCGGAAAGCGGCGACAGACTTCCAGCATGTCCGTCACTTCCTGCCCAAAATAGTCCACCAGCACAGTCAAAGGTTCATCAGGGAACCGCTCCACATACATTTCCGCCGCCCGCAGGGTAGACCCGGCATAACCGATGAAGGCATGAGGCATGGTCCCCAATCCACGCTCCTGCCCGAAAAAACGGGCCGTGGCATGGTTGGCATTGCCGATGAAGCCCACGGCCCCTTCCGCCTGTGCCGCCCGTGACCCCACGGCAGCGGCATAGGCCATCAGCTCCTGCATCTCACCACCGGCACAATGACGGGCATCCATCGCCAGAAAAGGCACCTTCGGCAGGGCAAGGGCCATCTGGTAGGCGTTATGAGCTGCCACGCAGGCAGCACCCGTCTTCTGGAGCAGCAACGTCTCCAACGGCGCCAGCGCAACAAGCGACCCTGTCAGATAGAAGAGCGGATCCCCTGCTCCGACCCATGTACCTTCTGGATGCACCTCCGTGATCCTGACGGAAAAACCCTGATGACGGGCGACATTCTGCACCCATTGCAGGGCCAGCCCATAGGCCGCCACGACTGGACGGCGGACGAACACGGCATAGGTGACCTCACAATCGCCAAACTGGCTGACGATGTCCCGCATCCGCAGGAAATAGGCATCCGTCCGTCCCTCGATCTGCGGCGCATCCAACGCCTCCTGCGGGCTGCGGGCCTGCTCGAGAGTCTGTTTCCAACTCATCACGCTGTCTCCCCTGACAGAACTGGGCCGATCCTGCGCTTACGGCCGGGCGGACACCTTCAGCGTTTTCCGAAAATACGCTTCAGCCGGTCTGAAAGCTGAAAGGCGATCTCCAGAGACTGCTCGGCATTCAGCCGCGGGTCACAGAATGTCGTGTACCGGGTCGGCAGATCGGCATCCGTCAGACACCGGGGACCACCCGTACATTCCGTCACGTCGCTGCCGGTCATCTCAAGATGAATGCCACCAGGCACCACACCGGCCTGCTCGAACACATCAAGGAAGCCCATGATCTCGTCCAGAACATGCTCGAAAGCACGGGTCTTGTATTTGTTGGACGACGTGGTGGTGTTGCCGTGCATGGGGTCACATATCCATGTCACGGTCCGGCCTGTCCTGCGCACGGCCTCCAGCAGCGGGGGCAGGAGCTCACGCACCTTGCTGTGGCCCATGCGGGAAATGAGCGTGATGCGGCCTGCTTCATCCTGCGGATTAAGGATTTCCAGAAGTTTCTGGAGGTCCTCAATGGTCGTGGTCGGCCCGACCTTGATGCCGATCGGGTTGTCCACCCCACGCAGGAACTCCACATGCGCCCCCTCTGGCTGGCGGGTACGGTCGCCAATCCAGAGGAAATGGGCCGACAGGCCATAATGGCGGCCTGTCACCTCATCCACACGGGCCAGAGCCTGCTCATACGGCAGGAGCAGGGCCTCATGAGAGGTATAGAACTCCACCTCATCGTAATGCGGGGCATTGTCCTCCACGCCACAGGCTTTCATGAAGGCCAGCGTATCCTCCACCTGGGAGGCCAGCTGCTCATAACGCTCACCCTGCGGGGAGTTGCGGACATAGTCCAGATTCCAGCGATGGATGTCATGCAAATTGGCAAACCCGCCCCGGGAATAGGCCCGCAGCAGGTTCAGCACGCCTGCCGCCTGAAAATAGCCCATCTCCATACGGGCCGGGTCCGGCCTGCGGGCCTCGGCAGTGAATTCCGGACTATTGACATTGTCACCACGGTAGCAGGGCAGCTCCACGCCATCCCGCTTCTCCACATCGGAAGAACGGGGCTTGGCATACTGCCCGGCCATGCGCCCGATCTTCACGACCGGAACCTTGGCGGAGAAGGTCAGGATGGCAGCCATCTGCAACAGGACACGGAACGTATCCCGGATGATGTCCCCGGTGAACTCCCCGAAACTTTCGGCACAAGGCCCTCCCTGAAGAACGAAGGCCTCCCCGCGGGAGGCAGCCGCCAGACGCTCTTTCAGGCGGCGGGCCTCCCCGCCAAAAACGAGCGGCGGATAGCGATGCAGACGTTCTTCCACTGCGGCAAGGGCTGCCCCATCCTCATAGGTCGGGGCCTGACGGATCGGACGCAGGCGCCAGCTGGCCGGTGACCATTGTGTCGTGCTGCTGTGCCCGTCTGACTGCTGCATCTTGTTCTCCTGCGACAAGGGAAGCGACCCTGCTCATGGGATGGGCCGCCCGTAACGTAATGGTTGGAGCTGTCATTCCAGTGGGTGATTTTATGACCGAAATGTCCGCTGAATGGTAGAGCAGGCCGCAAAATATTCAACCCGGCTCCTTTCGCCCATGCGGCCATGCCATGACCGCCCTGCGGTTCCTTCATCATTTTACCCTGAAAAGGCTTGATCATCCCGCCGCCTGAAAGGATATATGGGGGAAGGAAGTACTTCCCATCTACGCAGGAACAGAACACACATGGCTTCGCCTTTTCATTCAGTCTCCAGATGCCTGACAGCCGTGACGGCTGCCCTCGGTCTTGCGGCTCTTGTTCCGGCTGCTATGCCGGGTGCCATGGCCCAGACGGTCCACTTCAGCACCCCCTATCAGGACAACCCCGCCACTACCTCCTCAAAACAGGCTGCCCAGCAGGCACAGAAAAACGCCGTGAAAGGTGGTGAGCACTTCCGTGCCCGGGGGCATCGTCCGCCGCCGCCGGGCTATCAGGATGTTCCCTCCACGGAGTTCGAAAATGGCCCGGACCCGGAGCACGAGGCCCATCTCCGCTCCAACCGTGATGCTGTCACGGGCAGCAATCTCGGCAAATTCGGCAGCTCCTATCAGGATACCAACCCCATCCAGAGTGGCCAGGTGGGTGACGCTACCGGCAATGGCTGGGTCGCCCCGCGCGGCAATGGTTTCTGAGGGGAAAAGCGACCTGTAAACGGTCAGCCCGCCCCCGGAAAAGCCCCGTCTCCCCGCTAGGAGACGGGGCTTTTTTTCATCCTGCCCCCAGTACCTGCCCTGCTGCGGCGCCATACCCCCTGAGAAAGAACGTCCGGCTTGTCTGATACTCAAAGCGGATGATCCTGAGGCAGCCTATCCCGGCAGCAAGGTCCCGCCGGCGGGACAGCCCTCTACTGCCATGGAAGACAGTTTCCAGATGGGCCTGTTCCTGCGTGAACTCTTCCACCGTCATCGGGCTGCTTTCCTGCCCCTGTTCAGTCAGATGGATGATGTCCCGGACCATATGCTCCCCGGCGGCCAGGGCACTTGGGGGCAGACGCCCGAGCGCAACAAGGTCCCGCAGGGTCAACAGGTTCCGCCCGACCGTCATGACGGCCAGCGTGCCACGAATCATGCTGTCAACCTCATCCTGCGGGATCTGGCCCGCAAAACGGATGATCTGCTCCATCCGCAGGGTTGTCTCGTTGGTCCAGAGCCGTTGGGTCTGGGCCCGTCCCCGCAGGGGCTCTTTCAGCTTCTGAATCTCCTTGACCAGCTGCCGCCGCAACTGTGCCCATGCCTGTGTCACGGAGAAAGGCAGAACCGTGCGGAACACCTGCACACCGCTCCACAAGGCAAGCAACAGGGCAAGCGACTGGTTGAACCATGTCACCTCATCCACCCTGGCCTGATTGTCCAGAGTTAGAACCCACGGAAAGAAATTGACATAGGACGCTGCAACCCCTGCCAGAGCGGGTATACGCAGTGCCAGCCCCCCGAGGAACATCAGCACGGCAACCGGTATGGCGAAAACGGCATAGTCCGACGTGATGGGCATGACCAGGAAAACCGGAATGATGCTGGCCAGTACGGAGCAGACAGCCCCATAGAAGAAATATTTGCTGATCAGGATCATGTTGTTCATGATTGCGAACCGGGCGCACACCACGCTGAGCAGGCTCATGTAAGCCCCCCCATAGGACCATGCCGTCACCTCCCAGACAAAGGCGCCGATCAATATGGCCACGGCAGCCCGGATGGCGTTGATGGTTGCAAGCCGCCCATCCGCCTGACGTTTTATGCGATGGCGTTTCAGGGCGGGCAGTTTCCGCAGACCTGCATAGTGGGACTCCACCGCCGAGCGGAAATCAATGAGCATGATCTCCACCCCTACCCCAACAATACCCTGCTGGAGAGCATCCTCATCATCCCGGGAGAGGCAGCGTTCCAGCTCGTCATGATTTTCCTGGAGCATGGTTTCAAGCTGGCCCAGCCCAGCCATGACATGAGCCGTGTCCTGCCTGAGCAGGGCTGCGATGCCATCCAGCTCCCCGGCGACACGTTCCAGGCCGGCTGCCAGCCGGGCCGGTATGTGCGGTGCTGATGCAAGCCGGGAGCGGACCCCCACCCCACGGGCCAGCACGAAGGACACACGCTCCAGCGTCACATAGGCCTGATCCGCCTCTTCGCCTGCATGACGGGAATCAATACGGATGAATTCAAGCTGATCATTGAACCCCTGCAACGAGCCAAGAATGCGGGTCATCTCCGCCACACCCTTCTCGTCCTGACGCAGGATGAGGGCCAGAGCCGCGGCTGTCTGGCTGAGCAGGGCAGCCATACGCTGCTGGAGGTCCGTACGGGCCACCCGGTCTGCCCCCGGCACGGTGACCATTCCTGCCACCATTTCACACACCACACCCAGCAGGATGTAAGACCCGCGGGCCATGGCAATATAGAAGACCTGATCGGGATGTTCCGAAGCACCGACAGCAATGATGGCCCCGGTATAACCGGCCAGAACCATGGCATAACCCCGGAAATTCTCCAGCATGCAGGCCATGCCGGTACACCAGCCAACCCAGCCGGCCAGCAACACAAAGAAAATCCACGGATGCTGCGGGGCTACCGCTATCAGGCTGATGCCTCCCACCATGCCCAGCAGGGTTCCGGCAATGCGCCAGCGCCCTTTGGAAAGGCTCATCCCACGGGAATTCTGCGCCACGATCCAGACCGTCATGGCAGCCCACTGGGGCGATCCCATCTCCATCCAGAAGGCGATGGCAAGCGCCACAAGCGAGGCGATGGTCGTCCGCAGGGAGAACAGAACGGCACTCAGGGTATTCGGCTGTAACTTGAGCCAGTTCATGATCCGCCCCGCCCTCCTGCCAGCCCGTTCAGTGGCGGTCCACCAGACGGGTGGGCGTCCTCATCGTCACGAACTCCTCTGCCGTGCTGGGGTGCAGGGCCACAGTCTGGTCCAGCTGCTTCTTTGTCAGCTTCGCCGTCACGGCAATGGCCAGCATCTGGATGATCTCAGGAGCATCCGGCCCGACCATGTGGGCACCCAGCACCACATCACTGTGACGGTCCACCACCAGCTTCATCAGTATCTTCCCGGCCCGTTTGGGCAGCGTCTGCCGCATGGGGGTGAAGCGGGACGTATAGATGGCAAGATCATGCGTTTTGGCTGCCTCTTCCTCGCTCATCCCCACGACACCCACGGGGGATGAGAAGAAGACGGCCTTCGGCAGGGTCTCGAAGGACCATGTCCGCCCCTGCGGATTGAAGAGCTGCTCGGCCAGCATGTGACCTTCCGCAATGGCAGTAGGGGTCAGGTTGTACTGATCCCTGACATCCCCGATGGCATAGATGGAGGGCACATTGGTCCTGCCATCCACCCCCGCCACGACATGTCCTTTCTCCACCGCCACACCTGCGGCATCCAGCCCCAGGGAATCCACGGCAGCCCGGCGCCCCGTAGCCATGATGACCGCATCGACCTCGTAAGAGGCCCCGTCATCCATCACCAGACGAACGGCCCTGCCGCCACCAATATCCTCCAGACGGACCGGCGAGGTGCCCGGATGCTGGGTGATGCCATGCAGGTCGATCAGCTCCCTGAGATGCGTACGGACTTCCTCATCAAATCCACGCAGTGGCAGGGGCTGGCGGTAGAACAGGTCCAC
This sequence comes from Bombella sp. ESL0380, assembly GCF_009725805.1. NCBI lineage: Bacteria > Pseudomonadati > Pseudomonadota > Alphaproteobacteria > Acetobacterales > Acetobacteraceae > Bombella > Bombella sp. ESL0380. The sequence continues at coordinate 335,498 of NZ_WNIH01000003.1, read as the reverse complement.
CTGCGAGCCCATGCCCGCCAGAATCCCGGCGAATTCCACCCCGATATAACCGCCGCCAATGATGGCAACCCTCTGGGGCCGCTCGGGCAGATGGAACAGCTCATCAGAGGTGATGGCCAGCTCAGCACCCGGAATATCCAGCCGCACGGGGGTGGAGCCGGGTGCCAGCACGATCTTCCTGGCCCGGATGCGCTGGACCGGAGCCTCCGGTGCCAGAACGGACGGGCCGATCTCCAGCGTATTGGCATCCAGCAATCGGGCATCACCCGTGTAGAGGTCGATCCCGGCCTTCTCCAGCATGGAGACATAAATGCCATTCAGCCGCTCGATTTCCCGGTCCTTGGCGGCGAGGAAGCCGTACCAGTCAAAGGAGGACGGGCGCTGCACATCCCAGCCGAACGCCGGGGCATCCTCGATCATCCGGCCCGTTTCGGCTGCATAGACCATCAGCTTCTTGGGAACACAGCCCAGATTGACACAGGTACCACCCCAGTGTCTGCGCTCGGCAATACCCACACGGGCACCATTCTGGGCTGCAATGCGGGCGCAGCGCACCCCGCCCGACCCCGCACCGATCACAAAGAGATCATAATCCTGCATAACGTTCCTCCCACCTCTCCCCCTTCAGCCAGGGGAAACAGGCCCTGATTATCGCCACACCTGCATGACCCGTTTCCACCAGATAGCAGAACGGGCAGGCCCGAGGGGCTTCAACGATGCGTGAGGGGCCCCGCCACACATCGCCTACTCATACCCGCTCGAACCTGCCCGCTTACGGGTCCGCTGATTTTACAGCCTCGCCTTTACCGCTCGGCAAAAGCCTTTTCGACCACATAGGAGCCCTGACGGCTCATGTTGCCTTCCTCAAAGCCACGCTCTTCCAGCAGCTTCTGGGTATCGGCCAGCATCTCCGGGGACCCGCAGATCATCACGCGGTCATGCTCGGGGTCCAGCTCGTCAATGTTCAGGTCACGGAAGATGCGCCCGTTATTGATCAGGGCCGTGATGCGCTCCTGCACGGGGAACTCCTCACGGGTGACAGCCGGATAATATTTCAGCTTGGCGGCCACATCCTCACCGAGGAACTCATGTTTGGGCAGGATGTTCGTGATGTAATCACGATAGGCCAGCTCGCCACGCTCACGCACCGTATGGGTGAGAATCACGTTCTCATAACGGTCATAGGCGTCCGGGTCCTTGATGAGGCTCAGGAACGGCGCAAGACCTGTCCCGGTGGAGAGGAAATACAGATTGCGGCCCGGCTTCAGGTTGTCCAGCAGCAGGGTCCCCACCGGCTTGCGGCCGATCAGCACCGTGTCACCCACCTTGACGTGACGCAGGCGGGAGGTCAGCGGGCCATTCTCCACGGCAATGGAGAGGAACTCCATCTGGTCCTCATAGTTGGCGGAAGCAAGAGAATAGGCACGCAGCAGCGGCTTGCCCTCCACCTCGATGCCAATCATCGCAAACTGGCCGTTGGAGAAACGCAGGCCGGGGTCACGAGTCGTGGTGAAGCTGAAAAGGCGGTTCGTCCAGTGATGGACCTGCTGGACCTTGGCCGGATAGAGATGACCATATTCCTTGGTCGGTTCGGCAAGGCGGTACTGGCCCTCGTGCCCCTCAAAGGGGACAAGGCCGGTCAACGGCTCATCAATCACGGGTGTGGGGGCGGATTCAGCGGGGTAAGGCGTGCTCATGATCCGTCGTCATCTCCAGAAATGCAAAAATCACATCATGTTCAGTCAACAGGGCACGGCACCACCCGGAGACCGGGGGCACCGACCGGCATGTTCGACAACATGCCTTTCTTTTACCCGATTGTCACCAGAAACGGGACGCCATGCCCCCTTTTCTCTTGACTTCCCGGCCCTGCCCTCCTGAAAACACCTGCATGACAGACAGTTCCCAGCCCCACGATCCCTCCTCCTTCACCCCCGCCTCCCCGGCAGAACGTGCCCTCGAACAGGCTGAATCTGCCTTTGGGGCGCACCTGGCCATCACCCCACGGGAACGGGCCTCCCTCCTGCGGCAGGTCGCCCGCCGGCTGGGAGCCGACAAGACGGAGATCAACGAGGCCGAGCTGCTCCATGCGCTCTGCCAGGTCCGCCGCCGCAGCTGGGCCAGTGGCATGATAAACCGTGCCCATCGCAACGGAGATGTCTGGGTCCGCAAGGCCGATGTCCTTCTGGCGGCCGAACGCATCAGCGATCCGCTGATTGACGAGAACGGCCAGAACGCCGTGCTGGAAAGCGTGCTGGAAGAACGCTGGCGGGACATGGCAGACACCCCCCTGCGGGTGCTGGACGACATGCGGGCGGACTTTGCCGATGTCGGCACCTTCCTCTCCGGCACGCAGATTGAACGGCTCTCCCACAGCATCGCCCGGGCCTTTGGTGGCGTGGACCTTGGCTTCGAGGATGAGATGATCCTTGAAGAGGAACGCCGGGCACGGGAGCAGGAAGATATCCGGGCCAGGGCCGAAGCCCGCCGGGCACGGGAACTCCAGAAGATCAGGGACTGGGAAGCCACCCTTGTCGGCTTCGAAAAGGTTCCCGCCCTGCTGCACTGCTCCCGCCGGGAAGCCCTGCGCTGGATCGCCGAGAACCGCATCCCCGTCGCCAAGCGGGACATGCAGCCGGACGGGCTGGAGATTTTCCATTTCGACCCGGCAGAGCTGAAAAAATGCCGCCTCCTGCTCAACAGCTGGCGACGTGGCACGGGCCAGAAGGAGAGTGACGGCTATGATGACAGCCCGCAGGCCCGCAAGGGCAATGCGGCCATCGCCCGTGTCGCCGCACTGGACCGCTTCGCCGCCCATTTCCGCACTGCCCGTGCGCTGAAACGCCGCATCACGCTGGTGACCGGCCCGACCAATTCCGGCAAGTCCCACACGGCACTGGAGGCCCTCGCCCAGGCAGAGAGCGGTCTGGCCCTCGCCCCCCTCCGGCTGCTGGCCCATGAATTCCGGGAAGCCATGCTCAGCCGGGGTGTTCCGGCCTCACTGACAACCGGAGAAGAACGCATCATCGACCCCACGGCCCGCCATCTGGCCGCCACGGTGGAGATGTGCCCCTTCAGCAACCCTGTTGACGTGGCCATCATCGATGAGGCCCAGATGCTCAGCGACCCGGACCGGGGAGCGGCGTGGACGGCCGCCATCATGGGCGTTCCGGCACGGCACGTCTTCATCCTCGGAGCGGCGGACTGCATCCCGCTCGTCAAGCGCATTGCCGAACTCTGCAATGACCCGGTGGATGAGATCCATCTGGAGCGCAAAAGCCCGCTCCGCCCCGCCGGAACACTGGCCCTGACGGACCTGCGGGCCGGTGATGCCCTCATCGCCTTTTCACGCCGGGACGTGCTGGACCTCCGGGCCGAACTGATGGCCCATAACCGCCGGGTCGCCGTCATCTATGGTGCCCTAAGCCCGGAAGTCCGCCGGGCCGAGGCCGCCCGCTTCAACCGGGGTGAAGCGGACATCCTCATCGCGACGGATGCCATCGGCATGGGCCTCAACCTCTCCATCCGCCGGGTGGTGTTCAGCACGCTGCGCAAATATGACGGACGGCAGACACGCAACCTTGTCTCGCAGGAAGTCAAACAGATCGGTGGACGGGCAGGCCGTTTCGGCAAGCATGAGGAAGGACTGGTCTGCGTGCTGGAAGGGGCAGGCCGCCCCAGCTTCATCCGCCAGATGCTGGACGCTCCGCCGGAACCCACGCTGGAACTCCGCCCCCTCGTCCAGCCCGATGCGGACATCGTGCAGGCCGTTGCGCAGGAAATGGGATCAGACAGCCTTTACGGCGTGCTGACCCGCATCAAGCGGGCTGTCCTCCGCCCGGATGACCCAAATTACCGTCTTGCCGACATGGAGCAGGCTCTGGAAATTGCCGCCGCACTGGAAGGCGTGGACGGGCTGGACCTCTCCACCCGCTGGACCTACGCCATGTGCCCGATCAACACACGGGACAACGGCATTCCCCGCCTTGTGGAATGGGCCGCCCTCCATGCCCGTGGGCAGCGCATCTTCCCCCCCGGCACGGGCCGTCTCCCCGCCGCCGCCACGGCCGGGCGGGAAGAGCTGGAACGGGCCGAGAAACGCCATCGTCGCCTTGTCACATGGCGGTGGCTGGCCATGCGCTTCCCGGAGAACTATCCGGAACTCATCGTTGCCGAACGCAATGCCGCCATTCTCGATGAATGGATCGAACAGGTTCTCCGCACCCAGAGCCGGATGCGTGAATCCTCCCGCCGCCATCAGGGTCGCCGGACTGGCCCTCCCGGGCGCCAGGAAAACCATGGTCGGCCCAAAGGGCCACGAGGCAAGGCTGGAGGCTTCGAGAAGAAAAAACCACACAAACGGCGCAGGAAGGAATAATCCACCACAAAAAACGGGCGGGCCTTTCACAAGGCACGCCCGTTCCTGTTTCAGGTCAGCCAGTCAGCCTCAGCGGCTGGGAATGGTGACCATGGCCCCCTTGGCAGACGCTGTCTCTGCAATGGCATGAATGAACTGGAGCATCGAAAAAGCCAGCTTGCTGGCCAGATCATCCTTGGCAATCCAGTACCATGATCCCTCATACTCGACGGAGGTGTAAGCCTGCTCGTTGCTGGGTTTCTCCGGACTGCAATGAATGATGATGGCCGGCTGCGGTTCGTTCGGACCACGGACCACGGACGGAGCCGTCACGCCCTTGTCCACCATCTTCTGCGGCACTTCCATCGTGCTCGCAACGTCTTCCCAGATCGACAGCATGGAACGTGTCACCATCGCCACCTGGCCCGGATGATCCGCCGTACGGCCATAGATGACCTCGGCCTGTTCACAGCCCGGCGGAAGCTGGAGAGCCTGCCGCACCTGCCCCTGAAGCTCGGTAATCTCCGGCGCACTGCTGTGGGGCAGCAGGATGAAGGTCCGTTCTGGCTGAGCGGGTTGCGTCTTGGTTGCCGGTGTCGGCGCAATGCTCCGGATACTCAGCGCATTGCCTGCCTGGAGTTTCCGCAGTGCCCGCAGCAGATAGGTGAAACGGATGGAGGCTTCCTTGCCTTCCGTCCCGGCAATCGTGCTGGTCGTGTTGCTGGCTGGACCGATGGACTGCATCGTCATCTGCAACAGCGTATCGACCGGCAGACCGCTGGAAATCAGCGGCAGAAGCGTCTGCGGTGAGATGGGCCGCAGGATGTTGACCGAGAACTGCATCCCGGAAACCGGCTGATACGTCACCGTCGGGCTGTCACTATAGGAATAGCCCAGCGAGCCGCCCAGTGTTCCCCCGGCACCCTGAATCCAGGGCGTACCGCTGATGTTCGCACTGGTATTCGTCTCTGCCGTATAGGCCGAGATGATCTGTGTCGGTTCGATCAATGTAGGTGACAGGGAATAGCGGAGCTGCACGATGTTGAAGAGCATCTCCTGATTCTGCTGCCGACTCATCTCCTTCTCATAATCCAGCCGGTCGCGCCGCATGTTGTGTGGCCCGATAGATGATGAGCAGGCAGACAGGGCCAATGTACCCACAGCAAAGGCACATCCCAGAGAACGAAGCAGTGTCATGAGTTATCCTGAAAAACAAAATATGCCAGAGCGTCCATGCCGCCTGCACATGATCAAGTCCACGACATCTATCACACGCCCCCCGCCACTGACCAGCAAGCAGGCTCATGACTCAATGGAAATATTTTTCAGGCCTCAAGCACCATCAGGCAATCATCCATATCCCAGCCGATACGGATGATCCCTCCTGCTTTTTCAGGCCCGGATGACGTCCAGACCACCCATGTAGTGGCGCAGAACCTCCGGCACCCTGATGCTGCCATCTTCCTGCTGGTGGACTTCCATCAGGGCGATCATGACCCGGCCCACAGCAAGGCCGGAGCCGTTGAGGGTATGGACGAAAACCGTCGTCTTCTCCCGGCGCATCCGGGCATTCATGCGGCGGGCCTGAAAGTCCCTCGTGTTGGAGCAGGACGACACCTCACGCCATGCCTGCTGCCCCGGCAGCCAAGCTTCCAGATCGTACGTCTTTGCCGCACCAAAGCCCGTATCCCCGGCACAGAGCAGCACCCGGCGGAAGGGCAGGCCCAGCCTTTCCAACACCGTTTCCGCAGCACGGGTCATGCGCTCATGCTCCGCCTCGCTCTCCTCTGGTGCCACAACGGACACAAGCTCACATTTGGTAAACTGATGCTGACGGAGCATCCCCCGCACGTCCCGCCCTGCCGACCCGGCCTCGGACCGGAAACAGGTGGAAAGGGTCGTCATGCGGCGTGGCAGGCTCTCGGCGGGCAGGATGTCCCCCATGACGGAGGCCGTCAGCGGCACTTCACCGGTCGGGATCAGCCAGCGGCCATCATCGGTATGGAAGGAATCCTCGGCAAATTTCGGCAGCTTGTCCGTGCCATACATGGCTGCATCATTGACGAGCAGAGGGACAGTCACTTCCTCATAACCGAATTCACCCGTATGGGTATCCAGCATGAACTGCCCCAGTGCCCGCTCCAGCCGGGCCAGGGCGCCCCGCAGCATCACGAAGCGGGACCCGGCAATTTTTCCCGCGGAAGGGAAGTCCATCATGCCCAGAGCCTCGCCCAGCTCGAAATGCTGCTTCGCCTCGAAAGCGAAGGACGGCACCTCCCCCCACTGATGCACGACCACATTGTCGTTTTCATCCCGGCCATCAGGCACGTTTGCATCCAGCTGATTCGGCAGCTGCTGGAGCACATCATCGATACGCTTCTGTATCTCATTGGCACGGGCTTCCAGAGTGGCGATCTGGTCCCGAAGGGCAGCACCACGAGCCTCAATCCCAGCCGTATCCTCACCTTTGCGCTTGGCCTGTCCGATTTCCTTGGCCAGCCCTTTTCTCTGCCCCTGTGCCTCCTGCAACTCGGCCAGGGCGGCACGGCGCCGCTCATCCTCCTTCACGAGGGATTCAGCCACGGCGGGCAGGCCACGACGGGCAAGGGCGGCATCAAAAGCGGCGGGGTCTGCACGTAGGGCTTTGAGGTCATGCATGGGTCGGGATACTCCGCTGGGTCTCTACAACTGTCAGGGTCTGTCTATACCAGTTTCCCCTGCCGGGGAAATGTCGCCTTCAGGCGGCGTCCCCACGCTCGGGCAGGGCCTCATCATCGTCATCGGCCGTAACCGGCTTCGGCTCGACCATGCGGGCGGCAAGGATGGACACCTCGTACAGCCCGACCAGCGGTATGGCCAGCCCAAGCATGGTGATGGCATCCGGCGGGGCGATGACCGCCGCAATGGCGAAGGCGCCGACATAGGCATAACGGCGGATGCGCCGCAGCAGGGCCGTACCCACCAGTCCGGCCCGGACCAGAAGGGTCAGCACCACAGGCAGCTCGAAACAGATGCCAAAGGCCATGATCATCTTCGTGACCAGATTCAGATATTCCGACACGCGGGCCTGAAGTTCAATCCCCATCTGATTCTCACCACCAAGCTGCTGGAAGGACAGGAAGAACTTCCACGCAAACGGGAAGACCAGATAATAGGCCAGCGCCGCCCCGGCCAGAAACAGCAGCGGCGTGGCGATCAGGAACGGGGCGAACGCCTTCTTCTCATTGCGGTACAGACCCGGCGCAATGAATATCCATGCCTGGATGGCCATCATGGGAAAAGACAGGAAGAACGCCCCGAACACGGCCACACGCACATAGGTGAAGAAAGCCTCGTACAGGGCGGTATAGATGAGATGCGGCTGCTCGCCCTTCTGCCGCATGATGCTGGCCAGAGGCGCCGCCAGAAACCGGTATATCTCGCCGGAAAAATGATAGCAGACGAGAAAGGCCACCACAAAGGTTGCCAGAGACCAGATGAGCCGCCGCCGCAGTTCCATCAGATGATCAAGCAGGGGCATGGGCGTATCACCGGCCACGCTGCGCTCCTGCGCCTGCCCTGGCACCGTTCCGCCCCCCGGCGCCCCAGCAGGCTGCTCCACCTGCTGGGCGGGTGTCCGTGCCGTATCACCGGATGTCTCAGGCTGAACCATGCTGCGGCTCTCCTTTCATGCTCTCAGAGGGCTGGGCTGCTGTCAGGATGGCCGCACGACGACCATTATGCAGGGCAATCTCCGGCGGAAGAAATGCCGGACGGTGCCAATAACGGGATTCCTCGATCAACCGCAGGGCTGTTGTCGGAGGAAGGATGGCCGGGGCACGCTCCAGCGCTTCTGCCTGTGCCTGCATACGGGCGTTATGAGGCTGGGCGGGGGGAACATGGGACCGGGAGCCCCCCAACTCCTCACTGCCCGGTGCGGGCGGTGGTGGAGGAGGTGGTGGTGGCGGTGGAGGCGCCATGGGCATCCCTTCCTGCCGCCCAACATCCAGCTGCCTGTCCAGCGAGCGGTCCGGGTCAATGGCCCTGCGCAGCTGCTCCCGTGGGCTGAACTGCCTGATCTCCCGCAGCTGGTCCCTCGCCTCGCTGAGATCCGCCTCCTTGACCATCTCATCAATATGCTGCTGGAACTCTGCCCCCAACCGACGGATGCCCTTTATGGCTCTGGACAGGGTCCGCATGGCTACCGGAAGGTCCTTGGGGCCGATGCAGACGAGGGCCACGATCACCAGAAGGGCAATTTCTGTCCAGCTCAGGTCGAACATCGGTGGCCATCTCCCCTCATGAAGGCTGTATGGTGTCTTCTAGCCCAGTTCCCGCCCCATCGGAAGAAGGCTCGAAAAGCAATTCCTCCCTACGGGGCAGGTCTGCAAGGCTTGCAAGGCCAAACAGTTTCAGGAACTGGGGCGTCGTTCCCCACAGTACGGGACGGCCCGGTACCTCCTTGCGACCCTTGGGCGTGATCAGCCCTTCCTCCAGCAATGTATCAAGAATGCTCTGCCCCAGCCGGACCCCGCGGATCGTCTCGATCTCCACCCGGGTGCAGGGCTGGTGATAGGCCACGATGGCCAGAGCCTCCAGTGTCCCCTGGCTCAGCCGTCTCGGCCGCTCGATCACCCGTGCCAGAGCCGGGCCGAACATGGCTCTCGTCCGAAACTGCCAGCCACCGGAAATGGCCTGAAGCTCCACCGCATGGCCCCTGTACCGCTGGGCTACCCCATCCAGCACGGCACCCGGACTGTCGGCCTGTGCCTCCAGCCCCTGCTCCCGCAGAAGCCCCACAATGCTGCTGGCCGTCACCGGCCCTGCACTGGCAAAAAGCAGAGCCTCCACGAGGCTTACAGCTCTGGCAAACTCATCCTGCCCGGCCATGTCCGGCGGGAGCTCCTGAAAGGCTGGCCCTCTCTCATTCATGCCCGGTCTCCTCTCTTTCCCGCCATTCAATAGTGCCGAAGGCCCTGTCCTGCCGCAGCTCCAGCCTGCCGCCACGAGCCATTTCCAGCCCGGCCATCAGGGCACCGGCCAAAGCAGCCCGCTTCTCCAGCGCTCCACCTTCCATCAGCTCTGGCAGAACATCTGTCAGGGACTGCCAGCCTGCCACCCGCCTGCGCCCCAGCAGGCGGGCCAGAGCCTCCCGCGCCTGCTGGGCACTCCAGTACCGTGCCACACGGGGGGAATAGGTCCGCTTGCGCCCTCCCCGCCGCCGTGCCGCCAGATAGGCCAGAACAAGGGACGGCACATCCCCCTTCAGCGGTGCCATTTCAATCCGTGTGTGATTTTCCGCCTCGGCCCGGGCGAAAACATCCCGTCCCAGCCGTGGCTGTTCCTCCAGCCAGGCGGCCGCCCGGTGCATCTGCTCCAGGTCGATCAACCGCTCATGCAGCTGGCCCGCAGCATCCTCCGCTTCATCATCCTGCTCGGCCGAGGGCAGAAGAAGGCGGGACTTCAGCCACGCCAGCCAGGCTGCCATGACGAGCCAGTCCGCCGCAATTTCCAGCCGCAGGGCCGCCGCCCCCTGCCGGGCCCGCTCCACAACCTCCAGATACTGCTCACTGAGCTGGAGAATGGAAATCTGCTGGAGGTCCACCTTCTGGGAACGTGCAAGGTCAAGCAGAAGGTCCAGCGGTCCCTCGAATCCCTCCAGCACGAGATGCAATGCGTCACTCACTGGCTGATGCTGCCACGATCAGTTCGTCGCCACGGCGCAGGCCTGTGCCTGTGCATGCAGCCGGACACAGAGCTGGCGTGCCGCCGCCCTGTCTTCGAACCCGCCTATGCGCAGCCGAATGAAGGTTTTCCCGTCCCGTTCCACCTTCCGGTAGACCGGATCATACCCTCCCAGAAGGTCGGGCAGCCTGTGGCGCAGGCGGCTCCATTCCTGCCGGGCCTGATCCTCACTGGCCAGAGCAGCAAGCTGGACCTCATACCGCCCTGCCGCACCTGTTTCAGCAGCCTTTCTGCGGGGTCCCTCAGAAGACACCATCGGGGTGGCAGGCTTTGCCCGGGCGGGTACAGGCGGCGGCAACGCCTCATCAGACACATCATCCCCAGCAGCCTTGCGGGCCGGCGGTGTCTCCCGCTTTGGCACCTCCACCCTGCTGCTGGCCTCATCCGGGCTGTTGTCCGCCTCATCGGCCTCATCCCCAGCATCGGATGATGGCTCGCGCTTCTTCGGTGCGGACACTGTGGCTGAGGACGCCCCCTTATCCGCCACATCTCCCTTTGCCGTCTGATCCGCCGTATCATCTGGCGGCAGGGACGTGCTCTGGATGTCCCCGCCCTGGGTCACGCCACCTTTTCCAGCATCTGCGTCCCCTCCGGGGGCAGCCACCTGTTTCCCGGGCGACACTGCATCCCCTGCCGGTCCGCTATTGGCAGACGCTACCTTCTGGGCCGCTTCTCCCGCCCCAGGCCCGGAGGCGGACGGTGCCAGACGACCGGCCAGCATGCTGGCATCCGGCTGTTCAGGCGGGGGAGCCAGATGCACGGCTCCACGACCGGTCACATCGCTCTTCGTGGTGTCATCGCCCATGACCATCATGCCACCCGGATCAGCCGGACGATCCTTCACAGGGTAAGGTGGCGGACCGATGACCGGAACACCAGACGGATGATGGCTGGCCATCCAGCTCCAGACCCCACCAATCCCCAGCAGCAGCGCAGCCCCGATCACGCCAAGCAGCATCAATCCCCGTGTGCCGGACTGCCCCCCCATGAGCGACGCCAGCAGGCCTGACCGTACCTCGGCCCGTTCTCCCCGAGATTCATCAGGGCGACTGCGGGGCGGCCTGCGGCTTCCTCCCCCCAGGCGGTCATCAGCCTGAGGGGGCGCTATGTCGTTATGGTGATCGTCCGGCATGGACATGGTTCAGCGCAGCTCCTCTACGGCTTCGACACCAAGGATGCCAAGGCCGATCCGCAATGTTGAGGCAATGGCGGCCACGAGGGCCAGCCGGGCCTTGCTGACCTCCGGTGCATCATCCTGGATGAAACGCAGGCTGGTTTCCTCACGTCCCCGGTTCCAGAGCGCATGGAAGTCCGATGCCAGATCGATGCAGTATGTGGCGATGCGGTGCGGCTCCCGGGCAAGAGCGGCAGCCTCGACCTGCCGTGGCAGGCTGGCAATGCGGCGCAGGACGGCCAGCTCCTCATCCGCTGTCAGGATGGACAGGTTCTGCCCGGCGAGCGCCTCGTCCGTCACGGCGGCGGCACCATAGGTTTCTTCTCCCAACCGCAGGACGGACCGGCAGCGTGCATGGGCATAGTTGACGTAGAAGACCGGGTTGTCCCGGGTCTGCGCCACGACGGCGTTCAGGTCGAACTCCATCTGCGCATCGGCCTTGCGGGTCAGCATGGTGAAGCGCACGGCATCCCGGCCCACCTCATCAATCAGATCCCGCAGCGTGACAAAGGTCCCGGCCCGCTTGGACATGCGCACCGGCTCACCGTCCTTCACCACACGGACGATCTGGCACATGACGACCTCAAAATCCGTCTTCCCTTCCGTCAGGGCGGCGACGGCAGCCCTCATGCGGGAGACATACCCGCCATGGTCAGCTCCCAGAACATCGATCAGCAGATCGGAGCGGGACGCCTTGCGGGCGTGATAGCCGACATCATTGGCGAAGTAGGTGTTGGACCCGTCAGACTTCCGCAGGGCACGGTCCTGATCGTCACCGAATTCGGTGGAACGGAACAGCGTCTGCGGGCGGGCTTCCCAGTCTTCCAGCTTCTTGCCCTTGGGGGGCTCCAGCACGCCTTCGTAAAGCAGGCCACGCGTCTCAAGGCTGGCAATGGCGGCATCAACCTCGCCGCTCTTCAGCACTTCGGCCTCGCTGCTGAAAATCTCGTGATGGATACCCAGAGCGGCAAGGTCATCCCGGATCATGCCCATCATGTGCTCAAGGGCTTCCGCACGGACGGTCTCGAACCATGTGTCTACCGGGGCCACGCCACCATCGGCGGATGCGAGGGAGCGGCCATGCTTTTCGGCTAGCGCCTGCCCGACGGCAATGAGATACTCACCCTGATATTGCAGTCCGCTGGGTGCCAGCTCTCCGAATTCCTCGGCAGGAATATCCGTACCGATGGCCTGAAGGTAGCGCCAGTAGGCGGCCCATGTCAGGGCGATGACCTGTGCCCCGGCATCATTGACATAATACTCCCGTGTGACCCTGAAACCTGCCGCCTCCAGCAGGTTGGCCAGCGCATCCCCCACAACAGCACCACGGCAATGACCGACATGCATCGGGCCTGTCGGGTTGGCGGACACATATTCCACATTGGCACGGCGCCCCGCCCCGAGGGAGGACCGCCCATAGGCGGCCCCACGCTTCAGCACGGCCCGGGCGACATCGTGGAACAGCTCCGGCTTCAGCGTCATGTTCACGAAACCCGGACCGGCCATCTCCACATGGGCGATCTCCGGCAGGGCGGCCAGCTCGGCCACCAGCTCCCTGGCGATTTCGAACGGCTTGCGCCTTGCGGGCTTGGCGGCCAGCAAGGCGGCATTGGTGGCCATGTCCCCATGGGCGGCATCACGGGGAGGCGTGACCTCCACCCGGGCTGCGACATCGTCCGGCAGGTCTGGCAGAACGGCCTTGAGAGCTGTTACGACCTTCTCCCGCATGATGGCGAAAAGACAATCCGGGGATGATGCTGTCGGGGCAATGCCGGCCATATTCTGCAACTTTCTCTATCCAACCTGTCAAAATCCCCTGAAAGGGGGTCATGATCCACTACATGACAGGCCACCAGAACTGCCTGCCATCCTTGTTCCGTGCCACTATAAAAGCCACCGCCTCTTTTTGGAACAGCCCAGCAGGCACTCGCTGCCAGAACAGGCGATTCTTGCAACCTCTTACCCCAGAACGGACAGGTCCATCAGGCGGCGATGTTCCTCCATGGCGAAACGGTCTGTCATCCCGGCAATATAATCAGCCACGACACGACGTGCAGCAGCCTCGTTGCCTGCACGTCGCCGCTCCAGGGCCAGCTCCTGCCAAGGCGTGGGCAGAAGTTCCGGCTCATCCCCCAGAATGGCACATATGTCGGCCAGAGCGATGCGGGCCTTGCGGGTCATCCGCCGGACACGCCAGTGGCGATACATCCGGGCGTGAAGGAATGTGCGGATTTCCTTGTTCCGGTCTGCCATTTCCGGAGAAAATTCGACGATGGCACGACCCGCATGGCGTACGTCATCGGCACTCTGCGGCTTCAGCTCATCCAGAGCTTTCCGGCTCTGTTCAATCAGGTCGCTGACGAGCCGATTGATGACACGCCGGACCGTTTCATGACGGATACGCTGGTCACGGTCGAACGCTCCATGCCCTGACCAGTTCAGAGACCGGGCCTCCTCGAGGCAGGTTTTCAGCAGGGGAACCGCCTCGATGTCCTCAAAACTCAGAAGACCGGCACGGAGACCATCATCAAGGTCATGCCCGTGATAGGCCACGTCGTCACAGATGGCGGCGATCTGCGCTTCCACGGAGGCATGGCTGGAGAGTTCCAGCGGGTAGCGCCCATCAAAACTGGCCAGCCACGGTGCAGGACGGCGGACAGGCCCGTGATGTTTCGCCAGCCCCTCCAGCGTTTCCCATGTCAGGTTGAGGCCGTCGAAACCATGATAGCGGGCCTCGATCTCGGTGACCTGCCGGAGGGACTGGATATTGTGGTCGAACCCGCCCCAGTCCTTCATGGCGGCCTGCAACGCATCCTCACCGGCATGACCGAAAGGCGTGTGGCCAAGATCATGCGCCAGGGCGATCACCTCCGCAAGGTCCTCGTTGACACCGAGTGTCCGGGCAATGGAACGGGAAATCTGGGCAACTTCCAGCGAATGGGTCAGGCGGGTACGGAAGAAATCCCCCTCGTGATTGAGGAAGACCTGCGTCTTGTACTGCAGCTGGCGGAAACCGGATGAATGAAGCACCCTGTCCCTGTCCCGCTGCCACGGCGTGCGGGTGCGGCTTTCCTCCTCGGCAAACTGACGCCCACGGGCACCCTGCCGCTGCACTGCGTATCTGGCCATTTCCATCTGCCATCCCCATATCCGAGCGGGCCGCACGAAGCATACAGCCTTTCCGGTTTCGATTCTTGGCGGCCGGCCTTATAGTGTCAACATCTCTCCGCCATGTATGCTGCAATGGCGTGAAATTTTGTGATGATTATGGAGATTGTCCGTGGCCGATTTTAGCATTTCAGGGGCGGCAGCTGCCCGCATTGCAGAGATCATCAGCCAGCAGTCCGAACCGGACGGCATGGCCCTGCGTGTGTCCGTTCTCGCCGGAGGATGCAATGGCTTCCAGTACCAGTTCAAACTGGTGCGGGAGAAAAAGGCTGGTGACCATCTGATCGAAAAGGACGGGGCCCGCGTGTTCATCGACCCCGTCAGCTTCGACCTTCTGGAAGGGGCCGAGCTGGACTTCATCGACAAGCTGATGGGTGCCCATTTCACCGTCAACAACCCCAATGCCGCCTCATCCTGCGGGTGTGGCAGCAGCTTCTCCCTCGCCTGACTTTTCACTCTGGAGGCCCGCCACCCCATGTCCCTGACCTTTGCCAGCTGGAACATCAACTCCATCCGCACCCGTGCCCATCTGGTAAAGGACTGGCTGGACCGTAACCCGGACTGCACCCTGCTGTGCCTTCAGGAGATCAAGTGCGAGGCGCACCAGTTTCCGAAACTCTTTGAGGAAGCCGGATTTCACGCCGCCGTGGCGGGGCAGAAGGCCTATAATGGGGTGGCTCTCATCAGCCGTGTCCCTCTGACCGTCACGACCGATCATCTGCCCGGCTTCGAGAGTGACGAGGCCCGCTACATCGAGACGGAGCTTGAAGGGGTCACCATCGGCAATCTCTACCTGCCCAATGGCAATTCAGGCGGGGACGCCGGTTTCGCCAAAAAGCTGAACTTTCTTGAGGCCCTGCACCAGCGGTCCCTGACCCTGCAGAAAGAGGAACGATCCTTTACCTTCATCGGGGATTACAATGTCTGCCCGACAGATGAGGATTACGCCCCCAAGGCCCTGTCCCCGGACGATGCCCTGCTCCGCCCGGAAAGCCGTGCGGGCTTCCGCCGCCTTCTCTGGTCCGGCCTGACGGACGCCTTGCGCTGCCTGCACCCTGCGGGGCGGCATTACACGTTCTGGGACTATCAGGCGGGAGCCTACCAGCGCAATTCCGGCCTGCGGATCGACCATGCCCTGCTCTCCCCCCGCCTTGCCGACCACCTGACCGGCTTCACCATCGACAAGGACGAACGGGGACGGGAAAAGCCATCCGACCATGTGCCGGTAGTGGTCAGCCTTTCCTAGAGCTCGGCTTTCACCAGCTTCCGAAACAAGGCTTCGGCCTGCTCATGCACGTCCATGCCCGGCCTTGGCAGGGTCATGGCCTCGGCATGGGCGAATTCGGCTTCGATCAGCTCATTCACGGCAGGGATGGAGGGGCCGCTCTGCTGCTCCCGGCTTCTGGACTTGAGGTGCAGCAGCTCCCGGATGGGCCTGAGCACGGCAGCCGGAAGGTCGCAGCCCTGACAGAGGGCCTGAAAGTTCATCGGAGGCTGGCCATGCTCATGCAGGCGCATCCAGCGTAAGGCCATGGCTGGACGAAGCGCATAGAAGAGCCGCTTGTAATGCGTGCTGCCATCCTCCCGGATCGCCCGTCTCCAGCTGTTGCGGCCCAGATTCAGGTAGTGAAGCTGGCAGCTCAGTCCAGCTTCGACCTGTCTGGCAAAAGCAGCCAGCTCATCCGCTTCCTCCCGCCACAGATAACGCACCGGGCTGACCAGCCACTCCATCAGGGTTGGGTTGGGTTTCGTCAGCAGGTTCAGGGCCTTGCGCAGGTCCCAGCCATTCACGTCCAGATCATCGGAAATGGGCAGCTCGATCACGTCCCGGCCCGGCTTCAGGGACAGGTACCAGTCCAGCCTGTGACGGTAGATGAAGCGGACATCGTAGTCACTGTCCGGTGAGGGAAAGCCCCAGGCCCGGCTACCACTTTCCACAGCGAACAGGATGTCAACATCATGGTCCCGCTCGATCTGACGCAGGATGGTCATGACCTCCTCCCGTATGTCCGGTGCAATTTCCGGCACATAATCCGGCATGATCTCATCAAAATTCATGACAGGTCTCCTTCCCTTTCTTTCCCAGAATGGGACAGAGCGGCGCAGGAAGAAACACCTGACACGAAAAAGGCCGGAGCGGATCGCGCCGCCCCGGCCTTGCCCGGATCAGATCAACAGATCAGAGAACCAGAATCAGCCCTGCTTTTCCTGAGCTTTGCTGCCACCAGCAGAGGGCTTCGGCTTGGGCAGGTCCAGCTTGAGGGAAAGTTCCTTCAGGCGGGCAGGCTCGACCGGAGCCGGAGCTTCCATCATCAGGTCCTCACCGCTCTGGTTCAGCGGGAAGAGAATGACCTCACGGATGTTCGGCTCATCAGCCAGCAGCATGACGATACGGTCCACACCCGGCGCAGCGCCACCATGCGGCGGGGCACCATAACGGAACGCATTGAGCATCCCGCCAAAGCGGGCCTCCACCACATCCGGGCCATAACCGGCGATCTCGAAGGCCCGCAGCATCACGTCCGGCAGGTGGTTACGCACGGCACCGGAGGACAGCTCCACACCGTTACAGACGATGTCGTACTGATAGGCCTTGATGGTCAGCGGGTCCTGCGTGTTCAGGGCTTCCAGACCGCCCTGCGGCATGGAGAACGGATTGTGGGAGAAGTCGATCTCGCCCGTTTCCTCGTTGCGCTCATACATCGGGAAGTCCACGACCCAGCAGAAGCGGAAGGCATTCTTCTCGATGAGATCCAGATCGGTCGCCACCTTCGTCCGCACCACGCCGGAGAACTTGACGACCTCATCCCCCTTGCCCGCTGCAAAGAAGACCGCATCACCGGCCTTCAGGCCGCAGATTTCACGGATTTTCTCGACACGGTCAGCTTCCAGGTTCTTGGCGATCGGCCCCTTGCCACCTTCCTCATCAAAGATGATGTAACCGAGGCCCCCGGCCCCCTGATCCCGTGCCCAGTTATTGAGCTTGTCGAAGAACGCCCGGGGGCGGCTGCCCGCACCCGGTGCGGGGATGGCACGCACACGGCCACCAGAGGCTGCAATGCGGGCGAACAGACCGAAACCGGAGTCAGCGAACTGTTCCGTCACGTCCCTGATGATGAGCGGGTTGCGGAGGTCCGGCTTGTCGGACCCGTAATCCCGCATCGCATCGGCATACGGGATGCGGGGGAAGGCCCCGTCCGTGATCTTCCAGCCTTCCGGTGTGAATTCGTTGAACACGCCAGCCAGAACCGGCTCCAGCACGCTGAAGATGTCTTCCTGCGTGACGAAGGACATCTCGAAATCGAGCTGATAGAACTCGCCAGGGCTGCGATCCGCACGGGAGGCCTCATCACGGAAGCAGGGGGCGATCTGGAAATAACGGTCGAACCCGGCCACCATCGCCAGCTGCTTGAACTGCTGCGGAGCCTGCGGCAGGGCGTAGAACTTGCCGGGATGCAGACGGGCCGGAACGAGGAAGTCCCGTGCGCCTTCCGGGGAGGAGGCCGTCAGGATGGGAGTCTGGAATTCCGTGAAGCCCTGCTCGACCATGCGGCGGCGCAGGCTGGTGATGACCTGGCTGCGCAGCATGATGTTGCGGTGCATCTTCTCCCGGCGCAGGTCGATGTAACGGTATTTCAGGCGCAGGTCCTCGGGATAGTTCTCCTGCCCGGCCACCTGGAAGGGCAGAACCTCCGCCCGGGACTGCACGTCAATCCCGCTGGCCCGGACCTCCACATCACCCGTTGGCAGGGAAGGGTTGCGCTGCCCCTCCTCACGCACCACGACCTCACCCGTCACGGTGATGACGCTCTCCACCCGCAGACGCTCGGCCTGTTCCAGCAGCGCCCCTTCGGACGGAACGACGATCTGCGTCACGCCATAATTGTCCCGCAGGTCGATGAAGAGCAGCCCGCCATGGTCACGCTTGCTGTGAATCCAGCCCGACAGCCGTACGGTCCTGCCTGCATCATCAGCACGCAGGGCGTTGCAGAAATGGGTACGGTACTGATGCATGAATTCAAACCTCGTCAATCTGTCTGTGACCCGGCTCCGCACAGGCTGTGCCCAATGCTCCGGCTCGCTACATGGAATGGCGGCCACGCCCTGAACGCAGCTCTCCCCGTAAGGGATTTCCTACCCCAATCGTGGTGGAAAAGCCAATCCTAATCAGCGCCACCACCCCGGAACCAGGGCCAGATGATGGCCTCAGAAAAGATCGTAACCCCGGTACTTCCTGAGCACATGCCGCCGGACAACATTGATGAGACGGCACTTCATGGCGTAAAGGGGCGTCTCGAAGCGGATTTCCGGCCTTATGACCGGCTTCTGCCCGAAACTGGCCAGCATCTTGGCCGTTCTGACAGACCCGAAACCATCGAAATCAAAAATCAGGTTGCGCCTCTTGGCTTCCTCGATCGCCTTCCAGATCAGCAGCATGTTCATGCCCGGCACTCTGGAGCGGCGGACACGGACGGCCTGCCAGTAGTACAGCACCCTGTCATCCCAGACGAGCAGGGCTGCCGAGACGGGCACGCCCCCATCATGAGCATAGAGCGCCATGGCCTGGTCCCGATTACGGGCCTCCGTAAACAGGTCTTCCAGCAGGGCATAGTCATGATGGTTCTGTGGCAGTTCCTGCCTGACCAGGTCGATGAACGGAGCCACATCCCCAGACTGCTGGACAGTGAGTTTTTTATCCGCCGTGCGGATGAGGTTGCGGGTCTTCTGGTCACAATCCTGCCAGGCCATGTCCAGAGTTTTTTCAGGCATGATGCGGAAGGTGAAATCCTGGTACACCCTGAACCCAGCCAGCCTGAACGCAAAGGAGGACGCATTGTCGGGGTCCAGATAGAAATGGACACCATGATATTTGGGCAGGCTGGCAACGGTCCTGTCCACGACATGCCTGATATTTTGCTCCTGGCGAAATGTTTTTGATGGTGGCAGAGCAAAATCCGGCCCCAGCGTGCGGGTATATTTGGGCATCCTGATGACAGGAGAGCCAAGCCTCTTTTTCATTACGAAAGGAAAACGGGAAACAACCCTGCCCCCCATTTCCACATCAATGAAGGACACTGCCTGCCGACTGGCCGTAGCAAGCCACCATTCCTGATGAAAAATGGAAGTATGCGGACGAGACGGTGCAGTATCTGGCATAATATCTCAATACATGTTGTAACAAAAGAATGGATGGCGCCTCATAGCACTTGCCTAATCATATAAAAATTAATTATTTTTTTAATTTGCAAATCAATATCACATGACACACTCATAATTTATCATTAATATTTCTTTTTGGTAAAAACAGAACTTACAATTATTGCAGAACAGATACGAAGACTCTCACTTATACCCACGGCATGAGCATGGGCTGACAGTCATGCCATCCCATGTCCCCCTCTCCCGACAAAACAGCTGCGGAAACAGAAAACGGCTGCCCTGCAGAAGGCAGCCGTTAACCATGTGGAACAAACAGGATGCAAGCCCTATCACACGATGCTTGTCCGCACCTCTTTTGCAACGAACCCATCAAAATCGACCGCAGCACGAGCCATGGCGGAAGACCGGCCAGCCGAAACCAGCGCCACCACCTTCTGCCCCCTCATGTAAGCCGCCATGAAGTCGAACCCGCTCAAGTCCCCTTCTATCAGGACCCGGTCGAACGGCTCTCCCCACCCCATATATTCCAGCTTTTTGCCGAACTGCTGGGTCCAGTACCAGGGGATGGGCATGGGCTGCCGGGACAGACCAAGAATAGTCCGGGCAGCGGCCCGCCCCTCTATCTGCGCCTGACGCCAGTGTTCAATGCGACAAAGCGTTCCTTCATGTTGGAAGGCGGCCACATCCCCCGCCGCATAAATGCCGGGCAGAACCCGCATGTCCTCATCCACAACAATGCCAGACACCCCACCATCAGCGTCCGTCCCAACATCATCAGGCAGGAAACTGCGGCATGGCTCATTGCCGACAGCCACCAGAACATGGGTGCAGGGCAGCTTCATGCCATCATCAAGCTCGATGCCCTCCACATGGTCCTTTCCGTATATGTTCACCACTTCACTATCCGTGATGAAAGCTACGCCATTGTCAGCGTGCAGGCGCAGCAGGATGCGCCCGACCTCCCGCCCCCACTGGGCCTCCATGGGAATGACCTGCTCCGGGGCAATCACCGTCACACCAGCCCCTTTCTGCCGCAGGGCAGAAGCCAGCTCCAACGTGGTCAGCCCGCCACCTATCAGCACGACAGCCTGCTCCCCCGTGATCTCCTCTGCAATCTGGCGGGCATCTTGCACGCCATGCATGGTCATCACCCCGGTCAGCTCGATGCCGGGAAGATCCGGCTTCGCAGGCCGCCCCCCTGTCGTGATCAGCACATGGTCCGCACTGTAATCCCGCCCGTCAGCCAGTTCGACACGCTTTGCCGTGCAGTCCAGACTGGTGATTGTCCCCTGCACACGGGTGATCTCATGATGGGCAAAAAAAGCATCATTCAGCAGCAGCGGAGGCTGAACCTTGTCCGGCCCCCCAAGAAAAATGCCCTTGCTGAGCGATGGACGGTCATAAGGAGGCAGGCTCTCATCTCCGATGAGGATGATACTACCGGCAAAACCCTCCTCACGCAGGGTATAGATGGCACTGGCTGCCGCCGCACCGCCACCCAGCACCAGCACGGAACTGTCCTCCATGCAGGGCTCAGGAACTCTGGCAGGCAAAGGACTGACCCCGACCAGCACCCGCCCCTCCACGAGGCGGACAGGATAGACGGGCAGGCCAGAAAAGGCGACCGGCTCCTTCACCCGGCCATCCCGTACGCCAAACACCGCCTTATGCCACGGGCAGACAATCACATCACCGTGAGCCTTGCTGTAACAGTGCAGACGCCCCCGCAGCGGCGCCCCCTTGTGCGGGCAACGCCCCCCCAGCGCATGAACCTCCCCCCCGACACGCACGAGAGCAATGGACTGCTCCTTGATGATGACAGAAAAAACCTCTCCTTCCCTGACATCCTCAACAGCAGCCACATCATACAGGGTCCGGTCCGGCTGCTGGTCCGGTGTCTCAGCGCTGGCATCAGGCCCGAGAACGGGCTGGGGGGCTTTTTCCATAACTCTCTGTCCTGTCCCTTTCTGTCAGCCCCCGGCGGTCACATAGCCTGTTCCGAACATGGGGCCATCACGGCCGGAATATGTACTCCATGATGACAAGACGGGGCCCCTGAAGGCCCCGCCTGCATCATGCTCCGTTCGGAGCCGATCTCAGAAAAAATCGTCCCTGTCGATGTCATCACCACCGAAGCCACCGCCATTATCAACCGGCGCATCCTGCGGGCCAAAATCCTGCGGAGAGAACCCTGCGGCATCTGTCCCGCTTCCGGCAAACGGATCAGAATAATTGTCCCCATAATTGTTGATGATGGTCGTTTCACTGCCAAAACCATCGCCAGCACCACCGACACCTTCATGGCCATGCTCCCCGGAGAACAGACCCTCCAGCGCATGGGCCGCCATCATCCCGCCTGCGACACCGGCCGCCGTGGACAGGGCAGACCCCAGAAAGCCGGAGCCGGACCGCCCGAACATACCCGGCTGATAACCCGGTGGCGGGGCATAACTCCGCCCCATCTCCGGCGCAGCAGCACCAGAGGCAGGCCCCCAGCCCGGTGGCAGGGAGGCCCCGCGGGGCGGTGGAGCGGACGCAGAAGCCCCCCGACCGAACAGCCCGGAGAAGAACCCACCTGACTGCTGCCCCGGCTGACTGGCCTGCTGCTGGAGCTGGGCGATCTGCCCCCTCGCCTGCTGGAGCTGGAACTCCAGATCACGGATGCGGGCCTGCGCCTGGGAGAGAGCCGCCTCCTGCACGACAGCCAGCTGCGTGATACGGTAGCGGGCCTCCGGGAAACGCTGGAAATTCTCGGCGATGAAGCGGTCTGCCTCCGGGTCGATCGGCGGCAGGGACGCCGGGCTCTGGCCATTCGGCAGCCCCACGCCTCCCCCAACACGGGCAACAAAGCGACTTATGAGATCACGTTCTTCCGAGTTCATGGGCGTGCTGTCCTTCACAACTGCTCAGCAGCCCCTGCCCGCCCGGGCGGGGCGCGACATGGGCGCTGTCTCTTCATGCCACATGATATGATACAGCTCTCCATCCCCCGCAAGGGTCTTGGCCCCCCTCTTCTCCCGGCAGAGGCCCACAGAATGCACCTGCCGTAAAGACCATCTTAAGAAACCACCCTGCACGGCGGCAACTTCTTTACCCTCTCCCACCCCTACCCGCTGGTGATCCGGCCTCTCATCCTGTAATATGCAGACATCTTTACGTTAATGGAGCCTAGTGAATTGTCCACATCCCGGCCCCCCTGCTTTCAGGATCTGATCCTGCGCCTTCATCAGTTCTGGTCACAGAAGGGCTGTGCCATTCTCCAGCCTTACGATACTGAACTGGGTGCGGGTACACTGTCCCCTCACACGACCCTGCGGGCACTGGGCCGCAAGCCGTGGGCTGCCGCCTATGTGCAGCCCTGCCGCCGCCCGTCCGACGGCCGTTATGGCGAGAACCCGAACCGCCTCCAGCATTATTACCAGTATCAGGTGCTGCTCAAACCCACCCCGCAGGAAAGCCAGGACCTGCTGCTGGAAAGCTACCGGGCCATCGGGATCGACCCGGAAAAGCACGACATCCGTTTCGTGGAGGATGACTGGGAAAACCCCACCATCGGGGCCTGGGGGCTGGGCTGGGAGGTCTGGTGCGACGGCATGGAAGTCACACAGTTTACCTACTTCCAGCAGGTTGGTGGCATCCCGACCGTCGTTCCCTCCACCGAGCTGACCTACGGGCTGGAACGTCTGGCCATGTATGTGCAGGGGGTCGAGAATGTCTATGACCTCGACTTCAATGGCCGGGGCCTGACCTATGGAGATGTCTTCCTCCGGGCAGAGCGGGACTATTCACGGCACAATTTCGAGCTGGCTGATACGGACATGCTTCTGGCGCAGTTCCGGGCAGCCGAGGCTGAGTCCATCCGCCTCTCCGAAGCTGGCGTGGCCCAGCCCGCCTATGACCAGTGCCTGAAGGCCTCCCATCTGTTCAATCTGCTGGATGCACGAGGGGTCATTTCTGTTTCAGAACGTGCCTCCTATATCGGGCGTGTACGCACGCTGGCCAAAGCTGCCTGCGAAGCATGGCTTGCTGGAGACGAGGAGGAAACCACCCATGGCTGAACTGCTTCTTGACCTCTTCTGCGAGGAAATCCCCTCCGGGATGCAGGCCCGTGCTGCCGAGGACCTCGCCCGCCTGCTGGAACAGGCCCTCGCCGATCTGAACCCCCGCAACATCCGCAGCTTTCATGGTGCCCGCCACATTGCGGCCAGCCTCGAGGTGGATGAGAGCATCCCCACCCGCACCATTTCCGAACGTGGCCCCCGGGAAACTGCCCCGGAAAAGGCCCTTGCCGGGTTCTCCCGCAAGCATGGCGTCAGCCCCGATGAGCTGACGAAGGAAAACGGTTTCTGGGTTCTCAACCGTACCCTGCCGCCAGTCAGGGCGGCGGAGCTGGTTGCCGAACAGCTGCCGGACCTCCTCTGGAAGTTCCCGTGGCCCAAGGCCATGCGCTGGGGCAATGGCTCCCTCTTCACCTGGGTACGCCCGCTCCATCACGTTGTCTGCCTGCTGGATGGCCAGACAGTTCCCTTCACCCTGGCCCGTCAGGATGACGACGCCCACGGGCTGAAGAGCGGCAACGTGACCGAAGGCCACCGCATCCTCTCCCCCGGCACGTTCACCGTCACCGGCACGGAACAGTGGCTGAAGGAGCTGGAAGCCCGCCACGTCGTCATCAACGAGGAGAAACGGGCCGATCTCATCCGTCAGGGTGTCCATGCGCTCGCTGATGAGAAGGGGCTGGCGCTTGTCGAGGATGAAGGGCTGGTCCGTGAAGTCAGCGGGCTGGTGGAATATCCCGTGCCCCTGCTGGGCCGCATCGATGATGCCTTCATGGACCTTCCACCGGAAGTCATGCAGGTCTCCATGCGGGTCAACCAGCGGTACTTTGCCCTGCGCACGAAAGACGGCAAAGCCGCTCCCTATTTCGCCTTCGTGGCCAACCAGACCTTCAGCGACGGCGGCACGCTCTGCATCGCTGGGAATGAACGTGTCCTGCGGGCCCGCTTCGCCGATGCCCGCCATTTCTGGGACCTCGACCGCAAGACGAAACTGGCCGGCCGTGTCGAGGCCCTGAAGCCTGTCACCTTCCATGCGAAACTGGGCACTCAGGAAGAGCGGGCACGGCGCATCAGCACTCTGGCAGGCATCATCGCCACGGCCATGCAGCTGAGTGACGCACAGGTAAAACACGCCGAACGGGCCGGTCTGCTCGCCAAGGCCGACCTAACGACCGGCATGGTCGGTGAGTTCCCCGAGCTTCAGGGCGTGATGGGCGGCTATTACGCCGCCCATGATGGTGAAGCCCCGGAAGTAGCCCAGGCCGTTGCCGAACATTACATGCCCCGTGGATTGCAGGATGGCACGGCCAGTGCTCCCGTCTCCGTTGCCGTCGCTCTGGCGGACCGGCTGGACATGCTGGCCGGGTTCTTCGCCATCGGGGAAACCCCCACCGGCTCTGGCGACCCGTATGGCCTGCGCCGTGCCGCCCTTGGGGTGATCCGCACCATCCGGGACAATGGCCTGCGTATCGACCTCGGCAGCCTGCTTTCCAGAGCAGCTGAGGCCTATGCCGGGAAGGAGGGCAAAGATTCCGCTCTGGGTGAGCTGGAACCCTTCTTCACCGACAGGCTCCGGGTCCAGCTCCGCAATGAAGGACGCCGTCACGACGTGCTGGATGCCACGCTGGCCGTCACACAGGTGCAGGAAAACAGGAGCCTCTTCACCGATCATCTGGATGGCGACCTGGTCCGCCTGCTCAGCCGTGTGGAGGCCCTGTCCGACATGATGGGCACGGAAGACGGGCAGAACCTTCTGGCAGCCTACCGCCGGGCCACGAACATCCTGCGCATCGAGGAGAAAAAGGACGGCCCGCACCATCAGGCCCCTGAAGCGGCACTCTATGTACAGGATGAGGAACGTGACCTGGATGCGGCCCTGAATGAAGCCGGGCCGAAGATCACGGCCAGTCTGGCCGATGATGACTTCACCAGTGCCATGCAGCATCTCGCCGCCCTGCGTCCGATCATGGACCGCTTCTTCGAGGCTGTGACCGTCAATGCGGAAGATGCTGGCCAGCGTCTCAACCGTCTGCGCCTGCTGTCGGCCTTCAGCCGCAGTGGCCAGCTGATTGCTGATTTTGGCCGGATCGAAGGCTGAGCTTCAGTCTCACAAACAGGCTACGATAAAAAGGCCGGTGGGAGCGTTCTCTCACCGGCCTTTTTTATGTGTCCCTCTCAGTGCGAGGGACTGTCTGTCAGGAATATCTTGGCTCCGAAACCGATGAAGACCAGCCCGGTCAGCCGGTCCAGACGGCGCACCACGACGGGCCTGTTGAAGAACTGTGCCAGCGGGACCGTCAGGGCCACCAGCAGCCCCAGCCATATGAAGGTCAGCACAACCTGGATCACCACCTGCACGAGCGTAAACGCCACCACATCCGTGGCAGGCGGGATGAACTGAGGGAAAAAGGTGATCACGAAAATACCCGCCTTGGGGTTGAGCAGGTCCGTCAGCATCCCACGGCGGAATCCCGGCCAGAAGGCGTTGCGATGTTCCACCCGCCGGGCCTGCTCCGGCCCGGCCTCCGTCGTCAGTGCCATACGGGGGCGCAGAAGCTGGCTGACGCCCATCCAGACCAGATAAACCGCACCAACACATTTGACGACGAAGAACGCCGTGGAAGACGCCGCCAGAAGGGCTGTCAGCCCGAAGGCCGCTGCCAGCCCCCAGAGGCTCAGCCCCACGGCAATGCCAAAAATGGCCCCGATCCCAGCACGGCGCCCATCGGAGGCAGCCGTCCGCAGGACCATGACGGAGTCCAGCCCCGGCGTGATGGTGAAAATTGCCGCTGCGGTCGTAAAAGCCAGCAGGGGAAGAAGCCACTGATGCATAAAAAACAGACACCTGAAAAAAACCGGCCACGATACTCCGCAACCCGACCTCCTCCAGATGGGGTCTCGGCCCTACGGTTCCAATAGATCAGTCAGGGTCATCCCGATGCACCCAGCTGGAAAGCAGCAGACCGAAACCGAACATCATGGTCAGCATGGCTGACCCTCCATAGGAGATCAGCGGTAGCGGCACGCCTCCCACCGGGATGACCCCCATGACCATGGAGAGATTGACCACGCAATACAGGAAGAAATCCATGGCGATGCCCAGCCCGACCAGCCGGCCAAAGCGGTTCCGACAACGCAGGGCAATCAGCATGCTGCTCAGCAGGATCAGGAACAGTAGCCCGATGACGGCCACACCCCCGACATACCCCCATTCCTCCCCGATCATGGTGAAGATGAAGTCTGTCTGTTTCTCCGGCAGGAAGCTCAGCTGTCCCTGCGTGCCATGCAGGTAGCCTTGCCCCCAGCGCCCACCCGCCCCCAGAGCAATACGGGACTGGAGAATGTTGTACCCTGCCCCCAGCGGATCGTGCTCAGGATGCAGAAAGGTATCAATCCGAGCCTTCTGATAATCATGGAGATGATTATAGATGAAGGGCCCCAGAAACGGCAGGGGCGCAACAAGGATGATGATCTGCCACCACCGCATCCCCGCCGCAAAGAACAGTGAAGCCCCGATCACACCAACAATGGTTGCTGTCCCCAGATTGGGCTCCTTCAACACCAGCACAACCGGCAGAAGTGTCAGAAGCGCCGGGATGATGAGCCGCAGCGGATTGCCCATACGGTCCCGCCCGATCCGGTAAAACCATGTTGAAAGCATGAGGACCAGGGCAATCTTGGCAAACTCGGAGGGCTGGAACTGGAAGCCGCCCAGATTGATCCAGCGTTCCGCCCCCTTGCCAACATGCCCCATCTTCAGCACCAGTACCAGGAGCAGGATGGACAGCCCATAAATGGGCACGGAGAGCATCCTCAAGACCCGTGGGCTGGCCAGCGCCACGCCCAGCATCATCAGCAGACCGAAACAGAAACGGATGAGCTGGGGCTGGGCAAAAGCCTCCGCACGCCCGCCACCGGCTGAATACAGGGCAACATACCCCACACCGGCCAGACAGCAGACCAGCAGAACAAAGAACCAGTTGATCTGCCAGAGCCGGGAGAACATGCGCAGGTTCGGCTCTGCCCGCAGCAGGCGGCGGGCCGTACGGGGAACGGTGAAGTCCTTCAGCGGCATGACGTCCTTCTATCCCTCAGTCATCCAGGCCGTCAGCCCTCGCCACGACCCCCCGGGACAGGGAGGTCCGGCTGGCCGGGTCCCTGATGAGAGTATCCGTCATGATCTGTGCAGCCAGAGGGGCCGCCTCGGTCGCACCCGCATTGCCATGCTCCACCACGACAGACACCGCATAACGGGGATTGTCATAAGGTGCAAAGCAGATGAACAACGCATGAGGACGATACTGCCACGGCAGGTTCATGGAGTTGAAGTGCCCGCTCTCACGCAGGGCTCTCGGCACGTTCCGCACCTGTGCAGAGCCGGTCTTGCCAGCCATCTGCACACCAGGCAGGCTCAACCGGGCGGCCGGAGCCGTGCCCTGTGGCTCATTCACCACAGCAAACATCCCCCCCCGGGCAGCAGCGAGGGCCTCCTTTGCGAAAGGCAGGGGATCCAGAACCGGTGCAATGCCCTGCCCGCTCACCGAGCGCAGAAGATGTGGCTGCACAAACCGCCCCGTTGCCAGACGGGATACATAAGTGGCCAGTGCCAGAGGTGTTGTCTGCACCAGCCCCTGCCCAATACCGGCATTGACGGTATCACCACCATTCCAGTGGTGACCATGGCGACGGCGCATCTCCGGGGTCGGAACGGACCCTGCCCGCATGTGGGGCAGCTCTATCGGCAGCTTCCCATCCAGCCCCAGGAAGGCGGCGGCTTCATGAATCGCCTCCATGCCACAGCGCCGGGCCACCTGATAGAAATAGACATCGCAGGAATATTTCAGTGCCTGATGCAGGTTGATCGACCCATGACCGTAACGGCTCCAGCAGTGGAAGCGCACGCCCCCCATGTCGTAATAACCCGGACAGGAAAAACGGTCCGACGGGGTGATGGCATGGGCCTTCAGGGCGGCCAGTGCCACGGCAGGCTTGAAGGTGGAGCCCGGCGGATAAAGGCCGGAAACGGCCTTGTCCACCAGCGGCGTGCGCTGGTCGGTGATCAGACTGTTCCACTGTGTCCGGCTGATGCCACCATCAAAAAGGGTCGGGTCGAAAGAAGGTGTGCTGACCAGCCCCATCACCTCGCCATTGCGGCAGTCCATCACCACGGCACTGGCCACACGCTCGCCAATCCGCTCCCGGATGCGGGTCTGCAAGGCGCTATCCAGCGTCAGCTCCAGCCGGGCCCCGGGCTGGCCTTCCACACGCTCAAGCTCGCCCATGACACGGCCATGGGCGTTGACCTCCATCTCCACCGTGCCGGGCTGTCCACGCAGATGGCTTTCCTGCGTCTGCTCGACCCCGGCACGCCCCACCTTCATCCCCGGCAGGGCCATGATGCCATCCCGCTGGACATCCGTCTCATTGGGAGGGGCCACATACCCGATGATATGGGACAACAGGTCCTTGAACGGATATTCCCGTGTTGTTCCCACATCGATCAGAACACCGGGCAGGGTCGGAGCATTCAGCCCCAGCCGGGCGACATCATCCCAGGAGAGGAATTCCTTGAGGGTCAGCGGGACGTAACGATGGATATGTTTGCGATCATGCTCGATACGGGCCCGGTCACGGTCATCCAGCGGCACGATCGTAGCAAAGCGGTCCACCACGGCCTGGAGGTCCGTCGTTTCCTCCGTCATGATCAGCGCACGCCAGTTGGGACGGTTGCCGGCAAGCAGCACACCGCAGCGGTCGTAGATCTCACCACGGGCTGGTGCAATCTGGCGGCGGCTGGTCCGGTTGCGGCGTGCCTGCTCCTTCAGCTCATCGCCATGAACGACCTGCATCTGATAGAGATGATGGGCAAGCGTCCCCATGACCCCTGTCTGCGCTGCCAGAAGCAGCAGGGCACGGCGTGTGAACATACCCCCACCGACAGCCTGTTCTTCTGAAAAAGACAGGTCAGCCGCTGGCCCACTTCGTTTCCGAAATGGCGGACGAGTTTCATCACGCCGGAAGAACATCTGCAATATACGCTTAAAAAAAGATTAAGGAAGGAAAACTCAAGGCTTCCACACTTCAGATGGTCATAGTCTATTACAGTCTGTCATGCTTTTCCATAACAGAAAGCCCCCATAAATACAGAACATGCAGAAAGGGATAACTCCCTACAGCGAGAGCCTCCTGAAAAACAATGGGATAGACCGACAGCGCCCCCCGGACCCGGATGACCATCAACACCCAGTCTGTCAGGGCCTCTCCCAGCACAATCACCCCATACAGGCTCCAGGAAAGCAGGAATCCACGACGGGACAGACCAACACGGCAGCCATGAGCCACGCCATAGGCTACCAGCATCCAGAACAGGAGCACGCCGGGCGGATTGGCACTGAAGAACTCGATCACCACCCCACTACAGAACAGCCCGAACAGGGGCATGAAAGCAGGACGGTAAAGCGCCCAGAACCAGACCGTCCCCAGTGTCAGGGCTGTCTGGAGTTCGGTCTGCCCGAGTATGCCAAACGGGGCGGACAACACAAAAGCCAGAACCACCATGATGACACAGGGGGACAGCTTGCGCCGCACACGAACCATCAGCTTGCGCTGCCGTGTTCCCTCCAGCGCCTCATGATCCAGACGCCCCTGCTCCAACCGTAATGCCATAGCCCCGTACCCGTTGCTGCTCCACCGCCCCCGTGCCTTCCCGGAAATAGTGCTCTCTTCTACAGAAAGCAAACCTCCCTGGAGGGCAGATCACGCCTTCGGGGCAGGTTTCATGCCATTACCCGAATCGTGCCACAAATGCCACCTGACCGCCTTATAAGGCCTTGATGATAACAAACGGCTTAATTTGAGACCGTATATCAGGAACGCCGACCGTCCAGAAAGTACCCTCAGCCGTTCCTGAGAGACGAAAATGGCAGAAAACGGCGCAGATTCTGCCAATTCGAAGGGGCTTCCCCATCCCGATGATCCGGCAGGAGCGGAGGCTTCTCCCGGACCCTTCCCGCACTGGGTGGGGCCTCCAGGGTAAAGCCACCATCAAAAATACGAACCAGCTCCAGTTTTCCCAGAGCGGCATCAGGGATGACAACCGGCTGCCCTGGCGCCAGATAATGCACATGACCAACGGCAACACCGCCTGTCAGGCCTGTCTGCCCCCGTGTGACGATATGCTCGCCTTCTTCCGGCATGAGGCTCTGATTGTAATACATGAGACGGGGATAAGGCGTATTGTCGCCAATCATCATGGCATCCCCCCCGCTGCTCTGTAACGTGACGGGAATCCGGCTGGCAGCATCCTCAATCAGCAGCACTCGCACCACATGCGGTCCCACCTCACTGACACGCCCGACAAGCCCGAAAGAATCAACGGCCAGACTTCCCTGCTGCACCCGATGTTCCCCCACCTGCAACAGAACCGCCCGCAGGTAAGGGCCACTCTCATCCCGAACGACCCATCCGCTGACATAATCCCGGGTATCTTCCGCTCCCCAGTGCAGCACAGCCTTCAGACGGGCATTTTCCTGCCGAAGAGTCTGGGCCTCACCATGCCAGTAAGCAAGTTTCTGGTTTTCCTGCCGAAGCTGCGCATTGGCGGCCAGCAGGTCCCCCACCCCCTGCAGGGTGATCTGCCATTCATGAAACTGCCGCTGAGGGAACAACAGAACCTGATAGATGGCCCCGGCCTTCTGCGCCGCCGCCATGCGAATCTGTATGGCCCTGCCCGACCATATCTGCCCGGCCAGAACAGTCCCCACAGCCAGAAAAACCATGACCGGCAGAACAAGCCCGGACAGAAGCTGACGTGTGTGAATGGAGACCATGGCCCGCCTTTTCCCTCCGCTCAGCCCCCGGTCACGGAGGATACCATCCCCCGCCGGAGACCAGGGATCAATACATGCTGCTCAGGACACTGCGGAGCTGCTGCATGTGCTCCAGCGTGCGGCCAGTCCCCACAGCCACGCATGAAAGCGCATTCTCTGCCACGAAAACCGGCAGGCCGGTAGCCTGACGCAGGACATCATCCAGACGCCGCAGCAGCGCTCCCCCGCCGGACAGGACAATGCCCTTCTCCACGATGTCAGCGGCCAGCTCCGGCGGTGTATGCTCCAGCACGGTGGCTACGGCATCAATGATATGCCCGACAGGCTCCTGAAGGGCTTCGGCAATCTGGGCCTCACTGACGGTGATTTCCCGGGGGACGCCATTCAGCAGGTCACGCCCCTTGAGCGGCATGGTCCGCTCTTCCGTCTGTATGTTGGCGTCAAAAGACGCAGCGCCGAGATCAATCTTGATCCGCTCGGCGGAGCTTTCCCCGATCATGAGGTTATAGTTGCGACGGATGTAAGCCATGATGGCCTCATCCATCTGGTCGCCACCAACCCGGACAGACCGGGCATAGACAATCCCGCCAAGGGAGATCACGGCAACCTCGGTCGTTCCCCCACCGATATCCACGATCATGCTGCCGGAAGGCTCCGTCACGGCCAGACCGGCCCCAATGGCTGCGGCCATCGGCTCCTCAATCAGATAGACCTTGCGGGCACCAGCACTCTCTGCACTCTCCTGGATGGCACGGCGCTCCACGGCAGTGGAACCGGACGGCACGCAGATGACGATCTGGGAACTGAAGAAGGAACGGCGGTTGTGAACCTTGCGGATGAAATGCTTGATCATCTCCTCCGCACTCTCGAAGTCGGCGATGACACCGTCACGGAGAGGGCGGATGGCCTGAATGTTCCCCGGCGTACGGCCGACCATCAGTTTGGCTTCATTTCCCACGGCCAGGACCTGTCTGCGCCCGCGCACTTCCGTTACAGCGACGACGGAAGGCTCACTCAGCACCACGCCACGCCCCTTGACATAAACGAGGGTATTGGCAGTGCCGAGATCGATCGCCATATCAGCGGAAATGAGCCCCAACAGACGAGAGAACATTCAAAACTCCTGGCCGGATAACCCCGCACGCACGGGGAATGAAAATAAGCAGAACACCACCCACAGCATTCGCCACAAATTATAGAGCCCCACAACAGTTCAGCAAGGCCATATTCCTGCCAGAGACAATATTTTTCGCAGAAAACTCCGCTTCAATTAACATGCGGTAACGTTTCATTCCCACCATGACAGAAGGAAAACAGCAGCCGACATGCAGGCATGGCAGTATCGGCTACCGGTCCCCTTCTCTCATCTTCAGGCAGACATTTCTTCCGGTTCACCCCGCAGACGTTTCACCAGCAGCTTGTTCAGGGCATGGATATAGGCCCGGGCTGCCGAAACGACCGTATCCGGGTCACTCCCCTGCCCGTCCACCAGGCGCCCCCCTTCCTGGAGACGCACGGTCGTACGGGCCTGCGCATCCGTACCTTCTGTCACATTGGCCACGGAGAACAGCGCCAGCGTCGCCTGATGCGGGAAGGCCTCACCGATGGCCCGGAACACGGCATCCACAGGCCCATTGCCCGTGGCAGAGACATGACGGGCCTCACCATCCACCTCGATATCCAGAACGACCTGGGCAGCATGCTGCGTACCGCCCTTCAGCTCCAGCGAGATCAGACGGACACGCTCATGGTCACGGCTCTCATCATCCACCAGTGCCCGCACATCATCATCAAAAACGATCTTCTTGTGGTCTGCCAGGGTCTTGAAACGCTGGAAGGCCGCATTGACCGTCTCTTCAGTCAGGTCATCATAACCCAGAGCCTTCAGCTTGTCCCGGAAGGCCGCACGGCCGGAATGTTTGCCCAGCACCAGCGAGGTGCTCGTCCAGCCCACGCTTTCCGGCGTCATGATCTCATAAGTCCCGGCATGCTTCAGGATGCCATCCTGATGGATGCCACTCTCATGGGCGAAGGCATTCCGCCCCACGATGGCCTTGTTCGGCTGGACATCGAAGCCCGTGATGGTCGCCAGCAGACGGGACATGCCCAGCAGGCGGGGCGTTTCAATGCCGGTTTCCATGCCATAACGGTCATGACGGGTCCGCAGGGCCATCACGACTTCTTCCAGAGCGGCATTACCAGCACGCTCGCCAATGCCGTTGATCGTACATTCAATCTGTCGGGCACCACCTTCAACCGCTGCCAGCGTGTTGCCAACAGCCAGCCCCAGATCATTGTGGTTATGCGTGGAGAAAATGACCTGATCCGCCCCCGGCACACGCTCCCTCAGCATATTGAAGATGCGCTCCATCTCATCGGGGGTTGCAAACCCGACCGTATCGGGAATGTTGATGGTCGTTGCCCCGTTGGCAATGGCCGTTTCCACACAGCGGCACAGAAAATCCGGGTCCGTGCGGGATCCATCCTCAGCAGACCATTCCACGTCATCCGTGTAACGGCGGGATTCCTTGTTGCCGAAAGCGATCAGCTCCAACACCCGCTCCGGCTCCATCCGCAGCTTGTACTTCATGTGCAGTGGAGACGTGGAGATGAAGTTGTGGATACGCCCACGCCGTGCGCCCTTGATGGCCCTTCCGGCAGCCTCGATGTCTTTGGCGGCGCTGCGGGCCAGGCCACAGATTACGGGGCCATCCACATTATCGGCAATCTGCTTCACGCTCTCGAAGTCTCCTTCCGATGCAGCCGGGAAGCCTGCCTCTATGACGTCAACGCCCAGAGCTGCCAGCGCATGGGCCATCCGCAGCTTCTCGCCCAGATTCATGGAGAAACCAGGGGACTGCTCACCATCACGCAGGGTCGTGTCAAAAATGATGACACGGTTATCGGCAACATGACCAAAGGAAGGATGCTGAAAAGACATAACTACGCTCTAACTCCAGATATCTACGAAAACCCGAAATGGGAAAAAATACCCCTGAACGCAGCAAAGCAACCTGCTCGCCTGTATGGCGTTCAGGGGTTCATAAGTCGTAGAAGGAGGGCGTGAAAAAATGTCATTACCCCTCCACGCTAGCGAGCAATGACAGGGAATGCAAGCGGAACTCTCTGTTTTTTACAGCATCCCTTTCCGCTGCCGCAGGAAATAGCCATCAATGGCCTGTTTCATGGCCTGGGTGATCTGCGTACGGTGGGCAGCACGCCGCAGCGCCTGTTCATCCAGATGGTTGGACATGAACCCCATTTCCACCAGAACGGACGGAATGTCTCCAGACTTCAGAACCCGGAAGGCCGCATGGCGGGATGGATGATGCAGGAGCTGGATGCGGTTCTGGAATGACCGGATCACACTGGCCGCCATATGCGCAGACCCCCGGCGCGTCTCTTCACGAACAAGACTGTTGAGTATTTCCTCCACATCCGGCGGCACGTCGGCCATGCCCGGTCCGGCAAAACGGTCGGCACTGTTTTCCGTCTCTGCCAGCAGGGCGGTCTGCCTGTCCGAAGCGTTGCCGGACAGCGTATAGACACTGGCCCCACGCACATCAGACTGATGCAGCGCATCGGCATGCATGGAGATGAAAAGATCCGCCTTGTGCCGATGGGCCAGCTCCACCCGCCCGGCAAGGGGGATGAAACGGTCATCCGTCCGGCTCAGCACCACATCATACCGGCCAGACGCCATGAGAAGCGCGCGCAGCTCCGTTGCTGCAGCCACAGCAATATGCTTCTCATATGTTCCTGAGACACCGATGGCCCCGGGGTCTTTTCCGCCATGGCCGGGGTCCAGCATGATGACGGGTCTGGGCGGTGATGCTCCACGCAATACGGCGGGGGCCTTCCGCAAGCCATGCCGTGCTGCCGCAGCCTTTCCCGCTCCGCCCGCCAGCAGCCCGCTGGCAGCCGCACCAAGAAGATGACGACGTGTCAGCTTTGCCATGGTGATCCTCCTCCCTCTCCGGTCTAGGTCCTGCCTGTCACACCCCATTAGGCGATCATTCCTGCCACGGGAACAATCTTCCTGCTTTCTTTGGTTAACAGCCCGATACAGGCAGGAAAAAATGGCTTTATTCTGCCCCTTTCACCACCCCCCAACTACCCACTTGCCATGAAGGCCGATTTAGGCCATTGTCGCTTTGCAGAAGCCCGGATCTCCCATGCATCCCCGCCCCTGACAACGGGCAGGCAGGACAGCATCAGACAGGGCCCGCACATGCAGTACCTTTCGCGCCGTTTGGTGCAGATAGCCCGGGACGGTTGTTCCCGGTGTGCTCACACCCTGGCGGAGACACTGCATCCGAACCACAGGCAGCCTACCCGGATGGCCACACCATCCCCCGGCGGGCTGCGTCAATTCCCGATGGCAGGACCTGCCATCAGCGTGTTTACCAGAGGCTGCAATGCTGTTCTGTGTTATCCAATCTGGCGACCCCCTCAGGGTATCTGCCTGCAAGAGACCGGACCACCTGCCCTCTGCTGACCAAGACAATCGGCGCAGACAGGGCCATGCCCCGTGCGCCACGGAGTCCAGTCCTTCATGACAAAGCAGATGCTCATAGACGCCACACACGCCGAAGAAACCCGCGTTGTGGTCATGAACGGCAAGCGCATTGAAGATTATGATGTCGAGACATCAGCGCGCCGTCAGCTCAAAGGCAACATCTACCTCGCCAAGGTCATCCGTGTAGAGCCCAGCCTCCAGGCGGCCTTCGTGGATTACGGCGGCAACCGCCACGGCTTTCTGGCCTTCAGCGAGATCCACCCCGACTATTTCCAGATCCCCGTTGCGGACAGGGAAAAGCTCCTTGCCCTGCAGGAAGAAGAATACGCTGCCGAGCAGCGGGGCCGGGACAGCGATCCAGAGGCTGATGATGACGAAGACAGCCTTCCCGAGGATGACGAGCCCGGCCCGGAGATCGTCAGCGGGGAACATGATACCGGTGAGGAACAGAGCGCCAGCCGCCGCATGGCCCGGTTCCTCCGCAATTACCGCATTCAGGAAGTCATCCGCCGTCGGCAGGTGATCCTTGTCCAGGTTGTCAAGGAAGAACGTGGCAACAAGGGCGCCGCCCTGACGACCTACCTCTCCCTTGCCGGACGATATGGCGTGCTGATGCCCAACGCCCTGCGTGGCGGTGGGGTCTCCCGCAAGATCACCTCCGAAACGGACCGTCGTCGCCTGCGGGACATTGTCGGCAAGCTGGACCTGCCCCGGACGATGGCCATGATCATCCGCACGGCCGGTGCAGGCCGCCCGGAAGCGGAAATCACCAAAGACTGCGACTACCTTCTCCAGCTATGGGACAACATCCGCAACCACGCCCTCTCCTCCATCGCCCCGGCGCTGATCTATGAGGAAGCAAGCCTGATCAAGCGGGCCATCCGGGACCTGTTCACCCGTGATATCGAGACCGTACTGGTGGATGGGGAAGAGGCATGGAAAAACACGAAGGAATTTGCCCGCCTGCTGATGCCCCACAATGCCAGCCGCATCCGCATGTGGCAGAACAGGGGGCAGAATCTCTTCGCCCATTATCAGGTGGAGAGCCACCTGGAGGCCATGTTCTCACCGACGGTAAAGCTGGAATCCGGCGGATATCTCGTCATCAACCAGACTGAAGCTCTGGTGGCCATTGACGTCAACTCCGGCAAGTCCACCTCCCAGCGCAATATCGAGGAAACCGCCCTCCGCACCAATCTGGAAGCGGCCGAGGAGGTCGCCCGCCAGCTGCGCCTGCGTGATCTGGCCGGGCTGATCGTGATCGACTTCATCGACATGGAAAGCCGCCGCCACAACAGCCAGGTGGAAAAGCGCCTCAAGGATGCCCTCCGGGTGGACCGTGCCCGCATCCAGCTGGGCCGCATCTCCCATTTCGGCCTGCTGGAAATGTCCCGGCAGCGTCTGCGCCCCTCCATTGCCGAGAGCATGCTCAGCCCCTGCCCGCACTGTCAGGGTACCGGCTTCATCCGGGGTGTGGAAAGCATGGCCCTCCAGGTCCTCCGCAGCGTGGAGGATGAAGCCAGCCGCCGTCGCTCTTCGGACATTATCGTCCATGTCAGCCCCAGCATCGTTCTTTACATGCTCAACAGCAAACGGGCTGCCATCAGCCAGCTTGAACAACGGCATGACATGACCATCCGTTTCGAAAATGACGACAGCCTGCCGGAAGGCGAGCTCCGCATCGAACGGCTGGCCGCACGCCAGAAACCCTCCCGTGAGGACAGCCCTGTCAACACGGTCCGTACGATCGACATCACGGAAGGGGCTGCCCCTGCAATGGAAGCCAGCCTGCCAGCCGAGGCCGAAGATACCCGGGACGAACAGGAAACGGGCAGTGAAAGCAGCTCCCGTCGCCGCCGCCGCCGCCGTGGTGGACGTCGCCGCAACGAGCAGGAGACCCGGGACGAAACGGCAGAGACCAGCCTGCAGGAGGCAAGCCCCGCAGCGCCAGAGGCTGACAGCACGGCAGATACCAATGATGACCAGGCTCTCATGCCCGGTCGTCGCCGGACAAGGACACGGCGTGTCACGACCGCCGCTCCGTCTGCTCCAAGCCACCGTGAGGAAGAGACCGAGCAGCCCAGCCGCCGCCGTGAACGCCCGGCATCCCGTCGCCGCCCGGCACGCCATCAGGATGAACCGGCCCCCGGTCAGGCATCTTCTGGCTATCAGGGACCAACACCGGCCAATCCCTTCCAGGGGGCTGGCATCGACATCTTCGACATGATGGAGCAGCAGGAGGCCCGCCTGAGCGGACGTGCTGAAGCCCCTCCTGCCACAGAAGAAGAACCTGCCGTTTCTTCCCGCCCCCACAGGCAGCCCGTGGAAACGGGAAGCCCTGCAGAAGGGGATGATGAAAAACCGGCCCGTCGCACCCGTACCCGTCGCCGCCCGGCTACACGCAGCCGCATCGTGGTGGACGAAGACCAGGAAGAAGACGACAATCGTGTCGTGAAGATACCGGCCCGTCCAGTCGATCCTGCCGAAGCTGAAGAGGAAGCCGCTCGTCGTCAGGCGCGCCGCCCCCGTCCCCGCCGCCGCCCGGCACGGAACGAAACGGCAGAAGCGGACGCTGCCCCGGCTGCGGAAGAGGCGCCTGTTTCTGTCGCTGAAACCGGTGTGGACAATGAGACACCAACCGAGACAGAGGCAAAACCAGCCCGTCGGCGGCGCCCAGCTCGCCGCAAAAAGGCGGACACGGCAGAAGAGGCCCCTGTAGCAGCCGCCCCCAAGGCTGAGGACACAGCCCCGGTCGAGAATGTGGCAGCACCGCAGCCTGTCAATATCGATGAGGCAAAGCCCAAAAAGCGGCGTGTCGGCTGGTGGAAGCGCTAAAGGCGCCTCCACCCCCTCCCATCGGAGCCCATGAAAAAGGGCGGCCAGATCACTCTCTGGCCGCCCTTTTCACATCCACACAAATATGATGTTAGCGACAGACGCTATTGTTGCCATCCTCCGCAATGAACGTCCCCGTCAATGGCTGGAAGCAGGCATTACGGGTACAGCTGTTGCCTGTAGCCAGACTGCGACCATAGATTTCGCTCCCCGTACTGGCCTGCTCACGCAGGGCCGTACCACAAAGCGGTGTATTGACGGGAGCAGATGGCAGGTTCGTCTTCATCTGTGGTGAGGACGAACTGTCCCCGCTCCCCCCACCAGACGGCGCCCCGGCAAAGCTC
Organism: Bombella sp. ESL0380; assembly: GCF_009725805.1. Taxonomy (NCBI): domain Bacteria; kingdom Pseudomonadati; phylum Pseudomonadota; class Alphaproteobacteria; order Acetobacterales; family Acetobacteraceae; genus Bombella; species Bombella sp. ESL0380. The sequence goes on along the minus strand of NZ_WNIH01000003.1, from coordinate 296,330 downwards.
TGGATGGCCGGATGTTGCGCTGCCTCGACCTGCCGGGCTGTTGGCTGGCTGCTACAGCCTGCCAGGACACTCCCTGCCACAAGAAGCAGGCCACAGCCCAGTCTCTGCAAGCCACATCTGTGGCGGCCCCTCGCAATGTTACGCACCATATCCCTCCTCCACATCCTCATGGATGTCCTGTCCTTCCTCGGGACGCCATGATGGCTCCCGGGGCTCCGAAATCTCCCGTGCAGACTATCTGCGGCCTTCATCCGGGTCCAGCCGGGCCTGCCGGACACCATCCGCAAAGGAAAGCTGCACATGGCTCCCCACTGGCAGGGCAGCGGATGATGTCACGGCATGACCTGCCTCATCCTGCACCAGAACATAGCCCCGTTCCAGAATGGCGAGGGGTGAGACGGCCTTCAGATGCCGGGCCACCCCTTCCAGCCTCGTCCGCTGGAGGGCAAGCCGGGACTGCACCGTCTCCAGCCGCAATGGCGCCCGCAACAGACGCATCTGGCAGCCATCCAGATACCGCTCCCAACCAGACTGCAACCGCCCGGCCTGTGCCTCCACGAGGCCACGCCGCTGCCCCATGACGGTCTCCACGGCGGGCAAATGATAGGCAGCCTGCCCCAGCCGGGCACGGGCACGCATCACAAATCCCGGCAGGGCCAGCTCCAGCCTCTGGGCACGATCATCCAGCCGCATCCGGGCTGTGTCCAGAAGCCCCGGAAGGTCCGGCATCCGGGCCGCCACGGCCTGGAGCCGCAGCCCCTGCCGCTGCAGTATCCCCGCCAGACCACCAGAAAGCCGTGCCGCCCGATGGGCGAGGTCCGCCATCAGCTCGGACCGCAGGGGCACCGCCATTTCAGCGGCGGCAGTCGGTGTGGGGGCCCGACGGTCGGCAGCGTAATCAACGAGGGTCGTATCCGTCTCATGCCCCACGGCAGAAATCACCGGCAGGGGGCAGGCCGCCACGGCCCGTACCACGGCTTCATCATTGAAGGCCATCAGGTCCTCCAATGAGCCACCACCACGGGCCACGATCAGCACATCAGGCGGATTGGGAAGGTTCCCCATGGCCTGCACGGCATGGGTGATCTGACGGGCTGCCCCTTCCCCCTGCACTGCCACGGGCCAGAGCAGGACATCCCGCGGGAAACGGCGGGATATGGTCGTGCAGATGTCGTGCAGCACCGCCCCGGACCGGGACGTCACCACCCCCACGCAACGGGGCAGGAACGGAATGGGCTTCTTGCGCCCCTGATCGAACAGCCCCTCATCCCGCAGGCGGACACGCAGGGCTTCGATCCGGGCCAGAAGGGCACCTTCCCCTGCAAACTCCATGCTGTCGATGATGAGCTGATAGTTTGAGCGTTCGCCATAGGACGAAATCTTCCCGGTGGCGATGACCTCCGTTCCATTCTCCGGCACCATCCCCAGCCGGGAGACGTTCCCCCGCCAGATGACACCCGATATCTTCCCGCCCTCATCCTTGAGGGAGAGATAGACATGACCGGAAGCATACCGCTTCATCTCCGTGATCTCGCCACGGACACGTACCCGCCCGAAGGTGCCTTCCAGCACACGTTTGATCGCCGAGGAAATGGCTCCTACAGAATATTCCGGTATGTTGCTGCTCTCCGGCCCCGTACCGCCCTGCGGTCCGGCGGGAGAAAGAAGGCTCTCTCGTTCCATCATGCGGCCATTCTATGCTAAATGGCAGATGACGTGAAAGCGGCTATCTGCATCACACGAGATATAAAAGGAAACAGGATGCGCGTACTTCTGGTGGGTTCAGGTGGGCGGGAACATGCCCTTGCCACAGCCATTGCCCGGTCCCCTCTGCTGGACACACTCTTTGCCGCCCCCGGCAACCCCGGCATGGCAGCCTGCGCACGCTGTGTTCCCATTGCGGCTGATGACATTGCCGGTCTTGTCGAGTTCGCCCGGAAGGAAAAGATCGACCTCGTCGTACCGGGGCCAGAAGTCTCCCTCGTGGCAGGGCTGACCGATGCCTGCCAGAAAGCGGGTATCGCCTGCGCTGGCCCCTCCCAGGCTGCCGCCGCTCTGGAAGGCAGCAAGGCCTTCACCAAGGAAGTGGCCGATGCTGCCGGTATCCCCACCGCCCGCTGGCAGCGTTTCGACGCCAGCAGCAGCAAGGAGGCCGCCAAGGCCTACGTCCGTGAACAGGGTGCTCCCATCGTCATCAAGGCGGATGGTCTGGCCGCCGGCAAAGGCGTGGTCGTGGCCCAGAGCGTGGATGAGGCTCTGGAAGCCATCGACCGCCTCGGCCTGCCACTGGTGATCGAGGAATGTCTTGTCGGACGGGAAGTGTCCCTCTTCGCCTTCTGTGCGGATGACAAAGCCAGCCTGATCGGGGCTGCACGGGACCACAAGCGGGTCGGTGATGGCGATACCGGGCCAAACACCGGCGGCATGGGAGCCATCTGCCCGCCACCGGATTTCGACCGGGCGGCGCAGGAAGCCGCACTGGACCTCACGGTCCGCCCGATGCTGGCCGAGATGGTCCGCCGGGGCACGCCGTTCCGTGGCGTCATCTTTGCTGGCCTGATGCTGACGGAAGAAGGGCCGAAGCTGATCGAATACAACGTGCGCTTTGGTGACCCGGAAGCACAGGCCCTGCTCATCCGTCTGGAAAGCGACCTTCTCCCTGCCCTCAAGGCTCTGGCGGAAGGGACACTGTCCGAGGACAGCATCCGCTTCTCGGACAAGCCGTCCATTTCTCTGGTGCTGGCCGCCAAGGGATACCCGGATGCGCCCGTCAAGGGCGGTGTCATTTCCGGGCTGGACCGGACGGAACAGCTGCCCGGTGTATCCGTCTTCCATGCCGGAACCAAGATGGATGGCGACCGGCTTCTGGCCAATGGCGGGCGTGTCCTGACCATCTGCGCCACGGGTCCCACGGCAGCCAAGGCACGCTCCCGGGCCTATGAAGCTGCTGCGACCATCCAGTGGGATGACAAGATGCTCCGCAGCGACATCGGGCTGTAAGATTTTCCGCACCTGCAAAACAGGCCCGGCCCATGAAAATGAGCCGGGCCTGTTCCGTATGAACCTGTCCGCCGGGTTCTGTCAGCTTTCCGTTTCTGACAGCAGATTCGGCAGTTCCCACAAGCTGTCAAACTGATAGGTAGGTTTCATCTCCCTGCAAACCTCTGCCACACCGTGACCGTAACTGGCCCAGCAGACATCCATGCCAAGGGTCTGGGCAAACCCGATATCCGCTGTCGTATCACCCACCATGAGGCACTGCTCCGCCCCCCAGCCCGGCAGCATATGGGCCAGACGCTGCGTGAAAACCTCCTTCTCCGGCTTGCGGGGCAGCCCCTCTTCAGCACCGATGGACGCCTCAAAAAACGGCTCCAGCTGAAACCGGGCAAGACTGTGCCGCAGGGTCGGGCCGTGCTTGTTGCTTACGGCAATCATCCTGTAGCCCCGCCCCTGGAGAATCTGGAGCACCTCACGGGCTCCGTCATACAGATAGGTTTCTTCCTCATCCGCCTGGGCATAACGCTGGCGGTAGGCAGCCACATAACGCTGGGCCTCATCCATGGAGGCCCCTTCATCCACAATGCTCTGATAGAACCCCTGTAGCGCATCCCCCTTACCCAGCCGCTCCTTCAGGTAGGAACGGGGCGGTGGCGTCCGGCCAATATCCGTGAAGGCCTCCTCCAGACTCCGCAGGATGGCAGGGCGGGTCTCGGCCAAAGTGCCGTCATAATCCAGCAGAAGAATGGGGTAACGTAGCATGTGGGCTCTTCCTTGCTCTCAATTCTGTCCTGAACGGGCCATGATCTGTTCCAGACCCGCCGTCAGACCAGCTGCATCATCCGTCACGGGCAGCGTGTCAGCGTAATGACCTTCCGGTGTCATGACCACAAAAGATGGAGCCGACTGATAGTAACTCTGCCCCGGCTCCAGCGCATAGGGCGCATGGTAGAGGCGTGTCATGGCCTGTGTCATGTTCGGGGTCGCAAAGACCGGGAAGATGTGCGGGGCTACGCCCATCACATAGTCCTTCAGCGTGTCCGGGTCTTCCGCCCGGGCATCCAGCGAGACGACCAGAGGCAGGACAGGCTGGCCTTTCTGCTTCATCGTCACGAGGGTCTGGTCCAGAGCCTTGAGCGGAGGCTGGCAGCGTTCCGGCGGGCAGCGTGGGTCCACAAACCAGACGACCGTCCATGAGCCCCGGAAGTCACCTTCCGTCACCATGCCACCACCAAGGGAAAAGACCCGGAAAGAGCCGCCCACCACATTGCCCTGTGCGTGAACCCGTGCCCCTTCATCCGCCCCTGTGGAGAGCCAGTAACCACCATAGCCCAGCAGCCCTGCCAGCAGGATCAGCCCCAGAACGACCAGCCCGGCCCGACGGACGACTGTTTTCTTCGGGTCAGTTTCCGGGCCTGCCCCGGTCTTCGAACGGTCCGTCATGTCTGTTCCTGTCTCCTCATTCCTGTCCGGCTGCATCAGTGCGCCTCAGCCCAGTTCTGGCCAAGCCCCGTTTCCACGGAAAGAGCGACATCCAGCCTGGCCACGGATTCCATGACCTCCCTCACGAGGGCCGCCGTCTCCTCAGACTCGGCTTCCGGGACTTCAAAAAGCAGCTCATCATGTACCTGAAGCAGCATCCGGGCCTTCAGCCCGGCCTCGGCCAGACGGTCCGGCAGGGTGACCATGGCCTTCTTGATGATGTCCGCCGCTCCACCCTGCAGGGGAGCATTGATGGCCTGACGCTCGGCATAGGACCGCTGCGCTGCCTGCTTTGCCGTGATTCCCGGCACATAGCAGCGGCGACCGAAGGGGGTCAGCACATAACCCTTCTCCCGGGCCTCTTCCTTCATCTTTTCCATATAATCCCGGATACCGGGATAGCGGTCAAAATAGGCCTCGATATAGCGTTTGGCCTCGCCCTGCGGCACCTGAAGCTGCCGGGCCAGCCCGAAGGCCGAAATGCCGTAAATGATGCCGAAATTGATGGCCTTGGCCCGTCGCCTTGTCAGCGGGTCCATCTCTTCCAGCGGGATGCCGAACACTTCGGACGCCGTGCGGGCATGGATGTCCTGCCCGTGACGGAACGCATCCAGCAGCGGCTCAATCTGCGCCACATGAGCCAGAAGACGCAGCTCGATCTGGCTGTAATCGGCAGACAGAAGCCTGTATCCCGGAGCCGCCACGAAAGCCTGACGGATGCGTGCCCCCTCCTCCGTGCGGATGGGAATGTTCTGGAGGTTCGGCTCGTTGGAGGAGAGACGCCCCGTGGTCGTGGTCGTCATCTGGAAGGTGGTATGCACACGCTGGGTCTTCGGGTCCATCAGCTTGAGCAGCGCATCCGCATAGGTGGATTTCAGCTTGGCCAGACGCCGCCAGTTCAGGATTGCCGTCGGCAGATCATGGCCCTGCTCGGCCAGCTCTTCCAGCACACGGGAATCCGTTCCCCACGAGCCCGTTTTGGTGCGCTTGCCACCGGGAAGGCCCATCTCATCAAACAGGATTTCCCCCAGCTGCTTGGGCGACCCGATGTTGAAGGGCCGCCCCGCACGGTCATGAATCCCCTGTTCCATCTCCGCCATGCGGATGGCGAAGTCCTCCGACAGGCGGCGCAGCTCATCGGCGTCCACCCGCACGCCAGCTTCCTCCATGCGCTCCAGAACGGTGATGAGCGGGCGTTCCATTTCCTCATACAGGGCCGCCGCCTTCTGGCGGGGCAGCGTCACACGCAGCACCTCCCAGAGGCGCAGCGTCACGTCGGCGTCTTCCGCTGCATAGGCAGTCGCTTTATCCAGCGGCACCTGCGTGAAAGGCACCCGGTTGCGCCCCTTGCCCGTCACGTCATCATAGGGAATGGGGGTATGATCCAGATGCAGGCGGGAGAGTTCATCCATGCCCTGCCCGTGCGCCCCGGCGGACTGGGCGTAGGACAGCAGCATTGTATCATCCAGCGGGGCAATGACCTCCAGACCGGCCTGCCGCAGGATGGTGAGGTCATATTTTGCATTCTGGAAAATCTTCAGGACGGCCTCATCAGCCATCAGCGGGGCCAGCTGATCCAGCGTTGCCTTCACGTCCAGCTGGTCGCCCACGGGAGCTTCCAGCGTGCCTTCATGACGGAACGGCACATAACAGGCCCTGCCCGGAGCCACGGCCAGAGACAGGCCAACAATTTCGGCCGTGCGGGCGTTCAGGCCGGTTGTTTCCGTATCCACGGCCACACGTCCTGCGGCACGGGCGGCGTCGATCCACTGGGCCAGCGTGTCCCTGTCCGTGACGGTCTCATAGGGACCGAAAGGAGCCTCACTGCGGGGTATCTCCCCGGCATCCTGCCCCTCTGCCGCAGCTGAGGCCGGGCTGGCCTCGGGCCTGCGCTGTGCCGGGTGGCGGGCCTTGCCGCCAAAACCCATGCGCTGGAGAATGGAAGAGAACCCCATGCTCTCCAGCCAGCTCCGCAACGTTTCGGCGTCCGGCTCACGGGGACGCAGCTCATCGACAGGTGTCGGCACGGCCACATCATCCGCCAGCAGGACAAGCTGCCGGGAAATGCGGGCACCTTCGGCGTGATCGATCAGATTCTGCCGCCGCTTGGAAGGCTTCATCCCGGGGGCTGCGGCCAGAACGGCCTCCAGCGATCCATATTCATTGATCAGCTGCGCCGCTCCCTTGGGGCCGATGCCCGGCACGCCCGGTACGTTGTCGGTGGAATCCCCCATGAGGGCCTGCACATCCACCACCTTGTCTGGCGTGACGCCAAACTTGGCTTCAACCTCGGCCAGACCGATGGGCTTCTGCTTCATCGGGTCTTTCAGGGAAACACCGGGGCGGACAAGCTGCATCAGGTCCTTGTCTGACGAGATGATGGTGCAGCTGCCGCCCTGCTCCACGACCAGGCGGGCATAGGTCGCCAGCAGGTCATCCGCCTCCCAGCCCGGCAGCTCGATGGCCGGAATTCCGAACTGGTCGGTCGCCTGACGAATAAGGTCGAACTGGGGGCGCAGGTCTTCCGGCGGTTCGGGGCGATGGGCTTTATAATCAGGGTAAATGTCGTTACGGAAGGTCTTGCGGCCTGCATCGAAGATCACGGCCATCGGCTGGCCTTCATGCTCCTTGATGAGCCGGGAGAGCATGTTGGTGAAGCCATAGACGGCATTGACGGGCACACCCTCCGGGCTGCTCATGGGGGGAATGGCAAAGAAGGCACGGAAAATGAACCCCGAACCATCCACCAGAACCAGATGTGTGTTTTCTGACGTCACGCCGTCTTTCTCCCCTGCCCGTGCTGGCAGATCAGTCTTGCAGATGCTTTCTTCTCTAGCCGATTTCCGCCGTTTTAAAAACGGCCCCCTGTCCGTCATGTCCGCATTTCTGCTCATGGGCCTGCCCGGAGGATGCCAGACACCCCCAGCCCCCCGGAGCCTGCCCCACCGCCCTGCCGAGGCGGCTTACATCCCAGCCAGCGTGACGGTTGCCCTCTCCGATGGCCGCAGGGCACCGGTACGGCTCTACCCGGCAACTGTTCCCCAGCGTGGTATCATTCTGGCCTTTCATGGCTTTGGAGACAGCCGGGACGCCTGGGAGGTCATGGCCCCGGCCCTCAACAGGGCGGGCTTTCTCATCATCGCACCGGACGTGCGGGGCTTTGGCGAATTCCCCGCCAAAGGGGGATGGAGCACGACCGACAGGATGGTTGCCGATGCCGTGGAGGAAACCCGCTGGTGCCAGCAGCACTGGCCCGGCCAGCCCCTCCATCTGATGGGGGAAAGCATGGGGGGTGCCCTTGCCCTCCTGACCAGCACGGCCCTGTCGACTCCCCGCCCTGACGGGCTGATCCTTCTGGCCCCGGCCATCATGACGATTGGTGAGCCTTGGCAGACCCTTCTGGAAGGCTGGAACCTCATCACGCCACAGGCACGGCTGACGGGTGCGCATATGCCGGGGCATCATGTCGCCACGGCCAATCTCAGGGCCATGCGCCGCATGTTCTTCGACCCGCTGACCCGCCACGGCACGAACGTGCACGCCCTGCGAGGGCTGACGCATCTGATGGCCCGTGCGCTGGCGCAGGCACCCTCCGTACAGATACCGACCCTGCTCGTCTGGGGAGACAGGGACCAGTTCGTCCCCGCCTCTGCCACACGTCGGCTGATACGGCAGGCTCCGCCATCCCTCTTCCGGCTGGATGAGCTGCCCCGTGGGTATCACCTCATCACCCGTGAACCGCAGGACCGTCCGGCCAGGGACATCATCTCATGGATCGAGCGGCCTGACCGCTTTCTGCCCTCTGGCGGAGACAGTGCCGCCACCATGTGGCTCTGGCTGGAACAGACACGCTGACATGGATGAAAAAAGAGTGCCGCAAGGGCTAGGCAAGCACGCCACTTGCCGTTAAAAGTACCGCCAACAGGGACCCGTAGCTCAGCTGGATAGAGCGTTGCCCTCCGAAGGCAAAGGTCGCGCGTTCGAATCGCGCCGGGTCCACCATGGATTTTCCCAATTTTCTGGCATTTTACCGTCGAGTCCGGCATCACTCCACAAGGAACTGATCCGATTTGAACTAAGCCATGGTATTTTTTGATCAGATCGAAAATGATTCTGAAGAAAAATAGCCTCGATCGTTCATTCCTACAAAGGAATCCTCTAACGAGAACAAGCAAAACAGCACTGAAGAATAAACTTATTATTTAAGTCAATCCAAGCGACATTTCTTACAGCGGCTGATCAGCAAGTCCCATATAAAGTAAATTTTATGCTCCTTTTAAAGGAACAATCCACCATCTGATAAGAGTTAGAGGGTATAATCATATGTTATGGATATAAACTCCATCTCTTGATCTTGGTATTTACCTATCATGAATTTCTCATTCGTTTCTTATTCACCCTTATGCTGTCTTTCTCCGCTTTTTTCCAAGAACTTACAATATTTTCATTCCGAAGACGCTCTAATATTTTAATGTTCTCCTTACTGTCCTCAATACGAAGCCTGCTGGTGCTTTCATCAGAAAGCTGAAGATAAACACCCCCTAAACCACACAGAATACGCAAGAAAACATCTTTTCCAACCTGATCAATCACTCTTACCAAGAGTCCTACAAAAATTTTATCATCAATCCTCTCAAGGCTACGTACAGCCCTTTCCAATACCGCTCCAACAATAGGAATATTTTTTTTATAAGCATATTTTATTATTTCCTCCCAGGAAGATCCATCAAAAACTTCCATGAAGTTTTCTGCGTTCTGGACAATATACTTTTTAATATCCGATGGAATTTTCTTATCTTTAAAGAGTTGAGTTAGATCTCCTGCAACGAGATCAGGAGTCATATACGACCGAAAATTCTTGGACTTACTTATGAAATCAGAACGTGCTGACCATTCCATTTGAAAGAGTCGTTCATAAGATTTTTCATCATCAACAATAATATCCCTCTCAATCAGCCATCCAAAGAGCTTGTTGTCTCGTGAGACAATTTTATCAACTTGTAGATACTTTCCTAACTTCAAATCAGAGACCAATTTCGTCCGTAAGTCGGATGAAAAGAAATTATCAGGACAATTAAGAATACAATATGCTATATTTTCACGCCTCGTTTCCCCTTCGTCAGAATTATTCTCATCTATCACTTCAACTTCCGATATACCCTCTTTGGCCTTAAGTAAAGAAGCAAGATTTTCATCCACTTCTCCATTTTCTCCAACATATAAACAGATATTATGAAGTGTCGGTTGAAATCTTCCAGTTTCCGCCAAAAGGGGCCAGACATCATCAGGAAGAGACTCTATTTTTTCCACCACACAACTATCATGAACATTAATTAATACATCTTTAAGGCAAGAAACATTATAAGAAAAAAGCTCTCTAATTACTTCAACAAAAGACTCATTATTGTCTATAGAAAAAACTTTCCCCTTGATAACTTCAATATACTCGGAAATTTTGGACAATACATAATCATATACTTCCTTATTATTGCTTCTAATTCTATTAAGTGAAATACTATCCTTTGAAAGGTCTGCGGCTAAAGAAATATTTTCACATGTAAGCTTATAAATATTTTTCCTTACGAAAGCCTTCTGAAGTTCCTCACCAAGATACCGCAATGCAGGCACACATACCTTAGCTCTCCTATAGAGTTGAGAAATACTCTCAGCATTCTCATGAGACATTCTACCAGACAGAACAGAAAATTTATCATAATTTTCCAACAAATAATCTGCCACAGATTCATCTATGCTTTGCTCTTTGAGACAAGATATGTCGGACAATATCCCATTTATTAAAATTATCCGAATGTTATTGTTAAAGTCCTCTCCACCTATGAAGTGAAAAATAATCTCAGATGAGAATTTAGCCAGTTTTTGAGCAAGTTTTATCTTGTCCTCATTCGTCACCAAATCTGACTTATAATAAGAATTAAGAAACTTTTTTTCATGTTTTCCTAGAAGACTCAATTTTCTAGAAATAATATCTAAACCATTCTCTTCCTTATCTAGAAGATATTTTAGAATATCAATATTATAAAAAGAATATTTTGAGGAAATTTCATCCCTATAATCATTAATGATATTCTCAACATCACAATGATCCAAGTGAAAATATTCATCCATAACGTCACACTCTATATGATGGATGATAAAATTCATTGCATTGGAACTAAAATAGGAATCATGGTAACGGGTCGTATATAAAGAAAAATTGCGTCCAACATAGCCGTGCTCGACAAGTTGATAAGCCAACTTGCTCTGCAATAGTGTACGAACTTCTGTTATAAAATCTTTGTCACCTTCCTCCGCATTGGAGACCTCCATAGAACTTGAATAAGTTATCAATTCATGAAAGTCACATACATTCAAATATCTATTTTCTTTATCTAATTTCTCTATCTCCTTTTCCAGATTCTCTCTATCCAACTCCATCAACTTTAGAAAATCCACCTCACGCCCTACCAAATCACAGATACGATCTCTCGATAGATTTATTTTTAATTCTTCAAACTGACTTAGATAAGCTGACCTACTTATACGTTCATTACATTCCCAGACAAGATTGTAAGCCCCCTGTTCAATATCCATCCAGAATTTAGAAGATTTCATCTCATCCATAGAATGATGAACACTACCAACAGTAAAATTCTTAACATTAACAGAAACACCCATATCCCGCCCCACATTTTCTATGTATTTTTTTATTATATCATGTAGCCGCACACTATTCCCTTCTAAATTTTCAATTTCATTCAAATTATCTCTCATCTCTTTTATCTTAGTAGCATTCAAATTTATGCGTCTATTAATAAATTCACGGCTCATCCTATACAAATCATCTATCCTGCTTTTTCTAAAGCGTATGTTTTCAAAATCTTCTAAATGAGTATTTTTATACACAACCATCGCAAAAAGCTCATTATCCTTCAATTTAAGAGCTTCACCACCTCCTGAGAAAATCATTTTTCTGAATACAATAAATTCATTCAATATATTCTTTAGTAACCTCATATCCGGAATGGCTGACATGGCTATATTGATCAACTTATTATCAATCTTATGATCTTTAATTTTCTCATCAATTATATCTTTTGCAAGACTCTTGGATGTCAAATATGTCACGAAAGGGACAATAGGAATGATTATATCAAAAAATTTTGTTCTATTAGAGTTGACCGCTTCCTTATGAACAAATCCGTCCAAATCCGTCTCACCTTCTCTCCTTTCAAAAATACTATCCTTTACAGCATAAATAAATCTAATATTCTTTTTTATTTGAGGAGAATTATTTAACAATGTATTCAATGAACGTAAAGTATCAAAAATATGACAGTCATCAAAACGATCGATATCCTCAAAAATTACTATATCCTTTTTAGAAGTATCAAAAAAATAGACAATCTCATCAAGATATTGATCAAAATACGACGCAGAATTTTCATCCAATGAAACAGTAGCTGATCCTGCTGATAACTGCTTTACTCTAATTCGTCCATCAAAAATCTTAAACAGACAAAATATAGAAACAAAAAAGACAAATGGAAATACCGCATATGACAAAGGTTTATATGCATATAATAAAGGAAACTCCTTTAGAATTTTCTCCACCCACCCCGCAAGAAAAAAGATAACGGTTAATATCACGCTTGCCCAAAAAGATATGAATATACATCTCATACATTGAAAACGCTCAATTCGCCTGAAACGTGACGCAGGAGCCTTTTTAGGACTTTCTCTATATAAAAGCTGCTTGACAATCTCTTTCTGAATCTGGTTTGTTAGCGTCATTGCTTGTGGAGGCAAAGTAGCTTGCTCCTCATTATCTGGAATATTACTTTCTTTTATTTTCTCATATGTGCTTTTCCCAAATAAAGATAGAGTGGATAAGGACAACTCAATTACACCATTCTTACCTGCTGTAAATTTCTTTAGAATACTGCTTTTCCCCGTTCCATAAGGACCGGATAGAGCTATATTAAGATTTTCCTTATTCTTGAGAGCTTCCTCAAGTGCTTTTACATATGTGCCATGTTCCTCTTCTATGTAGGCAGGTTTCAGCGAAACCAAAGAAACATCAAAATCACAACAATTTTCATCAATCATATTTTTTACTCTCCAGCCATAGACTCACAGTCGTTCACTGTCGTCTCAAAGCTCCATTTTCAGCAACATGACCTAACACATTTCTCATGTCCGGCTCCACACGCATCACCCTCCAAAAGAACAAGAAAAAACAGACATTGGGAGCATTTATAGTGCCGATACGTGTATTGATTCCGAAATGAAGATTCCCATGCATAAATAAAATATAATTCATCATCGAATAAATTAAAAATCGAAACTTTAATGAAATTACAAAATAGTATAAGTCAAGCTGGGGATACACTTGTAAAATCCATTAAAAAATTTTGACAAAATCATTTTCTTGACACTAGAAATCTACCTCCACGCCAGAATAATTCTCACTTTAAGAGACGTATACATCGTCAGCCAATACAAAATAACCCCTCCCATCTCACATCCCAGAGAACACTCTACGGCCCCCCACACTCAACCCGCCATGGAAACTTTACCCTCCAGATTTGCCTGAGCCTTGGAGCCTTCCCCACACAAGAGGGGAACCAGCCCTCACCCCAGCAGCTCCTCGCCCACATAATGACCATCAAGACGCCCCGGGCAGGCGAACAGGCCACTGCCTATGTGGGTCGTGTATTGGTTCATCATGTCGAATTTCGACATGCGCTCGAATATCCTGGTGAAAGCCGTGCGAGGGTCCTGCTGATAGGCGAGGAACATCAGCCCGGCGTCAAACTCGTTGCCCTGCCGCCACGGGGGCCAGCGTTCGGCAATGTAACTCAAGCCGTTATCATAGGAATAAGACCGCCTCAGCAGCTCCGCACCGCCATTCTCCTGCGGGGCGGCAAGGCGGGCGTGTGCATTTTCAGGCGTAATGGGGTTACCGTCTTTATCCGTCTGCTTCAGCGTTAGGGGTTCATATTCATGATGCCCCCCAATGGGGGCACCGCTCTGCTTCCGACGCCCCATCGTCTCCTCCTGAAAGCCCGTCCTCGTGCGGTCCCAATGCTCCAGGGCAATGCGGATGATGCGGGCCACAAGATAGGTTCCCCCCTGCATCCACGCTTCGTCCGTCGGGGCTGCCCAGAGGACCCGCTTCGCCACGGCGGGATTGGCTATATCGGGCTGTATGGTGCCATCCTTGAAGCCCATCAGATTGCGGGGTGTCTGATGCCGGCCAAACTCCGGTGAAAAACCGGTCTGTGCCCAGCGTGGGGTTGCCCTGCCGTCGGCCAGACGGGCCAGGATGCGGATGGCATGAAAGGCCGTCTGCGGATCCGTCGCACAGCTCTGGATGCAGACATCACCTCCCGTATGGGCCGGAACGAGCTGATCCCCCGTAAAGCGGGGCAGGTCGGCCAGCGGAGCCGGACGCCGGTCCGCAAGACCATACCGGTCTTTCCCCTCCTTCGTGAACAACCCCGGCCCGAAGCCGAAGGTCAGGGTCAGGCTCGCCTGCTCCAGACCATCCACATCACCGGAATCAACAAGATGCGGGGCGGGCCGGTGCGCCATCAGGGCCTCGGCGGCCTCCGTCCATGCCCTCATCATGTCGGCCACATCGGCCTTCTTCTCCGCCGTGAGATCAAACGTGATGAAATACAGGAACGGCAGCTGCGGCAGCATGATGCCGGGCTGATGACGCAGGGAAGAGGCCATCGCAAGGCTGGTGGCGGGGCGCATCAGCTCCAGCCCTGCCAGCCCCAGCGCCCCCCCCAGAAGAGTGCGGCGGGAAAGAGAAAATGTCATGGTTCTACTTTCACGGAAGGGCAACATTGAGCGTGTTCATGTCATCTTCGACATAATAGAATCCCCTGTTGTCAGGGGTCATCGCCAGACCGAACAGGTCGCCATTGCCCGGGGGCTGCTGGGCCTGGTCATTGTCCACCCACTGGGCATAGAGCTGTTTCTTCGCCACGGGGTCTATCTCGACAACCTGCCCGTTGCGCCCGTTGGCCACCAGCAGGTGATGCCCCGGCACCCAGATCATCGCCAGTGGCCAGTTGAGCAGCTGCCCTCTGGTGATGATACGCCCCACGGCATCATTCTGACGTGTCACGGGGGTCGTGCGGTTCACGGCATCATCAATGGCCGTGACCTCCTCATCATAGCCATCCGTGACATACAGCGTGCCGTCACTGTCCAGAGCCAGTCCGGTTGGCCCAAAAAGAAAATTGTCACGATCGGCACGACCGGCAAACCCGGTCGCTATGATTGACTGTCTGTCCAGCACAGGGGGCTTACCCGGCGGAACATGCAGATTGAAACGCATGACCGTCGCATTGTGCAGGATGGGTGGATAATGCGTTGCCGGGTCCAGAACATAGGGGCTTGGCAGCCCCGCCGCCGCCATGGAGATGAAAAGCGTGGCCGTGTCTCCGTTATCAATGCTGGCAATATTCCCCCACGGCCCCGTAATGTCCGGTCCTTTCCACGCCGTGGCGAATTTTCCGTTGGCATCAAAAACCAGAAGGCAGCCATCCCCCTTCGTGCCTGTTGTCCCATCCTTGCTTGGCGTGCTGCCAACAATGACCCAGCCCGCCTTGAGCACCGTCAGGGCCGTCGTGAAGCCGATCCCCCCCGGGCAGGCTGCCAGATTGGCCGGAGCACTGGCAAACAGGCGTATGTTTTTTGTCACGGGCGAATAGGCCACGATGGTCGTGCCGGTTCCCTGAAGATTGTTCACATTGTTGAAGTTGGTGATGAGCACCTCATCCTTCTTCAGGCTGCCCATGTCCTGCGGCACCAGATAGATCGCATAGGGATTGAGATCGCCATTGCCCGGACTTGTGGAGGCCAGCATGGCATGGCGGTGGATGGTCTCCAGAAATCCCTTCGGAGCAGCCTCCCCTCCCTGTGGAGCAGACACGGCAGCGAAAGCGAAGCAGGCCAGGCCGGGCAGAACTCTGCGTAGAAACTGTTTCATGAAGCACCTCCTACAGGGCAATGATCGCACGCAGACCAAGGACGGCAATGTCCTTCACGCGCCTGTCAGGGTGAAGAGTGTTCGGCACCCCACCTGACGGATTGAAAATGTACTGGAAGTCCGGCTGGAGCTGGAGCCAGCCTGTCATCTGGCACTGATACATCAGCTCCATGTAGGTTTCCCCGCTCTGGGACGGCATGTAGCTCCCGTTGTAGAACCGGGTCGCCCTGTCAAATTTGGCCAGCGCCTTGCTGAAATGCGTGTAGCCCATGGCAAGCCCCAGCGTGTCATCCTGCCGGTATGGCAGCGGGTCCTTGAACGTGAAGCCGAAATTCAGGCTGAAATCGTTGGGCGCACGGTCGGACTGCGGCGTCCCCATCGCCCGGCCAAAGACATTGAATGTCCGGTTGGGATCGTAATGGCTGTGCCACAGCATCTGGTCCACCACCGCATACAGGCTGAAAAGGCCACGGTGACGGCGAGCCACGCCACTGCTGGCCGGAGACGCAAGCGGCACGTGCATGTTGTCCCAGTACTGGTCCGCAAAAGGCTCGGAATCATACCAGGCCCCGATGCGATAGACCCGTGAGAGCGCATCGGCCTGATCTGGCGAGACCATGGCCCCCAGGGCGGGATAGACATACTGGAACTCCACCAGAGCCAGCACACCCCGGTTCAACACGAAACTCGTCCCGGATGGATTGCTCTTCTGAGCATCCACACTGACATTATGAGCAGGACTGCCACTGAACACGCCAGCCTGCACATACAATGGCGTGGCCATCCAGTATTTCGCCCTCACCCCCAGTGAGGAGAGCGGATAGGCCGGTCCGCCACCGGGCATGTCCGCCGAAGGCACCATGGGCCAGCCGAACATGGTGTTGGCAAACACGAGCGCATTGCTGCTCACCATCCATTCCTGGTCCAGGCTCTGCTGGCCAATCTTTATGTCCAGAGCCTGCTGGTCCAGAAATTTCTGGTCAAACCACATTTCCCACAGGCGGGTGGAACGGTCTGCCTCGATCCCGCTGATGGTCTGGGCCACCTGAAGATTGTCATCACTGAGACTGCGCCCATGTATCTGTTCCATGCTGACCTGAAAGGTACCACCGTACCAGCCAAAGGCCCGCTGCGTATTCAGTTGCAGCACCGCAACAGTCAGGCCGTCATAGGCGGCTCCCCGCCGTGTTCCCCCCGTGACATTGCCGAAAATCTCCGACGTCTCCTGAAGGGCAAAAACCAGCCCCGCCTTCCCCATGGCTGTCCGCAGGCCCCACATGCTGCCGAGCAGGTTGGAATCCCGTTTCCAGTTTGACAGAAACCCGAAGAGGCCGTCTGCACTCTCATCCCCTGCCGCTGCGGCATTGCCCAGATTGACCACGGGGGCACGGGCCTGAGCTGTACTTTCCATAAAAAACGAGAGCAGGCCAATCACTGCAACCTGCACAGCACAATAACGGGACCGGGTGAACAGCCTTCTGAAAGTAAGGGTGGGCATGGCGGCTCCGATAACTGTTAATGATTCTTATTATTGATATCGGAAAAATTTTTCGATTCAATTAAAAATTGATTCTCATTCGCAATTGAGAGACGTTACCAGCACTCTGAACAGCCCATTCCCGTCAAAGAAGCAGAATTGCCATGATGTCTACTCCCCACCATGATTGAAACACGAAGACAGCCCGCAGGCCCATCCGGTCATCTTTCAGAACGTCTCTGCCACAATATCAGGAGGACACATCATCATGCTTTCCACCTCATGGGTCTTCTGGGCTCTGCTTTCAGCAGTTTTTGCTGCACTGACAGCTCTGTGCGCCAAGATTGGCGTCAACAACATTGATTCCGACCTGGCCACCTTCATCCGCACGCTGGTCATACTCGGCGTACTGGGGATGATCTTGCTGATTACAGGCAAATTTCACGAGACCAGAGGCTTCAACATGCGGGGCTGCCTGTTCCTGCTATTATCCGGTCTGGCGACGGGGGCCTCATGGCTCTGCTATTTCCGTGCCCTAAAGCTGGGCGATGCTGCCCGTGTTGCCCCCCTTGACAAACTGAGCGTTGTTTTCGTGGCCATACTCAGTGTCACCGTCCTCGGGGAGCAACTCTCCCTCAAGGGCTGGCTGGGAGTCCTGTTCATCGGGCTGGGAGCCATTCTGGTCTCCCTGGGGTAGACCTTTCTCCCCTTTATCAGTCGCCACAAAAAAACGGACCCACCCAGAGGGCGGGTCCGTTTTCTTCAGAAAAGACTCTTCCGTCAGAAGAGGGAGGCAGGCCTTCCCTCTTCCTCCAGCTTACTCGCCTTCTTTACCGGTTTCTTCTTCAACCGCAGCCGGCTCTTCCGTCGTTACGGGAGCCAGACGGCTGGCAAAGTTGCAAGCCATCAGGTAGCAGACGACCGCCGTACCGAGAGAAGCAAAAGCCGTGTTGCGCTCACCCGGATTGATCAGCATGGCCACGAATACCAGAATGATGGCACCCAGGCACAGGAGGCTGAGATACGGGAAAAGCGGCAGGGTGAAGTGCTTGCTCGTCCCAGAGCGTTTGCTCCGGCGGCGCAGCACGATGTACGTCGTGGAAATCAGCGCATATGTCAGCAGGATCAGACCACCACTACAGTTCAGCAGGAAGCCGAAAATCTCGCTCGGTGCAAAAATCGAGGAGAAGGCGACCAGAAGACCAGCCACGGAGCTGATGGTAATGGCCATGCGGGGCGCCTTGTCCGGCGACGTACGCACCAGAAACGCCGGGGCATCACCCTGGATGGCCAGCTCTGTCAGAATGCGGGACGTGATGTACATGCTGGAGTTCAGGCAGGACAACACGGCGCTGAGGATGGCGATCTGCATGATCAGCGCAGCACCCGGCACACCCATGGTCTGAAGCACGGCCACGAACGGGGACTTGCCCGGATACAGGCTCCACCACGGCACGATCATCGTGATCAGGCAGATGGAGGAAACGTAGAACATCATGATGCGCAGGCCGAGTGTCCGCGTCACACGGGAGACATTCTGCCCCGGATCAGACGTCTCGGACGCCGCCACGGTGGAGATCTCGGAGCCCATCATGGTGAACAGCACGGTCGGCACCAGCGCCAGCA
Organism: Bombella sp. ESL0380; assembly: GCF_009725805.1. Classification (NCBI taxonomy): domain Bacteria; kingdom Pseudomonadati; phylum Pseudomonadota; class Alphaproteobacteria; order Acetobacterales; family Acetobacteraceae; genus Bombella; species Bombella sp. ESL0380. The sequence goes on along the minus strand of NZ_WNIH01000003.1, from coordinate 277,743 downwards.
GCGGCACGATCCCGTTGGGGAAGAGCCCACGACGACCAAACAGGTTGTGATGGACCGGCACACCCGGACCAAAAACATGCAGGACATACAGCAGCGCCAGCAGGATGAAGGCCACGATGGTGAAAACCTTGATGCTGGAAAGCCAGAACTCGCACTCACCAAAAATCTTCGGGGCAAAGAAATTCACAAACTTCATGCTGAGGATGAGGATGATCGACAGCAGCCAGACAGGCAGGTCGATCCAGTCCCGCAGCATCATGGCACCAGCGATGGCTTCCGAGCCGATCACGACCACCCAGAAGAACCAGTAGAGCCAGCCGGAGGCAAAGCCGATCCGGTCACCATGCGCAAGGCGGATATACTCCACGAAGGAGCCACGCCCCGGGTCGCTGACAACAATCTCGCCAAGCATCCGCATGATCCCCATGATCAGGAATCCGACGACAACGAACACAAGCGCAATGCCTGGTCCCGCTTTGGCAATGGCGGCACTGCTACCAACAAAAAGCCCGGCGCCGATCACGCCGCCGAGGGCAATCATCGCAATATGACGACTCGAGAGCCCCTTATCTTCGGCCTGAGCCTGGTCAGTGGTGGGTTCCTTCATGAAAAGGTCCTTATGAATAGTTGGCTGTGCAAATCGCCCATCCAGTAGATGACGGGTTCTCCGCTAAGTCATTCCCATTTTGTAACATCTACTGTCAAAATGGAAGCCGGAACAGATTAAAACTCCGTTCCTTCTCAGAAGTGACGGTAAAAATAAAGCTCCAGCACACCTGATGTCCCATGTATGGGCGGCATAGGCATGCCTCCCGGAACACCGGCCTTTGCCAGTGCCTTTCCCGCTGGCCCCGCAAAAGCAACACCGCCAGCGATCGCTCCTGATGTGTTGCCATCAAACGTGTATTCTGCGGAGAAATCAAGCTCATCCGACATGTGGCTCCCCACATTGCGAGACAAACCCGACCCTGTGGGGTAGAGAAAAGACAGGTCGTAGAAATGCAGGCCGAGCTTCAGCTCGTCCGCCTTGCGCAACAGATGGACGGGTGGGACACCTGTCAGATCCACCTGATGGATCTCCATATTGGACAGGGGAGACAGATACATGCCCGTGATTTCCCCCGGCCAGTAGCCACCATAGGTATACCGGCGCCCATCGTACAGAAAGTACGTATCATAATTGTGCTTTGTCCGGCTATGTGGGTTTTTCCCCCCGCTGAAACGGGTGTAACGGTAAAAGACGTGCGGCTTCCATGGCAGGCTGGTGAACGTATAGCCTGGCTCGATATATGTCGAATAGGCACTGACCCCCTTGTAACCATTGCCCGCATGGCTGTTCTGCTCGGAAACGAATGTGCCATAGAGCGTGAAGTGCTTTGAGATGCCCAGCGCCCGGATGGGCACGAACGTACCACCCCAGCTCAGCTGACTGACATTCATCCCCTGCCTGTCCCCACGATTGGCGTAGTCGTAGGCTGAACCGATATTCGCCTTCCGCACATGAAAATAGGTCAGGGTCAGATAAGCCGCCCTGTCCTCGTAGACGGCCCCGCCATCCCCTCCTGGCCTGCTGCGAAACCATGTGATGTCAAACCCCTCAAACTTGGTCTCCGGCCTGTCATTATTGCGGGTCTGCTTGTTGTTGGTGTTGTTCTCCAGCATGAAGACATCCGCCCGCAGCGCCTTCCCCTGATATTTGATGACACCAGGGCCGGAAAAGGCAAACCGGGGCGCATACCACCAGGCGCCACGATCCCCGGAGCTGTAAGCACCCTTCCCCATCAGAAAGCCATCATCAATCTGGAACTTCTGCCGTCCTCCCTCAATGATCAGCTTCCGCTCCTTGTTGAAGGGCAGGTCTATGCCCAGATTGGCCTCCTCCAGCGTGACCGCACGAGGGGTCCGTGTCGTCTGGGAAATGCTCTCGGCATCGCCATCCCCCAATGTCGTGGAGCCAATGGCCGATGCCTGCCCGAATACGCTGAACCCCCAGGGCGTTTTCCACTGCCCTGCAAGAATGGGTTTGCCGTACAGCTCGGCATACGTCGTATCCTTGATGAGGGCATAGCCGCCCGTCCGCTTTTCACGGTACGACCCTGTCCCGAAGTTGGTATTGGGCAGAAAGAACGCATCACCCCCAATATCCAGAGAGGCCTTGAGAGAAATGTTTCTGGTCGCAACAAGTGTCTGGTCAGCATAAGCATCAGAAATCACATAAACGTTGCCCAAAGCGGCCAACGAAACGAAGAGTTTCCGCAGTTTTGATGACATATGAGGAACCTTTTGGAAATTTTCCTCACAATTTTATTACAGAAGAACCGTTCCTTGTCTATCGAGCGTCTGACTTGTTTATCAGTACATTCTATGAAATGGAGACAATATACAATTTATTCTTTTTCTTCATCATGACGATACTGCCTCACGAAAACACGCTCTAAATGGCAGTTTATTAACCCTTCCACGCCCTGTTCCGTATCAAACCGGACAGAAGAACAGAAACGGAATGATGGGCGCTAATATTAAAAATGTTTATAAAAATAAATTTCCATTACACCGGAAGCTCCATGGATCTTCGGCATGGTCTGTCCATCCGGCACGCCAGCCTTGGCCAGTGCCCGCCCTGCTGGACCAGAAAAGGCAGCACCCGCTGCAATCGCACCGGATGTATTCGCATCAAAAGCATATTCTGCTGAAACGTTGACTTCATCCGACATATGTCGCTTCGTACCCGCAGGCAGGCCTGCGCCCGTGGGATACAGATAGGCAAGATCGTAAAAATGCAGGCCAAGCTTCAGCTCATCATCCTTCTTCAGCAGATGGACGGGCGGCACACCGGTAATGTCAAACTGATGGACCTCCATGTTGGAGAGTGGGGACATGTTGTTCCCCACAATCTCCCCCGGCCAGTAACCGCCGTACGTGTAACGGGCACCATCATAAAGAAAAAACGTATCGTAATTGTGCTTCGTCCGGCTGTGGGGATCCCGCCCCCCGCTGAAGCGGGTGTACCGGTAGAAAACATGAGGCCGCCACGGAACCCGGGAAAACGTATAGCCCGGCTCCACATAGACGGCATAGGCACTGACCCCCTTGTACCCATTGCCTGCGTGGCTGTTCTGCTCGGAAACAAAATTGCCATAGAAGGTGATGTTCTTCGTGAAGGGCCGGCTCTTCATCGCAAAGGGCGTTCCCCCCCAGCTCAGGGCCGTCACGCTCATGCCCTGCCGGTCCGCCCTGTTGGAGTAATCGTAGGCCGCTCCCTTGTCGGCATGGCGGACATAAAAATAGGTCAGCGTGACATAGGCCGCCCGGTCTCCGTAGGACGAGCCGCCATCTCCATCCGGACGGCTGCGGAAGAGCGTCACGTCAAAACCGACAAACTTCGTTTCCGGCTTGTCATTGCCGTAGGTCTGCCGGTTGTTGCTGTTGTTCTCCAGCATGAACACATCGGACCGGATGGATGTCCCCTCATACTTGATGACCCCCGGCCCGGAGAAAGCAAACCGGGGCGCATACCACCAGGCCCCACGCTCACCAGAGCTGTAGGCTCCCTTCCCCATGAGAAAACCGTCATCAATCTGGAATTTCTGCCGTCCCCCCTCGATGATCAGACGTCTTTTCCCATTCAGCGGAATCTTCACGCCCAGATTGGCATCCTCAAGATTCACCTGCCGGGGCGTGCCGGAGGTCTGGCTCACGCTCTCTGCATCGCCGTCACCCAACGTCGTGGACCCGATGGCCGAAACCAGCCCGAACACCGAAAAACCCCACGGGGTCTGCCATGTGCCTGAAAGCATGGGCTGGCCATACAGCTCACCAAGACCAACATTTTTCGTGCGTGTGTAATAACCCGCCTTGTGCGGTGCATAAGAGCCCGTGCCAAAATTGGCATTGGGGAAATAAAAGGCATCACCCCCAATATCGAGAGCGGCATTCAGGGTGATATCCTTGCGGGAAAACAGGGTCACGTCCGCAGATGCTTCAGAAGCGGTAAAAACACCAGCCGACATTGCAGCTGTACAAAGCAGTTTCCGCACCCTTGCCGCCATGACCATCCTTATTCTCAGGCTGTTCTGGCGGCTTATTACCTCATGTCTGCCATATAATCCAGAGAATGCAGCCCAGAGAATGTTACGATCTCGGAAAAATATCTCGAAAGAGCCTGCGCCTCATGTTCTCCACAGGCAGCCCGCCTTCCCTCAGCCCGGTACGCCGTCACCGCCGGTGATGCCCCAGACCTGCCCAGTCACGTAGCTGCTCTCCTGAGAGGCCAGGGTGACATAGACCGGCGCAATCTCCACCGGCTGTCCGGGACGGTAATAGGGTGTCTCCTGTTCACACAAGAACGTCATGACTTCCTCCGTGACCACAGCTTCCGAAGAAAGAAGGCAATGCCCTCAATCAGAAGAACAAGAAGGACGATGCCAACCACTTCGAAAATCCCTGCCATTATCAGGAACTTCTTGACGACCTTCTCAGTAGGACGACAAGCAACCTGTACGTCCGAAAGATTCAGCTTGGACGTACAGACCATGACTGTCTCGCTACCCTTGGGCATGGTCATGGTAATGGTGGCAGGAATGGAGAGGGGAGCAGCTTCGGCAACTACAGGAGCGGCGAGAAGCAGACCAATGACAAGAGCCGCCACACCGGAGAAAAACGCCCGCCTGCCCACGGATGACACGCCCTCGCCTTCATGGCTGGCAGCAGCCTCACCTGGCCGGGTCGTATCCATCTCATCTCGGAACATGGGGCATCTCCTGTTCAACAGCTCTTCCTGATGAAGACGACCTTCTGCGAATATCGGCCATCACGTCAAGCTGTTTCAGTTCAACAGCTCTTCCTGATGAAGACCACCTTCTGCCCCGCCCCGCACGTCAACTGCCCTCCCGGAGCGCATCAAACGGTTTCACGTCACGATCCGTTTACATGACCATGCACGGCCCGTTCCGGTTCAGGAATGGTCTGGAAGGGTCATCCCGGTCCGTCACGGGCGCAGCTGCCCTGTTCCGTGCACCTCATAACGCCATGTCATGAGCTGGGCCGGGCCAACCGGGCCACGGGGCGGCAGGCGGCCTGACATGATGCCGATTTCCCCACCCAGTCCGAATTCACCACCATCACTGAACTGCGTCGAGGTGTTCCACATCACGATGGCACTGGGGACACGTTGCATGAAATACTGCGCCACGGCCTCATCTTCCGTCAGGATCGCCTCCGTATGACGGGACGAGAAGCGGACAATATGCGCCAGTGCCGCATCCACCCCTTCCACGACGGAAATGTTCAGAACCTTGTCCAGCCATTCCGTGGCAAAATCTTCCTCCGTGGCAGCGGGCAGTTCCGGCAGGATGCTGCGGGCGGCCTCGTCAGCCCGGAAGGTGCAGCCCTCCGCTGCCAGATCGGCCACAAGCTGCGGCAGGAGACCCGGAGCAATGGCAGCGTCTATCAGGAGCGTTTCCGTGGCCCCACAGATGCCGGGACGGCGCAGCCTGGCATTGCGCACGACCCTCCAGGCCAGCTCATGATCCGCCGCCGCATGGACGTAGCTGTGGCACAGCCCCGCCGCATGGGCCAGAACCGGCATCCGTGCCTCGGCCTGCACACGCTCCACCAGCGTACGCCCGCCACGGACCACAGTCACGTCGATCAGCCCTGCCGCACGGAGCATGTCTCCCACATGCTCCGGTCCGGCATCCGGCACCATGAGCACGGCATCCTCCGGCAGGCCAGCACGGGCCAGCCCCTGCTGGATCACATGATGCAGGGCCTGTGTGCTGTGAAAACTCTCCGGCCCGCCCCGCAGCAGCAGGGCATTGCCGGACCGGATGGCCAGAGTGGCCGCATCTACCCCAACGGTGGGCCGCCCCTCATGGATCATCCCCAGCACGCCAAGTGGCGTGGCCACACGACGCAGCTTCAGGCCATTCGGCTGCTGCCATGCGGCCAGAACCTGTCCGACCGGGTCTTCCATGCCCGCAAGGGCGTCCACGCTGCGGGCCACGCCCTCAAGCCGTTCCGCCGTCAGGGTCAGCCTCTCCTGAAAGAACGGGCTGAGACTGGCCTGCTCAAGGTCCCGGCGATTGGCAGCCAGCAAGGTTTCCGTTCCGTCCCGCAAGCCTGCGGCCACATGGCGCAGTGCCGCCGTCCGCTGCCCTGCCGGACATACGGCCAGAATCCCGGCTGCCTCACGGGCACGCCGTGCCAGCACATGCATGGGCGGGACGTGAGCGTCCGTCTGCGTTCCTGTCGGCATGGGTCTTTCTCCTCCATCTCCACCGGCCCGGCCTCCCGCTGCCGGATGATCCGCACCATCCATCACCAGCCCCATCGTGCCGATCTGGACCGGCATGGCAAGGTCACTCCGGCAGAAACCCGCCATGCCCATGTACCGCCCCTGCTTGACAGGCCGACAACGGCCCCGCATCTCTTGAGGCATGTCCTCCACCGCCACACAGCCACCAACCGTCCACTCCCTCCGCCTGCTGGGGATTCTCAGCGTCCTGATGGGGTTTGCGGCCATCTCCACCGATTTCTATCTGCCGGCCATGCCCACCATGGCGCAGGCCCTGCAGGCGCCGGGAGGTGAAATGGCCTGGACGATCTCCGGCTATCTGGTGGGGTTCAGTTTCAGCCAGCTCATCTGGGGGCCGGTCAGTGACCATTATGGCCGACGGCTGCCCATTGCCATCGGGCTGGTCCTGTTCACTCTCGGGTCGGCAGGCTGTGCCGCTGCTGGTTCCATCACGACGCTCATCGCCTTCCGCCTCCTTCAGGCCATCGGGGCCTGCGCCAATGTCGTGATCGCCCGGGCCATGGTGCGGGACCTCTATCACGGCCACCGTGCCGCCCAGATGCTCTCCACACTGATGACCGTCACGGCCATCACGCCTCTGCTGGCCCCGCTGGTTGGCGGACAGATTCTGGCCTTCTGGGGCTGGCGGGCCATCTTCGTCAGTCTGGTCTGTGTGGGCCTCATCATGCTCGGCAGCCTGTTCTTCCTGCCGGAGACTTTGCCGAAGCGGGATGAACGCCCCCACTCCGTTCTCCATGCCTTCTCACACTATGCCCACCTCATCCGCCGCCCCCGCCTGCTGGGCTATGCCTGTGCCGGCGGCTGCTACTATGCGGGGACGTTCGCCTACATTTCCGGCTCCCCCTTTGCCTATATCAGCTACCACCACGCCTCCTCCCTGCTCTATGCGCTGCTCTTCGGAATGGGCATCGTGGGCATCATGACGGCCAACATGATCAATGCCCGGCTGGTCCACGCATGGGGCAGCGACAGGCTGCTTGCCATGGGGGTCATCATCAGCGTTCTGGTCTCGCTCTGGCTGGTCGCTGATGTCTGGGCTGATTATGGCGGACTGTGGGGGCTGTTCCTGCCGCTCTTCCTCTATGTCGCCATGGCCGGATTCATCGTGGCCAATTCCCTCTCCGGTGCCCTGCATGATGACCCCGCCCATGCGGGCACCGTCTCCGCCATGACGGGAGCCGTCCATTATGGCAGCGGCATCATCGGGTCCGGGCTGGTGGGGCTGCTGGCGGATGCCACACCCCGCCCCATGGCCACGATCATCTGCGTGGCCTCGCTGTTCAGCCTCGTCTTCCTGCTGCTCATCCGTGATGGCAGGAAGGGCTGAAGGCCGGCCCGCTTCTTACGGGTTCAGCTCGCCCCGCTCCAGCCAGCCTGCAATCTGCTGCATCCCCGTCTGGATGTCGGAGAGCGGGAACTCATAGGCCCATGTCTCGCCCGTTTTCGTCTTCGCCGTCAGCTGTGCCGTCTTCCCCGATGACAGAGCCTGCACGGCACTGACCGGAAGCTCCTGCTGGGCCATGCAGCCTGTCTCGTCACAGGATTGCAGGGGCAAAGGCACGGCCTGCCCGTTATCCACGCTCAGCTGAAGAGTGGCCTTCATGTCGAACGGCAAGCGTGTCGGCAGGTTCAGGCTGATCTGCCAGGGCTGTTGGGCCAGCGGCTTCCTGATGAGGTCTGGCGTGGCATGAGCCAGCAGGAAAAATCCGCTATCCATCGTCGTCCCCGTCATGCGTTCCAGCTGGATGGTGCAGAACTGCGTCCCCTGTCGGCTGCCCTTGGCCGGATAGGCACAACCATAACGCCATGGCCCGGCAAAAGCGGACCGGGCCGTTACTCCCGGATGTTCAGCCGCCATGATTTCCGGCAGACCTCCCCCTTTTTCCGTCACGGCTTCCACAGCTGCGGCCCGACCATCCTTCGACCCAGCCGCAGAAGCTGGCACGGCAGACAGCAGACCAAGTGTCATCACCATGACGGCATGAGGGCGTCTGAACATCTTTCTTTCTCCTTCTACGGTCATGCCGCCACCGTAACACCAACCGGCACACACATCATCAGGAAAACATGGACCATGCCGTCACCGCACGCTCCCGCCATCCGCAATGCGCTGCAACACATAAGGCAGGATACCCCCCTGGGCGACATAGGCCAGCTCAGCCTCCGTCTCCAGCTGGAGGGTGGCCTGCACGACCTGCTCCATGCCATCCGGTGCCGTAAAACACACACGGACAGGCTGCCGGGGCTCAAGCCGGGCCGGAAGGTCGATGCTCACTTCTTCCTGCCCCGTCAGGCCGAGCGTCTGACGGGTCACCCCCTTGGGAAAGGTAAGGGGCAGAACCCCCATCCCTGCCAGATTGGCCCGGTGAATCCGTTCGAAATCCTCGGCAATGACAGCCTTTACCCCCAGGAGACGGGGGCCTTTCGCTGCCCAGTCCCGTGATGACCCCATGCCGTAATTCCGCCCCGCTACCACCACCAGCGGTACCTGCTCCTGCTGATACCGGGCAGCAGCATCGAAAATGGCTCCTTCCTCCCCATCTGGCCAGTGCCGGGTCACGCCACCCTCACTACCGGGGATCATCTCATTACGGATACGGATATTGGCAAATGTCCCCCGTGCCATGACACGATCATTCCCACGGCGGCTGCCATAAGAGTTGAACTGCGCCGGTGAGACGCCATGCTCCTCAAGATACCGGGCAGCAGGCGAACCGATGGCAATCGTTCCGGCCGGAGAAATATGATCCGTCGTGATGTTGTCCCCGAACAGGGCCAGAATCCTGGCCTTGCGGATTGGCCCCGTCACGCCGGCAGCCTCCTCCAGCCACGGCGGTGACTGGATGTAGGTTGAAGACCCATCCCACGCAAACGTTGCACCGGCCTTGCCGTCTCCCAGTGCCTGCCACTGGGCAGGCCCCTGCTCCACAGTCGCATAGCCACGGGCAAAGGCCTCCGCCACGACGGACTGCGCCATGAGATTCGCCACCTCATCCCCGCCGGGCCAGATATCGGCCAGCATGACAGGCTGACCGGCCTCATCATGGCCAAGAGGTTCCACCGCAAGATTCCGTGTCACGGTCCCGGCCAAGGCATAGGCCATCACGAGCGGTGGGCTGGTGATGTAATTCAGCTTCGTATGAGGGGAAACACGCCCCTCGAAATTACGGTTCCCGGACAGCACTGCGGCAACTGTCAGATCATGCTCCGTGATCGTCCGGGCAATGTCAGCCTGCAAGGGGCCGCTATTGCCGATGCAGGTCGTGCAGCCATAACCAACGATCTCAAACCCTAACGCACTGAAATCCTCCAGCAGACCGGCCCGTTCCAGATACCGGGTTACGGCCTGGCTGCCCGGGGCCAGAGAGGTCTTGATGCGCCGTGCCACCTTCATGCCCCGCTGACGGGCCTTCCGGGCCAGAAGCCCTGCTGTCAGCATGGCCGCAGGGTTGGATGTATTGGTGCAGGATGTAATGGCTGCCAGCACGACATCCCCGGCACCAAGGCTTTCCCCCGCAAGGGCGGCATCCTTCGTGCAGATGGGGAAACGGACATCCCCCTGTCCTTCAGCCGCCAAGGCGGCCCGGCTGGTCTCTGCCACGGCAGGAAGGTCATGACGCTGGGAGGGTGTTTTCGGCCCGGCAACAGAAGGCTTCACAGTCCCCAGGTCCAGACGCAGCACAGTGGTGAAAAGCGGTGTTTCATTACCCTCCCGGAACAGTCCCTGCTGCCGCAGGTACGCTTCCACGAGCCGGACATGATCCGGCGAACGGCCTGTCAGGGTCAGATAGTCCATGGCCAGTGCATCGGGTGGAAAATAGCCGCAGGTCGCTCCATATTCAGGTGCCATGTTGGCAATGGTGGCCCGATCCGCCACCGGCAGGTGGTCCAGCGCCGGACCGAAAAACTCCACAAACTTGCCGACAACCCCTTCCGCCCGGAGTTGTTCTGTCAGGGTCAGCACGATGTCCGTCGCTGTCACGCCGGGAGCGGACCGTCCCTCCAGATACACCCCCACCACATCGGGCAGACGCATGGCAATGGCCTCTCCCAAGGCGGCGGCTTCGGCCTCGATGCCACCAACACCCCAGCCCAGAACACCAAGGCCGTTGATCATGGTCGTATGGCTGTCTGTTCCGAAGACCGTATCCGGGAAAAGGGTCGTCACGCCCTCTTCCTCCTTCCGCATGACCAGCGGAGCCAGATATTCCAGATTCACCTGATGGCAGATGCCGGCCTCTGGCGGAATGACCCGGAAATTGTCGAATGCCTGCTGCCCCCAGCGCAGAAAGCTGTACCTCTCCCGGTTGCGGCTGAACTCGTGGGCCACATTCTGCTCCAGAGCATCTTTCTGCCCCGCCACATCCACTGTCACGGAATGATCGATCACAAGATCTACAGGGATGAACGGATTGACCTCCTCCGGATCGCCACCCAGCCGTTTCATGCCGTCACGCATGGCGGCAAGATCGACCACAGCGGGAACACCTGTAAAATCCTGCATCAGGATACGGGCCGGACGGAACGGAATCTCACCTTCGGCATGGCAGGTCTCAGCCCAACCCGTCACCAGCGCCGCCGCATCATGCTGCCCCTGCCGCAACACGTTCTCCAGAACGATCTTCAACACATAAGGCAGGCGTTGCGCCTTCTCCCCCGCTCCGGCCAGAGCATGGGGGAGCGATACATATCGATAACTCTGCCCCTCATGCTCCAGCCTCTGCCATGGAATGCCCCCCTGCCCGGCTGTCCTGTCTGTTCCAGTCATCATGCCCTCCCGCTTGCCAGTCTCGTGCCCTGTTTCTTCAGCCGGCTGCTCCTCAGGACGCCGGCACATCCCGCCTGTCCGGCCCGACATAAAGGGCACGGGGACGGCTGATGCCTGCGCGGCTCTCCAGCATTTCCTTCCACTGGGCAACCCATCCCGCTGTACGGGCCACAGCAAAAAACACCGTGAACATGGAGGACGGAATCCCCATCGCCCGGAGGATGATTCCGGAATAGAAATCCACATTGGGATAGAGCCGCCGGGAGATGAAATACTCATCATTCAGGGCTGTCTCTTCCAGCTTCATGGCCAGCTCGAGACGGGGATCATGATCCATCCCGAGCTCTGCCAGCACTTCATGGCAGATGTTCCGCATCAGCCCGGCCCGTGGGTCCAGATTCCTGTAGACACGGTGGCCAAAGCCCATCAGCCGCGTACCATCCTCCTGATTCCTGACACGGTTCATAAAAGCCGGAATGCCGTCCACCGTACCGATCTCATCCAGCATATCCAGCACGGCCTCGTTCGCACCGCCATGTGCTGGCCCCCAGAGCGCCGCCACACCAGCAGCGACACACGCAAAAGGATTGACTCCCGTGGCCCCCACCGTCCGCACGGTGGATGTAGAAACATTCTGCCCATGGTCGGCATGAAGGATCAGAATCCTCTCGAAGGCCCGTGCCAGAACCGGATTCACCTCCCAGGCTGCTTCCGGCATGGAGAAGAGCATGTGCAGACAGTTCTCCGCATAGCTCAGTCCCGGACGGGGGTAGATCAGCGGCAACCCCCGGCTGTAGCGGTAGACCCAGGCTGCCAGAGTCGGCATCTTGGCCACAAGCCGCAGGGTAGACATCTCCCGCTCCTCTGATGTGATACGGTGCCGCTGGTCCGCTCCCTGATTGCCATAGAAGCTGGAGAGGCCAGCCAACGTCCCGCAGAGCATGGCCATGGGGTGGGAATCCCGCCGGAACCCGTTGAAGAAGTTGCGTATCTGCTCATGCAGATGTGCCTCAGCCATCAACCCATGTTCGAAACGGGCCTTCTGCCGTGCATCAGGCAGCTCTCCGTGTGACAGCAGCCAGGCGACTTCCGGGAAACTCGCTTTCTGGCAAAGCTGCTCAATCGGGTAGCCACGATGCAGCAATATCCCGGCCTCACCATCAATATAGGTGATGGCACTCATGCAGGATGCCGTATTGGCAAAACCGGGGTCATAGGAAAACACACCCGCCCGCCGGTAGAGGGTCCGCATGTCCACCACATCCGGCCCCAGCTGCCCCTTCATGCTGCCCAGCGGCACCTCCTGCGCGGTTCCCTCCACCCTGCGAAGCACCCACTGCCCGGCATCCTGCTGTGCTGCCATTACTTCACGGATCCCCATGATGTGACCTCCCTGCGAAACAACACCGGAACAGTCCATTTAATTTCGGTATCGTTATATTTGAGTAACGCACATAGTTCCTGCCCCCGCAAGCATCATGCTCTACAAAAAAATCTTTATCTTCCAGCTCTTGTCACATTCCCATGAAGCATGATGAGCTGGTGCTCTCTGGCTGGATCATGCCACCGGCCAGACAGAAAGGCTCACCCACCACGGGCATGAAGAGGGCACACAGCCCCATTTTCAGGGAGAATTCCCCCATGTCAGCCCACACATCCTCCACAGCAGGACAACCCATACCCGTAACACTGATTCCCGGTGATGGAATCGGCCCGGAAATCACACGGGCCACAAAAGAGGTTCTGGCGGCCCTTGGCGCCCCCTTCCTCTGGGACGAGCAGAAAGCCGGAGTCCATGCTCTGGAAGACGAAGGAACCCCTTTGCCGGACGCCACCCTCCGCAGCCTGGAACGCACCCGCCTTGCCCTCAAGGCACCGCTGGCCACGCCCAGCGGCACGGGATTCCGCTCCGTCAATGTCACACTGCGCCAGAAATTCGACCTTTACGCCAACATACGCCCTGCCCGTACTCTTCTCCCACGGGATGACCTGCGCCGCTATGACGGGCTGGACATCGTGCTCATCCGGGAAAATATCGAGGGTTATTACGCCGCCCGTGACTATTATCTTCCCCAGGGCGATGACCCGCAGGGCATGGCTCTTTCAGCTGGTTATACAACACGAGCCGAATGCGAACGCATCGTGACCCATGCCTTTGACTATGCACTGGCCCATGGTCGCAGAAAGGTAACGCTGGTCCACAAGGCCAACATCCTCAAGCTGATGAGCGGCCTTTTCCTGGAAACAGGGCGCAAGGTTGCCGCCCGTTATGAAGGGCGCATCGCCTGTGATGAACGGATCGTGGATGCCTGCGCCATGCAGCTCTGCCTCGACCCCTCCCAGTTTGATGTAATTGTCACCACCAATCTCTTCGGTGACATCCTTTCCGACCAGATATCCGGTCTGACAGGTGGGCTGGGACTGGCTCCGGGGGCCAATATTGGAAAAGACATGGCCATCTTCGAGGCCGTGCATGGCTCCGCTCCCGACATTGCCGGACAGAACAGGGCGAACCCCACGGCTCTCCTGCTCGCAGGCGCCCTCATGCTGGACCACACAAACCATGCAGCCCTGGCCACCCGCCTGAGAACCGCCATCATCCAGACACTCCAGAACGGCACACGCACGGGCGACCTCGGTGGCACGGCCACAACAGACCAGTTCACCAGAGCCGTCATAAACGCCCTGGAGAAACCCTGAACCGGAACATGAAAAAAACCCGGCCTTTTCTGGCCGGGTTCTGACCTCATCCAGGCCTGAAAGCAGGGCTCAGACCAGATGCTTGAGCAGGATGCTGCGATGGATGACCGAAAAGCCCCAGAACATCAGGCTGATAGCCACATAATAGCCCAGCGCCGCCTGTGCCGTGATCGGGTTGATGCAGAACAGTGTCACGCCCAGAACAATATTGACGATGGCATCCAGCGCCATGAAGCTGCGGCCATAAGGCGAAGCCCCCATTCCGGCCAGCTCCATCACGCCACGCACGATGAACCATGCAGCAACCCAGATCGTCAGCCCGATGGCCGACCCTACGGGGTTGAAGAAGATCAGGATGGCCAGGATGATGAAGAAAATACCCAGGAGACCATCCAGCATCCGGCGTTCCATGCCTGTCCGGCGGAACACATCCACCAGCGTGAAAACCCCGACGAACAGAAGCCCGACCGCAATGAGGGCCGTAAGAGAGATGATGCTCAGCACGGGTGTCATGGCCACAAGCACACCCGTGAGGACGATCAGGGCCCCCATGACGATTCCACAATTACCTTCCTGCTTTACCAGATTTTTCTGCTGATTATCAGTCATGAGCCTTATCCCTCCATAATCTTCCCTGAAAAGGATGACGTATATTCACATTTCTGACAAGTATCAGAAGCCATGCGTAATAATGATGCCTGCCATCTTTTCCAGCCTGACATATCCTGCCATCTTGGCCTGCCATGCGCACATGCATGACAGTACGGCATGGAGCAGAAAGGAGGACCCTCATGATGACGGGGGCAAAGCTGGTGCTGATGCGCCACGGGCAGAGCCTGGGCAATGAGGCCAACCTGTTCACGGGCTGGAATGATCTGGACCTCTCCGCCAACGGCCATGAGGAAGCCCGCAGGGCAGGCCGCCTGATGCGGCACCACGGCTTCCTCTTCGATGCAGCCCACAGCTCCATGCTGAAAAGAACCATCCACACACTGCATCACTGTCTGGACGAGCTGGACCAGTCATGGCTGCCGGAATACAGGAGCTGGCGGCTGAATGAACGCCATTATGGTGCCCTGCAGGGGCTGAACAAGGACGACACCATCGCACGCTACGGCCGGGAACAGGTGCAGCAATGGCGCCGGAGTTTTGACGTCACACCGCCAGCTGTAAAGCCGGACAGCCCGCACCATCCGGGGAACGACCCCCGCTATGCCTCCATCCCTAGATGCGATCTTCCCTGCGCCGAAAGTCTGGCCATGACCATGAAGCGGGTGCTGCCCTACTGGCAGGATACGCTGCTGCCAGCCCTGCGGCAGGGCCGTTCCCTGCTCGTCGTCACGCATGGGACTGTCATGCGGGCCCTCATCGGCCATCTGGAGGAGCTCCCTCCGGGGGAAACCCGGACGCTGGAAATCCCGACAGGTACACCACTTGTCTATGAAATGGATGATACCGGCAACCCTGAACAGCCCCACTATCTGGAACCTTCAGACATCATCCTCGACGACATCCCGTATCCGTTGTGACAGGGTACGCCCTTCTCCATCTTTCCATTCTATCCAACCGTTGGCAGAACGTCCCA
Organism: Bombella sp. ESL0380; assembly: GCF_009725805.1. Lineage (NCBI taxonomy): Bacteria > Pseudomonadati > Pseudomonadota > Alphaproteobacteria > Acetobacterales > Acetobacteraceae > Bombella > Bombella sp. ESL0380. The sequence goes on along the minus strand of NZ_WNIH01000003.1, from coordinate 262,374 downwards.
ACAAAAAGCTGGCAGCTGGCGAAGGATTCTTGAAAAGCGTGTCCCGTGTCAGCACCAGCCTTTCTCCCTCCAACCGCAAAAGACCGTTGTCAAGAGCTTCCTGACGCCCCTCCGCCGCACGGGGAGCATATTCCTCATATCTCGGAGAAGACCTGCGTCCATAAGACCCTGCCAAAATCACCATGCCTTCTTCGGTATAGTGGCCCCGCCCTTCAACACCAGTCCCTCGACAGAAAAACAGTTCCGGTACATCATCCTGCACTTGGGCAACCTGCCCTTCACCTAAAGGAAACTGCTCCAGGACCGGTTTAAAAACAGGATACCCCAGAGTCGTCAACAGAATGCTGATGGTCTCAAAGAGTTCATCACAGACAGCCCTCATGGAGGGAGACATATGCGGGAAATCCCCGCCTTTCTGTCTGTTGTCCAGCACATACCGGCCGACCGCCTCTGCCTGCCTGAGAGACCACACCTCCAGAAAACGGGCATGCACCTCGGTCAAGACATCCGTCGACGTGACAGCCACCACAGCCCTGTTCCAGAAATCCTTTTCCCCGTTATGCTGCTTCAGCCGCTCCCCCAACTTTCCGGTCTGACCAACATATACTTTCGGCCGTTCCGTCTTATCTTCCTCCCCGAAAAGAAAATAAAGACCCACCCGCCCTGCTTCCGGTCTTTGTAAAAAAAGACGCAGCTGTGACCGGGGAATTTCAACCAGACTGACAGTACGGGTCACAACCGAGGCGACACGCAGACTCTGGGGATCCCCAGACGGCAAAAAAATCTCGATGGTCTGAGGATGTGGCATGAGCATTCCGTCCTGTCCTTCCAAAAAACATCAGAAAACGGACTGCCGTTTTCCATACCCGCTATTCACACGCTCATCCCCAGATCATCCACCATTCCATCCGCGGAAACTGTGGGTAACCTCTGATGATGCTCAGCTGTGGCCAGCACCCTGCGTGGCGGTGATGAGGCTGAACAGGGCCGTCCCGCAGCACATATAGAGGATATTGCGCTTCGGCCCCCCAAAAGTGAGGTTCGAACAGCCGACAGGCAGGCGGATACGGCCAATCATCTGGCCATGTGGATTATAGATGAACACACCGCAAAGCCCCAGCGGCCCCCAGGCACCGCACCAGAGGTTGCCCTCCACATCGGTGCGCAGGCCATCAGGGCGCATGGCCCGGCCAGCCAGCGTAAAATCCGTGAAGAGACGCCCGTTGGTCGGCCGCCCCTGTTTCAGGTCGAACACATGGATGGCATGGTCCGGCAAAGGCGGCTGCGCACCAGGGCCCACACCAGAGGACGCCACATAGAGCCGGCTACCATCAGGGGAAAAACAGAGACCATTGGGCCCTGCCACATCCTTCTGCCCCAGCACAGCCTCCACCTTCCCGGTTTTTGCATCCACCCGGAAGGTATGATCCTCCTGCCGACGCAACCCGCCATACTGGCTTGTCAGCTCCGCATCCAGATAAGGATTGAGATGACGCTGGGGATTGGCAGGACCATCCACATCGGCGTGGCCTTCTACCACTCCGTCCCCGTAGGCCGGGTCTGTGAACCAGATGCTGCCATCGGGTGCTGCCACGACATCATTGGGAGAGTTGAGCGTCCTGCCCCTGTACCGGTCCGCCAGCACGGTGACACTGCCATCATGCTCCCAGCGTATGACCCGGCGCATCCCATGCTCACAGGTCACCAGCCGCCCTTCAGCATCAAACGTGTTGCCATTGGCATTAAAACTTTCCCGCCGGTACAGGCTCACATGACCCTGCGGCCCATCCTCCGGGTCGTAGCGATACTGACACCCCGTGATCGTATCGCTCAGCAGCAGAAAACGCCCGACCGTACACCAGGCCGGGCCTTCCAGCCAGCCAGCCCCCTGCCAGAGCTTCCGCAAGGGAGCATTGCCATAATTCACAAGCCCGAAGGATGGATCAAGCGCCAGCACGTCAGGGTCGGGCAGATTGACCGGTGTCTCCTCCGCACCCCATGTCCGGGGCGGGGAGGAAATCACACTCGGACCCGACACGATGGACCCAAGAGCATGTCCCGCCACGGGAGACGCCGCTACCCCTGCAAGACCCGCCAGCAGACCGCGGCGTGTCAGACGGCCGGCAGAACCACCAGCCCCTGCTTTTCCATCCCGCATCGGTTCATCCATATTCACATCCTCCCCCGGCCCGTTTCATGCCGACATCCAGCACTCACACCAAGGTAGAACTCAGCACGACGCAATCAATACCCGAAGGCAAAAGCACGCTGCACGGCCTGGACATCCTGCACCCCACCGGCCAGGAGCAGCTGTAGCAACAGACGGGCCTTCTGCGGGTTGAGGTCATACGACGCCACGAAGTGATGGGCCTCATCATCCACTTCCACATCACGGTTGACAAACCCGTCACCGACACGGCTGGAACGTACGACTACAATCCCCGCCCGGACGGCCCTGTCCAACGCCTGCATGGCCTGGGCCGACACATTGCCATCCCCCATTCCAGCAATGACGATCCCCTTCACACCGGCACGGATGGCATCATCAATCTGGCGACCATCCATATCCGCATGCGCATACACCACATCCACAGCAGGCAGCGTTGCTCCATCCGGCAGGGACAGGAACAGACGGGGCCGCGGCGGCCCGTAAAAGCGTACAGCGGCAGGGTCCACAATACCCACAGGCCCTGTCTGTCGGGACACGAAGGTCTGCAGGACCGTGCTGTCCGCCTTGCTGACCCAATGGGCCGCATGGATGGTATCATTCAGCACGACCAGCACCCCCCGCCCCTTCGCCTGCGGATGGGCTGCCACCTTGACTGCCTCATAAATGTTGGCCGGACCATCCGCACTGATGGCCGAGCCCGGACGCATGGCCCCTGTCATCACCACAGGCTGGTCATGATGCAGGACGGTATCCAGAAAGAAGGCTGTCTCCTCCATCGTATCCGTCCCGTGGGTGATGACTACGGCATCGGCCTCATGCCGGGCAAAAGCCTGATTGATGCGCTCCATCAACCGGAACCAGACCTTGTGATTCATGTCCTGCGAAGGAATGTTGGCGATCTGCTCCACCTGAAGCTGGGCCAGCCTGTCCACACCCGGCACAGCGGCCACAAGCTGCTGCCCCGTTGTCGAGCCTGCATCATAACCGATGGCAGAACGTGGGTCCGCCTTTCCCGCTATGGTCCCCCCCGTGGCCAGAACGAGCACACGGGGCAACCGCCCCATGCCCTGCCCTGCCTGCGCCGAAGCCGGGGTGGCGGCCACCAGCCCGGTACCAAGCGGAAGAACCCTGAGAGCGGAAAAAGCCAGCTTCAGGCAGCGTCGGGCCCCCTTATGGGGTTTCAGACTGTTCAGCGTGTGTCGGATGGTCATGACGGACGGCCCTTTCTTACACGAAAGCCACGATGAGCGGACCAAGCAGGGTCAGCAGCACATTGGCCACGGCATAGGTAATGGCAAAGGGAACAGTAGGGCTGCCATGGCCAGCCTTGGCCAGAACCTCACCAAAAGCCGGATTGGAGCTGCGTGTCCCCGCAAGAGCCCCTGCAAAGAGGGCAACATTCCGATACCCCAGCAGAAAACGCCCGACAAGAGCCGTGATCACCAATGGCACGATGGTGACGATCATGCCCAGCAGCAGAATCGTTCCCCCCTGGCGGGTAATGATCGCCACGACCTGCCCACCTGTCTGAAGGCCTGTCACTGCGACGAAACCTGCCAGACCGAAACTGCCCCAGAGCAGGCAGACAGAAGACGGCATGGCGCCGTAGCCCGGATGTCGCCCATGCCACCAGCCAAAAAGCAGGCCGGACAGCAGGGCTCCACCACCACTGCCCAGCGTGATGGGCACCCCGCCCAGATGGACGACCACAAGCCCGAACAGCAGCCCCAGCGCCATGCCCAGCATGTTGTAGACAAGGTCCGTCGTAACCGGCACGGCAGTCCGCTGGACCGTCCCATTCTGGACAGCAGGCAGCGTATCCTCCGTCGCATCTTCTGGCAGGGATTCTGCCTTCAGCGCATCATCCCGCAAATTGCGACGCATGCAGAGTGGCAGAATGGTGGCGCAGAAAATGATGGTGCCGATGGACCCGAAGATATAGGTCACGGCATAGCCGACAGCAACATCCGCCTGCATCTGCTGCACCTGCGCCAGAGGGAGGCCAAGCTTCTCCAGAGCGGAACTGGCAGTGCCAATGATGGCAGACTGCGTCAGCCCCCCTGCCGCCAGACCGGCGGCTATGCCTTTGTCCAGATGGAACAGCCGCGCAACCCCGATAACGGTCCCGAACGCACTGATGGCCATAATGACCGCCAGTGCCACCTCCCGCAGGGACTGCCGCCCCAGAGAGCGGAAAAAGTTTGGGCCACTGCGATATCCCACAGCGTAGATGAACAGGATGAACAGTACTGTCCTGAGGCTGGACCCCACATGCACACCAAACTGGCTGATCAGCACGGCCATCAACAATGACCCTGCCACGCCCCCAAGCTGAAACACGCCTATCCTTATGCGCCCGATCAGAAAGCCAAAACCGACGGACAGGAAAAAAGCCAGCTCTGGATTCTCTCCAAAGAGATGAGACAACCCGTGAAACAGACGCTGGAACATGCCGTGACCTTTTCTCCAAACAGTCATGGAGAAAGCCTGGCGGTTTCCCAACCAGGCTTTCTCTACAGAACATTACTTACCGATTATGGGACGTTCCATCCAGACGGGATGGATGCCAGCGAACAGCCTACCCGAAAGCCACAATGAACGGCCCCAGAAGAGTCAGCAGCACATTGGCCACGGCATAGGTAATGACAAAAGGGATGGCCGGTGTGTTGTTGCCTGCCTTGGCCAGGACCTCACTGAAGGCCGGGTTGGCACTACGTGCCCCCGACAGGGCCCCGGCAAACAGGGCGACATTCCGGTACCCCATGAAGAAACGGCCAATAAGCGCCGTAATGACCAGCGGCAGGATCGTCACCACCATACCGAGCAGCAGGAGGAGCACCCCCTGATGGACAATGACTTCCACAGCCTCCCGGCCTGTCTGCAACCCCGTCACCACCACGAAGCCGGCCAGACCGAAATTGCCCCAGAAGGAACAGACAGACGACGGCATCTCCCCATAACCGGCGTGCCGCCTGTGCCACCAGCCGAACAGCAGGCCGGACATCAGTGCCCCGCCCCCGCAACCGAGCGTCAGGGACATACCCCACACACGGATGACCACAAGGCCAATGACCAGCCCGACAGCCACGCCGAGCATGTTGTAGACGAGATCGGTCGCCGCTGGAACAACGCCACGCGGCTCGGTCTCACCTCCCACATCCTCTGGCAGCCCCACTGCCTCTGCCGCCAGGGCATCGGCCTTCATGTCACGCCGCATGAAGAAGGGCAGGATATCCACGCAGAAAATGATGGTACCGATGGAACCGAAAATATAGGTCACGGCATAACCTGCGGCCACATGGGCCTGCATCTGCTGCAACTGTGCAGCGGACAATCCCAGCTCCGCAAGGGCCGAACTGGCCGTACCGATGATGGCAGACTGGGTCAGCCCCCCTGCCGCCAGACCGGCCGCCATGCCCTTGTCCAGGTGGAACAGACGCCCTACCCCGACAACCGTTGCAAACCCGCTGACAGCCAGAATGACGGACAGCATGATCTCTCGCAGGGACTGCCGCCCCAGAGAGCGGAAAAAATCGGGCCCGCTGCTATACCCCACCGCATAGATGAAAAGAACGAAAAGAACGATCTTGAGGTCAGAATCCATCTTGACGCCAAACTGGCTGATCAGAACCGCCATCACCAGCGACCCTGCAATACCGCCGAGCTGGAACGTACCGATCTTTATCTGACCTATCCAAAAACCAAGACCGATGGAAAGAAAAAAAGCCAGCTCCGGACTCTGCGCAAAAAGCGACGACAGACCGTGAGACAGAAACTGGAACATTTCGGGACCTTTCTCCCAAACACTCAATGAAAAGCCACACACGTATCACGGCCCATGGTGGCTTTTCTGCGACCCGTTTTTACTCAGCTGCTGTAAAAATTTCCTCGAGATATTCCAAGGAGACAGCCTCCCGGGTATCGGGAATGGGCTTGCCCTCGTGGTCCAGTTTTTCAATCTCGTACACGATGAAACCCTCATCATCATAATGTACATCGATGACAAGGAAGCGGTCGGACGCATCGCCTTCACCACGATGCTCTTCCGTCTTCACCAGCTTCTGGTCCTTGGCGAACGGCAGGTCAGCCAGCTTTTCTTCGTCGATCTGACGGACGGCATGGTTCCATTCTTCGTAGGTCTTCCGGATGGCCGCATAGATTGCTGCCGTATCGGGAAATTCTTCAACATCCTCTGTCGTGGTGACATCCACCGTAGCAATGTCGGACCCGAAATTGGCCTGAACCTGATAAGGCTCGGGCGCAAGCGCCTTCACAGCCTCCAGAATACGCTCAAGGAACTCAGGCCCATACATGGATGAATTGAAATTCAGCATCTTGGAACGATCAAGAGTAACACTGATTTTGGCGGTTGTGGCCATGGCCCCCTCCTGGATAAAAAATTGCCGGGGCCCATTCTACCAGAACAGGGGACCCCGCACACCCCCTCAGGGGTCAGTCACGCCCCACGCACAACCTCATCCTCATGCTGGAATCTGGCTTTTTCCCTGATGAATACTGGCAATTCATGACATGAACGCCATAAAACACACCTGCGTTACAAAAACGTAACATGGTTGCTGATGGGCCAGCCTCATGCCCCTCGCCCTCGCCAACAGCCACACAGCCGATGGGATTGGCCCTCAGAGAGGGAACGGCATGAGATGGTTAACGCAACATGCTGAAGAAGGTAACATCAGGCTACACGAACACCAAATATATTAAAATAAGATTTCTTTTAATACTTCAGAAAGCTTCCATCCGCCATAAGGCTTTAAAAAGGCTTTTTTAAGTCTTATCCATGATAATATCTGTTACTTCACGAGGGAATCATGTCAAAATTTTCAGCTATCATGCATAACCCGAATGAAAGCCTTGAGGATACTGACGACCTGAGAGAGCGGCTGCATTTCCTCCAACTGGGTGAACAGGACTGCCTGGCCATCCGCCGTATTGAAAAATACGTCATCAGATGCCTGCCCAAGGCATTGGATGCCTTCTATGACACGGTCCGCCGGACCCCCCAGACCAGAAGCTTTTTTTCCTCAGAAGCACAGATACAGAAAGCCAAAAAGGCGCAGCTGACTTACTGGAAGAACATCGCAGGTGCCAATTTCGGCCTGCAATATGCCAATACGGTGCGCCGCATCGGCCGGACCCACGCCGAAATCGGGCTGGAACCACGCTGGTACATCGGCGGCTACGCCCTGCTGCTTGCCAACATCATCGCAGATGTCTCAAATCAGCTGGCCCCTCCGGCACCGCTGTTGCCCCCAAAGATGCCCTTCTCCAAGCTGACGGACTCCCTCGCCAGCCTCAGCAAGGCCGTCTTCCTGGACATGGACCTCACCATTTCCATCTACATTGATGAAGCCAGAAAGCTCAACAAGGAAGAAATGAGCAAACTGGATGAGGCCATTGAAGAAGAACGCCGGTTTGTGACTGAGCGCTTTGGCCACATCATCGACGCCCTTGCCAACAAGAACCTCTCCCACACGGTGGATGGGAACTTCCCCAATACCTACCTCCCCATGCGGGACAACCTCAATCACGCCATCTCGTCCCTCTGCCAGACGCTTCATACCATCAGCGAGGCAACGGAGAGCATCGACAATACCGCTGATGAGATCAACAGCGCGGCACAGGACCTCGCCCAGCGCACGGAACGGCAGGCTGCCTCTGTCGAAAAAACGGCCGCTGCCGTGGAGCAGATCACCGCTACGGTATCTTCCACCGAATCCCGTGTCAGCGAGGCGACCCAGTTCGTTGAGGAGTGCCAGGCCATCACGGAACGTTTCGGCACCATGATCCGCCGTGCCAGCACGGCCATGGAAGAGATTGAACGTTCTGCCGAAGCCGTAAACAAGATCACCAACGTCATCTCCAACATTGCCACGCAGACCAATCTTCTGGCACTGAACACCGGTGTTGAAGCCGCCCATGCGGGCGAAGCCGGCAGCGGGTTCCGTGTCCTGGCGCAGGAGATCCGCAAACTGGCCAACCGGGTGGGCGATGCTTCCGAAGAGGTGAAGGACCTCATCAATACCTCCCAGACCCATGTTGATTCCGGTTCAGCCATCATGAAGGATGCCAGCAGCGCCATCGACACCATCATCTCCAGCGTGGCCAATATCGGCACACATCTCAGAGAGATCTCAAAGGCCACATCTGAGCAGGCATCGGCCCTGCGGGACGTGAATGGTGCCGTCGTCACCATCGACCAGGGCACCCGGGAAAACGCCGCCATGGTGGAAGAAACCTCTGCGGCCACCTCCAACATGGCCCAGCGGACACGCCAGCTACGGCAGCTGCTGGATGGGTTCGTTCTCCGGGGACAGAAATGATACGGGGGGCCTCCGTGCCCCTCTAGCCGGTCGGCATACTGCACCATGGAGCAGTACAGGACAGACAGGACAACAAACGCCCTTCTCTGACCATCCACCCGACCTGAAGCCACACTGGCCAGACAGCGGAAGACGGCCCCGCTGAACAACAGATCACTGATAGTGTCCATCCCCCATGAAAAAAGGTCCGGAGCCTAGCACCCCGGACCTTTTCCCTAATGGGTCATGTTGCCATGACCTCACCCTGTCGGACCTTTTCAGGCCTGATGGGCGGCACGATAGCGCTCACCAAGGGCGTTCGCAGCCACCATGGCATGATAGACATCATCCGGCGTGACCTTGAAGGGCAGATTGCCCATCGTGTCGTTCTTGTCGCAGGCGATCTCGGCCACCTTGCGCCAGTCAGCCTCCACAAACTCCTTGACACCCAGCTCCTTGAGGGTCATCGGCAGGCCAGCTGCCCGCACGACACGCAGCACCTCTTCAATCTCTTCCTTCGGTGCATTCTCCAGCACCAGCTGGGTCATCAGACCAAAGACCACCTTCTCACCATGCTGGGCATGATGGAGATCCTCGATAGCGGTCATGCCATTATGCACGGCATGAGCAGCGGCAAGACCACCCGTCTCGGCACCGGTCCCGCTGAGATAAATGGTTGCCTCGACCATCTCTTCCAGAGCCCGGGTCGGCACCTTGTTGCGCACGGCATCCATGGCGAGATCAACATTCTTGCAGACCAGGTCATAGCACATGCGGGCCAGACCGAGTCCCGTACGGGACGGACGCTTGCAGGAAAGGTTCACCCCATCAGACCGGTAGCAGGCGCGGGCCTCAAAGTATGTGGAAAGGGCATCACCGATACCAGCAGCAAAGAAGCGCACCGGGGCACCGGCAATCACACCCGTATCAGCCACAACGACATCGGGATTCTGCGGCAGGAAGAGGTACCGGTCGAACTCGCCCTTCTCCGTATAGATCACAGCCAGCGCAATGCAGGGTGCATCGGTGGAGGCAATGGTCGGATAGAGGATGAGTGGCAGCTTGTAATAATGGGCAACGGCCTTGCTGGTATCCAGCGTCTTGCCACCACCAATACCGACAATGACATTGGCACCACGTGTCTTGGCCAGCTCGCCCAGACGCTTGATCTCGGCATCCGTACATTCACAGCCGAACCTCTCGGCTGTGCCTTTCAGCCCGGCTTTCTCCAGCCCAGCCACGGATTCCTTCTGGACACGCTCCACAAAGAATTCATCGCTGATGATGAAAGCGTTGTCGCCAAAATCTTTTACATAGTCATGCAGCTGGGCCAGCAGACCCGTACCGATAATGAATTTCTTGGGGGCTGAAACGGTGCGCGGGGTTTTCTCAACCATGCTCGATATCTCCTTCAAGCATATGTAAATGCCTTGTTACCCCGCCACGCTACCCCTTCGCCCGCCACTTGACCAGAAGACATTACTGGCTTTCACAACATGCCAGCATGTATTGCCATGCATAGGTGACAGGCGTGTCCCGCCTCCTCTCTGATCTCACCTCATGGCTGGCAAATAACAGGACAAATACAACCCTCTTTATTGAGGGATGAATATCCGGCAAACGCAATTACCAATATGAGAATTATTGCATCCTGTTCTCAACAAAGGGGCATGACCACTTTTCAGAACAGCGGCATATTGTCGATCAGCCGCACGGCCCCCAGCTGCACGGCCAGCAAGGCCAGAGCCCCCTCCCGGACCTCCTCTTCAGCCTGGAACGTATCCGGATTCACGATGGTGACATAGTCAATATCCACAAGCCCGGCCTGCACCAGCACATCCCGCATGGCCCCCTCCAGCACGGCACGGCGGCGCTCACCAGCCTGCACCAGGGTCCGGCCCCGGCAGAGAGCCTGATGCAGCACCGGGGCCCTGTGGCGTTCCGCCTCCGTCAGACGACTGTTGCGGCTCGACCCGGCAAGACCGTCCGCCTCCCGCCATGTTGGCAGGGTCACAATATCTACCGGAATATTCAGGTCCCGCACGAACCGCTGGACAACAGCACATTGCTGGGCATCTTTCTGCCCAAAATAGGCCCGCTGCGGCTGGATGATGTTGAAGAATTTCGCCAGCACCGTCGCCACACCTGCAAAATGGCCGGGACGGGACGGCCCCTCAAGCTCCAGCGCCACACCACCAACATCCACCTGCGTGGCGAACCCTTCAGGGTAGAATTCTGCCGCTTCCGGCGTAAAAACACAGGCCACGCCCTCCCTGCGCAGCAGGGCAATATCCCGTTCCAGCGCCCGGGGATAATTGGCAAGATCATCCGCCGACCCGAACTGTATGGGATTGACAAAGAGACTGACGACAACAGCATCAGTCTCCTCCCGGGCACGGCGAACAAGCGAAAGATGCCCCTCATGCAGGAAGCCCATCGTCGGTACAAAGCCGACCCTGCCAAGCTGCGCCCGCTCCTGCCGCATCTCCTGAACCGTCGTGCAGAGTTTCATGTCGTCCCTTTCCCGGATGATTGCCCTCGCAGGCTACGCCTTTCCATACCCTGTCTGCCTCCTGTCTGTCTTCCCCGACAGGCCGGAACAGGCTAACAACACCTCACCGCCGCCACACCCAGCCAGAACGGACTGCCCATGCCCGACACCAGTACGGCCCGTACACTCCCCATTGCCATCATCGGGGCTGGCCCGGCAGGGCTGTTTGCCGCTGAATGTCTGAGCCGGAAGGGCCATGAGGTCCATCTGTTCGACCACATGGCCAGGCCGGGACGGAAACTCCTCATGGCAGGCCGCAGCGGCCTGAACCTCACCCACAGTGAACCGCTGGAACCATTCCTGCAACGCTACGGGACAGCACGGGACTGGCTGGAACCTGCCATCCACCACTTCCCGCCCGAGGCTCTCCGCCTCTGGGCTGAAGGATTGGGCGAACCCTGCTTCACCGGCAGTTCTGGCCGGGTCTTTCTGAAATCCCTCAAGGCCTCTCCCCTGCTGCGCCGCTGGCTGGTCCGCCTTCAGGAACAGGGCGTGCAATTCTTTCCCCGCCACAGGCTGACAGATATGCAGGGCCTGTCTCTCACCTTCCAGACACCGGAAGGCCCGGTCCAGCAGACAGGACGTGCCGTCATCCTCGCCCTGGGGGGCAGCAGCTGGGCACGACTGGGCAGTAACGGGCAATGGGCATCGCTGCTGGAACAGCACTGCACGCCTTTTGCCCCCTCCAACTGCGGCTTCATGCCGGACTGGCCTGCCGAATTCCTGCTCCGCCACGAAGGCGAGACCCTGCGGGGAGTCACGCTCAACTTCGCCGGCCAGACACATCGTGGCGATCTCATCATCACGAAACGGGGGCTGGAGGGAGCACCACTTTACGCCCTTTCAGCTCCACTGCGACAGGCTCTGGCAAAATCAGGCGGAGACACCGTAACCGTCCACCTGAATCTCCGCCCGACTCTGACGCAGGAACGCATACTGGAACGCCTCGCCCGCCAGCGTCTCCGTGAAAGCCGGAGCAACAGGCTGCGCAAGGCTCTGGGGCTGGACCGTACCATGCGGGAGCTGCTCACCCAGCTCTGCCCGGACGCCCGCACACCCGGTGAGCTGACAGACGCCATCACGCAGGCCCCCCTGCACCTTGTGGCTCCTGCTGCGCTGGACAGGGCCATTTCCACCGCCGGAGGGCTGAAACAGGCAGCGCTGGATGAAGGCTTCATGCTGCGCCACCAGCCCGGCCTGTTCGCCTGTGGTGAAATGCTGGACTGGGATGCTCCTACAGGGGGCTATCTGCTCCAGGGCTGTTTTTCCACCGCCTGCTTCTGTGCAGAGGCTGTTCATCACTGGCTCTCCCGTCCATTGCCCGGTAAAGTGGCGCCATGAGTTCATCACATTTTGGCCCCCTTCTTCTTGGCACCACAGCCCGTGGTGAGGATGCCCACATCGACCTGCCTGAACTGCTGGCTACCCGCCTGCTCGTGCAGGGCAATTCCGGCTCTGGGAAATCCCACCTCCTCCGGCGTCTGCTGGAGCAGAGCGCAACTCTCGTCCAACAGGTCATCATCGACCCGGAAGGGGATTTCGTCACGCTGGCAGAAAAATACGACCATCTCGTCATCGAGACGGACACACAGTCCGAAGCCAGCCTGCGAAGTGCGGGGGAACGGGTCCGGATGCACCGGGCCTCTGTCGTGCTGAATCTTGAGCAGAGCGAGCCGGAAGGGCAGCTCCGTTCTGTCGGTGCCTTCCTGACCGGCATGTTCGAAGCGCCAAGGGCCTACTGGTATCCTGTCCTCATCGTGGTGGACGAAGCCCAGCTCTTCGCCCCCATTGCCGGGGGTGATACCTCTGACGAGGCACGCCGCCTCTCCCTCAATGCGATGACCAACCTCATGTGCCGGGGACGCAAAAGGGGCATGGCAGGCATCATTGCCACCCAGCGTCTGGCCAAGCTGGCCAAGAATGTCGCCGCCGAGGCTTCCAACTTCCTGATGGGACGGACCTTTCTGGATATCGACATGGCTCGTGCCGCCGACCTTCTGGGCATGGAGCGCCGTGCTGCCGAAGGCTTCAGGGACCTTGCCCGTGGGCAGTTCATGGCGCTGGGACCCGCCCTCGCCCGTCGCCCCCAACGTGTCACCATCGGTCCGGTCGAGACAGCCAGCCATGCAGGTGGCCCTGCCCTCATGCCGCTTGAACAGCCCAACATTCCTGTGGATGAGCTGCGGGATCTCATCCTCGAGGCCCCGCCCGAACCCGCTTCCCGCCCCCGCAAGGAACCGGCTGCCCCCAAACCGGACCTGCTGGCGCAGCTTGATGCCTACAGCTCCTCCCGTGACGCCAGAGAGCAGCAGCAGAGCCAGCAGATGGCTGCACCAGACCCGGAAACTCTCTGGACTCTCGTCGCCGAAGCCGGACAGGATGAGGATGCCGCCTACCGGCCACTCGCCACCCTGTATCAGGACTTCCAGATGAGGGCACGGCTGGCCGGGTTCTCCCGCAACATCCTGCCCATGCCGCAGTTCCAGACCATGCTGAGCACCATCCGCTGCGGTATCACCCGTGAACGGGCCGAGAGCGAGGCCTGGCAGGACATCCAGCAGCGGGCCAGCCGCCTGCCGGACGACATGCAGCCTGTCTATTTCCTGCTCGCCCATGCAGCCATGGAAGGCAAACCCTGCCCGGATGATGCCGCTCTGGCCCGGGCCTATGGCACCCATTCTCTAGGGCGGGCACGGCGGCAGCTTACTTATCTTGAGAAATGCGAGGCCATCATCCTTCAGGGCACGGGCCGCCACCGTCGGATCGCCATTATTGGCCCGGGCTGGCAGACAGCCTCCCCGGCCTGACCCCCCTGAACAGCCCCCATGGGAAGGAGCCGCCCGGGCAAGGGTCTCCTTTCCCCACGAAAAATGGCGGAGCCAGAGGCCCCGCCATTTCCTGATGCCCAAAGAAAGGGCCATCACTGAACCGGTAATAACCGACCCTGTATCAGTCCACCACCTTCGGCGGGGGGACAACACGCAGACGCTCAATCACACGGTCCCGCAGCTCTTCCGGCGTTGCATCACCAGGAACACGGATCACCGGCTCGTCATCTGTCGGCTCCTCCAGAGTGGCCAGCTGGCTCGGCAGAAGGGTCGGCGGCATATAATGCCCGACACGGTGCTTCAGCCGGTCCTCTATGATCTTCGGGTCCACCTTCAGGTAGACGAACTGGACCGGAATATGCTTGGCCAACGCATCACGATATTTCTTCTTCAGGGCGGAACAGGTCAGCACGGCACCGGTCCCCTTCTCGGCGCACTTGGCCAGCCAGTCGTGGCACAGCTCCAGCCAGGGGGCACGATCTTCATCCGTCAACGGGTGGCCACTGCGCATCTTTTCCACATTGGCTTTGGGATGCAGGTCATCACCTTCCTGAAACGGCCAGCCAAGGCTCTTGGAAAGCAGCTCAGCCACAGTGGTCTTGCCGTTGCCGGAAACCCCCATCACCACAATGTAATGCGGAGCAATACCCGATGCAGCCTTGGCGGCTTCTTTTTCTGTCATGGCGTCCATTGTTCAACCTCCCGTTCGGTGGCAACCAGCACATCGGTTGCCATATTGGGGAACAAACCATGCTCCACCACGCCTACCGTACCATCCAGACGCGTGGCGAGAGCCTGCACGTCACTGATCGGACCGAAAGCGCAATCAAGTATCCTGTTCCCGTTATCGGTAATAAGCAGCTCGCCTGTCAGATGCCGACGGGGACGGATGACCTTTGCCCCCAGAGCCTCCAGACGGGCTGCCGTTGCCTCGTAGCCAAATGGAACAACCTCCACTGGTACAGGCACCCGCTGGCCAAGCTGGTCAACCGGTTTGGTTACATCCACGATCACGACAAAACGCCGTGACGCCTGGGCAACGATCTTCTCACGCAGCAGAGCAGCCCCCAGCCCCTTGATGAGATTCAGCGTCTTGCGCTCCACCTCATCTGCGCCATCAATGGTGATGTCGACTACGGAATGTTCTGCAAACGTCGTGATCGGAATCCCCGCTGCACGGGCAAGTCTTGTCGATTCCTCGGAGGTCGGGATGGCATGAATATCCAGCCCTTCCCCGGCAACACGCTCACCGAGCCTTTCAATCATGAATGCTGCGGTACTGCCTGTCCCCAGCCCGACGACCATCCCCGGTTTGACGAGGCTTGCAGCAAGATGGGCAGCAGCACGTTTACAGTCATCTACATTCATGAAAGCTCTCCAGCAGCGGCTTCATCGGCCAGTATGAGGATTTTCCCCTCGGAAACAATACGCCCTGATGGGATGCTGCCATCCCCCTGACGCAAACGGGCCAGCATTGGTACTTTATTTTCCCCGGTGACAAGGAAAACGACCAGTGCACTGGAGGCAATGGCCGGGTAGGTCAGCGTAAGGCGCTCATGCGGGGCCGTACGGGGCGCTGCGACGCCAACCCAGGCCTTCTTTTCCTCAAGGACAGGCTCCCCCGGGAACAGGGATGCCGTATGCCCATCCGTACCCAGGCCAAGCATGACGATATCAAACAGCGGGCGGCCTGCTTCCAGCTTCGTGGCACCATAGGCCTGTTCCAGAACGCTCTGGTAGCTGGCAGCATCTTCCGCAACCGTAGCGGCTGTCGGCATCGGATGGACCTGAGCCGCCGGGATGGAGACCCTGGAGAGCAGCAGCTCCCGGGCGCTGGCATGGTTGCTGTCCGCATGGCCCTCGGGCACGTGACGTTCATCCCCATAGAAAATTTCGACACGGGACCAGTCCACCTGCCGGGCCATGTCGGGCTGGGCAAGAATCGCAAAAAGCTGCTTGGGCGTGGATCCACCAGAGAGAGCAATGCGCACCCTGCCCTGTTGCTTTTCTTTCACCGTCCTGATCAGCAGTCTGGCCATTTCCATAGCCACGGCTTCTGAGTCCTTCAGAACCTCTACGACCGCATGGCGCATGTCTGTCGTCATACCCGTACCCTCCGAATCACGTCATCTCCCCTGCTGGCAGGGGGCTAGCGGCATAATGAACGTCTCGGCAGCATATGCCCAGCCACCTTCATCAGGTTTTCCGGTCACATGGGTGGCTTCTTTCTTCACGGAATCCGGCGCCTGCCCCATGGCGATGCCCATGCAAGCCGCCTGCAGCATCGGGATGTCATTGGGGGCATCGCCAAGAGCAGCCACTTCCTGCGGTGTTACGCCATACAGTCTGGCCAGCTCTGCCACCGCCTTGCCCTTCGTGGCCAGGGCAGGTGTGATGTTCAACTTGTGTGGGGCCGAACGCAGCAGGCTCGCCCGCCCGGCAAAAGGAGCCGCCAGCTCGGCTTCCAGCCGGGCAATCAGGGCTGTATCGTCAGAACAGACCATAAGGCGGTTCACGGTCTTCGGCGTGACGGGCCATGAAGATACTGCCCGGGGCGTGATGCCCGTCAACTCCTGCTCCCGCTTTGCCAGCAGCGTCTGACTGTCACGCACCAGCCATTCCTGTTCTGTCTGAAACCAGACCTCCACAGGGAAAGGAGACAGAGCTTCGAGAATAGCCGCAAGATCCCCGACAGAAAAATGGTGGCTCTTCAGAATGGTGCCATCCGGCATGAAAAAGACGCCCCCATTAAATCCGGCACAGGGCCCTTTCAGCCCGAGCTGCCGGACATAAGGCAGCACAGCCGCCGGGATGCGGGCACTGACGAGCGCCAGAGCCACACCCCGCTCTGCCAGATGCTGGACGGCCGTGCCTGTTGTGGGAGAAATGGTTCTGTCAGAACCAAGAATGGTGCCATCCATATCGGACAGCACCAGCCTGATCCTGGGGGATGTTTCTGTCATGAGTATCTTCCTCCCTCACGGGGGAAGAAGGGGTGCGGCCCCCTACCGCATCCCCCATTCTCCAGAACAGTTTATTTCTTGCGCTCGGTATGGCCACCAAATCCATACCGCATGGCCGAAAGAGCCTTCTCGGCGAAATTGTTGCCGGTACGGGACCGGAAACGGGTATAAAGGGCTGCGGTCATTACCGGGGCAGGCACGGCCTCCTCAATGGCGGCTTCGATCGTCCAGCGGCCTTCACCGGAATCCTGCACCTCGCCACTGAACTCGCTCAGATCACCGGAACGGGCCAGCGCCTCGGCTGTCAGGTCCAGCAGCCAGGAGGACACGACACTACCACGGCGCCACACCTCGGCAATATCAGCCAGATGCAGGTCATAACGCTCATCTTCCGGCAGCTTTTCGGAGTTCTTGCTGGCCAGCACATCAAAACCCTCAGCGATGGCCTGCATCATGCCGTATTCGATGCCGTTATGGATCATCTTCACGAAATGACCAGCCCCGGCCGGACCACAGTAAAGATACCCCCTCTCGGCCCGCGGGTCGTGGCGGCCATCATCCTCACGGTCCGGCGTGCGGGGCACATCACCCATGCCCGGAGCCAGCGCATCCAGAATGGGGTCCACATAATCCGCAGCGTGCTTCTCGCCGCCATACATCATGCAGTAGCCACGCTCCAGCCCCCAGACACCACCAGAGGTCCCGACATCGATATAATCGATGCCACGCTCGCCCAGCTCTTTCGCCCGGCGGATATCTTCCTTGTAATAGGTGTTGCCACCATCGATGATGATGTCACCTTTGCCCAACAGCGGGGCGAGCTTCTGTATGCAGTCTTCCGTCACCTTGCCAGCTGGCAGCATGACCCAGATGACACGACGCTCCTCACTGGAAAGGAGTTCGGCCATTTTCTCGAAGGTCTCGGCCCCCTGGGCACGCCCCTTCTCTGACCGCTCGACAATCTTCTCGGTGACAGCGGGAGTCCGGTCGAACACGACAACATCATGCCCCTTGCGGGTCAGGCGGACGGCAATATTGCCACCCATGCGGCCAAGTCCGATAATTCCGATACGCATCCTCAAGCTCCTTTTAGAATATCTGTCACCAGCTGAGCGAGACGGTCCAGTCCTTCATGCAGGGGACCGACAACATGCACACGCAGCGCACGACGGCCACGAGCGGCCAGAACGTCGAAATCCCCCCGGGCCTGAGCGGCCTTGACGACACCAAAGCTGTAAGCGTGTCCCGGTATGGGCAGGTCCGCAGCATCATCCGCCGTCACCTGCAGGAAGACACCGCTGTTGGGCCCCCCCTTGTAAGCCTGACCTGTCGAGTGGAGGAACCGTGGACCAAACTGCGCCGCCGTGGCGACATGAAGCCGATCCCTCAACTCTGTTCTCACCGTCTGCTCCCAGGCGATATGGGCTTTGTTCCGCTCAATGTAAGCGAGGAGGCCAATATAGTCGTTCTTGCCCACACGGTCAAAATGAGCTTTCAGAATGGTTTCTGCACTACCGCTGCCCAGCGCCTCACGGTTGCGCTCATCAGCGTAAAAAGCGAGGTTTCCATCCTGGGCGAACGGCGTCTCTTCCGGCAGATGGCCCGTCTCGGCATAGGCTTTGGTCAGCTTGCGGGTCTCAACCTTGCTGAATTCCACATCAGGCTGGTCAAAAGGATTGATTCCCAGCACGGAGCCAGCCACCGCCGTGGCAAATTCAAACACGAAGAACGCCTGCACGATCTGCCCGACATCCTCGAGATGCAGGGTCACGACAGGATGTCCCGCCTCCCGCAGGGCCTTGATCCCCGGGCTGACGGGCTCATGCCCCAGCCGCAGTTCCACGAACATGCGGTCATCACCATAAACCTCCGGCGCCCCCAGCGGCTCGCCATCAATAGGGATGAGCCCCGTGCCGTTCTTGCCAGTGCTTTCAGCCAGAAGCTGCTCCAGCCAGGCACCGAGGGAGGCGATCTTCTCCGAAGCCACGAACGTGACCTTGTCCCGCCGGAAACTGGTGGCCGCCACCCCAAGGGCCAGCCCCAGACTGACACCAGGGTTTGTCACAGGCGGAACGGAAGCATCGCACGCCTCGATCATCAGCTGCGTGCTGTCCAGCAGGGCCCGGACATCGTACCCTGCTGCCGCCGCCGGAGCGAGACCAAAGGCGGACAGAACGGAATACCGCCCGCCGATCTCCGGGTTGCCGTGGAAGATATGGGCAAAGCCACGGTCTCTGGCCAGTGTTTCCAGCGATGAGCCGGGGTCCGTCACGGCGACGAAACGCTCACCGGGCTGACGGCCAAGGGCCTTCTCCGCCTGATCCCAGAAATAGGCGAACAGGATGTTCGGCTCCAGCGTACTGCCGGACTTGCTGGACACGATGAACAGCGTGTTGGCCGGGTCGATGGCCCGGCCGAAGCTGGCAACCTGCTGAGGGTCCGTACTGTCCAGAACATGCAGCTTTGGGCCACCGGGGGCTCGGCCAAAGGTTTCCTCCAGCACTTCCGGTCCGAGGCTGGAACCGCCCATGGCCAGCAGCAGCACATCGCTGTAGCCACGTTCCTTCACCTCACGGCCCAAGGTCTCATAAGACTCAAGAGCCGCACGGCCATTCTTGACCACATCCAGCCAGCCGAGCCATCGGCTTTCCGGCCCACCGGTCCAGACGGACGCATCACGCTCCCAGATGCGCCGCACCTTGCCATCCTGGCTCCAGCTCTTGCCCGCCGCAACCACGGCATTTTCCAACTCACCCGACAATGCCAAGGATACTCGCATAAGACGTTCCCCCAAAACAGCTTCCCGGCGGGCTGCCACCGCACCGAGCAATCCATCAAAAGCGACCTCGAAAGCCGTCACACCTTCTTCCAACAAGGTGGTGGTCACACTGTCCAGATCAAGCCCCAATCGCCCTGCTTCTGCCAGAATCAGGCTGGCGCTCTCTCCACCCTGCGCAAGGCGCTCCTCCGGGATGCCATGATCCCGGAAGGCTTCCAGCGTACGGGGTGGCAATGTATTGACCGTATCAGCGCCAATCAGCTCCTCCACGTACAGCACGTCACGATAGGCCTTGTCCTTCGTGCTCGTACTGGCCCAGAGAAGACGCTGCGTCTGCGCTCCTTTCCCTGCCAGAGCTTTCCAGCGCGGGCTTTCCGTTACCCTGAGATAATGCTGATACGCCATGCGGGCATTGGCAATGGCCACCTGCCCCCGCAGGGCCTTCAACGCCTCGGCTTCCGGGTCACCGGCGGCCAGACGGCGGTCGATGCGGGCATCAATGCGCCCATCAATCCGGCTGACAAAGAAAGACGCCACACTACCAACGTGATTCACCGGCAGACCGGCCTTCACCCTGGCCTCCAGCCCCCGCAGATAGGCGTCCAGCACCTTCTCGTACATGCCCAGCGCAAAAAGGAGCGTGACATTGACGTTGATGCCCTCGGCAGTAGCCTGCTCAATGGCTGGAATGGCCTCTTCCGTCGCCGGAATCTTGATCATCACATTGGGGTGACCAACACGCTGCCAGAGCCTGCGGGCTTCTGCCAGCGTGCCTTCAGCATCATATGCCAGGTAAGGAGAAACCTCGAGACTGACATAGCCATCCCGTCCGCCGGTTTCGTCAAACACGGGCCGCAGAACCTCGCAGGCCTGACGGATATCTTCCACGGCCAGCGCCTCATAAAGCGCACCGGCTGTCAGGCTGCCGCTGGCCAGGAGGGCCTGCACGGCTTCCTCATATTCCGCACCATGGCCAATGGCCTGCTCGAAAATGGCCGGGTTGGAGGTCACCCCTTTCAGGGCGTCCTCCTTCACCATGGCTGCCAGACGGCCATCCTCGATGAAATCCCTCCGGATGAAATCCAGCCAGATGGACTGCCCATGGCTGACCAGACGGGTCAAAGGTGTCTCTGGCGGGGTGTTTTCCATCACTCTCACTCCTTATCCAGTCAGTCTGCCTTCTGTAACAACTGGCGGGCCTGTTCATAAACAGAGTCTACCGTAAAGCCGAACTTCGCCATCAGCTCTGCTGCTGCGCCGGATTCCCCAAAGCTGTTCATGGCAATGACGACACCATCCAGCCCCACATAGCGGTCCCACCCAAAGCCGGAAGCCATCTCTACACCGACACGCCTACGGACAGAAGGTGGCAGGACGGTGTCACGATAGGCCCTGTCCTGGCTCTCGAACAGATCGAAGCTTGGCATGGAGACCACACGGGCCCGCACGCCTTCAGCCTTCAGCCGCTCATAGACACCGACCACGAGCGAAACCTCGGAGCCGGACGCCATCAACAGAATCTCCGGCTCACCCTCACAGTCCGCCAGAATGTAGCCACCACGGGCCACACCCTCGGCCGAGGCATACCGGGTACGGTCCAGCGTTGGCAGGTTCTGCCGTGTCAGGGCAAGAGCCACGGGGCCAGCACGATGCTGCATGGCCACACGCCAGCTTTCCACCACCTCATTGGCATCTGCCGGACGCAGCATGGTCAGCCCCGGCATGGACCGGAACTGAGCGAGCTGCTCGATGGGCTGATGGGTCGGGCCATCCTCCCCCACGCCGATGGAATCATGCGTGAACACATAGATCACCGGCAGGTGCATCAGCGCTGCCAGACGGATGGCGGGCTTCATGTAATCAGAAAAGATCAGGAAGCCCGCACAGAAAGGCCGCAGGCCACTCAGGGCCAAGCCGTTGCAGATGGCGGCCATCGCATGTTCACGCACACCGAAGTGCATGTTGCGGCCATCATAGCCAGCCCCTTCCTGCACCATGTTTGAAGGGGCCTGCACCGACCGGGCGCCCTTGATGAGTGTCTTGGTAGAAGGCGCAAGGTCCGCCGCCCCGCCAACCAGCCAGGGGAACTGGGATGCCACGGCATTGAGCACCTCCCCGGAACTCTGGCGGGAGGCCAGCCCTTTCTCATCCGCCGGATAGACAGGCAGCTCCGTTTCCCAGCCTTCTGGCAGGGTTCCGGCAAAAATGTGCCGCAGCTCGTCCCCTTCCTTCGGATACCGGGCGCAGTACTCGGCAAACCGTGCCTCCCATTCCGCCTGTGCTCTGGCCCCACGCTGCCCGGCCAGTGCCTCGAAATGCTCCTGCACGCCATCCGGCACAGTAAAATGCGGCGCATCTTCGGGCCAGCCATAGGCCTTCTTGGCCCCTGCCAGCTCCTCCATGCCAAGCGGCTCACCATGGGCAGAGGCCGTTCCCGCCTTGCCCGGTGCCCCATAACCGATGATCGTCCTGAGAATGATCAGGGTCGGGCGGGAGGTTTCCTCCCGTCCCTGTTTCAGGGCTTCACAGATGGCAGGCACGTCGTTGCCATCAGCAACTTCCAGCACCTGCCAGCCATAGGATTCAAACCGCATGGCCACATTCTCCGTGAAGGTCACATCCGTGGAGCCCTCAATGGAAATGCGGTTGCTGTCATACACCCATGTCAGGTTGCCCAGCTTCAGATGTCCGGCCAAGGATGCGGCCTCGGCCGCAACCCCCTCCATGATATCCCCATCACCACAGAAAGAGGTAATGTGATAGCCAAAGAGGTCGAACCCCGGGCGGCCGTAATGTGTGGCAAGCCATCGCTCGGCCATGGCCATGCCCACCGCACTGCTGCACCCCTGCCCCAGCGGGCCGGTCGTGATCTCCACCCCGGCTGTCAGCCCGTATTCGGGATGGCCCGGTGTGCGGGATTCAAAACGGCGGAAATTTTTCAGGTCTTCCAGCGTCAGGGCGGGGCGATCGACCACCTGCCCGTTCTCAATATCCTTCACCCCGGCCAGAAACACCGTGGCATAGAGAAGGATGGACGCATGCCCACCCGAGAGGATAAATCGGTCACGCCCCGGCCAAAAGGGATCGGCCGGGTTATAATACATCGTAAACTGCCAGTAAGCATACATGGCCGGGGCCAGAGCCATTGCGGTACCCGGATGGCCGGATTTTGCACGCTCCACACTATCCATCACCAATGTGCGGATCGTGTCTATGCTCATTTTCGACAGCATACTGTTCACTGATCTAACGTCCTCAATTCAAACAATCATCCGATCACCCACAGCAGGCTCATGCCCCTTAACACGGCCCGATGCAGTCCGGATATTTCACAAGTGGCCTTATCCTGCGAAAGAACGCAATGCCCTACCGGCAAATAAGATCAATTTTCCTACCCATCCCTTACAGACAGGCTGGACCTGTCAGACCCGGCGGCAGATTCCGGTCAGCCTGCCCTCTTCCATCAGGCCTGCCGCAACCACATATCCTGCACGCCAGAAAGGCCTTTTCCCCCTTGACCTGACCACCGGCAGGCAGGACATTCAGAGGCCTCTGACACGACCCATTCTTTTACCGCAAAGGCAGCCCATCCATGACGCAGCCCGAAATGTCCTTCACCCCGGAGCAGATCACCGCTCTCTTCATCGATGCGGCCCGCAATGGTGAGAATGATCTGGTCAGGCAGTTTCTTGAGGCCGGCATGCCGGCAGACTGTGCCGACAGCCGGGGCTATACACCCCTCATCGTCGCCACCTACAACGACCAGCTCGACACGGCCAGCCTGCTGCTGGACAACGGGGCCGACCCGAACGGCGTGGACGCCAAGGGGGCCACGGCGCTCTCCGGTGTGGCCTTCAAGGGGTATGAGGCCATTGCCCGCCTGCTGCTGGAGCGTGGCGCCAATATCGACCAGGCCAACCATGCCGGGCGCACGCCGCTCATGTTTGCCATCATGTTCGGACGGCAGGGCATGGCCCGCCTGCTGCTGGAACGTGGCGCCAACCCGGACATCCGGGATACGGAAGGCCTTTCCGCCAGAGACCTTGCCCACCGCCAGGGCCTTGGCAGCCTCTTTGCGGAGGCCACCGCCCCATGAGCCGTTTCTGGAACCGGCAGGTCCACGACCTCCAGCCCTACATCCCCGGTGAACAGCCCCGCATGACCAATCTGGTCAAGCTGAACACCAATGAGTCCCCCTACGGTCCGTCCCCCCGTGCGCTGGAAGCGATGAAGGCCAGCGTAACTGATGACCTGCGCCTCTATCCAGACCCGACAGCCCTGGCCCTGCGCACGGCCATTGCTGAACAGGAAGGAGTTCCGGTCGAGTGCGTCTTCACCGGCAACGGTTCTGACGAGGTCCTGGCCCACGCCTTCCGGGCCCTCTTCCGTGACGATGCGCCGGTCCTGTTCAGCGATGTGACCTATGGCTTCTACCCGATCTACTGCCAGATGTTCGGGCTGGATTACCGCACCATTCCCCTGCGGGATGATTTCACCATCGCACCAGACGATTATGACGGTCCGGCTGGTGGTGTCATAATCGCCAATCCCAATGCCAACACCGGCATCAGCCTGCCCCTGCCAGCCATTGAAGGACTTCTGAAGCGCTTCAATGCCCAGACGGTCATCATCGATGAAGCCTATGTCGATTTCGGCGGGACCAGCGCCGTGGCCCTGACACAGCGTTATCCCAACCTTCTCATCGTCCGTACCTTCTCCAAATCCTCCGGTCTGGCGGGGCTGCGCGTGGGCTATGCCATCGGCTCGGCGGAGCTGGTGGAAGGGCTGACACGGGTAAAAGACAGCTTCAACTCCTATCCGCTGTCCCGCCCGGCACAGGCCGGGGCTGAAGCCTCCATCCGGGACACGGAGTGGCTGGAACAGACCACCACCCGCATCATCGCCACACGGGAGCGCACCGTGGCAGCCCTGAGGGAGCGTGGCATGACGGTCCTGCCCTCCACGGCCAATTTCATTCTGGCCCATCACCCCTCATGCCCAGCTGACACGCTTTTCACCGGCCTGCGGGAGCGGGCCATCATCGTCCGCCATCAGGGCGGCAGCCCCCGCATCAGCGACTGGCTCCGCATCACCATCGGCACGGATGAGGAGATGGACGCCCTGCTGGCCGCACTGGATGACCTGCTGCCCCGCTGACGCATCAGCCCCCTCATCATTTTACAGATTAACAGGACAGACCCATGCCCACATCCTCTTTCACACATGACCAGCTTCTGGACCGTCTGGCCGAAGTTTCCGTCCGTACGGGGCTGAACATCACACCTGGCCAGCAGCTCATCATCACGGCAGGGCTGGAAGCCGTACCCCTCATCCGGCGCATCACGGCCCATGCATACAAGGCCGGAGCGTCACTGGTCACAACCCTGTATCAGGATGATGAGACTACGCTGGCCCGCTTCCAGCACGGTCATGAAGACAGCTTTGACACGGCAGCGGGCTGGCTGGCCAACGGCATGGCGGAAGCCTTTGGCAAAGGAGCCGCCCGCATGGCCATCACGGGGGGGAACCCGACCCTGCTGAAGGACCAGAACCCGGACCACATCTCCCGTGTCAGCCGGGCCAGCTCCACGGCCTATCGTCCGGCCATGGAACGCATCACCAATTTTGACATCAACTGGAACATCATTGCCTGCGCCACACCGGCCTGGGCCGAGCAGGTTTTTCCACATCTGCCAGCAGAGGAAGCCCTCACCGCCCTGTGGAATGGCATCTTCCAGGCTTCCCGCGTGGATGTGGCCGACCCGGTAGCCGCCTGGGCGGACCATAACCGGACCCTCCATGCCCGTGCTGCCATGCTGAATGACCGCCGCTTCGACGCCCTGCACTTCACCGGACCGGGCACAGACCTGACGGTCGGGCTGGCGGATGGCCACCTCTGGGCCGGTGGTGCCGAAGAAGCCAAGAATGGCATTGTCTGCAACCCGAACATCCCGACAGAGGAAGTCTTCACCACCCCACACTGTGCCCGTGTGGAAGGGACCGTCTCCAGCACCAAGCCACTCTTCCATCAGGGATCGCTGATTGACGGAATCCGGGTCCGCTTCGAAAAGGGGCGCATCGTGGAGGCTCATGCCAGCAAAGGCGAAGATGTGCTGAAACGCATTCTGGACAGTGATGAAGGCGCACGCCGCATTGGCGAGGTTGCCCTCGTACCCCACTCCTCCCCCATCTCCCGGAGTGGCATCCTGTACCAGAACACCCTGTTCGATGAGAATGCCGCCTGCCACATCGCTCTTGGGCAGGCTTACACGAAATGCATGACCAACCCTGAAGGGCAGAGTGAAGAAGAGCTGATTGCCCGTGGAGCCAATCATTCCATCATCCATATCGACTGGATGATCGGTTCCGACAGGATCAACATTGACGGCCTGAAGGATGGCCAGCGCACACCCCTCATGCGCTCTGGCGAATGGGTCTGACCCCTCCAAGGAAACAGCAACCGTGACCATTGCTCTTGACCCCGCCCGCCTGCCAAAGCTGGACATCCTCTCCCTCGCCCGGACCGGCCTCATCCTCCGTGCCGAGCGGGAGACACCCGATACGGGTATCCCCAGTTTCCTGACCCGGTCAGGCTGGGTCGAGCTGGTCACCCATCACCGTCGCTCCACAACCGACGGAATTGAAACGGAGGAGCAGACAGCCAACCGCCTGCTCCCCGCACTGGAGCGCATCTGCGCCCGCCTCCTCAGCGAGGCGGCCCGTGGGGCAAAGGCACAGGACAGGCAGGATGCCTCCGTCTTTACCGTGGAAACAGACCTTTTCCCCAGCTCTACGCAGACACGCATTGTCCTGGTTGCAGACAGGACCCATCCCGTTGCCTGCGCCCTGATCGGCACGCCAGAACAGATCACCCAGCTTCTGGCCTCCACCGATACGAAGAGCGGTGAAGCCTGAAACGATTCGGACCTCCTACATCCTATTTCCAAATGTTTTACCCTCGAAATAGGATTAAAACAGTTTTATTTTATCATTAAAAGAATTGATGACCTGCCCCGTTCCCATAAAAAAAATTAGGAACGTTCTATAACCCTTGTTCGACAGGCCCATTTAGCAAAACTATATTGTTGCTTAATTTTTCACTTATATTTAAATAAAATTTTTTACTATGGTAATTGCTGAGAATAATTTCAGTATGTAAAAAAAAATTATAAATTAAATGTAAGTATAACTTCACATTACCTTATCAGAAGCCTATCATATTCTTCTTTTCTGTAAAGAAAAACATCAAAAAACCCCTTGTTTGACACAAAAAAGTCCTATGATTCCGACATATACGACGAAAGTTCTGGTTGTATGGATTGCTAAAAAAACAATCAAAGGTTGCATTTCATAAAAAATCTCTTCCATAATACAACCGTTCCAAGGGGAGTTGAAATTATGCGTATTCTCATCGCTGATAGCGACAGCGGCGCTGTAAGCCATCTGGTAAAGGTACTGGGGAAGTCCTCTTACGCGGTCGACCATGTCAAAACCGCCGATGAAGCCCTCAACATGTTCAAGCACTATGAATATGATCTCTTCATAACCGAGCTGGTACTGAGCGACCTGCCGGGAGAAGAGCTCATCCGTCAGGTCCGGCGCTCCCGGATCTCCACGCCCATCATGGTTCTGTCCGTCCGGACAGACTCCCCGACCAAGGTGGCCGCCTTCTCAGCTGGGGCTGATGACTACGTTACCAAACCCTTCGACATGAGCGAGACCCAGGCGCGCATCCAGGCTCTGACCCGCCGTTCTTACGGCATCGCTGAATCACGCCTGCGCGTTGGCCCGCTGGAACTGGACCTTGAAAGCCGGATGGTCAGCGTCAATGGTCACTTCCTGCACCTCACCAGCAAGGAATATTCCATTCTGGAGCTGCTGCTCCTGCGCAAGGGTGCAGTCCTCACCAAGGACATGTTCCTGAACCATCTCTATGGTGGCATTGACGAACCCGAAATGAAGATCATTGATGTCTTCATCTGCAAGCTGCGGCGCAAGCTTCAGCGCTTCGGTGCCGAACACATGATCACCACTGTCTGGGGTCGGGGTTACATCCTTCAGGATCCGGCCGCGGCGGCTGGTACCTCTGCTTCTTCGCAAGGCTTTACCGAAGGGTCAGCTCCCCTGCGTCAGGCAGGCTGAAATCCAGGCACGGAGCAGCCCTCCCATCTCCCGTGAAGTAAAGAAAAAGGCCCTTGCCCCATGGTGCAGGGGCTTTTTCTTTACTGAAAGGGAAAGGCTTTTCAGGCTCCGGCCAACGTCTGGATATGGGCACTGACCCGGTCCACGACCTCGGCTACCAGAGCCCTGTCCCGGGCCTCCACCATCACGCGGATCAACGGTTCTGTCCCGCTGGCCCGCAGTACAAGACGCCCCTTCCCCTTCAGCCGTTCTTCCGCCCAGCTGACAATCTCCCCAAGGGCCGGATGCTTCATAGGATTATCACCCTTGTAGGCCACATTTTTCAGGGTCTGGGGATAAGGCTCAAAAAGATGACACAGCTCACTGGCTGGCTGGCCGGATTCCACCAGAGCTGCCAGAACCTGAAGCGCCGCCAGCAGGCCATCCCCTGTTGTGGCGTGATCGGACAGCACCATATGGCCGGACTGCTCCCCGCCAAGATTGCCTCCCGTCTGGCGCATGCGCTCCACAACATAACGGTCCCCGACAGCCGTTCGATACAGGCTTAGCCCCTGCGTTGCCAGATAATCCTCCAGCCCGATATTGGACATGACAGTCGCCACGATCTCGGAACCATTCAGCCGCCCCATGCGCTTCCAGAGTGTAGCGATGAGAGCCAGTATCTGGTCCCCGTCCACCAGCTCGCCCCGCTCATTGGTGAACAGGACACGGTCCGCATCCCCATCCAGCGCAATACCGCAATCTGCCCCATGAGCCCGCACAGCTTCACAGAGTGCCTGCGGATGGGTAGAGCCGACACCATCATTGATGTTCAACCCATCCGGTGAGGCCCCTATGGTTATGACCTCTGCCCCCAGTTCCCAAAGGGCTGCAGGTGCCACACGGTAGGCAGAACCATGCGCACAATCGAGCACGATTTTCAGGCCATCCAGCCGCAGTCCCCGCGGGAAGGACGATTTGACACTCTCAATATACCGGCCTGCCGCATCATTCAGGCGGGAGGCCCGCCCTATGGCCGCAGGCGATGCCAGCTGTCCGCTCAGATCGTCCCCCATCAGGGCTTCAATCTCTGCCTCAACAGCATCGGAAAGCTTGAACCCGTCCGGACCGAACAGCTTGATCCCGTTATCCGTGAAAGGATTGTGGGATGCCGAAATCATGACACCCAGATCAGCCCGCAGGGAGCGGGTCAGAAAAGCAACAGCAGGCGTAGGCAGCGGCCCCAGCAGGACGACATCCACACCTGCCGAGAGAAAACCGGACACCAGGGCACACTCGATCATGTAACCGGAAAGACGCGTATCTTTGCCCAGCACAACCGTGTGGCGATGCTGGCGCCCTGTCTGCCGGCAGAAATACAGACCCGCCGCCTGCCCCAGCTTCTGGGCTATCTCCACCGTCATGGGTGCCGTATTGGCCTCGCCACGGATCCCGTCAGTCCCGAAAAACTTCCGCCCGTCTGCCATGACTTCCCCTCCGTCTTCCATACCATATGCGGCTTCTGCCAACAGCTGACAGGGCTTGCCTTCCTGCACCAGATGCTCCCTGCAATGCCAGCCATTCCCCCGATACGCAAGCCTTTCATAAACAGAACGGGCGCATGGCCAGTGCTGCCATGCGCCCGTCATCCCTGTCAGTCAGACCAGAATAGCCTCAGCCCGATCAGGCCGGCTGGGAGACCACATCTCCCCCACTGGCAGCGCCCGACATGGCACCGGAAGATGGCACCGACGGACGACGCCCATTGAAGGAATATTCCTCCTCTTCTTCCTTGCCCAGCGGTTCCCCCCGGATGACCTTTTTCACTTCCTCGCCCGTCAGCGTCTCATATTCCACCAGCGCCGCAGCAAGGGCATGAAGGGCATCAATATGGGTCAGAAGAGTATGCTTGCACTGGCCATATGCCTGATCGATCAGCTTGCGGACTTCCTGGTCGATCTCACGACCTGTCTGGCCGGAAATCTGACTCCTGTCCGTGCAGTCCACCATGCCGATAAGCTCGCTCATGCCGATCTGTGCCACCATGGACCGGGCTGTGCTGGTCGCCTGGCTGATGTCGGAGGCCGCACCGCTGGTCACGGCATCATGACCATAAATGATCTCCTCCGCCACACGCCCGGCCACGGCCACGACGATACGGGCATAGGCCTCCCGACGGGATATGACATCAGGGTCCTTGTCCGGCAGGCTCATCACCATGCCAAGAGTCCGCCCACGAGGCACGATCGTAGCCTTGTGGATGGGGGTTGTCCCCGGGGTCAGCACGGAAGCAATGGCATGGCCAGCCTCGTGATAGGCTGTCATGCGCTTTTCTTCCTCCTCAATGACGGCAGACCGGCGCTCGGCACCCATCCATATCTTGTCCCGGGCCTCCTCAAACTGGGCCATGGAGACGACCTTCCTGTTCTGCCGTGCCGCAAACAGGGCGGCCTCATTGACAAGATTGGCCAGTTCCGCACCCGAAAAACCCGGCGTGCCCCGTGCAATCACCCTTGGGTTGACATCCGCAGACAGGGGCAGCTTCTTCAGATGAACCTGAAGAATCTTTTCACGCCCCAGCATGTCCGGGTTGGGCACGACGACCTGCCGGTCGAACCGGCCCGGACGCAGCAGAGCCTGATCCAGCACATCGGGACGGTTGGTCGCTGCAATGAGGATGACACCCTCGTTACTGTCGAAACCATCCATCTCCACAAGCATCTGGTTCAGTGTCTGCTCACGTTCATCATTGCCACCTCCCAGACCAGCACCACGCTGGCGGCCTACGGCATCGATCTCATCGATGAAGATGATGCAGGGCGCATTCTTCTTCCCCTGTTCGAACATGTCACGGACACGGGATGCACCAACACCGACGAACATCTCGACAAAATCGGATCCGGAAACGCTGAAGAACGGCACATTGGCCTCGCCAGCCACGGCACGGGCCAGCAGGGTCTTCCCTGTACCGGGAGGACCAACCAGCAGAACACCCTTGGGCAGGCGTCCCCCCAGACGGGTGAATTTATGCGGGTCCTTGAGGAAGTCGACAATCTCGACAAGGTCTTCCTTGGCTTCATCCACCCCGGCCACGTCGGCAAAGGTGACACGCCCCTTCTTCTCCACCATCATCTTGGCACGGGACTTGCCGAAGCTCATCGCCCCCCGCCCGGCCCCGCCATTCTGCATCTGGCGAAAGACCATGAAGCCCAGGCCCAGCATCAGGATGATCGGCAGATAAGCCGCAATGTAACGAAGAACGGGATTGTCATCACTCTGGGGCGGGTGGGCAGTCACCTCAACTCCAGCTGCCGTCAGCCGGGACACCATCGAGGGGTCGGACGGAGCATAGGTCTCGAACGACGTACCATTGGTCAGCACGCCGGAAATGTTCTGCTCCCGGATGGTAACGGACCGGACCTCATGACGCTCCACATCATGCACGAAGTCGGAATAAGCGATCTTCTGAACGGCCTGTCGGCTGCCCCCAGGCTGGAATGCCGCCAACATGCCGATGACCGCCAGGACGATGACCACCCAGATCGCAACATTACGGCCAATGTTTTTCATCTCTTCAAAAACCTCACAAATCGGGACGCACAGGCCGGGCCGGCGTCACACTCAGTGCCTTCAAGATAGGTATTTCTGGCAGCGTTCCCACCCCCATCAGGCCAAAATGGATGAAAAACCCTGATTCCGCCTCATTCGCACGGCCTGTTTCATCCCGTCCAGTCCCGTTCCCCTGTCAGGGGCGTTCCCCCATCCCAGACAAAAGTCACACGGGGCAGGTCGGGCCGCAGCCCTCTCATGCCCTCTGGAACTGCAACAGGTTCACCCCCAACCCACAAGGCAGGCAGAGCGGGCAGAACACAGGCCGGAACGGCCCGGCCCGCCCGCTGCCACGGCCCCAGAGCCGCCACGACCGCATCCGTATGATCAGGCCCCAGATACCGCCAGCGCCCGTCCCAGCACTGCCCATGCCGGGCCGGACGCTTTTCCGTCAGATTCCTGGCCTCGCGGTACAGCATCCAGCCTGTTTCCCGCCCCCGGAGAGGATGCAGGCAGACCCGCCCCAGAGAGCCTTTTCCAGCCCGCCGCAGGGCCACAACAGCCTGACGGGAAGGCACATAATCCTGCCCCCCCACAAGGCGGATCAGCCGCCCCAGCAATTCATCCTCCAGCAGCGGCTCCATGTCATGATCCTCACCGCCCCCCAGCTGAAGAATTTCCGGTGCAAGTTTCAGCCATCCTTCCGGCTGCCAGGCCACCCCACAGGCCATGAGAGCCGCCAGCCGATCCTCAACCCTCTTCTGTCTGGCACAGGCATCCTGCCTGAGAACATGCATCGCCCGCCGCCCGGCATCTGTCAGATCCTGCCGGACTTCCACACGGCGGAAACGGCGGTTCTGATTTGATGGGTCCTCACACCAGGACACCCCAGCGGTGCGCAGCGTCATTTTCAGCCGTTCCGGCCGAATCCCCAATAACGGCCTCAGCAGAGTGATCCGCCCCCGCACAGTCCGGGCCGCCATGCCACACAATCCCCGGGGTCCACTGCCCCGCTCCTGACGCATCCAGAGTGTTTCCTCCTGGTCCGCCTCATGATGCGCCACCAGCAGAACGGAGCCTCCAGCGTCGATACAGGCACTTTCCAGAACACCGAAACGGGCTTCTCTGGCCCGGTTCTGTATCCCGCCGGGTCTGAGAGGGGCCAACGTGAGCTGCCGTGCCGGAATATCCAGTTCCGCAAGACGCTGGCAGGTCAGAGCAGCTTCCCCGGCCGATTCAGGCCGCAGGGCATGATCCACGACCAGCGCCAGAACATGGCGCCTCCACCCCCGGGCCAGCAGGGCCAATGCCATGGAATCGCCCCCACCAGACACGGCGATGCAGAGTGGATGCGCCGCCTCATCCGGCCCCACAGGACCGATCCGGGACATGATGTCAGCAAACTCACCGGGCGTGACGGGCCTCACCCCATCTTTATCCAGCTCCGTCGTCCCCACCATGCTCCTTAATGACAGCCTGTTAATGACAGCCTGCCCGCTCGCTGAAAATTTTCTCGGACGACTTCACCCGGGCCGAAGCATTGGGGAATTCCTTGTGCAGCCGTTGCAGGGCCTCGCAGGATGCCGTCCTGTTGCCCAGTGCCAGCATGGACGCCGAAACACCCAGCAGGGCCTCTGGTGCCCGTGGGGAATCAGGCGAATGGCTGTACACATCGTAGTAGGTCAGTGCGGCATTCTTGTAGGATTTCTGCCCGGCCAGCGACTGCGCCAGCAGATACTGGGCCTCCGTGCGGCTCCAGCCTGTCTTGCTCTGCTTGAGGGCCTGCCGGGCCTGTGTCTCCGCAGCCTCATACTGATGGGCCTTCAGGGCCGCACGACCTGCCTTGAGGGTATCGGCCACGGAGGTTGCCTGTGGCGTTGCCGGCGGCGGCGCTACGACCGCCGCCGGGGCTGATGCCGCCGCTTCCCCGGCTTCGGGAGCCGGACGGGACGCAGCATGATGACCATTCTCGAGGGCAAACTGCATGTCCCCCATCTGCTTCGCCACCGCAGCCTCATCCTGATGAAGCTGATTGCTCATCTGCTCCATCTGGCCATGCATCTCCCGCACCTGGCTCTCCAGAGAATTCACACGCTCCAGCAGATTGGCCACAAGATCGCCTCCGCTACGCCCTGATGAAACACCCGAAGACCGGTTGCTGTCATCACCGCTGGATGTCGGAAGGGGAGCGGAAAGATCCTCACCCTGCTCATCAACACTGCCCACACCATCACCCAGGCCACCACCATCATGCTGACGGGCCAGTGCCTGATGCTGCCGCATGATGGCCTCGCGGGAGAGACCATCCTCCGCCCATGCCGGAGCAAATGCTGCGCTTGCCGTGCAGGAGAGCAGCACGGCCCCCAGCGCACTTTTCAGAATGGCTGAAACAGGCCCCAGAACAGGCCGAGCAGAATGACCCATGATCTCATCTCCCAACGGACAGGCAATCATCACACATAAAAAAAATCGGGCCGGTTTCCTCAACCGGCCCGACCTTTCCCGGAAAGGGCATCATCTGCCCCTTCCTACAGGTTTCCCGGAACCGGGCCTGCTTTAACGGACAGACGTAATGGCGTTACGGTTCTGTGCCCATGCTTCCGGCGTATCACCATCAGCTGTCGGCCGGTCCTTACCATAAGAGATCGTCATGATACGGGACGGCGCCACACCCTTGGCCTCCAGATACTCACGGGCAGCATTGGCACGACGCTGACCCAGAGCAATGTTATACTCCTCGGTGCCACGGTCGTCACAGTTGCCAGCCACCAGGATGTTGACCTGCGGGTAACGGGCAAGCCAGGCAGCCTGCTTGTCCAGCGTGGCGCGGCCCTCGCTGTTGAGCTGGTTCTTGTTCAGCTCGAAATAGACGCGGTCCCCGGCAGTGGCGACCAGATCAGCCTGGCTGCCCGGAACGGGACCCTGGCTCATCTGCTGCATGTTCTGCCCATCGCCATTGTTGTCGTGGTCCTTGTGGTTACCACTACAGGCGGTCAGAGCGCAGGCCATGCCCAGCACGGCGAACATCTTCAACTTCATGACAATCTCCTGCAAAAAGATGCACCCCAGTAGATGGGGAGTTTTTCACCCACCTGCAAGACGCAGATGGGGAAAGGCGGCTGGCAGCCCGAAGGCCACCGATGCCATGGAAGCACAAGGTCTCCCATGGCCAGAAAAACATTCCCTGCGCTCAGCGCCGCAGCGGCGACCAGGCCGGGTCAGAAGCCCCGGTCGTAGTAGGAATGATATGCTCATTGAAGCCTGCCACGTCAATCACGGCGATGGAAGAGCTGAAGCCCGCTCCCCCAGCCCCTGCCGCATTCTGGCGACAGAATGCCAGCGCACGGCCATTGGGGGCAAAGCTTGGGCTTTCCACCGTGAAGCCCTGTGTCAAAGACCGCTCACCAACGCCATCCGGCCCCATCACGCCAAGGGTGAACCCCCCTGAACCAATGCGGACAAAAGCGATCTGGTCCCCTCTTGGTGACCACACGGGCGAGCCATAGTGACCATGGCCGTAGGATATGCGCCGGGCATCCCCACCATTGACGCTCATCACGTAAAGTTGTGGCGAACCGCCACGGTCAGAGTTGAAGACGATGTTCTGGCCATCCGGGCTGAAGCACGGGCTGGTATCAATCACACCCGGGGCCGATGTCAGACGACGCCGATGCTGGGTCGCCAGATCAATCAGATACAGATCCGCCCCGCCATCCCTTGTCGTGGCGGACAGGATGATGCTCCGCCCATCAGGAGAAAAGCGGGGAGCGAAAGAGATACCCTCGAACGTGCCCAGAATGGTCTGCTGTCCCGTATTGAGGTCATAGACATACACACGGGGCCGATTGTTGGCATAGGACAGAAATGCCAGCTGCTCGCTGATCGGGCTGAAGCGGGGTTCCAGCGTCAGCCAGCTGCCATTGGTCAGCATGTGGGCATTGGCCCCATCCTGATCCATGATGGCCAGACGGGTGGACTGATGCCGCCGGGGACCTGTACGGGAAATATAGGCGATGCGGGTATCGAAATAACCATCCTCGCCCAGCAGGCGCTTGTAGATGGCATCCGCAATGATGTGTGCAATGCGGCGCCAGTTGCTCTGGGAGGCCGTATAGGCCCGACCTTCCATCTGCTGGCCCGCCACAACGTCCCAAAGGCGCATCTCGACCCGCACGCTGTCAGACCCGGCGGCACTGCCAGCCACGGCCACACGGGCCCCACGGCCCTTCAGTGCCGAGAAATCCGGCTGAACGGAAGCCGGTACCGTTCCCCCCATGACCTGGAAAAGCCCTGTGCTGGACAGGTCGGCCGAAATGACGCCAGAAATCTGGTTCCCCAGCCCCGGGCCGAAATCAGGAATCACGATGGGAATGGGGGCCTGATGGGCGCCAGCGACCGTGATCTCTGCCGGAGCGCTGTCACCTGCTGCCCGGGCCGTCCCGCCCAGAAGAGCCAGCGGCGTGACAAGCACACCACTGGCGGCAGCACCGCCCAGAAGGGAGCGGCGGGACAGATGCCGCTGGAGGATGCCGGCTTCGGTATCAGAAAAAAACGACATGAAACAACCTCAGATAAATCCAGCCTCAGGGCTTGAACAGAAAACGGAACTGCCGCACCTGCCCCAGCAGGCGCTTCGGCACGGGCAGGCGGGAACAGGTTGGACTCAACACGGCATCCCTCGCCCGCTCGGCCTGGACCCGATAGGTCGGATCCGCTGCCATACGGGCACGGGTCTCCGGCAGAAATGTGACCATGCGGGCCTCGCCGGAGGCATCCACCGTCACCATCATGCGGGCAGAGAAATTCTGGTAATTCCGGGCCAGCGTATCCTCCTGGTAGCAGCGCTGCACGGACGACCCGATGGCATTCTGCTCACCACTTGTCAGCGCCCCGGTATCGCCATCAGGACGGCCACCACCACGAGGTGACCCACCCTGCGCCTGATTGGGCATCGCCTTGGGCGGGCGCTCCTGCTTCTCCTGGCTCCGGTACTCATCCAGCGTGGCCAGCAGGGAGCGGCTGTCCTCCTGCGTTTTTTTGGCCTCATGCTCCTGCTGGGTATGGGAGAGCTGCGGCTTGGCAGGGGGCTTTTCCACCTTGTGATCCGGCGCCTTGACCTGTGCCTGCTTATGCACGGGCTCCGGCTTCGGCTTTGCCTGTTCACTCACCTCACCCTTTTCCTGCACGGGAGCACGCTGCTGGACCGGCGTTTTCACCGCCACATGGGAAGGTTCCGGCGCAGCCTGTACAGGCCGGGGTGGTGGCGGAGCGGGCGGAGGTGGCTCAACCGGCTTCGGCTTGGGCGGCTGTGGCGCCGGTGGGGCCTTTGTCTCCGTAGGTGCCTGCGGCGCCGGAACCTCGGCCTTGTGAGAAGACCGGGCCGCTGGCCGGGCCCCGCCGGTCGTCTCATACACCATGGTGACCGTCTGCTCGTCCGGCTGAGGTTCCGGCAGCGGTGGCTGTGGATGCCAGAGCAGAAAGCCCAGCACTCCCCCATGCAGCAGCAGGGAAGCCAGCACCCCGCCCGTCACCAGGCTGGACTGCTTCCTTTCCCGCCGCTGATAGGGCGGTGGTGTTTCGTCAAACGGTGATGACGCAGAGAGGCTCACACAGTCTCTCCTTACTGGCCGCCCTGCGGCTGCTGTGCCAGCAGGGCAACATGCGTGAAGCCGCCAGATGTGATCTGCCCCATCGTGCTCATCACCTTGCCATAGTCGATATGGGCATCGGCCCGCACAAAGATGCGACGGCCAGGATCATCGCTTGCCATCTGCTTCAGCCGTGTCACGAGGTCATCCCCACTGACAGGGTCATCCCCCAGATACAGGCTGCCGTCGCTCTTGATGGATACCGTAATGGGTTTGTCGTCCGAGTTGACCGGCTTGGCGCTTGTCTGCGGCAGATCGACATTCACACCGCTGGTCAGCATCGGTGCCGTCACCATGAAGATGATGAGCAGCACGAGCATGACATCCACCAGCGGGGTGACATTGATGCCAGCTTCAGGCTGGCTCCGCCGCCTGCCCCTGCGTCCACTGCGTGATGAAGCCTCCATGATGCTCAGCCCCTCCCGCTGCCGCGCTCTTCGGACTGGCGGGAGAGGATGGCTGCAAACTCGGTCCCGAAGCCTTCCATCCGCTCAGCAAAATTGTCCACGCTACGGCTGATGAGGTTGTAGGCCACATAGGCCGGGATGGCCGTGAGCAGACCGATGGCCGTCGCAAACAGGGCCTCGGAAATGCCCGGTGCCACGACGGAGAGGTTCGTATTGTGCATGGAAGCGATGGAGCTGAATGCGTGCATGATACCCCAGACCGTCCCGAACAGCCCGACAAACGGAGCTACCGGGCCGATGGTGGCCAGCATGACGAGGTAGCGGCTCAGACGTTCGGTCTCACGAGCGACCGTAATGCTGATGGCCCGGTCGATGCGCTCGGACGTACCCCCATGAATCACGTCAATGCCCGCAATACGGGAGGACCGACGCCACTCCCCCATCGCCGCCCCGAAAACGGCAGCCATCGGATGGACAGGCCGGGCACCCTCGCTGTCATAAAGATCATCCAGAGACCCGCCGGACCAGAATCTGTCCTCAAACCCCGTAGCCTCACGATTGACCCGGCGGAGGAGAAGCACCTTCTCCACAATCACCGCCCACACAAAAATGCTGCACAGCACCAGCCCGATCATGACCAGCTGCACAGCCAGCGAAGCATTCAGGAACAGATGAAAGGGCGAAAGCCCCGCTGCCCCGGCAGCACCCAGAGCACTCGAATTCACAGCCTGATCCACTCCGCTTTCTCCTGTTTTCTATGGTTCTGTTGGATAAAGGACTACTGCCCCATGTTGCGGCAGGATGCTCCTTTTTCAATGGCACAGGACGCAGAAAGAGCAAACATCTTTATCTTTAAATCTTTTGTCAGGCGGAACGTTCTTCCGGCACCGTCAGTCCTGAGAGTTTTCCCCTGTAGGATGCCGGAAGACGCAAGGGGCTCATGCCAGCCAGCTTCAGGCAGGCCAGTTCCACCTCAATCACCACTGACTTCTGCCCCTCACGGGAAAGATTGGTGATGACCTGCCGCAGATTCAGCCGGGCTCCCGACATCTGAAGCAGCACCGTCTCCACATCCATCAGTTCATCCAGCCGCAGGGGCGCATGATACCGGATACCCAGCTGCCTGACGACAAAACCGATTCCATCCTGTTCTGCCATCTCTCCGACGCCAAGCCCAAGGCTGCGCAAGGCCTCGGCCCGGGCCCGTTCGGCAAAACCCAGATACCGGGCATGATAAACGATGCCCCCTGCATCTGTATCCTCATAATAGATACGGAACTGACAGTGATGTGCCGCCATGCTGTTCTCCCCCGATGACGGCCCCTACAGGAACCGTGGTGCCAGATTGTCTGATGGCGGTGTGAGACCGAGATAACGCCAGCCCGGTTCACCCAGCATCCGCCCCCGTGAGGTCCGCAGGACGAGCCCTTCCTGTATCAGATAGGGTTCCACGACGTCCTCCAGCGTATCACGGGCTTCTGCCAAAGCTGCCGCCAGAGTTTCCACCCCTACTGGGCCACCCCTGTGATGCTCGGCAATGCGGCGCAGATAGCGCCTGTCCATCGCATCAAGACCATGACTGTCCACCTCCAGCCGGGAGAGGGCTGCATCTGCCAGCGCACGGTCAACAATCTCTTTCTTCGCCACAAGCGCAAAGTCCCGCACGCGGCGCAGCAGCCTTCCGGCAATGCGCGGCGTCCCTCGGGAACGGCGGGCAATTTCCTCGGCTCCTTCATCTGTCAGGGCCATGCCCAGCTTCCCCGCCCCCCGGCTGACGATCTGCCGCAATTCATCAGGCGTATAGAACACCAGACGCAACGGAATGCCGAACCGGTCCCGCAATGGTGTGGCCAGCAGGCCGGACCGTGTCGTAGCTGCCACGAGTGTGAAAGGCGCCAGATCAATCCGCACGGAACGGGCCGCGGGGCCTTCCCCGATGACGAGGTCCAGCTGGAAGTCCTCCATCGCCGGATAGAGGATTTCCTCAATCGCTGGCTGGAGACGATGAATCTCATCAATGAACAGCACATCACGAGGCTGAAGATTTGTCAGGATGGCCGCAAGGTCTCCAGCCCGCTGGATCACCGGCCCGGACGTGGCACGAAAGCCCACGCCAAGCTCACGGGAGACGATCTGCGCAAGAGTCGTCTTTCCCAGCCCCGGCGGGCCATGCAGCAGGACGTGGTCCAGCGCATCACCCCGTTTGCGGGCTGCCTCGATGAAGATGGAGAGATTTTCCCGACTGGCTTTCTGGCCCGTAAAGTCGGCCAGGGTCTGCGGCCGCAGGGTGGCATCGGCCACATCCTCCGGCTGGCGTGTGGCATCCGTCTCCGGCGCACGGCCGGGCGGCATATCTGGCACAAACTGGTTCATCGGCCCCGTTCTTTCCCTCTACCCTCTGCCTACCGGGCCAGTTCCTTGAGAGCAAGACGGATGATGACATCCAGCCCTTCCCCAACGTGGTCTCCAATGAGACGGCTGATGATGGGCCAGCTTTCAGCCCGACGGAAGCCCAGCCCTTCCAGCGCCATGAGGGCATCCTGCTCCAGCCCGGCACTGCCATGCAGGCTGGTACTGATGGCTGCTCCGCCCCCCCCAGCATTCATGGACGTCCCACTCATGCTGGCAGGAGCCGGCATTTTGGCCACTTTGCTCCTGAGCTCCGTCAGGAGGCGGACTGCCAGCTTGGGGCCAACCCCGGCAGCCTGCGTAAAGGCTGTCCTGTCCTCAGCATGGACAGCCTGCCAGAGCAGACTGGGGCGGCTGACTGACAGAATGGCCAGA
The DNA here is from genome assembly GCF_009725805.1 of Bombella sp. ESL0380. Taxonomy (NCBI): domain Bacteria; kingdom Pseudomonadati; phylum Pseudomonadota; class Alphaproteobacteria; order Acetobacterales; family Acetobacteraceae; genus Bombella; species Bombella sp. ESL0380. Next base: position 222,254 of record NZ_WNIH01000003.1, on the reverse strand, counting down.
GCCACACGGGCCCCTACACCCTGAACGGTCGTGAGAAGACGGAACCACGCCTGCTCATCCGCCTCCGCAAAACCAAAGAGCTGGATGGCATCTTCCCGCACAACCGTTTCCACCAGTACACGGGCGACTTCCGGCGGGCGGGGCAGCAGCCCCAGCGTATGGCTGGAGGCTGAGACAACATACCCCACCCCATTCACATCAATGAGGCAGTGATCACCATCGATATGAGAGACAAGGCCTGTCAGCTGTCCGATCATGCCATGCGTACTCCTGCGGCTACATGCCGGGCACTGGCCCGATGATGGGCATGGCAGATGGCGATAGCCAGTGCATCGGACGCATCAGCCCGCCGGACCTCCGCCCCCGGCAACAGACGGCGGACCATCATGCTGACCTGCTCCTTCGTGGCCGCCCCCGTACCAACCACAGCCCGCTTCACAGCCATGGCCCCATATTCATGCACGCTCAGCCCGGCAAGGGCGGGCACAAGCAGGGCCACGCCACGGGCATAGCCCAGCTTGAGCGTGGAGGAGCCGTTGCGGTTCACATAGGTTTCCTCAACGGCAGCTTCTGCAGGACCATACTGCTGGATGAGCCTCATCAGCCCCTCATGCAGGTCGCACAGACGGCGGGGAACGTCATCACCGCTCTGGGTCGCCAGCACACCGTCAGCCACATGGCGCAGGCGGTTCCCCTCCACATCCACGATACCCCAGCCCATGAAACGCAGGCCGGGGTCGATCCCCATGAGACGGATCAAGCTGCCAGAGCCTCGGCCACCTCATCAGGGAGGTCGAAATTGGCATAGACGGCCTGCACATCGTCATTCTCCTCAAGCACGTCAATCAGCTTGAGAACGGAGCGGGCCTGATCCTCATCCAGCGTGACGGTCGTCTGCGGACGCCAGTCCAGCTTGGCGGAACGGGGTTCGCCAAAACGGCCTTCCAGCGCATCACGCACGCTCATCAGGGCCTCCATGGCCGTGGTGATTTCGTGGCCGTCTTCCGTGGTCTCCACGTTATCAGCCCCGGCTTCAATGGCGGCTTCCAGCATGTCATCCTCAGAAGCAGCATCCTGCGGATAGGTGATCACGCCGATATGGTCAAAGCCAAAGGACACGGAATTGGTTTCTCCCATGGAACCACCATGCTTGGAGAAAGCCGCCCGGACTTCGGAGGCCGTACGGTTGCGGTTATCGGTCAGCCCCTCGATGATGATGGCCACACCAGCCGGACCGTAGCCCTCATAACGGACGGCCACATAATCCTCACCACCACCGGCACCGCTGGCCTTCTTGATGGCACGCTCGACCGTATCCTTGGGCATGTTGACCTCACGGGCTGCCGTGATGGCAGCACGCAGGCGGGGGTTCATGGCCGGGTCTGGCATGCCGGACCGTGTGGCCACCGTGATCTCACGGATGACCTTGGCAAACTGCTTGGCGCGCTTGGCATCCTGCGCACCTTTGCGGTGCATGATGTTCTTGAACTGTGAATGTCCTGCCATGGACCTTACTTCTCCCAAAACAATGTTGAAACACCCATTACCATGCACCAGCACACCGTGCATCAGAAGGGGCTGCCCCCAGCAGGAAGCAGCCCGCCTTCTCAGATCATCCTGCCGTGGCAGTGCTTGAATTTCTGCCCGGACCCGCAGGGACAGGGAGCATTGCGGGGGACCTCATTGAGCCAGCGGGCCAGCGTGGCCGTATCCAGCGCCTCCTCATCAGCGGGACCATCCTCCTCCATGAAGCCAGTCGGCCCCGGCGGCATGGACGGTGCCTCGCTGACAGGCTGGACATGCCCGACAGACTGCACGACACGCAGCCGCAGGTCCTCCAGCATGTATGTGAACATCTGGAAGGCTTCCTGCTTGTACTCGTTCAGCGGGTCACGCTGGGCATAAGCCCGCAGGCCGATCCCCTGACGCATCTGGTCCAGCCCGTGCAGATGTTCTTTCCATGCCGCATCGAATGACGTCAGAAGAATATGCTTCTCGATCAACCGCATCATTTCCGGGCCAACAGTCGCTGAACGGGCTGCATGGGCCTTCGTGGCTGTTTCTTCGATGCGGTCGATCAGATGCTCCTCATCCATGCCATCTTCTTTTGCCCAGTCGGCAATCGGCATGTCCAGATTCAGGATGCGATGCAGCTCACCAGCAAGGCCATCCACATCCCAGGCCTCCACAAAGGAATTCTCCGGAATATGGGCATGGACGAGCTCTTCAATCACCTTCCCCCGCATCTCGGCAATCACACCAGACACATCGGCGGATGCCATATATTCACGGCGCTGGGCATAGACCTCCTTGCGCTGTGCATTCATGACATCATCGTATTTCAGCGTGTTCTTGCGCATGTCGAAGTTGCGGGCCTCGACCTTCTTCTGCGCCTTTTCCAGCGCACGGTTCAGCCACGGATGCACGATGGCCTCACCCCGCTTGAGACCCATCTTCTGCATCATCGCCCCCATGCGGTCGGAGCCGAAAATGCGGATGAGGTCATCCTGAAGGGAAAGGAAAAAGCGGGAATTGCCCGGGTCACCCTGACGGCCAGACCGCCCACGCAGCTGGTTGTCCACCCGGCGGCTCTCATGCCGCTCCGTCCCGATGACATACAGCCCACCAAGCTCGTGTACCCGCTTGTGGTCAACGGCCACCTGCGCCCGGACCTGTTCCGCAATGGCAGCCCGCTCAGCTTCATCCTCAATACCGGCAGTCTTTTCAGCCACCAGCATCTCGACATTGCCACCGAGCTTGATGTCCGTACCACGCCCTGCCATGTTCGTGGCGATGGTGATGGCACCCGGCGCACCGGCCTGTGCGACAATGCTGGCCTCACGCTCATGATGCCGGGCATTCAGCACATTATGCGGAATACGCTTCTGCCGCAGCAGGTGTGACAGAACCTCGCTCTGCTCGATGGAGGCCGTACCGACAAGAATGGGCTGGCCTGTCTCATGCACCTTGCGGACGAGTTCAGCCACGGCCTCATATTTCTCTTCCGCCGTGAGATAGACCTCGTCATCCGCATCCTTGCGGCGCACGGGCAGATTGGTCGGAATCTCCACGACCTGAAGATTGTAGATCTCGGCGAATTCGTCAGCTTCCGTCATGGCCGTACCGGTCATGCCAGCCAGCTTGGGATAAAGACGGAAATAATTCTGGAAAGTAATGGAGGCCAGCGTCTGATTTTCCTGCTGGATTTCCACACCTTCCTTGGCTTCCAGTGCCTGATGCAGGCCATCAGAGTACCGACGGCCATCCATCATGCGGCCCGTGAACTCGTCAATCAGCATCACCTTGTCGTCACGGACGATATAATCGACGTCCCTCGTAAAAAGCGTCCGGGCCCGCAGGGACTGCTGGACATGATGGACAACCGAGACGTTGTGGAGGTCATACAGACCGCCTTCACGCAGCAGGCCCGCCTCCTGAAGCAGCTCCTCGACACGGTCGGAGCCTTTTTCCGTCAGCGTGACAGTACGCAGCTTCTCATCCTTGTCATAAACATCCGGCTCTTTCACCAGCCGGGCAATCACGGCATCCACATGGCGATAAAGGTCGGAGCTGTCATCCGCCGGACCGGAAATGATGAGCGGCGTACGGGCCTCATCAATGAGGATGCTGTCCACCTCATCGACAATGGCAAAGCTGAAAGCACGCTGGACCATTTCATCCAGCGAATACTTCATGTTGTCCCGCAGATAGTCGAAGCCGAACTCGTTGTTCGTGCCGTATGTGATGTCCGCTCCATAGGCCGCACGGCGCTGGTCGTCCGTCAGGTTCGGGATGATCACGCCGGTGGTCAGGCCAAGGAAGCCGTAGAGGCGGGACATTTCCTCAGCGTCACGCTTCGCCAGATAATCATTGACGGTAACAACATGCACGCCCTTGCCAGACAAGGCATTCAGATAGACAGCCAGGGTCCCGACAAGGGTCTTGCCCTCACCCGTCCGCATCTCGGCAATCCGCCCATCATGCAGGACCATGCCCCCGATGAGCTGCACATCAAAATGACGCATCCCCAGCACACGGCGGGAGGCCTCACGACAGACAGCAAAGGCCTCGTCCAGAAGATCATCAAGGGAGGCACCCTCAGCCAGACGCTGGCGGAATTCCGCAGTTTTACCCTTCAGTTCATCATCCGTGAGAGCCTGCATCTGCGGCTCCAGAGCATTGATCTCCGGCACGCGCCGCTGATACTTCTTGAGTGAGCGGTCGTTGGAGTGGCCGAAGAGGGCGCGAGCAAGGCGTGAAAGCATGAGTTACCCTGAAAATTTTGCCACCAGCAACCATGTGCGCCCCTCTCCCCTGTGGGAAACAAGGAAACGCCCGCTGCGGATGGTCACAACGCTTTTCATATCATGTCCGACATAAGGGCCCTCGTCATCATGGTCAATGGGAAAGCCCCCGTCCGGCTTCCGGACGCAGCGCAATTCTCCGCTTTTTCCCCTGTCAGGCACCAGCAGCCCAACCTGACGTCCGTACCAACATAAAATATAGGCAATACTTCGCCTTTCCGGCACCAAAGCCCTTGCTAGGGCAGGCAGGCTTTGTCATGGTGAAAGGGCTGAGTTTTAACAGATCGAAATGATGAGGTCTTACATGCGGCTTTCCCGCTCTCTTCTCCTGTGCACGGCCCTTATCGGGGGTGTCTCCTCTTCTGCCTCGCTGACAGCGCAGGCCGTGGCCGCCGACGCCCAGCCGGCCCCCGCCGCACAGCCGCAGGCCAAGCCCGCAGCAGACCCGAACATGCTGCTCGCCACCGTGAATGACCAGAAGATCACCCTGGGCGATGTCCAGCGCGCTGCTGCCACCCTGCCGCCGGAGGCGCGCCAGCTCCAGCCGGCCGTCATCATTCCGCTCCTGATCAACCAGCTCATCGACCAGAAGGCCATCCAGCTCCAGGCGGACAAGGCCGGTCTGGCCAGCAAGCCGGCTGTCAAGGCTGCCATGGAAGCAGCAGCAAACAATGTGCTCCAGAATGCCTATCTGGAGGAGCAGGTTGCACCGAAGCTGACGGACGATGCCCTGAAGGCCTACTATCAGGAGCATTTCGCCTCCAAGAAGCCTGAGGAGGAAGTCCATGCCCGCCACATCCTCGTGGATAGCGAGGCCAAGGCTGAAGGGATCATCCGGCAGCTGAACAAGGGGGCCGACTTTGCCAAGCTGGCTGGCCGTCTCTCCACGGACAAGGCATCCGGCGGCACGAATGGTGGCGATCTTGGCTGGTTCAAGCGTGGGGACATGATCCCGGATTTCTCCAACGCCGCTTTTGCCATGAAGTCCGGCACCATCACCCAGAAGCCGGTCCATACCCAGTATGGCTGGCACGTGATCCAGGTTCTGGGGACCCGCACGGCCCCCGTGCCGAGCTTTGAGCAGGTGCGTGACCAGATCCGCCGCGACCTGATCCGCCAGGAAGTCCGCAAGGTGGTGGAAGCTGCCGAGAAGCAGGCCCGAATCGTGCATTACGATGCCAAGGGCCAGCCCATCACCAGTGCACCGGCACCTGCCGCTGCCCCGGCACAGGCAACACACTGAGCCATGGCCAAACCATACCCCCGCTCCCCACTGGCACTCTCACTGCCCAAGCTGACCTCGATTGCCGGGGTGCGGCTCAGTGGTGTGGAGGCCAACATCCGCTACAGCGGGCGGACCGACCTCATGCTGGTCGAGTTCGCCCCTGGCACGACGGCCGCAGGTGTCTATACCCGCAATCTCTGCCCGGGGGCTCCCATCCCCTGGTGTCGCCGTGCGCTCGCCAGCACGCCCCATGCCCGGGCGCTGCTGGTGAACTCCGGCAATGCAAATGTCTTCACCGGTCGTGCCGGGGAAGAGGCCGTGGTAGCCTGTGCCGGAGAGGTCGCCCATCAGCTGGGCTGCCCTGTCGAGGATGTCTTCCTGGCCTCTACCGGGGTGATTGGCGAGACGCTTCCCTACAAGAAGATCCTCTCTGCCCTGCCCGCAGCCATTGAAGCCCTGCATGTTGATGGATGGGAAGAAGCGGCCCGGGCCATCATGACCACGGACACCTTCCCCAAGGCGGCCCGTCGTGAAGTGAAGATCGGCAGCACAACGGTCTGCCTCCAGGGCATAGCCAAGGGGTCGGGCATGGTTGCGCCGGACATGGCCACCATGCTGGCCTACGTCGCCACAGATGCCTCCCTGCCCCAGCCGGTCCTTCAGGCCCTGCTGGAAGAAGGCGTGGGGCCGAGCTTCAACTCCATCACGGTGGACTCTGATACCTCTACATCCGACATGCTGATGCTTTTTGCCACCGGGCAGGCCGAGCATGAAGAGATCGGCAGTCATGAGGATGCCGCCCTGGCGGAATTCCGCACGGCCCTGAAGGACCTGCTCCATGAGCTGGCTCTGCTGGTCGTCCGTGATGGCGAGGGTGCCACCAAGCTGATCCGTGTCGATGTGCAGGAAGCTCAGGATGACGGGTCCGCCCGCAGGATCGCCATGGCCATTGCCAATTCTCCGCTGGTGAAAACCGCCATTGCCGGAGAGGATGCCAACTGGGGGCGTATTGTCATGGCCGTTGGCAAGAGTGGTGAGCCTGCCGACAGGGACCGCCTTTCCATTGCCATCGGGGACCACTGGGTGGCCAGCCAGGGCAGTGTGAAGGACCATGATGTCGAGGCGCTGAATGCCTACATGCGCCAGCAGGAGATCACGATCACGGCAGATCTGGGGCTTGGATCCGGCCGTGCGAGCGTCTGGACCTGTGATCTGACACACGGTTACATCGACATAAACGGCTCATACAGAAGCTGATACCGGGGGCATTTCCGCCCATATCCGGCAGGGTCAACCCCCAGTTGCGGACGGGGGCAGGCCCTGCCCCGGCAGGCACCGGTACCCCCCGGGGTGATAGGGGACCGGGACAATCAGAAAACAACATCGATGACCATGACAGGGCTTGTATATGGCAGGGCGGACCGCTAGAGCTCAGATATTGCTGCGCGTTCTGTTTGCGCCTGTCACGTCGGAAAAACGAGGAACGGTTCCATGTCCGCAAAGAAACATGTCGTCATTCTGGGAGGTGGTGTTGGCGGGCTGGAAGCCGCAACCCAGCTCAGCCACAACTCCCATGTCCGCATTACCCTGATTGATCAGAACGCCGTCCATATCTGGAAGCCTGTCCTGCATGAGCTGGCATCCGGCACGATCGGTCAGAAAGGCAACCTGTTCGCCTTCAATGAGCTTTCCAAACGTTTCGGCTTCTCCTTCATCCAGAGCACGCTGGACACCATCGACAGCACGACAAAGACGCTGAACCTGGAAAACGGGCAGGTCCTGAATTACGATCTGCTCATCGTGGCTCTGGGCTCCTGCGCAAACGACTTCGGCACGCCCGGGGCGAAAGAAAACTGCCTCTTCCTCAATACCCTGGCTGATGCCAACGCCATCCACGACCGTTTCCGTACGCTCATCGAGCGGGCGCAGCTGACAAACAAGCCTGTCCACCTGAACATTGTTGGGGGTGGTGCCACTGGGGTGCAGCTGGCTGCCGAGCTCTGCCAGGCCATCGACAGCACTCCCGGCCTTGGCCCCTCTGCCCGCAAAAGGCTGCTCAGGCCCACGCTGATCGAGGCGCAGGACAGACTGCTGCCGCCTTTCCCCGAGCAGGTTTCGGCCGAGGCCAAGGCCGAACTGGAGAAGCTGGGATTCGATGTCATCACCGGCGGCATGGTCAGTGAGGTCGGCTGCGGATACATCGCCCTCAAGGATGGCCGGCGCATCGAGTCCGACTTCCCCATCTGGGCTGCTGGGGTGAAAGCCTGCGTGGCGACCTCTCTCCTGAAGAATCTTGAGCTCAGCCGCAGCGGGCAGATCATGGTCACCAACACGCTCCAGACCACGAAAGACCCGTCCATCTATGCCATCGGTGACTGCGCCCGCATGGAGGTCAACCCCACAGCCCCCACGGCGCAGGCCGCCCGGCAGGAAGGCCGTTATGTCGGCCGGGTTGCCATTCCCCGCCAGCTGGCTGGCAAGGCAGCGGTCCCATTCGTCTATAACGACCGTGGCGCCGTCGTGGCCCTAGGGCGGTACAATGCCTGGGGCATGTGGCCCTCCAAGAAGGGGTTCGGCGGCCATGGCTTTGGGGCCCAGCTGGCCCGCTTCATCCATGAAGGTCTGTTCCGCCAGCACCAGATGGGCATCAGCGGTCTTTTCCGTACCGTCTGCGCAGCCCTCGGCGAACGCTTCAAGCCCAACAATCCTGATCTGAACGGCAAGAAACCGTCAGCACAGCCGGAACAGGACTGAAGCGGCCCTTCCCCCCCAACCCGGCAGCCCCCTTCACGGCAGGTGAAGGGGATTTGCCCTGCGGGGGCTCAAAAGGCCTGTACACTCCACCATCAAGGTTTCTCACCAGGACGGCACAAGGCGCAAGACAGTTGCCGGGAGACCTTTTATACTCGGGCTCTGTGCCATCATGATCCGTACCGCCAGAAAAGGGCAGCCCCAGTCTGCTCCCCTTGCGGCGACAGGGGAACGCCTGCCATGACCCTATCCTGTACAGCTTCCACCGGTTCTATCGAACAGCAGATCATCAAAAACGGTTTTGCCTTTCTCCCCGCTCGACAGGCCAGAGCGTGGCTGGAGCCCTGCGGCCTGAAAGACTGGCAGGGTTTTGCTGAAAGCTGGAATGATCTGGGCATGGACCTCTACATGGCTGATGGCGGGCGCTACCGCCGTCGTCGCTATGGAACTTTTTCCATCACCGGGAACAGCCTGACCCGCAAGGACCATCAGCCCCATTATCAGAGCCGGGATTACAATCTGCTCAATGGCGGGGTAGAACGCTGGTTCAGTCCCATCACTGACGAGGTGGGGCGACATCCGGCCCTTGCGGCCATTCTCCAGGCCACCTCCACCATGGCGGACCACCTCTCCCCGGAACGACCCCAGCCAGCCCCGTGGCATGTGGAGGTCCATCAGTTCCGCATCGAGGCCGCCAGCGATGCAGAGGCTCTTCCCACGCCGGAAGGGATGCATCGTGATGGCGTGGACTGGGTTTTCGTCTTCATGGTCAACCGCTGCAACATACGGGAAGGCGTCACGAGCATCCATGCGCTGGACCAGCAGACCGTACTGGGGTCCTTCACCCTGACAGAGCCGCTGGATACTGCCATTGTGGACGATCACCGTGTCTATCACGGTGTGACGGCGGTAGAACCGGAAGACCCCACCCTGCCCGCCTACCGTGACGTGCTCGTCGTCACCTTGCGGTATGAATGAACACAACCCCGTTACCCTGCCATTCATGGCGGGCTTCCCTGTCTTTTCCTGACCCGTCCCCCAGAGGATAACGACGCCATGACCCGTTCATCACCTGTTCCTGTCCGCCTCCGTGGCCTTGCCGGAAACCTGTGCCGTTCCGCCATCGTCATGGGTCTCTTCGGTTTCATCCAGACCAGCCCGGCCGAGGCGGCCAGCCAGAAGCATCCGTCACGTCATCATCATTCAGCACAGCACTCCAGCACGACACCCGTGGAGCTGAAAGCCCAGCCCGGCACGGAGCTGGACAGGCAGGCCCGCAGCCTGAATGCAGACCTTCTGGACGATGCGGCCCGCCACAACGAGACACCCATCGTCCTGACAGGGACAGCCAAACTCGCCCCAAAGCAGAAAAACATGATCCTGTTCGTGCAGCTGCAATCATACCGCCTCTGCGGGTCTGCAGGCTGTACCACCTCCATCTATCGCAGGAATGGCAACAAATGGGATACACTGCTGGACAGCGTGAACGGTTCCATCCGTATTGCCCGCCAGCGTCACAACGGTCTGGCTGACATCATTATTGATGGCAACGACCGCTGGGTATTTGACGGGCAGAAATACGAGGACACTCTCAACAGCCCCTGATTCTTCGGGCCCCACCGTCATGTTGGCAGGCGCTGGGGCCCTTTTTCATCTTTCTGCAAAGGAATGACAAAATCCGGCTGATACCGGAGAAAATATTTTTTACAGTTTTTTATATAGATATAATCATATCATTATATGATAAATACAATACATTAACTTGCCGTCACCTTTAGCTCTCAATAATACCCATCTCCGCCCACTTCTATACTTTACATATAACATCATGCTTATATGTGTATGGGATTGATATTTTCGTCAAGTTTTTTTACCCATGGCGCTCCTTCAACAGACAGAAAACGGGGACCAGACCACAGCCCCCCAATGAGCCAGCGCCATGCCTTCTTCCACCACGCCCTTCTCTTCCGTAGCTGACCGGACACCTCTCATCCTTGATGGTGGCATGGGGCGGGAGCTGCACCGCATGGGAGCTCCGTTCCGCCAGCCGGAATGGTCAGCCCTCAGCCTGATGGAGCGGCCCGATCTGGTGCAGCAGGCCCATGAGAACTTCCTCAAGGCCGGGGCGCATGTCATCACGACCAACAGCTATGCCGTCGTGCCATTCCATATCGGTGAGGAACGTTTTGCCGCACGGGGCGAGGAACTGGCCCGCCTCTCCGGCCATCTGGGACGGCAGGCCATTGCAGCACAGGCCCAGGGTGGAAAGCCGTCTCTTCTGGCCGGTTCCCTGCCACCGGCAGGCGGCTCTTACCGTCCCGACCTGTTCACCCCCCAGAAGGCAGAGGCTATCCTGACGCCGCTCATCCGTGGGCTGGCACCCTCGGCCGATCTCTGGCTGGCAGAAACACAGAGCAGCATCGCCGAACTTCAGACAGCCCACAGGCTCGTCCAGCAAAGCACGGACGATGCACGCCCCTTCTGGGGAAGTTTCACGCTGGATGATTCCGATCCCGCCGCTCTCATCCACCAGCACGCCCCGGTCCGCCTGCGGTCGGGTGAACTGCTGGAAGAAGCCGTGGAAGCCGCCCTTCAGCTGAAGCTGGAGGCCCTGCTCTTCAACTGCAGCGACCCCCGCATCATGGAAACGGCCCTGCACACAGCCCGAAAGGTGCTGAAGACCCACGGTGATTCCACCACCCTGAAACTGGGCGTGTATGCCAACGGTTTCGCCCACAACCATCATGACGGCGAAGGCGAAGGAGCCAATGAAAGCATCACTCCACTGGATGGCACGCTGACATCCCAGCGTTATGCCGACTTCGCCCAGCACTGGCTTGCCGCCGGGGCCGACATCATCGGGGGCTGCTGTGGCATCGGGCCGGAGCATCTCGCCGCCCTCGCCGCCCATTTTTCCTGACCTGCTGACCCACCGCCCATTTCGCACTCTGGAGACACCACAATGCCCCGCCTGCATGGCTCTCACCGTCTGCCTGCCTCCCTGCTGTCCCTCTCCTGGCTTATGGGGTCATGCGGCATGGGCCTTGGCCTCGCCACGGCCCTGTCAGGCTCCCTGTCCACCGCCAGAGCCGCCACAGTGACAGGCACGGCCACGACCTCCCCAGCGGCCAGCAGAAAGACACAGGCCCGCAAGAGCACATCCACAACCCGCCACAGGCCCCATGCCATCAATGCCAGATCAGCCGAACATCTGACCGTCCACCGGACAAACACACCGCTGAAACGGGCACGGGCCAGCACCTCACCGGTGGATATCGTCACGGCACAGCAGCTCCAGCGCACGGGGCAGCTGAACGTGGCGGAAGCTCTGGCCCGCATCAATCCGTCCATCACCATCAGTGCAGCAGGGTATGACGCCTCGGCCCTGACCTCCTCCATCCGCCTGCGGGGGCTGAACCCCAACCACACGCTCGTGCTCGTCAACGGCATACGCCGCCACACCACGGCGAACATCAGTGCCGACAGCGGGCCGGAGGAAGGCTCCAGCCCGGTGGACCTGAACATGATCCCCCCGGAAGCCATCGACCATATCGAAATCCTGCGGGACGGTGCCGCCTCCCGCTACGGGGCGGACGGGCTGGCCGGTGTCATCAACATCGTGCTGAAAAAGGACGTCAGAAGCTCCGACATTGATGCCCAGACAGGCGCAAATGCCTATAACGGCGATGGCTGGCAGTACCAGTTCGGCTTCGACAAGGGCCTAGCCCTGGGCGAGGACGGGTACGTCAATCTGGCCGGGCAGATGTACCATACCGACCATTTCATCCAGAAAGGTCTGGACGTCCGCACGAACCGTTATGACGACCCGGCCCTCAGCCTTGCCGAGGAAACCCGCCAGACCCTCAGCCTCAATTTCGGCAAGCATTTCACCCAATCCCTGGAAGGCTACGGCTTTGTCACCTACGCCCACCGTCACGGTGAAGGCTTCCAGGATTACCGGACGCCGGACACGTTCCCGCAATATTATCCCGACGGGTTTTCTCCCATCGAGGCCATGGAGGAACAGGACTACGCCGTCACACTGGGGCTGAAGGGCCGCCTGCCTGCCGGGTTCCACTGGGATGCCAACACGACATACGGGGCCGATGATGACCACATGACCCTGAAGAACAGTGGCAGCCCGGCCTATTATGCCGATTATGGCACATCCCCCACGAAGGTCCGGACGGAACGCTTCAAGAACGAACAGTGGAACAACACGCTGAACATCAGCCGCAGGTTCGCCTTTGCTCCCGGCCGCTCGCTGGACCTCTCCTTCGGCGCCCAGCACAGGCTGGAGAAATACACCATCGGGGCCGGTGAGCCTGCCTCCTACTACAAGGGTGGTCTCCAGGGCTTTGCGGGCCTGATGCCGCAGAATGCGGGATCATGGACCCGCAACGTCTGGGCGGGCTACATTGATGCGGACTTCCACCCGCTCCGGCATCTCGATGTCGATTTCGGCGGGCGGTATGAGCATTATACCGATTCCGGCAATGCCGAGACGGGCAAGATCGCCGCCCGGTATGACGTGACGAAACGCTTTGCCCTGCGGGCCACCATCAGCAACGGCTACCGTGCTCCCACCCTGCTGGAGCAGCATTACAGCGTGCTCAGCGTCATCCCCAACGGGGCCTCGGCCAGTCTGCCCGTCAATTCCGCAGCGGCCAGCTCCCTCGGGGCCCAGCGGCTGAAGGCGGAACGCTCCACCAACGCCAGCGGCGGCATCGTGCTGGAACCCGTCACGAACCTTCATGTCTCGGCTGACGTGTACCAGATCAACATCCGCAACCGCATCTCACCGGGCGGCAGCTTCCAGGGCAGTGCGGCAGAAAATGCCATCGCCCTGATGGGGGCCTCCCTGCCCGGCGGGCTGGACCCGGACAACGTCACAGCCACCTACTTCACCAACGGGGCCAGCACCCGCACGCAGGGGCTGGACATCATGGCCGATTACGCCCTGAAGCTGCACCGCTACGGGTCACTCAATCTCAGCCTGGCCCTCAACCTGAACCGCACCCGCATCCACCATCTCAACACCTATGCGGACGGATCGCCCATCCTCAATGCCCAGCAGATCGGCTACCTCACCACGGCGTCACCCCGCAGCAAGATCGTTCTCAACGCATACTGGAAGCTGAACCGCTGGAATGTGAACCTCCGCCAGACACGCTATGGCGAGACGGTCAACAACGTGACCTATCAGGACCAGGCCCCGGCGGCCCTGCAATATTCGCAGAGCCAGTTCCACCGCTTCGTGAACACGCCTGCCTGGCTGACGGACCTTGAGGTCGGCTTCCAGGCCACGAAGCGCATCCATCTGGCCGTCGGCGGGAACAACCTCTTCAACGTCCGGCCCCGCCGGATGCCGCTGGAAAACTCCTACACCGGCTCACTGTTCTACGACAACAATTCCGCCGGTATCCCCATGACGGGCGGCTATTACTACGGGCGCATCAACATCAGCCTGTAACCCCGGAGACAGGCACGGACCACGACAGGGCAGACCACCATGTTCTCAGCGATCGAGCAGCACACCATCCACCCCATCCCCGCCTCGGACAGACGGGGCCGCCCGCGGGACCAGTTCACCATCTGGTTCAGCACCAACATGACGCTGCTGACGGTCGTGACGGGTGCGCTGGGGCCGTTGCAGTGCCACATCTCCTTCACTCTCACGGCCCTTGCCTTCCTGCTTGGCAGCCTGCTCGGGGCTGTCTTCATGGCCCTTCATGCCGTGCAGGGGCCACGGCTTGGCGTGCCGCAGATGATCCAGAGCCGGGGGCAGTTCGGCGCATGGGGGGCCATGCCGGTCATCCTGATGGTCGTCGTCATGTATGTCAGCTTCGTCGCCTCCAACTGCGTGGTGGGCGGCGATGCGCTGCGGAGTGTCCTGCCCTCGCTGGGAGCACATCCGGCCATCCTCATCATGGCCGTCCTCAGCCTGCTGCCCTGCATCATCGGCTACCGGACGATCGAGATATTCTCCTCGGCGGTTTCCTTCATCACGACGGCCGTCATCCTGCTCTGCTTCTTTGTCGGGCTGGCGAGCCTGCCACACGGGCAGGCCTTTCTGGCAGACATGCACGGCTCCTTTGCCGGGTTTCTCCAGGCCTTTTCCATCGCCGTGCTCTGGCAGATCGCCACGGCTCCCTATGTCTCCGATTCCTCACGCTACCTGCCGGATGAGAAGGCCAGCTATCCCCGCATCTTCCTCGCCTGCTATGGCGGCACGGTCGGCGGAACCTTTCTGGCGATGGCAGCGGGGGCCTTCCTCAGTGCCGCCACAGGGCTATCACCCGCCGTCGCCATCACCCACATGACGGGACCATGGGCAGGGCTGATCATCCTCGTCCTGGGGCTGTCCATCGCCTTCGCCAATGCCATGGACCTCTACTGCTGCACGCTCTCCCTCATCACGCTGCTGCACAGCTGCCGCACCAGCTGGCAGCCACGGGGGCGCAGCCGCCTCATCATCACCCTGCTGATCATCCTGACAGCCACGGCGATGGCCCTCTTCATGGCGAAGTCCTTCAATGCCGCCTACAGCGCCCTGCTGGACCTGCTCATGGCCGTCATGATCCCATGGACAGCCATCAATCTCTCGGACTTCTACCTCGTCCGCAAGGGGGACTATCATGTCCCATCCTTTTTCGAACGGGATGGCGGGGTCTATGGGCTTGTGAACGGCCCGGCCCTGTTCAGCTACGGGCTGGGGATTCTGGCGGAAATTCCCTTCCTCAACCTGTCCTTCTATCACGGCCCGCTGCTGGAACGGCTGCATGGCGTGGACATCTCATGGCTGACGGCCCTGCTCGTCTCCACGCTCAGCTATCTTCTGCTGGCACGGCACGGAAAAGCCCACCACACCCAACAACCGGGCGGATGAAGAGACGACCTTCTGATTTTCAGGGGAAAGACTGGAGCGGATGAGGGGAATCGAACCCCCGTATGCAGCTTGGGAAGCTGCCGTTCTACCATTGAACTACATCCGCTTCGTGGGGCCTCTTATACCGGCTGGCAAAACCCTGCGCAATCCCCTTTCCATCATATTTTCCAGCAGAGTATCGCCCTTCCCCGAACATCTTCCGGCGAACCGTGACCGGTTCTCCTTGACGCCCCCTTCCACCGGGCGCATAGTCGGGGCGTGGCGTTGCTGGACGGTAACCCACCCTCGTGATTTGATAGGCCGGCTTGCGGCGAGGTAAAAGAACATGCGCTAAAGAGGCCCTGTTTCTCTCCCGCAGAATCAGGACTTCATACGGCCTCCATCCTAATCGGGCAGGCCGCCGGGTGGTCTGCCTCTTCAGCTGGAGGAACCCATGCCCTCTACCGACCAGTCCTTCCTCTCCTCCTGCCGCACCGACACACGTCTGCTGCACGAGGCCCGCAACCGCACCGAACATGGTGAAACGTCGGACGCCATCTTCCCGACCTCCGGTTTTGTCTATGACAGTGCAGAACAGGCCGAAGCCACCTTTGAAGGAACAATCCAGCATCTTCAGTATTCCCGCTATGGGAACCCCACGGTTGATGCGCTGCAGGATCGCCTTGCCCTGCTTGAAGGGGCCGAGGCCTGCCAGACGACATCCACCGGCATGGGGGCCGTCTCCTGTGCCCTGCTGGCCCAGCTGAAGGCTGGTGACCGTGTCGTGGCCAGCAGTGCGCTCTTCGGCTCCACACACTGGCTGCTGGACTCGCTGCTGCCCGGCTATGGCATCGAGACCGTCATGCTGGACGGCACCGACCTCAAGGCCTGGGAAGAGGCTCTTTCCAAACCCACCCAGGCCGTGCTGATCGAGACCCCCTCCAACCCGATGCTGGATGTTCTGGACATCCGCCACATTGCCGACCTTGCCCACAAGGCGGGGGCCATCTTCATGGTGGACAATGTCTTCGCCACACCTGTCGGCCAGAAGCCGCTGGAGCTCGGGGCGGATGTCGTCATCTACTCCTGTACCAAGCATATTGACGGTCAGGGCCGTGTGATGGGCGGAGCCATTCTGGGCAGTCAGGAATGGATCACCGGAACACTCCAGCCCTTCGTCCGCAATACAGGCAACACGCTGTCTCCCTTCAATGCCTGGGTGCTGTCCAAGGGGCTGGAAACGCTGCGCCTGCGTGTGGAGGCCATGGCCCGCAATGCCGCCCGCCTTGCTGACGCCCTGAGCGAACTGCCCGGCATCACGTCCGTCCGCTATCCCGGCCGCAAGGATCATCCCCATGCCGACCTTGCCCGGAAACAGATGAGCAATGGCGGAACACTGGTGGCCTTCAGCGTCGCCAATGGCAAGAAAGGGGCGTTTGCCTGCCTCAACGCCTTCCGGCTCATTGCCATTTCCAACAATCTGGGGGATGCCCGCAGCCTTGCCACCCACCCCGCCACCACCACCCACCGCAAGCTGACACAGGAACAGCGTGATGCTCTGGGCATCACGGATGGGTCCATCCGCTTCTCGGTCGGGCTAGAAGATGTGGAGGACCTGATCGAGGACCTGCGCCGTGGGGCCGAAGCCGCCCGGCAGGCAGGCTGAACGACCCGGCCTGCAAGCCCGTCCCCGCACTCCCCGTGAACGGGACGGGCGGCCACGACAGGTCAGACATATGAAGACATTCCAGAATACCAGTAAGGAAAATCCGCCGCTCCTGACAGAATGACCTGACAAATCCCCATAATGATTCTAGTAAAGGCCCATGTCCGATAATTCCCTCCCCCCGGAAGGCCCGATGGCCGAGACGGAAACCCTCGAGATGGAGCCCATCACGTCCCTGCCCGCCTTTACGGCCCATACCGGCGACGTGACCGTGAATGTCCGCCCTTTCTGGGTTGATGAACATTCCGACCCGGAAGAACACCGTTATGTCTGGCTCTATCATGTGCTGATTGAAAACAGAGGCAAGGAGAGCATCCAGCTTCTCTCACGCAGCTGGACCATCACGGATGATCGGGGTGGGCGTGAAGACGTGCATGGTGAAGGCGTGGTGGGCGAGCAGCCCGTCATTGCTCCAGACAGCAGCTATCAATATACATCCGGAGCTGAACTCAAAACACCGAGCGGCTTCATGGAGGGCCTCTACCACATGGTCACTCCGGCCAGCGGCCATCGTTTTGATGTCACCGTGCCCGTATTCAGTCTGGACAGTCCCCATCACATGGGCATGACCCACTGACGGACAGCAGAAAAGGACCCGCCATCTTGAACGCCCCTCATGCCCGCCCGAAACACAGACGCATTGCCGCCCTTCTTCTGGCGGCGGGGCGTGGGCGGCGGTTCTCTGCCGGTGCCCCGCAGGAACAGGCCAACATAAGCAAGCAGTTCCATCTTCTGGCCGGGCAGCCGGTCATCCGGCACGCCGCCATGGCCCTGCTGCCGCATATCGATGTCCTCCAGCCGGTTGGCAGCGACCCGCTCCTGCCCGAGGCCCTGGCAGGGCTGGATGTCCTTCCCCCGGTCGAGGGCGGAGCCGAACGGCATGACAGCGTGCGGGCCGGACTGGAGGCCCTGGCAAAACTGCCCGAGCCGCCTGATGTCGTTCTCGTGCATGATGGTGCCCGCCCCTGCGTCCCGGCTGCTGTCATCACCCGTACCCTTGAGGCACTGGAGACCCATGAGGGTGTCATCCCGGCCCTGCCTGTCAGCGACACGCTGAAGAAGGTGGAGAATGGCCTCATCACCGGGACGGTCTCACGGGAAGGCCTCTGGCGTGCCCAGACCCCGCAGGGCTTCTCCTTCCCGCTGCTGCGGGACCTGCATGACCGGCACCGCACCGCCCTGACCGATGATGCCGGCCTGCTGGAGGCGGAAGGCCACAAGGTGGCGATCGTCATGGGTTCGGAAGACAATATCAAACTGACCGTTACGGAGGATCTGATGCGGCTTGAACGTGTAATTGAGGACCAGAAGACCCAGCCTGCGCAGGCTCCCGTTCTGCTGCCCCGTGTCGGTCTGGGCTACGATGTTCACGCCTTCGCCGAGGGCCGCAAGCTCATCCTCTGTGGCATCGAGATTCCTCATGAGAAGGGCCTTGCCGGTCACTCCGATGCCGATGTGGGCATCCATACGCTCTGCGACGCCATCTATGGTGCGCTGAATGAGGGCGACATTGGCCGTCACTTCCCCCCCACGGATGAGAAATGGCGTGACATGGATTCCGCCCGCTTCCTCATCCATGCCGGAGAGCTGATCCGCTCCAAAGGAGGAATGCTGGTCAATGCGGACCTGACGATCATCTGCGAGCGCCCGAAGATCGGCCCTCATGCCAAGGCCATGTGTGCCCGTCTTGCCGAGCTGCTGAAGGTCAGTCCCAGCCGCATTTCCGTCAAGGCCACGACCTCCGAGCGTCTGGGCTTCACGGGGCGGGAAGAAGGCATCGCCGCCACGGCTGCCGTCAGCATCATGGTGCCGGACAGCGGGGAGTAAGTCAGTTTACACATTCTGACGTGACAGACCATCAGAAAACCCCTCTCCCGACCCGCACACTACTAAATTCTCTGAGTAGATTAAATTTTAAATAATAATTTTCTCCCCGATCAAAGGGGACGAGTATAGTGGGAAGGGGATTTTCTGACAGGACGATTTAGTCCTGCTTTTATCTCCTAATCAAAAAGAGTATAATTTAAAAATAGGGAAGCTCCTTATCATCGGTCTAGCCTGTTTTGAAACATCCTCGAATATAAAAAAAAAACTTTACACCACATTGAAAATATGTCTCCCTATAAAAGAGACAAAGGTGACCGTTAAATCTTGCTGATAAATAGGTATTGATCATGAATCTGGAAATTTTGGATACCTTCCAAGAAGAAGGGGCTACTTGTCGCCTCTGCAAGACCTCCCTTAAGGAATATATTTCAAATTTACCAGATGATTTCCAGGAATTTGATATCCAAAGAAGTCTGGTCCAAAATCATTTTCTTGATAAGATTTTTTCAACCCTTCTGAAAAAACAGCATATCCCATTAATTGTCCTTGTCAGCAAAGATCTTGTCAATGAAGATGACGTGAAACAAGAGGCGGGGGTCACTTCTTTTAAACTGAGTAAAAATTTTAAAATTCTTGATGGATTACAACGTAGCCATCGATTGAAAGAAATATGGGATGCAATTAATTTTATTGAAGAAGATTTTAAGGATGATGATAAGGATATGACCGTCGTTCAAATATCACGTAAAATTTCAAAAACGCTCCGAAGTAAAAAAATAGCCCCAAACATCTTCCGTAAAGTATTAAAAGAATATCGTGAAGATAGTGATAGAATCAGAAACTTATTTAATGGTAACAATATCTGGTTAGAAGTATGGTTTTCTCTAAAACGAGATGACCAAATAAAAAAGATGCTTGTTCTTAATGCAGGACACAAATCTGTTAATATAAAACATCAAATTGAGCTTCTGTTTCTAAACCAACTGGATACACTAAAAGGGAAAATAGACGAAGAGGGTGAAAAGGGTGAAATTTTCCGCGAAAAAGATAAATCTTCTATCCAATATAGTAAAGAACGAAAAAAGGGTCAGTATCATTTTTCACATCTGATTTCTGCCTTTGTATCCTTACTTGAGGGACGCCCCGTAACTACAAATGCAGAATATTCAGCAGCACATGCATTTTCGGATGAAACAGAATTTAATAGTTACTTATCTGATGTTGACGCCGACATTCTAAACAGTTTTGTGAAAGCAATCACCTCATTAGATAAGGGGAGCCCGTCAGATAAAGAGGTCCGCTGGTTTGGACGAGAAGTGGTCCTCTCAGGAATATTCGGAGCCATTGGTGCGGTGGCTAAAAAGAAAAATACTGACTCTCCTAAAGAGGAGATTCTTTCAACCATTACATATTTCGTAAATGAGCTACCTAATTTTTTAAAAAATTTAAACGTTGAAGGGTTTGAAGAATGGAGAAACCAGCAAAACCTATCTAGTATAAATATCGGCAACAAAAATAAGTCTAAAGTTTTTGAAGCAACACGTCAATTTCTTGAG
This sequence comes from Bombella sp. ESL0380, assembly GCF_009725805.1. NCBI lineage: Bacteria > Pseudomonadati > Pseudomonadota > Alphaproteobacteria > Acetobacterales > Acetobacteraceae > Bombella > Bombella sp. ESL0380. Next base: position 201,997 of record NZ_WNIH01000003.1, on the reverse strand, counting down.
GACAAGATAGACAGTAAAATTGATTGGACCAATATAAAGGAGGTCGAAAAATGACACACAATAATCAGATTAAACCTGTTGATGAAATTCGAGAGACAATCAAATCTTTTTTGCAGTACTTAGACGGAAATATCCCTTTAGGAAAGATAAAGGATGACTCTGATAAGGAATCAGCGGACACTTCCTCAGACTTAATAGAAAACGCATTACATAACTGCTTAAAGGATGATGAAGAAACTGCTGCTAAGGCCTTTGAAGGCCTGTTTTCTGATGGCAGTACTTTTCCGGATGAATTTAATACTTTGGAAATCAACCTTAAAACTCTTCAGAGCAGAACGAGAGATGATAATGTATTAATGTCCTACAATAAGATCTTTTTACTTCTGAAACTAATCAAGGAGATCAAACTAAGCCTAGCACTAGATCCTATTCCAACGAACCTGGGTGAGTTTGATCTATATGAGGAGGATCATTCAGATAGAGATGATTTGACATTTTACAACAGTGCAGACGATTCCGAAGAAAACTACTATGTATATGATGGGGATGATAAAAAAAACTCTTTTGTTTTTATGAGAATTTCCTCCTCTGGGAGATTAGAAATCAATGATACAGAGAGAACTGCTCCAAGAACTCCTATACTACTTTATACAATTCTCTTAATTTGCCGACGTAGTGAGCCCATACGTCAGGGGAAATGGCTCGTCTCTAACATCACCGATCCGAAGAACCGTCTCTCTTATGTAAAATATCATATGCTCTTAAAAGGATATTATTTAAATAAATTAGCTCCATCTATTACAAATAAACATCCTAACATTGAAAAAATTTTAGATAGCTCTAAAGATTATGCTCAGTTTCATGAACTGTTCGAAATTATGAGCGAGATAAATAGCCGCAAAACTTTGCTCGATAAGTTCATGAGTTGTTATCATGCACTGGAAAATTACATGCTCCGGACGAAAATAGTTGCAATCATTTCTAATAATGACGGCCATCTTTTTGGCGTTCGGCAATTCAAACATCTTGGCTTACAAGTGGAAGAAAAAGAGCTCGATCATCTTAAAAAATTATTCAGAACCTCTTCAGATCGAATAGTGAGTGGAGAAAATCAAAATCTAAGGGACAGCATTGAAAAAAAATTTCAATCTTTTCGTTGTGGGTTGGGAGACCCCGACCAGAAAAATATCAGAAAATTTATAGAAAAAACCTCTTCCGACGGTAAAGTGCCTAATATAAACTTTAGAAATGACACAAATGACACAGATTTTTATGAAAGTCTTCCAAAGATCATTTACCAAATAAGATGTTCGATTGTTCATAATAAAGCCACTGAATATCATCTTTCCAGTAGAGAAATGGCAGACCCTATAAAGAAAAAATTCATCGAAGAGCTATGCATTCCTTGCATGGAGATACTTGCTTTTGGACTGCCTGCCAGCACACAGGGACAGGATAATAGAGATAAGCATCCTCTCAAGTATACGAGGGAGAGCATACCACTTTATTAGGCGTCACATAATCCCAGCATCCTCTCCCATCCTTATTGCGGAGATTCTCTTTCTGTTAATGGTTTTAAGGCCCCATCTCTCATCAGTCTTCCTTCATCGCCCTGTGTAAACCATAAAAAACGGAGCGCATCGGCAATGTCTGTGTTCCGCTTCTCAAGCAGTGTGGCGAGTTCCCTGTCGTGGCCCCATTTTTCCAGCTGGCGGTATTCGTCGGCATGGGCAAGATGCACGGCCTCGTCAAAGCTGACCACGTCATGCACCAGAGCCAGCGGCAGAAGCAGGCTGCCCATGATGGGCACCATGACACCCAGAGCCGTCAGCTGGGCAGGCTCCAGCTGCGACAGGTAATGCGTCAGGGCCTCGCCATAGGCGGCAGGCTGCTCCAGAGGCATGAGACCATCCGTCATGGCCGGATGCAGCCCCTGTTCCGCTGCCCAGGCCCGGATGCGGGCCGTCACGGCATCATCCTGCGCCACGCTCCGGTAGCAGAGATTGTCATCAATGCCATAAGCGCGCAGGGCGGCTTCCATCGCTGCACGATCGGGCAGGATGCGCTCGATATGACTGCCCGCCATGCGGGTCAGGACCAGATCATCCGGGGTGAACTGGGCACCCTCGGCAATCTGACGCCATTCTTCCGCAAGGGCCTCTGCCAGAGCAGGAGATGACACGGCCAGGGCCGTTCCGGCAGGCAGCTTCACGGGCCTGCCATCCAGCAATGGTCCCTGCTGGCCAGACTCACCGACTGGCCCCACTGTCACCTGTTTCCAGAAACGCCTGTGCAACTGTGCCATGACGCTGCCCTTCCTTCCTGTCAGTTGCCACCAAGACCAAGGGCCCGGAGAATCCCGCCTGCCCCGCCAGAATGGCCATCATCCCGTGCAGGCAGGGCCAGACCCTTCTGCCCGCCACGAGCCTGCTGGACAGCATGAGCACAAGCATCACTGCCAAAACGGGCTGTATCCAGAACAGCCTGATCCTTGTCCTGCGCTCCTATATGAACCGTGCCATTCTGCCCTGAAAGGGCCAGTGGTGTGGAAAAATCCGCCCCTACAAGCGTGACATGCGGCATGAGCTGGAACGTGTAGCTCATGTCACCCAGCTTCATCGTCCCCTGCCCGATGAGGGAAAGATGCTTCACCTCCAGAGCCATGTCACTGAAATGTGCCTGACCATGCCCGAATGTCGCCGTCCCGGCAAAGCAGCGCAGCCCCATCGTGCCAGAACCCAGCTTGAGGAGACTGGCCGCAGGGCCTGCCAATGGTGCCAGAACCTCCCTTTGGACACGGCCATCCACAAGGGACAGGCCCATCTGGCCATCCAGGGCCTGCCACAGGGCCTCAGGCTGGGCGCCTTCCGTCCCGAGAGCCCCTTCCAGCTGCACAGGCCCCTCAAACATCACAGGCTGCCCCAGCAGGCTCTGTACCCAGCTGGCCGGCAGAATGAATGGATGCGCCTTCATGCCCATCCGCAGAGGGTCAGCCGTGCCATCCAGCACAACCTCACCAGCAAGCGGCACGTCCTGCACGCTCCCTCCCAGCACGGAAAGACTCAACCGCCCCCCCAGCCCCAGAAGATGCAGATGCAGCCCCTGATAGGCGATGCCTGCCACATGGAGCTGATCTGCCGTCATATCCACATCGAACGGTCGCCCCGCCATGCTTCCGAACCACTGCATCAGACGGGTCTCAGACGCCTTTCCTTCCGCGGGGGCCACCTCTGGCGGCCGGGATGCCTGCGCAGCATCACCGGGCTCTCCCTTGCCCGCTGCGGGCACAGGCCCCGCCTGCACTGCCGGCTCGGCAGCAGGTGTGAGCGATGCGGAAGAGACACGCTCCCCCTCCAGATGGGTCAGATGCAGTTTGCCCACAAGCCCCGCATCCGGCTGCATGGGCAGGTCCGCCGACAGGTTTCCGCCCGCTTCCTGACTGTCAAACACCACATCCTGAAGCGACAGGGAAGAAAGGCCTGCATCCTTCACCGGCCCCAAGACAAGCTGCCCCTTCACATGACCATCATGCACCAGCAGGCCCGGAATTCCCCTGATGTCAGGAAACTGGAACAGGGCTGCCTGGCCGGAAAAAGCCAGCGTACTGCCCTGCCGCCCGGCCTGTCCCTGAAGGTCGAAAGACACATTGTCCTGTCTGGCATCCGTTCTGGCGGCATCACCCCGGCTGAACAGGCTGGATAATGTTCTGTCCTGCCCCTGCACGTTCAGCTTCAGCCCGACAGATGCCGGGATGCGGCCCAAAAGAGCAGACTGTGCCTTCTGCAAACTCTCTGCCTCACCATGAAACAGCCAGGCATAACGCCCCCAGGCAGCCTGCCCCTGAAGGACAAATGGTGCCTGCGCACTGTCAGCATCAATCTGGATGTCGCTCAGCTGCAGCGGTGCCGCCACATGCCACATGCCCGCAGGCAGGGTCGCACTGCCCAAATGGGCATGAACCTGATCCAGCACCAGACGCCGGGGCAGATGCAGCAGGGCATCCGTCAGAGCCATGTCCGTTCCGTTGCTGGCAGCCACCATGTCATCATCACTGTGGAAGCGGACTGTCCCCTCAAGCTGCCCCAGATCAACCGGCATCGCCCGTGAGAGCAGATGCCGCAGGCCCCGCAGGGATGTCCAGCGACCGGACAGCGTGAAATTCACACCTTTCAGCCGGTGGGCGTCCCGCATGAGGCCATCAAGCGTGGCATGGTCCTGGTGCTCGCCGGTCCCCAGCGTCAGCCCCAGGCTGAAAGCCCACGGGTCTTTCTGTCCGGCAGACGCAGAGAGAAGCTGATGGAGAGGGCCAAGCCGTCCCCGCAGCGTAAAAGGCGTGTGCCCATATGTGCCCCGCAGATCCACCCACGGGCTCACACTGCGCATGCCCGCCATCTCCAGACTTGCCAGATGAAGGTGGCCTCCTTCCGGGACATGACTGTCCGACAGATCATCCTGCCATGAGAGTTCAGCATCAGTCAGATGCAGCCCTCCGAAGCTGACCTTCCAGCGGGGGGTGACGGCATCACCGGCCACAGGCGCTGCGGCCCTCTGATCCTGCGAGATTACAGGGAGCCACGTGGAGCACTGTTTCTCGCTGGCCCGATGCAGCATGATGCCCGCACCCCTCACCGTGAATTCCTGAAAGGAAATCTCCCGGTTCAGTATCGCCAGCAAAGACAGGTCCGCATGGACGGACCGGGCCGCCACGAAAGGCGTGCAGCCCGGTCTTGTCAGTACGACATTTGTTGCCTGAAAAGACGGCCATGGCAGCAGCTGGAAAGACGTTTCCCCCATCTTCAGCTCCAGCCCCGTCTGCTGCTGGAAGGCCTCCGTGACACGCTGCCGCAGCCTGTTCTGGTCTATCAGAAACTGCGGAGCAAGGCTCACGCCTGTCACCACCACCACCAGCCCGATCAGGATTGCTGCCAGCTTTTTCATCTGCCTGTGTCCTCGTTTTCTCAGGCGGCCAGGTCCCCCTGCAAAGGGCCAGCCGTCCCTGTCAGTCTTTCACCGTGTCCGGCGTGGTGCTGGTGTGTCACCAGCAATGAAACCCAGCGTCTGGAACGTCTCACGCATATGGGGCGGCAAGGGAGCCGCCACCTGCAACCTTCCCCCCGCCGGATGAGGGAACTCCAGCATCCTTGCATGGAGGTGCAGCCTGTCCGGGAAACCCTCCACATGGGCCGTTTCGCCCCCATAGCGGGGATCACCCAGAATGGGCGTGCCCAGACTCTCCGTATGGACACGCAGCTGGTGCGTCCGCCCCGTCCAGGGGGACAGGGCCAGCCAGCTGAAACGCTTGCCTGTGGCATCCAGCGTCTCGTAAGAACTCTTGGCACTCATCGCATCCTCTTCCCCACGGGCGACCGGCACGATAAGCGAGGCACCCCCGGCCCCGACCTTGGCCAGAGGCTGGTCGATCACACCTTCAGCAGGGCTGGGCCGCCCGACAACCACCGCCCAGTAGGTCTTGCTCACCTCACGCCCCCGAAAGGCCGCTGCCAGTTTTGCCGCCACACCGGGCGTGCGGGCCAGCAGCAGGATGCCGGACGTATCACGGTCAATGCGATGCACGAGGCGGGGCTTGTCGCCTCCCTCCGGCCTCAGCCCCTCCAGCATCATGTCCACGTGTACGGTGATGCCGGGGCCACCCTGTGTTGCCAGACCGGACGGCTTGTTCAGCACGATGAGATGGTCATCCTCATAAAGGATCATGTCCCGCAGCTGCTGGACGAGTTCCGGGTTGGGCGGTGGCGGCGGGGCCGGGCGGCTCTGGTCCGGCAGAGGGGGGATACGGATGCTCTGGCCGGGATTGAGCCTTTTATTGGGCTGCACCCGCCCTCCATCAACCCGCACCTGCCCCTTGCGGCACAGCTTCTGCAACCCGCCCTGTGTCAGGTTGGGATAATGACGGCGAAACCAGCGGTCGAGACGCAGATCGGCCTCATCTTCGCTGACAATACGATTCTCAACACTCATGACTGGCGAGATGCCCGTTTCTGCGCCAGCATGTCCAGCCGTTTCCTGATTCTTTCTTCAAATCCACGGTCGACCGGCCTGTAGAGCGTCACCCGTTCCATGCCGTCGGGGAAGTAGTTCTGGCCGGAAACACCATCCTCGCAGTCATGATCGTATTCGTAGCCCTTCTTGTAACCCAGCTCCTTCATCAGCGCTGTCGGAGCATTGCGGATATGGGCCGGAGGCATGAGGCTGCCCGTCTGCTTCGCCAATACCCTGGCCTCATTATAAGCCCGATACACTGCGTTGGACTTGGAGGCGACCGCCAGATGGACCACAACCTGCGCCAGGGCCACCTCCCCCTCTGGAGAGCCGAGCCTCTCATAAGCCATCGCTCCGGCCTGTGCCAACGGCAGGGAGGTCGGATCAGCCTCGCCAATATCCTCACTGGCAAAGCGGACGAGACGGCGGGCAATGTAGCGGGGGTCTTCCCCACCTTCCAGCATACGGGCGAACCAGTAAAGTCCCGCATCAGGGTCACTCCCCCGCAGGGATTTGTGCAGAGCGGAAATCAGATTGTAATGCTCGTCCCGGTCCCTGTCATACAGGACAGGCCGCCGGGACAGGGACCGGGCCAGCTCCTCCGGCCCCAGCGGGCGGGTTCCATCCTTCGTCAGGGAAAGAAGCTGCTCGACCATGTTCAGCAGATAGCGCCCATCCCCATCCGCCATGGCCCGCAGGGAGGCCCGGCCCTCATCCGTCAGGGGCAGGGTCCGCTCCGTGGCCGTTTCGGCCCGCACAAGAAGCTGCTCCAGCGCAGCATCATCCAGCCTGTGCAGGACAAGAACCTGACAGCGTGACAACAGGGCGGAGTTCAGCGTGAAGGACGGATTCTCGGTCGTGGCTCCCACCAGCACGACCGTTCCCCGTTCCACATAGGGCAGAAAGCCATCCTGCTGCGCCCGGTTGAAGCGGTGAATCTCATCCACGAAGAGCAGCGTGCCACGCCCGGTGGCCTCGGCCTTGCGGCGGGCTTCATCAAAGGCTTTTTTCAGATCCGCCACACCGGAAAAAACAGCGGAAATCTTCGTGTAAAACAGTCCCACCCGTTCGGCGAGCAGCTGGGCAATGGTTGTCTTGCCGCATCCCGGCCCACCCCAGAGAATCAGGCTGGACAGATGGCCACTTCCCAGCATCCGGGTCAACGTACCCTCCGGCCCCAGAAGATGGACCTGCCCCTGCACCTCATCCAATGACTGCGGACGCAGACGGTCCGCCAGCGGCTGGGTGCCCGCAGCACGGCGTGACGGAGAGGACTCTGACCGACGTGCCCCCTCCTCATGCCGGGAAACACCACCCGATGAGGAACCCCCAAAGAGATCCGGCATGGTATCCGACATCATCATCCCTCCTGCCTTTCCCACCACTGCCAGACCCGGCAGCCTCTCATTCGAACAGACGCCGCAGCCCACCGGGCAGCAGGGCGGAGAAAGGGTTAACATGCATCTGTGGCTTGGCCAAACTGCCATCCAGCCTGTAGGTCATGGCCATGATACCACTTCCCTTCCGGGCTCCGAAAAAACTGCCCGCAGCCTGATTGATCCCAAAGAATGGCGAGATGGTGCCCTGCATCTGCATCATGGCCTGCCCGAAATCCATCTGCCCTTTCATCGTCACCCCCAGAATGGCATTGCCGGCCCGCGCCTCTGCCAGATCAAGCCGCTCCCCCGCTACCCGGAAGGACGCCCGCAACTGGACATCTTCAAACTGTTTGCGGGAAATCTGCCCCCAATGCAGAGGGGCAGCCAGCGTGGCAATAACAAGAGCCGTCGGCGGATTTTTCAGCGTAAGATGGTCCACGGCCAGCGTGCCATCAAAGGGCGGCAGCCCCAGTCCCAGCCCCATGGTACGCTCGGCACTGGTCACATGCGCATCGGCCGCCACGGGCTGGCAATGGCCCTGGAGGTCCACCGTGCCACCAGCCAGCTGGTCATACACACCAAGAGACGCCAGAATCCTGCCCAGATCAGCAGCAATGAGCCTTACATCCAGCACGCCTATCCGTCTGGAATCCTGTGCGAGATCAAACGTGAGGGACGGCTGGGCCACATGCAGGAAAGCCCCCTGCACCCGCTGCGCTGCCCAGCGAAGGTTGGCTGACACATGGCTGGCTGTCTGTTCAGCTCCATAGATCACCCTGTCAGCCCGCAACCCGATAGCCCATATCCCCTCCGGCAGGATGGAGGCCTGGCCGGCGCTGCCGGGTGCCCGTCTGACCTTTTTCTCCACGGGATGAATAGGCTGTGAGCGTGACTTTCCGGTGGCCGGATGCCCGAACCAGGGGGTCAGGTCCAGAGTACTGGCCTGCACGGATATCTGGTACCGCCGGTCATCCGCCGTTCCGTCCCGCACCGGCCAGTCCATCACGGCACTGCCGCTCGTCCGTCCAAACTGGAAATGGGTGAGGTTGATCCCTCCCAGCTGACCAGACCTCATGCGCCCTTCTGCCTGAAGGGCCAGCTGGGGACCATGGGCGCGAACATCATCCAGACGGATCATCTGCCCATCCTGCCATGTCACTCCTGCCTGCAAGCCCGCAGGGACACCAACAGGCTTGTGCCAGAAACGGGCCCGGACACCCAAACCTCTCAGGTCCACCTGCACCGAGGCAGTCCCCCGACTATGGCCGGGGCCCCCACCGTACTGGCTGTAGACAACATGCCCCACGCCACTGCCCTGCATGATGGAGTCCTGCGCCAGCCCCGCCGGAACCCCGAGACTGCGCAACTCCTTTGCCCCCAATGAGGCCTGCAGATCTGCTTTCAACATCAGGCGTCCCGGCACATTGGCCTGAAAACTGTCGAACAGGCTGCCCGTCATCATCACGCCACGGAACCGGGCACCTCCCTTCACGGCAAGTCCGGCTTCATTGACCGAAAAGTGCCCATTCCCCTGCTGTATCCGCCCCAGGGACGGCAGAGCGAACCAGATGTTCTGGAAATCAAACTCTGCCCCATATCCCACATCCTTCATCAGAAGGTGACTGTTGAGCGGCAGCTTCAGCGAGAGCGTGCCTTTCAGCATCCCGCCCGTATTGGCTGGATTGACCGGATGACGGGACAGCAGATTGAGCCGTGGACAGGAAAGGACCGCCACAAAAGCTGACAGGGGACCTTCCATCCCCAACGAGAATTCACCTGTCTGCTCCCGCTTGAGCAGATCACTCAGAACAATATGCCCCGTCGGTACGGTCACCGAGCCCCCTCGACCATCCGCAAGATGACCATGCTGCACGTCGATCAGCAGACGGTCATCATCCACAAAATGGGCGTAGGCATCCTCCCCCGTGACCTGTGGCATACCCTCCATCCATGTCACGCTCAGGCTATGGCCTGTCAGTTCACCCCCCAGCGCCCTGACATCCAACCCGTCGAGACCGGTATTGCTGGTAAAATCAAGCTGAAGATGCAGATTCTCACCACGTCCTGCCGTCATGTTGGTGGTCATCCAGCGACGGGCTCCACGGGCTGTGCCATCCGGCCAGACACTCGCCAATGTGGCAAAATCGAATGTTGGCACATGGCCATCCACCAACAGCTCCACATCCTTTGGCCTGTCCAGATGATCCAGCCGCCCATGGGCATCAATGATGAAAGGGACCGTCCGCCCCAGGGAGTCCAGTGCCGCAAGCTCCGTATGCAATGCCAGAACCAGGGGAGCCTGCTGGCCAGCCTCCGCAGGGTCCAGATGGAACGATACCTTCCCCGATGAGAGACGGAACGGAATGCGGCCAGGCCGGTCAATCTCGCCAGCTCCAGCGTCCACCTCCCCTGCCATGTGAGCAAAATGGCCGACCAGCCCATGCCCCTCCAGAATCCCTTCCAGATGAAACGCCAGAGGCATGTTCGGGATGCCCATGCCTTTTTTCCCGGCTGGCGACAGCGGCAGCCAGGCCGCCAGAGCCGGAAAACGGACCGGAGAAACAGTCAGCTGCCAGCGTGTCCGTGCCGCTCCGTCGGGAGCCATGTCACCTGCCAGATGGACCGTGGCCTCCTCCTGCCCTGCACCCAGCCCGACCCCCTGGAGGGACGCCTCCATCCGCCCCTGCCAGCCGGTCTGCCTGTCATGATCCGCCTTCAGTTCCGGCAGGGTTACAATGAGCGAAGAATCCGGTGCCGTCTCATCCCTTATGGTCAGCCTGATATCCTGAAGATCAAGATGCCAGGGCATGATGGCAGCCAGAGGTGGCAGAGTGCCTCCACCCGGATGCTGCGCCCCGGGCTTCACACCGCCCAGGCTGACATGACCCTCCGCATCCCGGAACGCCACAAGGCGCAGCCCCCGGACATCCAGCGACCGCAGGCCCACCTGCCCATGCAGCAGGCTCGCAAGCCGGAAAACAACCCCGACATGATCAAGCTGCTGTTCCGGCACTTCGGCAGCCACCTCATCAGCCCCCCCGCCTTCTGGAAGGGCACGATACCGGACACCCTCAAGGCTGAGCAGAATCTTGGCCGAATGACCGTTCTTTCCGGGTTTCCACGACAGGGCCATGCGCTCCCAGTGGAGACGCCCCCCACCAGCATGGGTCAGGGCCCCTCCCCAACGATGGGACAGCCCCGTCACATCCAGAGGCCCCTGGGCCAGCCGTCCCAACAGCAGGGCCACCGCCAGCAGCAGCCCCACCAGCGGCACCAGAAGCCCCAAGGCCACACGGCGCAGGATTGTCTGCCATGTCATGTCCACGATACCCCGGATAAAGAGACATCCCGTGATGTCCTGAAACAGAAAAACAGGAGAGCGGCTGCCCGGAACAGACCGGAGACTGGCGGAAACCGGCTGTCAGAGCCGGGACAGAGCCTCCTGCACCCATGCCACATGCCTGGCGGGGCTGACCTTCCGCTTGAAAGCAGCAAGACGCCCTTCCGCATCGACCAGAAAGGAGCTCCGCTCAATCCCCATGAACTCCCGCCCATAGAGCTTCTTCTTCACCCACACGCCATAGGCTTCGGCCAATGCATGATCGGGGTCTGACAGCAGGGTGAAGCTGAGCGCCTGTTTCAGAATGAATTTTTCCAGCGCTCCCACACCATCGGGACTAACACCCAGCACACGCAGACCATCCCCACCGGGGATACGCAGCTCGGCCAGATGGTCACGCAGATCGCAGGCCTGAGTGGTGCAGCCCGGCGTGGAAGCCCGTGGATAGAAATACAGAAGATAGGGCTGCCCGCGGAGGGCATGGCTGCTCACCCTCTCCTCGCCTGTGGGGCCCATCCCCGCCAGATCGAAATCGGGCACCGGGGCCCCCACGGCCAGCCCCTCACCGGAACCTGAAACCTTTTCTGCCTGTGTCATGCTTTTACTGCTCCGCACTGTTGGGCTGGTCACCATGGGAGACACTGCCATCTCCCACCGAATCATCAGGGCTGTGTGGCTGATCCGGCACGCTGCTGCCCTCACCCCCAGTACGGGCGGCACCATGCGCCGTACCATCCAGTGGAGCATCCGGAACGGGACGGGCCTGTGCCGGCTGGGATGCCGGCCTGCCCTTGAGGAAGGGACTGACCCTCTGAAACCCGGCAGGCGGCTGGAAACGGTCTGCCGGAATGTCCTCATACCGCACGGACACGGCCTGAAGATGGCCCTGAAGACCATCAGCATCCACACCATCCTCGGCGAGGATGAGGCCATCCTCCGTCACGCAGGCCGTTGCCTTGCCACGAGGGCTTTCAATGGCCCATTCCCGGCAAGGCACGCCAGCAATCTGCTTCATCCCGCCAGCATGGTAGGTCATATCCAGACTGAGCAGGAACGTATTGTGCAGCCCATGCATGGGACGGAACTGGATGTAGCGCCTCTCCTGCATGCTGACGAGCGTCATGATCTGGTTGGGGCGGTCCAGAATGGTGGCGCTCTGCCCATCATCAGGATCAATCCGCAGCCGGTCACCCGAAGCAGCAAAAGAAACCGCCACCTGATGCTCCGGCCCGGCTTCCTTCCCCTTGCCCGGCAGCACTTCTGTCTGGAACCGGTAGGTCACCACAGCATCCCGCATCGGTGCCAGAGGGGGATGATCCGCTGGCGCAGCGGCTTCGGCAATGCCACAGGCCAGCACGGCAGCCCCAAGGGCCGCCAGCACTGTCCCCCCGGCCCGCCGCACGACCTTATCCCGCCCCGGCATGACTTCCCTGATACACCACTGCATCCGCACGTCTTCCTCCATCTCCATCCATGACCGGCACCGGACACCGCCCAGCCTGCAAACGGGCAGAAGCATATCCAGACCATGACAGCAGGGCCAGAGAGAAATTGGTTACCTTTCTGCCCGCCCGGCAGAGCCCTGCACCATGGCCTCCAGTTCCGGCCCCAGAGCAGCAAGGCTGACATCTCCAGGCCATCGGGCAGGCTGCTGCATGGCCGCCGCAAGCTGCTGCCTGTAAGCCGCAAAGGGCACTCCCACACAGCCAAGACTGGCCAGATGCGGGGTGACGTACTGCGTATCCAGCAGGCCATATCCCCCCTGCCGCAGGGCCGCCATCAGATGTACCAGCGCTATCTTGGACGCATCCCGCACATGGGACACCATGCTCTCCCCGAAGAAGGCACCATGCAGGGACACACCATAAAGCCCCCCAAGAAGCGCTCCGCTCTCCCTGTCCCGGACCTCCACGGAATGGGCATGGCCCAGACGGTGCAGCTCGCCATAAAGCTGGCGGATGCGCCCGCTGATCCATGTTTCCGGCCGGGAGGGCGTCAGGCGGGCGCAGGCCTGCATCATGCCATCGAAATCCTCATCACTGCACAGGCGGTACTGCCCGGCCATGACGGTCCGCATCAGCCGCCGGGGCAGGGCTGGTACCTCCAGGGGAATGATCCCCCGCTCCTGCGGGCAGAACCATTCCAGCTCATCGCTCTGCTCATCCGGTGCCATGGGGAACAGACCTTCCCCATAAGCACGCAGAAGCAGGTCAGATGTGATAGGCTCCATCAGATAATCTTTCCCTACAGAGAAGCCGAATCATGTCCAGCCAGTCTCCCTCACGCCCTTCATCGCAGACCTACATCTATACGATCGCACTGGCCCTGTCCTTCCTCCTTCAGCTGGTCTGGCCTGCATTGACTCCCCTCATGGGTGTCATGCGCGTTTTTGCCCTCATGGGTATTCTCGTCTTCGGACCACTGGAGCTGTATCAGCTCTACCGCATGGCCCCACGCTGAAAACGCCACCCGGACAGAAAAACAGAGGGGCGGCCCCTGCCGGAGTCCGCCCCTCTGAAAGCCATGCAGACAACCCTGCTCACGCTTCTGCGCTGCGACCTCGATACGCCTCGGCGGCATCCCGCACAGCAGCCCCGTGCAGGCGCTCCAGCCTGCGGATGGTGAAATGGGCCTTGGCCAGAGCCCGATAATGAGCAAGGAAGGCCGAGTTGATGGCCGCCCCGCACAGAGCCCCGGCTACCGGCACCATCTGGGCTGCCAGCTTGCGGGACAGGGCCATGCCATAATGTCCCGCCACCTCGGCCATCAGCATCACAAGCGGCTGGCCACGCATCAGGCCACGGGCAGCGAAAAAGCCCAGCTCCCCCTCGCCTTTCTGCTCTCCCATGCTCCGCAGGGCGAAGACTTCCAGACAGGCCCGGCGTGTCTCCTCGCTCCGCAGGTCTTCACCATTTTCCTGAGCGATGGCGGCAATCTCCCGCATGATGGCCAGCGTGGTGAACCCGACATCCGGCACCATGCTGGCAAAGCCACCAAAACCACCCGCCGCACCGGAGACCGCCACGGCGGCCTGGATCAGATTCTCACGCCGTGCCCCGGCCCCACCTGCCTTGCGGTCCAGACCAAGAATGGCCAGACGGTAGGCCTGGTCCAGCGCAGAACTGGCCAGCTTCTGGAGTTTTTCCTGAAGGCCCGGCGCCAGAGACAGGCCCTGCAACCCCATATGGGCTGCCCGGCCCACAGCACCACCCATCAGGTCACCCAGACGGGCCAGCGTGCCCCGACCTTTCTCCACCCCATCCAGCACGGCATGGAGCTGGGACAGGGCTTCTGCATCAAGATCATGGGACAGGAAACTCGCACTGGGCACATGGTCCTTACGCTGTTCCGTCATGGTCTGAATCTCCTCATTTCCAGAGCGGGCCACCACAGCAGGGGGCCGGGTCCATCGTTACTGCGCTTTTTCCCACTGGCCCTTGCGGGTCAGATAGGCGAATTCTTCCTCTGTCACCGGGGCAACAGAAAGGCGGGACTGCTTGAGCAATGCCATGCTTTCCAGAGCCGGGTCAGCCTTGATCTCCGCAAGCGTGATGGGGGAGCGAAAGGCTCCATCGGCCTTCACGTCCACGCAGACCCAGCGGGGATCATCCGCCGTCGGGTCCGGAAAGGCCTCCCGCACGACCTCGACCACACCGACGATGCGCTTTTCCGTCACGGAATGGTAGAACAAGGCCCTGTCCCCGCACTTCATGGCGGCAAGATTGTTGCGTGCCTGGTAGTTCCGTACGCCGGTCCACGGTTCGACATCATTCTTCACCTGCTCATCCCATGAGAAAGAGGCCGGTTCCGATTTGATCAGCCAGAAGGCCATGCGTCACAATCTCCCTGTTTTCCGGGGCGGCACTCCCGGTTTTTCCGCTCCATCTGTCCACGGCCATATCGTGTGTGGCCAGCCACTCTACAATGCCTGACTTTGAGGCTTTTTCAAAGCGGGAGCTTCCCGGAACGTCTGCCGCCATGATGACACCATTTTTCATTTCTCTTCTTTCCGTGAAGCCGCCATACTTGCCCCATGTCTTTTTCCACCTCCCCCGCACCATCCGGACGATGGACAGGCAGCCCGGCCCGATTCCTGCATGTCACCCGCCCCATGGCCCTGCCCTGCCTGCTTGTCGGGCTGGCGGTACTGGCTGCCGGTCTGATCTGGGGCCTCGGCTTCGCCCCGGCAGACTGGCAGCAGGGCGAGACGGTGCGCATCATGTATCTGCATGTCCCCATGGCGTGGCTGGCTTCTGCCGGTTACGTGCTGCTGGCTGCCTGCGGGCTTCTGTCCCTCGTCTGGCGGCATCCGCTGGCCGGTATCGTCGCCCTCGAAGCCGGACCGCTGGGAGCCACGGCCGCCGCCCTGTGCCTGATCACCGGGTCACTCTGGGGCAAGCCGGGCTGGGGGACATGGTGGGTCTGGGATGCCCGACTGACCTCCATGCTTGTGCTGTTCTTCCTCTATCTCGGACACATCCTGACCATCCGGGCCTTTGACGACCCCGTGCGGGGCCAGAGGGCCGCTGCCCTGCTGGCTCTGGCCGGTGTGGTGGACCTGCCCATCATCAAGTTCAGCGTGCAGTGGTGGAACACCCTGCACCAGCCCGACAGCATCACCCTGACCGGTGCCCCCACCATGGCCATGAGCATGTTCTGGCCCCTGCTCGTCTGCACGGCAGGCTTTACACTGACGGGAACGGCCCTGCTCCTCATACGCTGCCGGGCCGCCCTGCTGGAGCGCCGCACCCAGGCATTGGCCCTGCGGGACATCTCACCATGACCGCACCCGCCTTCTGGCCCCCGCACTGGGGGTTCGTGCTGGCCAGCTACGGGCTGGTCATCGTCATCCTGGCCGTGACGGTCAGCAGCAGCCTGCTCCGCCTTCGCCGGGCCAAACGGCGGCTTGCCCTCATGCAGCGTCTCCAGCAGAAAACGGCAAATCTGCCTGCCGGACAGGAAAGGGATTAACAGCCCGCCCTCGTGTCTTTAAACGGGAACGGTATGTCTGCGTCATTTCCCCTCACCCGCCGCAAGGCCGGACGTTTCTGGATCATCCTGGCCTGCCTGCTCTGCCTAGGTGGGGCGGTCGGGCTGGTTCTCAATGCGCTTTCCAGCACCATCGTCTTCTTCATGGCTCCTTCACAGGTGCTGGCCCATCCGCCGGCACCAACCCGGACCATCCGGCTGGGCGGCATGGTCGTGGCCGGGTCCCTCCATACTGGCAGGGCCTCCGACGACACGCCAGAGGCCCGCTTTGACGTGACGGACGGGCAGGCTGCCGTCACCGTGCAGTATAGGGGCATCCTGCCGGACCTGTTCCGGGAAGGGCAGAGCGTGGTGGCTCTGGGCCGGTATGATGGCCACGGCTTCACCGCCAGCGAGGTTCTCGCCAAGCATGATGAAACCTACATGCCCAAAGAGGTTGCCGATGCTCTCCAGAAAAGTGGCCGGTGGGACCCCCGTTTCGGCCCTCCTCCCAATGCCGCCGACTGGAACAGCATGACCGTGCCCCACCCGGACACGCCTCCCGGGCCAGGGGCCGCACCGTGACATGACCATGCTGGCCACCATCTTCTGCCCCGAGGGCGGGCATTTTGCGCTGGCTCTGGCCTGTGCCCTGGCCCTCATGCAGGGTGTCCTGCCGCTGGCCGGTCTCCGCCGGACGGACAGCCCCCTGACGGCCCTGGCCCGCCCTCTGGCCCTCAGCCAGTGCCTTGCCCTGCTTTTTGCATGGACCTGCCTCGTCACCGCCTCTCTGGGCAATGATTTCTCCCTGAAACTCATTGCCGAAACCTCGGCCATCAACAAGCCGTGGGCCTACAAGATCGCCGGTCTCTGGGGCAATCATGAGGGTTCCCTCCTGCTCTGGGTCACGCTGCTGAGCCTCTGGTGTGCAGGGCTGGCCCTTCTCCCCGGCCAGAGTGCCGCCCGGCCGGAAGGGCTGCCCCTCCGCCTGCGGGCACGGCTTCTGGCCCTGCTGGGACTGGTGGGAGCTGGCTTCCAGCTCTTCTGCCTGACGACCTCCAACCCCTTCCTGCGGCTCTGGCCCGTTCCGGCCGACGGGATGGGCATGAATCCGCTCCTTCAGGACCCCGGCCTCGCCGTGCATCCCCCGCTGCTCTATAGCGGTTATGTCGGCTTTGCCGTGCCCTTCGCCTTTGCCATCAGTGCACTGCTGGACGGCAGGGCTAATGCGCTCTGGGCCCGCCACATGCGCCCGTGGGTCATCAGTGCTTGGGCCCTGCTGACGCTGGGAATCACGCTCGGGTCATGGTGGTCCTATTCCGTGCTGGGATGGGGGGGATACTGGTTCTGGGACCCGGTGGAAAATGCCGCCCTCATCCCATGGCTGACGGGCACGGCCCTGCTGCACAGCGTTCTGGTCGTGGAGAAACGCAATCTGCTGCACGTCTGGTGCCTGCTGCTGGCAATTGCCACCTTTGCCTTTTCCCTCTCCGGGACGTTCCTCGTCCGGTCGGGCATTCTCAATTCCGTCCATGCCTTCGCCAACGACCCGGCCCGGGGGCTGTTCATTCTGGGGCTTCTGGGCCTGTATGGCGGCGGCAGCCTGCTGCTCTTCACCATCCGTGCTCCTGCCCTGCCTACCCCGCAGGCAGGTTTCTCGCCCCTCTCCCGTGAGAGTGCGCTGCTGCTCAACAACATCCTGCTCTGCACGCTCTGCGCCGTCGTGCTGACGGGGACGCTCTACCCCCCCTTCATGCAGCTGCTCTTTGGCCGCACCCTCTCCGTTGGCAAACCCTTCTTTGACGCCACGACCATTCCGCTCACCCTGCCACTTCTGGCCGTCATGGGGGTGAGCATGGCCCTGCCATGGCGACAGACCAGAGCGGACAGGCTCCTGCCCCGTCTGGCCCCGGCCCTGCTCATCACGGCCGGAAACATCCTGCCCGCCTTCTGGCTGTTCCCCACACCACTGGCGGCCCTGTCGGCCCTGCTGGCCCTGTGGGTCATCAGCGCCGCCCTCTGTGACCTGATCCTCCGTCTGCGTGGCCTGCCTGAAGGCAGCCGCCAATTGCACCGCCTGCCCCGCAGTCTCTGGGCCGCCAGCCTGGCCCATGTCGGCGTGGGGGTGACCATCCTCGGTCTCTGCGGCATGGCGGGCAGCCAGGAACGCCTCATAGAGGCCAGACCCGGCACCCATGCCACGCTGACCGGGCGGGACTGGGAACTGACCGCCCTGACCGCCCATCACGGCCCCAATTATGAGGCCGTGGAAGCACACCTGACCATCCGCCATCACGATGCCCACGGGCCGGTTCTCACCGAACTGACGCCAGAGATCCGCCTCTTCCCCCGGCAGGGGCAGCGTACACTGCATGTCGCCATCCTCCACCGCCCGCTGGAAGACCTCTATGCTGCCCTTGGCAGCGTGAAGGAAGAGCGTGACCCACAGGGGCAGAGCCATTACAGTGCCATCCTGCGCCTGCATGAAAATCCTCTGGCCTCATGGATATGGCTGGGCGGCATCATCATGGCCCTTGGCGGGGGGCTGCATCTGCTCCCCTCACGGCGGCGTCCGAAACCGGTGGAAGGGGAGCTCAGATCATGCCGCTGACACGCCGCCATCTTCTGGCCGCCCTGCCCTCCCTGGGGGCTGCGGGGCTGGGACTTGGATTCATCAGGATGCTTCATGGACTGGATCGGGGGCAGTTTGATCCCAGAGCCATCAACACCCCGCTGACGGGCCAGCCCGTGCCGGAGTTCCCCGCCCTCTCCTCCCTGCCCGGACAGGCCGGGCTGACCCGGAAAGATTTCAGGACCATGACGCAGCCGGTCCTGCTGTCCGTCTGGGCCTCATGGTGCCTGCCCTGCGTGGAAGAAATCCCGTTCATCAGCCAGCTTGCCGCCTCCCTCGCCGCTCCCCGGAAGAAGCGTGATGCACCGCTGGCCCTCTGGGGCCTCTGCTACAAAGACCAGCCCGCCAGTGCCTCCCGCTGGCTGGAACGGGCAGGCCAGCCTTTCACCCGGCTTGGTCTGGATCAGGATGGACAGGCCGCCATTGAATGGGGCGTGACCGGCGTGCCGGAAACCTTTCTCATCATGCCTGACCCGCAGATGGGCGGACGGATTGTCTGGCATGGAACGGGTGGCCTGACGGAGGCGGTCTACCAGACCCGTGTCGTTCCGCATCTGGAGGCAGCACCATGAGGCTGGCCGTCACCCTGCTCCTGCTGCTTCTCGTCAGCCCGACCTGTCTGGCCGTGGACACGCCGGATGAGATGCTGTCTGACCCGGCTCTTGAGCGGAAGGCCCAGCAGATCGGCCAGCAGCTCCGCTGCCTCGTCTGCCAGAATGAGAGCATCGAGGAAAGTTCTGCCCCTCTGGCCAGGGACCTGCGCCATGCTGTCCGCCAGCAGCTCCAGCAGGGACATACGGCAAAAGAGATCAGGGCCTGGATGGTCCAGCGATACGGAGAATTCATCCGTCTACGCCCCGCCTTCTCGCCAGCCACGGCGCTGCTCTGGCTCATGCCCCTGCTCGGCCTCATGGTGGCCCTGCTTCTGGCCTGCCGTCTCTGGCACCGTCCCGCTCCGCCACCGGCCCCCCTCACGGCGGAAGAACGCCGCACTCTGGACAGCCTGCTGAAAAAGGACTGACCCATGTCACTGCTGATCGTTGCCCTCATCTGCCTGTTCATCGGGCTGCCCATCGGCCTCAGCCTCATCCTGCGGATGAAGGTCTCCAGCCAGACGGACGACCCCACCCTGTCCCTCTACAGACGTCGGCTTGATTCGCTGGAACGGGACCGGAAGGCCGGCCTGCTGGAAAAACAGCCCTATGATGCAGCCCGCATCGAGACGGAGCGGGAGATCGTCAACCATGTCTCCACCCCGCCCCGGAGCCTCTCCGGTGCAGGCAATGCCCACAAGATCATCGGCCTTGCCACCCTGCTGCTCATCCCCCTGCTGGCCCTGCTGCTCTATGCCATCAATGGCCAGCCCTTCTTCGGACCGCAGCCTGCCAGCCAGATTCCAGCATCCGCCTTCAGGACCTCGCCCATCAGCCCACCGGCCAGCACCATGACACCATCATCCACTTCCCAGAGTGGCCAACAGCCATGAAACCCGGTCCACTCCCCCGCCTGACACGCAGTGCGGCCACCCGTCTGGACAGCACCCCGCAAAGCCTGCCCCCACGCAGCATGAGTGCCTGCCCCTGCTGCCATCAGCCGATACAGAACACGGCCAGTGTCTGCCCGCACTGCCGGGCCGAAAAACATTATGGCCCTGTGAAACGGGAGGTCCTGCTCTCCTCTCTCTGCGGTCTGGCGCTAGTCCTTGGCCTCACCCGGCTGCTTTTTCCCCAGCTCTTCGCCCCCTTCTCCCCATGGTTGATTCTGCTCATGCTGGCAGGACTGGCCGTAGGGTTCATCTTTGCCCAGTTCCGCTTTGCCGGAGACCGGTGGCTGCACCTCCACAAAGACTGAAGGCGGGTTCCTTTTCACCCTTCATGAGCCTATCATCTGCCCCGTTTTCCAGCCTGCATGATTCCGGAGGATCATACCCATGTCCGCTACGCCA
Organism: Bombella sp. ESL0380; assembly: GCF_009725805.1. Taxonomy (NCBI): domain Bacteria; kingdom Pseudomonadati; phylum Pseudomonadota; class Alphaproteobacteria; order Acetobacterales; family Acetobacteraceae; genus Bombella; species Bombella sp. ESL0380. The sequence goes on along the minus strand of NZ_WNIH01000003.1, from coordinate 181,733 downwards.
TCTTCCCATCCCGTCACCCAGCGTGGCATGGCAGTGCTGAATGATCCCCTCCTGAACAAGGGCACCGCCTTCCCCTGGGAAGAACGCACGGCCCTGGGGCTGCATGGTCTCCTTCCACCCGGCATCCACACGCTGGAAGAGCAGGTCGCACAGGCCTATGAAAACATCATGAGTGAAACGGACATGCTGGACCGGCATGTTCGCCTCCGTGCCATACAGGACACGAACGAGACCCTCTTCTATGCCCTGTTGCAGAAGTATCTCACGGAGCTCATGCCTGTCGTGTACACACCGGGTGTAGGGCAGGCCTGTCAGGAGTTCTCCAGAATCTGGCAGAAACCACGGGGGCTCTTTCTCTCCGGGTCGGACCGTGGGCACATGGCAGGTCGGCTGGCTGCCATCCCCAATGACGACATCCGCCTTGTCATCGTCACGGATGGTGAGCGCATCCTCGGGCTGGGCGATCTGGGAGCCAATGGCATGGGCATCCCCATTGGCAAGATTTCCCTCTACACGGCCTGCGCCGGGATCAATCCAGCCCTGATGATGCCCATCATGCTGGATGTCGGGACGGACAACGTCGCCCTCCGCAATGACCCTACCTATATCGGCAGCCGCACCCCCCGCCTGAGAGGGCAGGACTATGAAGACTTCATCGAGGAATTCGTAACGGCCCTTCAGGCGCGCTGGCCGGGCTGCCTGCTGCACTGGGAGGATTTTGCCGGACGCAATGCCGCACCACTTCTCCAGCGTTATCGGAACCGTATACCCAGCTTCAATGATGACATTCAGGGCACGGCAGGCATTGCCACGGCTGCCATCCTCAGCGGCCTGAAGGCCAAAGGCGAAACACTGGAGCAGCAGTGCATTGCCTTTGCAGGCGGCGGTGCGGCGGGTATTGGCATTGCCGGGCTTCTCCTTGCCGCCATGAAGGCCGAAGGGCTGTCGCAGGAAGAGGCCCTGAAGCGTTTCTATATCGTGGACCGCCAAGGCCTGCTGACCCATGACATGGACGGGCTGAGCGAAGGGCAGGCCCTCTTTGCCCGGCAGGATGAAACAGCCCAGAATGGACAGGGCCGGACTCTGGCGGAGGTCATCAGCAAGAATCACCCGACCATCCTCATTGGTGTTTCCGGTCAGGCGGGCCTCTTCAAGGAAGCCATGATCCGGGAGATGGCGTCATACTGCTCCCATCCCCTCATCTTCCCTCTCTCCAACCCGACAAGCCATGTCGAGGCCACTCCGATGGACATTCTGACATGGACAGGCGGACGGGCCATCGTCAGCACGGGCAGCCCGTTCTCCCCGGTTGAACTTGATGACCGCAGCATCATCATTGACCAGACCAACAATTCCTACATCTTCCCCGGTCTTGGGCTGGGGGCGCTGGCCTGCAAGGCAGAAAACATCAGCGAGGGGATGATCATGGCCGCAGCACAGGCTGTTGCGGCCCTCTCCCCGATGCAGACCGGGGGCAGCAACCTGCTTCCCCCCATTGAGACCATTCATGATGTCGCCCTAAAGGTTGCCCACGCCGTAGCCCGGCAGGCCCAGGAAGAACAGCTCTGCCCTGCCCTTGATGATGAAGCCTTGCAGGAAGCCCTCTCCACCCTGAGCTGGCGGCCCCGCTACCAGCCCTACCGGGCAGCCTGACCCTCTCCTCTTTTCCACCATTCTCCGGCAGGACCTCTTCATCATGGCAAACCGTACAGAAACTGATGGCCTCGGCCCGATCGACGTTCCCCAGACAGCCCTCTGGGGGGCCCAGACCCAGCGGTCACTCCGCTATTTCAGCATCGGGCAGGAACTCATCCCCCGTGAGATGATCGAGGCCTATGCCATTCTCAAGCGGGCCTGCGCCGTAGCCAATACGGCCAGCGGACGGCTGGAAAAGGACAAGGCAGAGCTCATCGTCCGCATCTGTGACGAAATCATGAGCGGAATGCATGACCGGCACTTCCCTCTCCATGTCTGGATGACTGGCTCCGGCACGCAGTTCAACATGAATGTCAATGAGGTCATCGCCAACCGGGCCAGCCAGATGACCGGGCAGAAACTGGGCAGCAAGAAGCCGCTGCACCCGAATGACCATGTAAACATGGCACAATCCACCAACGACACCTTCCCCAGTGCCATGTACATCGCCAGCGCCCTGACGGCCCATCGCCGCCTGATCCCGGCGCTGGAACGTCTGCACGGGGCCATTGCCCACAAAGCCGCACAGTGGAAGCATATCGTCAAGGTAGGACGGACACATCTTCAGGATGCCGTGCCCATCACGCTGGGACAGGAATGGGAAGGCTATGCCGGGATGCTGGAAGACAACCTCCAGCGGCTGGAGCAGGCCCGTGACGGACTGCTGCCGCTGGCTCTGGGGGGGACGGCCCTTGGTACGGGCGTGAACACCGACCCGCAGTTCGCTGCCCGGGCCTGCAAGGAGATTGCCCGCCTCACCCAGCTGGACTTCACCAGCGGGGCCAACAAATTTGCCCTGCAGGGAGCACATGATGCTCTGGTGCATCTCTCCTCTACCCTGCGGACGCTGGCGGGCAGCCTCTTCAAGATCGCCAACGACATCCGCCTGCTGGCCTGCGGACCCCGGGCGGGGCTGGGTGAGCTGAACCTGCCGGTGAATGAACCCGGCTCCTCCATCATGCCCGGCAAGATCAACCCCACGCAGGCCGAAGCCCTGACGATGCTGTGCCTTCAGGTCATGGGCAATGACGTGGTCGTGGGCATGGCGGGCGCTGGCGGAATGCTGGACATGAACGCCTACAAGCCCGTGATGATCCAGAACATCATGCAGAGCCTGACCCTGCTGCATGACGGCATGGAAAATTTCCGCCGCTTCCTCATCGAGGGCACGACCGCCAATGAGGACCATATCCGCCAGCAGCTGGACCATTCCCTTGTGCTGGTCACGGCCCTGTCCCCCAGCATTGGGTATGACAGAGCCTCGCAGGTCGCTCACCATGCCGTGGAGAACGGTCTCAGCCCCCGCCAGAGTGCGCTGGCTCTCGGCTTCATGACAGGTGAGGAGTATGACCGTGTGGCCGACCCGAAACTGATGCTCCAGCCGAACATCAAACCACCCAAGGGCTGAAAATCTATCTCCACGTAAATGAAAGGGGCCCAACGGACTGCTCCGTCAGGCCCCTTCTGCCATGTCATGCTGCTGTCACCGAGATGAAGCAGCGACAGGAAAAAGAATGATCCGTCTCTCAGACACGATGGCTTCTAGGCAGACGGCCATAGGCAATAACATCAACCGGGTCTCTGGAGCTGTTCCAGAAAGCAGTCCGCCCCTGATTATGGGCCAGCTTGCTCAGCGTGAACCCGTAACGGTCACAGACATGCTCTTTTGTCACACCGCACGTATTGAAGACATTGCCATCATAGTAAGACGGGACAATAACCATAACCTTGTCACTGAGAAAACTCACAGGGAACCGGATGTAATCGCCGTTACCGGCAGCCACCCTGAAACGGATGTGATCCCTCTCCACGATGAGCGTGTTGGTAATGATCTCAGACATTGGTCCTAACCTCAATAATCACTTGTCGAAACGGACACATGAACAGGCTGCGTTGACGTAATGTTGACCCCCGTACATCCCTTCGGTGGGAAGACCAGCCCTGTCAGGGACGTCTGGCCTCCATTGATGAACACTTCCAGGCTGCTGGTATCGATCAGGATGGTGATGATCATGTTGGAAGTCGCATTGCTCTTCAGACCTGCCGGAATGGAATACGTCTTTCCCCAGCCCTCAGGTGGTTCATTGGGATAGCCGGGATACAGGATGCCTGCTCTGGTCCTGTCAAACGTGATCTGACCGCTCCGGTAGATGATCAGGTCGGTACTGTACTCCGTGCCTTCCACCCGGCCCTTATTGACGGATATGCGTACTTCCTCTGGCCAGTGACCATCAACCTGATCCAGCACAACATCCAGACGATAGCAGTCCGACGTCTCCACCTCATCTGACGCAAAATCAGGATTGCCCTCACCACCTATCGTCTGCCTGGGGCCCCCTATCCCAGTGATACCATCCGCTTTTTCCACAGGAAATGTGTAGACTTTCTGCTGGCCACTGTAGTCGTCTGTATCCAGCAAGCCCTGGGATAGGACTGGATGTTCTGGAAACCCTTATAGGGTGAAGGCAGGAGCGAATAATCCCAATTACCCAGCCAGCACCCCACATAGGTCGACCTGCCATTGCGGCCTGCCACGGTCGCATAGGAATCCGGCCCGTAATCCAGAGGGATGGCCTTGGCCTGCTCATCCGGAATAAACTGCGTGCCATCCCACGCCCCCAGCCAGGCCACACAGCATTCATGCGACTGGGTCCCGCCAGGATAATCACCCTGCACGGCTCCCAGTATCGCCCACTTATGTCCCAGAGTATTCCCATGATCATCCACGATTTTCAGCTTCATGACATTGGGGCACTCCACCAGCGGTCCTGGTCCTTCCATGCTGGAAAGAAAATCCCATGACGTCCCATTAACGCTGCGAAAGAACGCAAACCGTGTTCCGATCGTCGTTGCCATCACCAGCTGGCTGTTATCGTCATCCCAGAATACACGGCAGTCCCTGAAGTCCCGCCCCTCATCACGCACGGAGTCCGGCACGAGATCAGGAGAACAGCATATCCCCAAATTGTACGGAACCTCGCCGAGCCTCTTCGCCACCAGGAGATATATGGCCTGCAAGACAGGGGCCAGGCCAGATATGTAATAATAGACACTGCCCCGACCACGGCCCAGCCTGTCTTCTTCATCCACCCACACACTTCCGGACCAGTACGTGCCGGAAAGACTGCTATTCTTGTCGATGAAGACATCCTTGCCGGAAGGCTCACGATCATCATCCGACGTCATCGTATCGATGGTAGGGCCGCTATAAGAAATCCACGACGTCGTTGGAAAACCGCTGTTAGGAGTCCATTCCGGGTTTCCCAGAGCCCACGTCCTCCACAGTCTGGCCTTCCGGTCATAAACGTAGTTTTGACCGTCATTCTGCCATTTGTGTCTGCCGGGGACCGGTACAGGAGCCAGATGCCTCTTAGGATAATACGCTACCGAAACATTGGACAGGTCCGTCATAGACAAAAACCTTTCGTGACAAAATCCGATGACAGTACCGATAGGGCACATGGCCCCGTCTCATGAGAGCGTTGCCATAAAAATTGTGCCATTTACGGCAAATATTATCAAAAATAAGAATCATGACCATAAAATGACAAACAACATTGGTATATTGATTGTAAATTAATGATTTTATATATTAATTTATAATCATCAACGCCCATAATCATGAAACAGTACATTATATTAATAAAAATCAATTTTCATAATTGCTTTCATGAACCACCAGAAGGGATACCCATGTGCCAGCCTCTACAGAAAAAGCCCGCATGGCGTGTCCATGCGGGCTTTCCCTTTGATCCATCAGACAGGGGCCGCCTCCTGAACGACCTTCCTCCATTTAATTTAAAATTTGTAACGGAAGTTCCCAGACCCGCCAGAGCTGGTCTGATGCCCGCCATACTGACCGACATAATCGACATTCACGTCGATCCGGTCCGTCAGATGCGCCGCAAAACCCGTGTTGATCTGCGCCGTACTGACAGAAAGTGGGGTCCCCTGCACGCTCATGCCATACCCATCACCCAGCGTGGAGAACCCTTCCCGCACAGAGGCGTTCGTCCGCCCGAAGGCCCGACGGTATCCGGCCTCCAGATGAGGCGAGAAGATAACCCTGCCAATATTCACGCTCGTGGCCAGCTTGACCCCGACCGTGGAGAACCCGATGGAACTGTTGCGTCCCTTCACGGCAAGAGCCGTCTCAGCTCCATGTTCATGGAAGCCGGTCTGGTCATAGTTCAGGTAGGTCATCCGGGCAAAAGGCTCGACCTCAAGCGGGAGGCGGCTCTCACTGGCAAAAACCATGCGATACCCCGTCTCTACAAAGGCCTGCCCCGTGCCGGTCCGGTTGTTGGAGGACAGACGACCCGCATAATCACCATAGGTGACACGACGGCTCGTATGCAGCATGTTCCAAGAATAGCTGAGGCCTCCCTTGAAGGTGATGGCCGCATTGTCCGTCAGCCCACCGACACGCCACGCATTTCCCACATAGGCACCGATGGTGGCGGAATTGGCATGGGCCGAAGAGCCACGGCCTGACTGCACACTGAACCAGTCACGCCCATAGGCCAGAAGCCCGCCAAGACGCCAGCCACCTTTCAGCCCCGTGTCAGCCCCCATGATCCAGCCCACGCTGGACTGGCCCATATGCCCCGCACCGGCAGCTCCGCCGGACTGGCCACCCTTCTGCCCATAGACCGTCCCCCAGACGGAGACATGACGGGTCGGATCCACATCGCAGTAACCGCTCGTCTGCTCCCTGCCATCATGGGCATGGGCACGCAGCGCATCCCCTGCACAGTCCAGACGGTCCACCACGGTTTCCTGAACATAGAAACTGTCATTGACCATCGCCGTCTTGGCACTGGCATTGATCTCACCCGAGAGGGCATTATAAGCCCCGCGGACCTGCTCACCCGTCTGCATGGCGGACCCGGCTAGGGCATCCATGAAGCCTGCCGATGTCCCAGCCCGGTCCAGACTGCCGGCAACCTGCCGCTCGTTACGGTCCTGCGCATAGGCATTGAAATTCGCCACACGCACATAATCCATAATCCAGCTGCGTCCATCCTGCGCTTCCGATACCGTACCTCTCAGGAAAGCCGTGCTCAGAGGGGATACCGCCCCCTCATCACTGCTGGACATCCGGGCCTTCTCACCCAACGTACCGGTAGCTAGGGCCCCATCGGCCAGTTTCAAGATAGTTGTCCTGTAATGCTGCCGCATGGCCATACTGGACAAATTGCTGACCGTAGCCGCAACCTGTGCCCCGTTCAGGTGGTTCTCGGTACCTGCCAGCGTCAGCGATGTGGCTGCTCCCTTACCGCCATCCAGCGTCACGCCAAGGGAAGCGTTCGGGTCCAAGGACAGGTTGTGGACCGTCCCGCTGCCGGAGATCATGGCCCCGGCGGCCACGTTCGTGGCACCACCAAGCGTGCCGTTCACGGCCAGCCCGCCCTGACGCACGTTCGTCGTGCCGTCGAAATGACTGTCATCAACAGACTGGGCCAACGTCAGGAAACCCGTTCCGGTCTTGTTGAAGGTTCCGGAACCGCTCAGGGAATTATCGAGACTTTCCGTGCCATTCTCCTCGACCGTCAGCGTACCGTCCACGGCAATGCCGTTCGTGCCCAGAGACTGCGTTCCAGCCGTGACATCAGCCTCCTGGGCAATCTCCGTGCCACCAGAATAATAGTTCGTCCCCCTGAAGACGACATTCTGCCCCTGAACGATCAGCCCGCCCTGACCGAACAAGGCATCACCATAAGAGGTGTTGCTCCCTGTCAGCGTCAGCGTCGAACCGTTCCCTAGATACCCCGTGCCATAGCCCGTCAGGGTGCCGATCCCGGCCTTCGCATTGTCGGCAACGACGAAAAGATTTCCCGCTCCCTTCAGGTCACCCAGTACGGCTCCGGAATTTCCCGTCATGCTATCATGCACCGCCAGCAGCAGGGACCGGGTCTGCGGGTCTGTCGTTCTGGAAAGCTGCGCCTCCACATAGGCCTGACGGCTGGCACTCATCCGGCCATCCGTCCGGTCCAGTCCGGCAGCCTGGTCAAGCTCCTGCGAGCCATTGCTCTTCAGCGTGCCGATGCTGGCACTGTCCGCCAGCGTGACCATACCGGACTGCTGGTCCAGCGTTCCTGTCACCCTGCCCTGGCCGCTCAGCTGCACCGTGCCCATATTGGTCATGGAGGCCACCTGCCCCGTACCGGAAATGGTGGCCTGACCACTGCTGTTGGACACGTCCCCCGTCTGACCAGTCACGGAAAGCGTGCCGTTGTTCACGATGCGGCCAACCTGTCCAGCCACATCCAGCTCAGCCCCCTGTGCCACGGAAACCTGGCTCCTGTCGGAGATCACCGCATTCCGGGCCACGTCCAGCGTGCCGGCCAGCACACCTGTGGCACCGCCATAATCGTTCCGACCCGCCAGCGTGACGGTTCCAGTCCCCGTTTTCATCAGGCCTGTCTTGGACGGACCATCATCCACGATGGACGTGGCAATCGTGCCACTACGCCCTGCCTCGGCATTCACGCCCAACATGTTCTGGCCACTACTGGTTGGCACCGCTGCCAGTCCCCCACCGGTCAGCGCATAGCCACCAGAGCCGAAATTGACGACGGAGGCCTGAGTAGGCTGCGAGCCGCTCCCTTCAACCGTAATTGTCCCGCCTGATCCAACAAAATTTGGGGGAGCTATAGGAGAACCCATTTGTCCATCAAAAACACCATATGAAGTCATGACGGCATCACCACCAGACCATGATGTCAAAGTAATTTGCTGTGTTTTCTCCCCACTACCAGACGTACCCGTACCGCCAGTCGTGCCCTCATGGGCCGTAGCCGCACCCGTATTGTCTGCACCAGTCGCCGTGCCAGTCCCCGACGTGTTGGCTGTACCGCCTCTTCCTCTCCCATCTGTGGTGACCTGAGCTACCATGACGTCAACACTCTTTGCTGCGTCATCATGGACGTAGCTGAGCATCTGCCCGGCTCTGGTTGGCAGCAGCGTGGCCTGCTGCTGCCCGGAAAGCGTGCCCGTATAATCGATCAGATGATAGATGCCAACATCGACAGCACCATTCTGCCCCCTGTTCTGCCCGGCAATTCCCGCAATCTGAATGTTGCCACCCAGCGTTACATTGCCGCTGACTTCAGCATGGGAATTATAGGCATCCCCCTTATTCCCTTTGTCTGAGGTCGTCCCTTCATAAAAGGTTGTCGTGCTGCCTCCGGCAAGATTCAGGTCACCATACAGCTTCAGACTACCGGCACTCGTAGCCGTACCGATGTTCAAGCTACCACCATCCGAGACCGTAAAGGTGCCCTGCCGCTGCGTGTTGAAGGTTGATCCCTGATTTTCCGGCACGAGACCAAGCGGCTTCATGCCCGTCACCGTGGCCGTACCACCCTGATTGATGGCTATGTTACCCGCACCATTCTGGCCGCCCAGAACGGCAAAGGAACTGTCCAGATTCAGCTGCCCACCATGATCAACGATGATGTCGCCAGACCCTTTCCCGCCATCGACTGGGCCGATCCAGAGACCACCATTCTGGACATTCAGCTGAGCAGACTGACCCACCGTACCCGGATTGACAAAATTACCGGACGCATCATACCCGACCTGATTCCCAGTGACATGAATGACACCATGAGCTTCACCTTCAGAATAATAAGGATTGGTGTTCATGCCATTTGTTCGATCATCCGGGCCATTCCCTGCTGAATTCCCGAGATAAACACCACCATTAATCCCGCCGCCGGACACAAAAAGAGCTGCACCATTAGCAATCCATAATGTCCCATGAGACGCCCCATAAAACGGGGTAAAACCCAAATCAGGATTAGACGTAAAAAGAGACATGACGGAGGAAGGCACACGGCCAGTCTGCTGACCTACAACCAGCTGTTCAGTATGTAAAGACGTCCCCTCATCACTTACAACAAGCGTTGCATTATTAGAATCAACTCCACCTCCACCATATACAGGACCGTTTGATGTACTCTCAGTGAAGTATCCGTTATCATACCCTCCAGCAACCCGAAGCTCCCCAACATCTACCTCTGCTCCAGCGTGAAGAAATGTGTTCCCCATCTGTCTTGGCGTAATATCCTCTCCCGAATGGTATCCGTTACCTGAAATATCAAATAATCCAAGATTGTTAATTTTTACCTGTTTAAAATCTGAAAAAGAAGAATTTACAGAAAAAAGCGGATATACTACCGAATATGACGAATTTGAACCAGAAGAAACGTACTTAGTATTTGATGATGGGAAACCTGCCATATCTAAGTTCCCATCACCTTTAATAGAACCTGAAAAATGACTCCCAGAACCATATATGTACAATTTTCCGACAACAGAGAATTGAGAACCATCTCCCTGTATAGGAGTCTTCGTGTTAATAAGAGAGATACCTCCACTGCCATTTATTGAATTAAAAGAATTATAAATACTATTTTGAGCGGAATTTATGCGCAAAAAACTTCCATCTTTAATATTCAAATCAGGATATGACACCTCTTTTATATTGCTGTTTGGATATAAATTCTTCAAACCAGAAGCAACACCCCCACCACTGTTGCCGTCCTGAATATCAATAAGTATTCCATTGTCTATATTTATTGTTTTTATATCATTTGATGAAAATCCTATATTTCCTCCACCTACCGAAAGGGAGCCACCACCTTCTAATTTTAAAGTGTTAGCATTTATTGAATAGTATGACACATAACTATTATATGGACTCTTCCCTCCACTTATAAGGTTAAGATCACTCAGTTTATTGTAATCATTATTCGAAAGTCCATCGTAGTTATTATTTCCACTTCCGAACAATACTTCCTGCCCTACCGGCACTGAAACAGTTACAGTACCAGATTGACCATTCACCTGCGTAATAACGTCCATCGGCTGCATGACATCAGCCTGAACAACACCCATCACCCCGACCGTCAAAGCCAGAACGCTCACAGACATTCCAATACATCCGAGATATCTTTTCTTATTATGATGTCCTTTACAAGAAGAAGAACAAAAATCTAGATTACCAAATCCCTTAAAAGAAAATAGATTATACCTAGGCACCGTTCTCACTCCAAAGAATCAAAAGGACATACTCTATGTATATGCATATTTTATTGCCATTCCCATTCACAGAAAGACAATTCCTTACATAAGGTTAATTTAATTTCATTCTGTGACTTTTCAACCACACAAAAAAAAGCCCGCATGGCGTGTCCATGCGGGCTTTCCCCTAAGCCAATCAGCCAAGTTCTCGCTTACTGCTGGATCAGATTGCCATCCTTGTCCACCAGTGTGATGGGGTAATCCCCGGAGAAGCAGGCATCGCAGTTTGTATGGTTCTCCACCGGGCGCCCCTGATGACCAAGGGCACGGTAGAGGCCATCGAAACTGATGAACGCCAGACTGTCCGCATTGATGGCCTTGCACATCTCTTCCAGCGAATGACGGGCGGCCAGAAGATGCTTCTCGGAGGGCGTATCAATCCCGTAGAAGCAGGGATGTTTGGTCGGTGGAGAAGTGATGCGCATGTGCACCTCCTTCGCTCCCGCTGCCCGGACCATGTCCACAATCTTGCGGGATGTTGTGCCGCGCACGATGGAATCGTCCACCAGAATGACCCGGCGTCCTTCCAGCACGGCCTTATTGGCCGAGTGTTTCATCTTCACGCCAAGATTACGGACCTGATCGGTCGGCTGGATGAACGTCCGGCCTACATAATGGTTGCGCACGATGCCCATCTCATAGGGCAGGCCACTCTCATGAGCATACCCGATGGCAGAAGGCACGCCAGAATCCGGCACAGGCACGACCACATCAGCGTCGACCCCACTCTCCCGGGCCAATTCGCCACCGATGCGGGTCCGCACTTCATAGACGGACTGTCCCTCCAGCACGGAATCCGGCCGGGCAAAATAGATGTATTCAAAAATGCAGAACCGGCGGCCAATATCCCCAAACGGCCAGAGAGATTTCACCCCATCCGCATTGATGACGACAATTTCACCCGGCTCGATGTCACGCACATAGTCAGCACCGATGATGTCCAGCGCACAGGTCTCACTGGCCAGCACCCAGCCGCCCTGTTTGTCCTCATGCCCGGGCATGCGGCCCAGAACCAGCGGTCGCACGCCCAGCGGGTCCCTCATCCCCAGCATCCCGTCATCCGGTGTCAGGGTAATGAGGGAATAAGCCCCCTTGATCTTCTTTGCCGCATCCATCAACCGCTCGATCACCGTGTCATAGAGCGAAATGGCGACAAGATGGACGATGACCTCCGTATCCATCGTGGAATGAAAAATACAGCCACGCTTTACCAGCGCCTTGCGCAGGGTGGCGGCATTGGTCAGATTGCCATTATGGGCCACGGCCAGACCACCAAAGGCGTAATCGGCATAGATGGGCTGGACATTGCGCACATGGCTGCCACCCGTTGTGCCATAACGGTTGTGCCCTATGGCCGCCTCCCCCGGCAGGCCTGCTATCACGTCCTGATTGCCAAACACATCTCCGACGAGGCCCAGCGCCTTGTGCTGGTGGAACGTATCGCCATCAAAACTGACGATACCGGCCGCCTCCTGACCACGATGCTGGAGGGCATGCAGGCCGAGAGCTGTCAGCGCTGCCGCATTCGGCACACCCCAGACACCAAAAACACCACATTCCTCATAGGGACGACTGGACGATTCAGGAAAAGACATATCGATGGAGCAAACCTGACGGGCGAATCCCGCTCATATCTAAGTGGCACAGCGGCACAGGCAGCCAACCCCTTGAAAAAACCGGCCATTGCCCTTCTTCAGGGCAGCCTGTCCGTCAGGGTGATGCCTGCGACCCCCCTTCAATGGCTATTCGATGGCAGAAAGGCAAGATGTTCCGACCATGAAAGCGGTATATATCCCTGCAAAAAAGCCACGCCACGCACCACGAAGGGTGCAAGGACGCTCCCCTGCATGGCGGCTTCCAGCCAGTCCTGCGCCAGATAGCTGCCCGCACAGAAGAGCAGCACCAGCACGACATAACCCCGCACCAGCCCGAAACCAGCCCCAAGCAGTGCGTCCAACGGGCCGGAGAGCAGCCCTCTCATGCCACGGGCCAGCTGGCTGGTCACCAGATTCAGAACAATCATGACCAGAACGAACAGCCCCAGCCGCCCGCCCCAGGTGAAAACAGCCGTCCCCTGAAAGGTAGGAGAAACAAGCGGAGCCAGATGGGACAAGGCCACGCCCCCCCAGCGGCCTACCAGCCAGAAACTGCCTATCCAGACCAGCAGGGCTCCGCTCTCGTGCGAAAGCCCTCTCACCAGCCCCCAGAGGGCCGACAGGCCAACAAGAACCAGCATGGCCCAGTCCATCGCGCCAAGATGCTCCAGAAATGTTCCGTGCAGGCCTGTCATTGCGGCTCCCGTCGCTCTTCCACCATCAATCCCGCTACCTGCCACCAGCCTGTCAGGGCAGTTTCGTGGAGCGGTAACGGCCCCCCTTGCGGGCCCGGATGCCACGTTTCAGCAAATCGGATGAAAGGTCAATCCGCTCACTCAGTTCCTGCCAGATGGCACTTTCATCCACACCATGCTGCTGCCATATCTTCCGTATCTCCAGCAGGAACACCGCACTATCCTCGACCAGGGCCTTCGGCTCCCCGTACAGATAGTCCAGAAGACAATCGGTAGCCTGCTCGGCCAGCATCTTGCATTCCTGCCCATCCTTGTTTCTGACCCCAGCCATGGCTGGCCCATATCGTGCAGACTGTGTCATTTCGGCTCCCATCATATCCACCCTGCCCCTCCTGCAAAAGAGGAGAGGGCACACAGGTCTGTTACTCACATTCAAGGGAGGAACAGAAATTAATAAAAATTCAATAATAAATTGATTAATACTATATTAGTGAAAAATAGTACAATTCATTAACAGGAAAATCTTTTCTTTTTCTAATACCATTCAAGGAATTCAGATATCATCGCTGAAATTACACCACAAAAATACCACAGAGCCTCATCATCATCTCCCTATTTCGTACAGAATCATCGACGGTCTGCACCCCACTGGAGAACAGTCATGTCAATCACATGGGAAAAACCACAGAAGTACTCCAACCTGTCTCCTGATACAGGGGGCGGCAATACTACTGGTCTCCCCGGCTTCTGGTTTGGTCCGGAGACCCTCCCGAACCCAGCAACCGGGAACGTTTTCAACACCCGGCTCACTGCAACAAACCAGCTCACTTCTGCCCAGCCGATATATCAGCTGGCCATGGTCCAAGGCGTGAACATAAGCCAGTCGGGAGACAAGGCTGTTGTCCTCATGCATATCCCCAACACAAATGTTTTTGCTGTAACGTACCTGTCTTATGTAGGTTCGTTTACCTACATGGATGTCATTCCTCCAACTCCTTCTGTCGTTGCAGAGTTTGCGATAAAGAATGTTCAATTCATAAAACAGATAGGGGACGGGCAACAGTATGCCCCTCTTCCTCCTGACGAACAACAGACGTATCTTGGCCTGTCCAATCTGGCAGCAGCCGTCCAAACCGGGAAGCATTATCTCTATCTACAGCTTGTCCCCAATACGGGCTTTGATTCCCTGAATCAGGGCAGCCCAGCGACACCGGGATCGCCTGTAACACTCAGCAATGTCGACTGGACCTTTGACACCGGCGTCACCAACATCGACATCGCCTGCTTCCTCCCCGGGTCCATGATCATGACGGATGCTGGACCTCGGGCTGTCGAAACTCTCGCTGTTGGTGATCTCGTCCTGACCGGCCCTGACGGCAACCAGAAGCTGGAGCCGATAACATGGGCAGGGCGGGGCCGTATCGATGTCCAGCCCCATCTGCCGGATGACCGGGCAGGCTATGCCGTCTGCATCAGAAAAAATGCACTGGGAGATGGCTGCCCTGATGCCGACCTGTATGTAACATCAGAGCACACGCTCTATCTTGATGGCCATTTCGTCCCGGTGCGGATGCTCGTCAATCACCGGTCCATCCACTATGACCGTGAACGTCTCTCTTACGACTATTATCACTTTGAGACGGCAGAGCACAGCATCGTCCGTGCCAACAGCGTGATGACGGAAAGTTATCTCAGCGGCAGCAGCCGCCGCAATTTCCATGAGATGACTTTCCTCCAGGAAGGAAATGTCGTGGCTTTCCCGCCCTCCAAGAGCTGGGAAAAGGATGCCTGCGCTCCGCTGACCGTGGATACCGCCTCCATCCAGCCACTGCATGAGGCGCTGGACGAGCGGGCCCGCGCCCTCGGTTTTGCCCGGCAGGTACCACCTGTCTCCCTGGTGCAGGATTCAGACTTCCATCTGGTCACCAATGCCGGGGACGTTCTCTACCCTGTCCGCCGGATACAGGACCGGGCCATCTTCCTTCTGCCGGAAGGCGTGACAGCCCTTTACCTTCGCTCCCGCACAAGCCGCCCCTGCGACACCATCGGCCCCTATGTGGATGACCGCCGTTTCCTCGGTGTCCTCGTCGGTGCCGTGGAGCTGTACCAGGAAAAGCAGACCCACAGCCTGACATCCCATATGTCGGATCCTCACGCTTCCGGCTGGGATGTGATGGAGAACAGCCCCTGCCGCTGGACAAACGGCAACGCCCTCCTCTCTCTGGAAGAGTTTCCCACCATTCATGAGCGGGACATGCTGAGCATCCAGCTCCTGGCGGAAGGGCCCTATGTTGATGAGGCCGGGATAGCCCAGCCAACCATTTCCCTGCCTGAAAGTGTGGCACAGAGATGAGGCCCCTCCCGGCCTGTCCCGACCATATCGGGACAGGCCGGGACTGTTCCCACTCCCCCGAAATACTTTGCCACTCATGAAAGATACTTTATACATCCCCTGTCCGTGAACGGCTGCATTGTCTGTCCACCAAGGGGGGGTCATCTGTCATGGGTGCCTGCACCACAGCCATTCTGACCAGAATCCTGCCTGCCCTGCTGGCTGGCGGTGTACTGTATGTCTCTGCTCCCCAATCAGCATTGGGCCAGAGCACACCGGTGGCCGGTTATTCCCCGGGCGCCCGGAGCGCAACCACCGCCAACACGATGCTCGACAGTGTCGTGGGCAACACCCATTCCCCCATAAAGAACCAGACCAGCCTTACCGGGGAACTTTACCATATTGCAGCGGATGGCACGGTCACAGCGCCCAACGGGCTGCTTGTCTCTCCCGGCGGGTGCCAGACACCGGGCACGGCCCATCTGCCAACCTCCATGAAAACTGCAGGGCCACACACGCCGTACCGCTTCGGCACGCTGAGACACGGCAAAGGGTTCGAAACGGTAACCATCGGAGTCAGCGCCCAGCCCGACCTGACCACGACAGACCCCAAGGCGCCCAGGACACGCCGTGCCACCCTGAATGCCTCCTTCGGCCCGACCGGGCTTTACATTCTCCCGGAACCCTGCGCCCGCACCGGCTCCAGCGACAGCGCCCTGACGCTGGATGCCGCCGCCAGCCTGGCCAGTGCCGACGGGAATGCCTTTACCCTTGCAGGAAACCGCTCCAGCGAAATTCCCGTCAACAAGGCGGAGACCCTGCCTGATGGAGATGTGGAGCTGCGCAACAGTGCTCTCCCCGGTGCTGCTGCCCCGTGACCGTCAGCCCGTTCCGTCTTTTCGCCCTGCCCGTCCTCTCTTTCCCGTCCTGCGGGTCCGCCATGGCTCTGGCGGCCCTGTTTCTACCGGGAACAGCCATGGCCCAGACCATTCCTCCGGCCAGCACCCCCGCCGGGATTCCGGCTACAGCCCTGCCCACCCCCCTGGGGTTTTTCAATCATCATACGATCGGCAGTCCCTCTGCCGATACCAGAGGGACCGAACCGGATACCAGCCGTACACCATCATCCCACCCCATCATCCCTCTCCAGCCGGGGACTGCGGGCCCCAACCCGACCCCGCATCTGGAAGACACTCTCGCCCTGCCCCGCCTCCAGGCCGTCATCCTGCAGCCGGCAGGCCATACAGGCAGCAGAACAGCCCAGCAGCCCATTTCTTCCGAAGGGCTGAAGCTGAGCCACGCACCCGGTCTCTATCGGGTAATCCTCCCCTATATCGGCCATCCTCTGACATTCCAGAAAATGCATGAGCTGACGGGAGCCATCGCCATCTTCTTCCGCCAGCATGACCGGGCCTTCATCAGCATCACCGTGCCTCCCCAGCGTGTACACGGGGGCGTGCTGCATATTGATGTCTCGGAATACCGGCTTGACCGCATCACCGTGCATGGCAACCGCTGGACACCTGCCTGGCAGGTCCGGCAGGCCAGCAACCTCACTCCCAACCAGACCATGGCCCTGACGGCCCTCCAGACAGACCTGGACTGGCTGAACCTCAACCCCTTCCGCACGGCGGACCTCATCTACCGCCCCGGCAGCCACCCCGGCAGCACGGATGTGGACATCAACGTGACAGACCGCTTTCCCGTCTATGGCTATGCCGCCATGAACAATCAGGCGGACCGCTCACTGGGCCGGCTCAACTGGTACACGGGGGCCTCATGGGGCAATGCTTTCGGGCTGGGACAGATACTGACCTACCAGTTCAACCGCACCTTCATGAACCGGTTCGACAACCACACGGGCAGCTGGACCATCCCGCTCTTCGGCCATAATGCCTTGCAGATTTTCGGAAACTATGCCCTCTCCCACCCGACCAGCAACACGCCGGGCCTCATAAACCGGGGTCTCAGCGGGCAGATTTCACTGCGCTGGCTGCACATGTTCGACCATATTGCCCTTGGCCGGGATGCCGGGCTGGACGGCATGATCCAGCTCGGTTTTGACTGGAAAAACACCCATTCCGACCAGTTCTACCATGCCCACACCATCACGCTCTCCAAAGCCGCCACGGCCCAGTTTGTCGTGGGCTATACAGGGTCCATACAGGACCCGTGGGGGCAGACGCAGATCAACAACCAGTTTTTCTACGGTCCCGGCGGCCTGATGAAAAATGATACGCGGCGAGCCTATGAGAGCATCTTCCCTCTCTCCAGCCCCAATTATGTCTATGACCGGCTGATGCTCACCCGGACACAGAACCTGCCCTACGGCTTTTCTTCCACAACGAAGGTAACATTCCAGCGGACCAGCAAGAACCTGCTCTATAGTGAACAGCTCATGATCGGCGGCATGGGCAATGCCCGTGGCTATTTTGCCAATACATCCTTCGGCAGCAACGGCAATGCCGTCAGCGAGGAAGTCTTCACTCCCGCTCTCTCCCTGCTCCAGCTGGCTCACCTGCCCACACCGGGACAGCCGGACAGCAACAAGCTTGGCATCTTCTGGGACTGGGCGGACAACCGGCAGGTCCACCATGTGGGCACGGGCGCCCGGGCGGCCACCCTCGCCAGCGTGGGCGCCGACCTTACCGGCAGTCTGAACCAGCACATCAACGTCACTTTTGATGCTGGCATCCGCCTACGCCGCATCCACACGACGGAACTGGCAAACCGTCGTGGGACCTTCTGCGACTTTCAGATTGTCGGAGGCTTTTAAGCCTCCGAACGGGGCAGTTTCAGTTCTGTCCAGAGCGTGTCCAGCGCACTGACCAGAGAGGTCAGCTCCTCTTCCGTATGGAGCGGCCCCGGGGTCAGGCGCAGGCGCTCCGTCCCTCGGGGGACGGTCGGATAGTTGATAGGCTGGAGATAATGGCCGAAGCGCTTCAGCAGGCTGTCCGTCAGCTCACGGCAGAGGGTGGCATCTCCCACCATGACGGGCGTGATGTGCGACTGACCAGGCATGTAGGGGATTTTCACCTCGTCCAGCTTCTTCCTCAGCAGGGCCACGGCCTCCCGCTGCCCCTTGCGCTCGGCATCGCTGTGGCGCAGATGCCGGACACTGGCCAGCACACCCGCCGCAATCATCGGCGGCAGGGAGGTGGAGAAAATGAAGCCTGAGCCAAAAGAGCGCACGAAATCACACAGGGCAGCAGAGGCTGCGATATAGCCCCCCACCACGCCATAGGCCTTGCCCAACGTCCCCTCGATGACGGTCAGCCGGTGTTCCAGACCACGCTCCTGCGCTACGCCGCCACCCTGCGGGCCATACATGCCCACGGCATGGACCTCATCCAGATAGGTCATGGCGTTGTAACGGTCGGCCAGATCGCAGATTTCTTCAATCGGAGCAATGTCACCATTCATGGAATAGACGGACTCGAAGGCGATGATCTTCGGCGTATCCAGAGGCAGCTCTTTCAGCCTGGCCTCAAGGTCTTCAAGATCATTGTGCCTGAAGATGCGTTTCTCCGCACGGGAATGGCGGATGCCTTCGATCATGGAGGCATGATTGAGTTCATCAGACAGCACGACACAGCCTTTCAGCCGTGCGGCCAACGTGCCCAGCGTCACCCAGTTGGAGAGATAACCGGAATTGAAAAGCAGGGCACTTTCCTTGCCATGCAGGGAGGCCAGCTCCTTTTCCAGCAGGACATGATGATGGTTGGTGCCGGAGATGTTCCGTGTCCCGCCTGCACCTGCACCACTTTCATCCAGAGATTTATGGATGGCCTCCAGCACTGCGGGGTGCTGCCCCATACCCAGATAGTCGTTGGAGCACCAGACCGTTACATCACGCCCGACGCCATGGTGGAAGGCTTTGGGAAACCTGCCGACGTGACGTTCCAGCTCCGCAAAATAACGGTAGCTGCCATCAGCCCGGAGGCCATCCAGCGCATTCTGGAACAGGGTATCATAATTCATAGACATTGCTCTCCTCAGGGTCATCAATTTATGGTCCGCCCCCCAGAAAGCAAGGTTTAAACACTGTTATAAACGAAAACATGGTTACAGGACCCATTAAACAGGACTGTCTGGCTACAGTTTTTTTACCCACTCCTCTATAGCTGGTGGCTCCATATCTCCCCAGGCGGGGAACATCGTTTGCCGGAGGCCTGTCTTGCCTGTTTCCGCTTCTTCCTCCTCTCCGGGTGGCCGGCCCGGATTCAGCGCCCTGCTGCCTTACTGGCAGGTCACCCTTGCTGCTTTCAGCGGCTGGTTTCTCGATGCCTTTGACCAGACAACCCTGATGTTCACCCTGCCCGACATTGCCCGGGATTTCGGCTGCACGCTGGCCGCCCTTGGCAGTGTCTTTCTGGCACAGGCTCTGGGACGGGCCGTAGGCAACACGGGTTGGGGCTGGCTCTCCGACCGTTTCGGTCGCAAGCCTGCCTTCACGCTCGGCATCCTCTTCTTCGCCCTCTTTGCCGCCCTCACGGGGACAACCCACAGCATCACCACGCTGGTCATCACACAATTCCTGTTCGGGATCGGTTTTGGTGGAGAATGGACGGCCTCCGCCACCCTGCTGATGGAAAGTGTTCCCGGCCCGCTGCGGCCTCTGGCCTCCGCCACCATGATGGCCGGTTACGAAATCGGCTATATGGCAGCGGCCGGAGCACAGGCCCTCATCCTGCCCCATCATGGCTGGCGTGTCATGTTTTTCATCGGGCTGCTGCCTGCCCTGCTCATCTTCTTCATCCGTTTCAGGGTGAAGGAAAGCCCTCTCTGGCTCGCTGCGCAGGAAGAGAAAAAGCGTCAGCACGATCAGGCTCCGGCAGAACCGGCCGCCTCTTTCTGGCAGACTGCCCGGCAGTTCTGGAACGGCGCCGCCTTCCAGGCCATTGCCTTCATGTGTTTTCTGGAGTTCCAGAAGGCCGCCCTCTACACATTCTATCCTGCCATCCTGCGGGACAACCACCATCTCAGCCCCCAGATCATCTTCTGGCCGGTGGCCCTCTACTGCCTCGGCTCGCTTGCCGGGAAGATCCTCTGCGGGGCACTGGCAACCCGCTTCGGGGAAGGGCTCGTCATGCGGGTGGCGCTCGGAGCTGTCATGCTGCTGATCATCCCCTTCCTCACAGCTGGACCATGGGCCATCCTGCTGGCCTCCGCCTTCTTCATCGGGGCAGCGGCCTCCGGTATCTATGCTCTGGTGCCCCATTATCTCTCCCAGCGCTTCCCCGATGCAGGCCGCAGCGCAGGCATGGGCACCAGCTATGCTGTCGGCTCTCTGGGGCAGGGTGTGGCCGGGCGGCTGGTCCCCTCCCTTGCTCCGCTGCTGGCAGGAGGGTTGCCTGCTGCCGCCATCCTCTGCGTTCTTTCGGGAAGTTTCATCAGCCTCGGCATCACAGTCTTCCGCCCGAAAGACGTGCAGGATTTCTGAACCGTTCCGCCTTCCCTGAAGGCCTTTCTCCCTGGCAGAAGGGCATGAAAAAACGGGGTGGAGCCTGCGCCCCACCCCGTTCCTTCCAGCAGGAGATGTCCCCCGGTCCGCCTCTCAGAAGCGGACCTTGACGGACCCTGTCCCACCACTCTCGGTGGACTGGTTGCCATACTGCCCGATATAGGACAGGTCCAGGTCAACACGCTCGCTCACCCGGGCGGTCACACCAGCCTGCACGACGGCCGCATTTCTGGAAAGCAGCACACCGGCCACATCCATGTCACCGGCACCACTACCCATGGCGAAGGTCTCACGCTGGCGGGAGCCCGTCCGACCAAAGGCATGACGGTATGCAGCGGACAGGTGCGGCATGAAGACCGCCTTGCCAATGCCTACAGTCGTTGCCGTGCGGAAGCCGAAGCTCGAGAAGGTCACACCCGTATCCGTCCCGTGGCTGTGCAGGGCAGCCTCGTTGCCATGCTCACGATAGCTGTCGCTCTGCATGTTCACATAAGCCACGTTCATGAACGGCTCGAACATGCTGCGTTCCCCACGGAACTTGTAACCCAGCTCCCCGAAGCCCTGGGCCGTACCACCCAGATAGCTGCTGCTGAGACGCCCGCCATAATCACCCACGGCAACATGACGATGGGTATTGATGACGTTCCAGCTATAGATGGCCCCGAAGCGGAGATTCAGGCGACCCCAGTGCGTCCCGGCATAGGCACCAATGCTGATATTGTTGCTGTTGGCCGAGGAGGAACGACCACGCTGAACGTTGAACTGGGAATGACCGTAAGAGATCAGCCCGCCAACACGCCAGTTGCTATGGTTGATTGGCCCATCCGCCCCGATGACAAAGCCTGCGGTGTTATGGTGCATGAGGGCAGCATTGCCGTCCCCACTGTTGAAGCCCATGCCACCATAGGCCTGCCCCCACAGGACCGCATGATCGGAATAGCAGGCGCCATCCTTCCTGCGTGTCTTCAGGTCATAGAAGCTCTGGCCATTGTGACCATAGTCACAGTCGGCCGCAGCCAGACGGTTCAGGGCTGCATTGCGGATATAGAAGCTGTCCTGGATCAACCCTGTACGGATGGAGGCGTGAAGCTCACCAGACAGGTTGTTCAGCGCATGACGGGCCTGGTCTTTTGTCAGGACCGTCATGGCCTTGGCCAGATCACTGTTTTCGGAGATATGGTTCAGCCCTTCCCCGGCAGCGATCTCGTTGCGGGTCTGGCCCACATACTCGAAACCATGGATGGAACGACGCAGCATCACATCCACATCATTGCCCTGATAGACAAGACGAGGATCAAGATAGGCGTAATCCTGACCGATATTGGTCTCCAGGTCATCATAATGCCCATTCACGCCACCATTGGCCGTCAGCACATGGTAGGCCTGACCATATTTCAGGGCCGTCGGGTCCTTCACCTTCAGAGCCAGCGTACCCCCCTGGAGGTCCGCCTTGCCTGAGACCAGAACCTGGTCAGACTTCAGCTCGCTGTAGGAGAAGCCGTCCGGTGCGACCAGCTGACGCCCGGTCGCCTCATTGCTCCCGCGGATGGACAGGACCGAGCCCTTGGCCATGGTCAGATCACCCATGACATGCAGGGCACCCGCATCTGTCTCGTTGCCAGCCCCCAGCATACCACCGCTGGACACGACCGTGCTGCCCACGGAGCCATTACCGGCCAGAACGGCACCATGCTGCACGGTCATGGCAGAATGGCTCATGTTGCCATCAACAATCATGTCTCCGGACTGGATGTCCGTCGGACCATTGAAGCCGGAACCATCACCAGCAAACGTGAGCACCCCGGTGCCCGTCTTGGTCAGGGCATGATCACCGGCACTGCCATCATCCGTCAGGACGACATTATTGCCCAGTGTCATCCGGTTCTCATCCTGCACGTCGAACACTGCCCCCTTGGAGCCGATGGCCGTATTCACGTTGCTGGTCAGATCAGAACCCTTGATGTTCTGGAGCGTACCGCCATCCAGCGTCAGCTGGGCCTTGGCACCCTCTTCGGCCACCAGGCCGGGCTTGCCGTCAACATCACCAGCACTCAGCCTGCTGCCACTCAGCACATCGAGTCTGGCGTCGGTGCCATCAGCCGGAGCTGTCTCCGCTTTGGCAAACACGACCGGACCATGGCTGTGGAGAGCTGCACCATCAGAGAGGCTGACGTCACCCGCCTTGCCTGCACCAATCTTCACACTACTGTCTGTCGTCAGCTGAGCCTTCGCCCCGGCCAGAGCCAGCGTACCACCAGCCACGGAGACAGGCCCCCCAAGATGGGACTGGTCTGTCAACGTCTCATGACCACCGGAAAGTGTCAGCCCGCCATTGCCGGACAGGGACCCGGCATAGGTATCCTTGGCATTGGTCAGAGTCAGGGTGCCATTGAGAACACCATTTCCAGACCCGGCAAGGGAGCCGGCATCAGAACCATGATCCGTGACGCTGAAAGATCCGCCATTGGCCGCCAGCGTCCCGGCAATCTGGTTCCCGTCAAGGGTCAGGTCACCCTTGCTGTTGGTGACATCACCCGTGACATGGTTGCCTGCACCCAGCGTCATGCTGCCGCTGTTGTCCGCAGAGGCCAGAGTGCCACCCGTCGCCTTGAAGGTCGCCCCGTCAGCATTGGTCACGTGACCAGCCGTGCTGTCTGCCAGAGAGGCCGTACCAGCCTGGTTGGCAACATCGGCCAGCGTGGCGTTCTGTGCCGTCAGCTGACCATGGTTGGCCGTCGTCCCGGCAATCTGGTTCCCGTCAAGGGTCAGGTCACCCCTGCTGTTGGTGACATCACCCGTGACATGGTTGCCTGCACCCAGCGTCATGCTGCCGCTGTTGTCCGCAGAAGCCAGAGTGCCACCCGTCGCCTTGAAGGTCGCCCCGTCAGCATTGGTCACGTGACCAGCCGTGCTGTCCGCCAGAGAGGCCGTACCAGCCTGGTTGGCAACATCGGCCAGCGTGGCGTTCTGTGCCGCCAACTGACCATGGTTGGCCGTCGTCCCGGCAATCTGGTTCCCGTCAAGGGTCAGGTCACCCCTGCTGTTGGTGACATCACCCGTGACATGGTTGCCTGCACCCAGCGTCATGCTGCCGCTGTTGTCCGCAGAAGCCAGAGTGCCACCCGTCGCCTTGAAGGTCGCCCCGTCAGCATTGGTCACGTGACCAGCCGTGCTGTCCGCCAGAGAGGCCGTACCAGCCTGGTTGGCAACATCAGCCAGCGTGGCGTTCTGTGCCGTCAGCTGACCATGGTTGGCCGTCGTCCCGGCAATCTGGTTCCCGTCAAGGGTCAGGTCACCCCTGCTGTTGGTGACATCACCCGTGACATGGTTGCCTGCACCCAGCGTCATGCTGCCGCTGTTGTCCGCAGAGGCCAGAGTGCCACCCGTCGCCTTGAAGGTCGCCCCGTCAGCGTTGGTCACGTGACCAGCCGTGCTGTCCGCCAGAGAGGCCGTACCAGCCTGGTTGGCAACATCAGCCAGCGTGGCGTTCTGTGCCGTCAACTGACCATGGTTGGCCGTCGTCCCAGCAATCTGGTTCCCGTCAAGGGTCAGGTCACCCTTGCTGTTGGTGACATCACCCGTGACATGGTTGCCTGCACCCAGCGTCATGCTGCCGCTGTTGTCGGCAGAGGCCAGAGTGCCACCCGCCGCCTTGAAGGTCGCCCCGTCAGCATTGGTCACGTGACCAGCCGTGCTGTCCGCCAGAGAGGCCGTACCAGCCTGGTTGGCAACATCGGCCAGCGTGGCGTTCTGTGCCGTCAGGGTACCAGTGTTGGTCGTGGTCCCTGCAACCTTGCCACCATTGACGTCAGTCGCTGCAGCGTTGTTCAGCTTGCCAGCAAGGGACCCTGTCAGGTTCAGACGACCGTTCTGGACATCCGTATCCCCCGTGTAGCTGTTCGCCCCGCTGAGCGTTGTCGTGCCCTGCCCTTTCTGGACGAAGGAGCCGGTACCGGAGATCGTCTGACCCAACGTGACATCATTGCTGTGATCCACAGCCAGAGTCCCGTCATTGACAATGTCCTGCTGGCCGACAGACCCTGTCGTCCCACCATTGCCGAGCTGGAGCGTGCCAGCCTCAACATGGGTCGGCTTTGCAAAGTCATTGTCGGAGCTGAGGATGAGCGTACCAAGGTCCGTCTTTTCCAGCCCTGTGCCGCCATCAACCTTGCTGCCATCAATGACAGAAGCGATCTCTGCCGTGATGTCCTTGCCAGAAGACGTCCCGTCACCCACACGGATGACCGTCTTGCCGGTGGAGGCATACAGGTTGTCGCCTGTCACGAGGTAATTCTTGCCATCAAGGTTGGCAAACTGGGCACCGGAGAAGATGACCGGAGCCTGCGTGCCATCCTCGGCCTTGTCATTGACATGGACCGTACCGGCAGAGGCTGCAAAAATGGCCATGTTGCCATTCTGCCACTGGCCGTTGGCAGAGCCGTCGGCTGTAGCCCAGCTGGGTGTGCCCTGCGGTCTTGCCGCCGTCCAGACACCATCCCCACCGTCAATGCGGCCATTACCCCTTCCATCATCGGAGCGATGGGCGCTGCTGCCACCATCCCAGTAGTTGAATCCACCTGTATTGACCGCCAGGTTGACCTGATGGTCGATGGATGTCTGGACAACCATCCCCTCTGGAAGAGGCTTGGAGGCCACGTCAACCGACTGCTGGGTTCCAGAAAGCACACCACCGTAGCTGTACAGGCGGTACAGACCGGCCATCAGCGAAGAATTGTTCACATCCGGACCAGCATCAACCGGCTGGATGGACAGCGTGCCACCAAGCGCCAGGTTCCCCTTGACGTTGATGAAGTCGTTGTAGGCGCCACCTTCCGTATCAGCCTGCCCCAGACGGAAAACCTGACGGGACCCATCGGCCAGATTCAGGCTCCCGTTGACGGTCAGTGTGGACGGCGCCTCAGCCGTCCCGGCGGCCAGTGTCCCGCCAGAGCCGATATTCACATCGCCACCGATCGTCCCCGTACCGCGCAGCGTGGCGCCATCGGTAACGGATGTCAGACCCTTGGCGGCGCTGTTGTCACCGTTCACATCGAGCTGCCCGCCCGTCTGCACGAGAGTGTTGCCAGAATAGCTGTTATTGCCTGTCAGGACTTCGTGCCCACCAGAAACCGTCAGCCCGCCATTGCCACCCATGCTACCGGCATAGGTACTGCTGGCATCGGTCAGGTTCAGCGTGCCTTCCAACTGGGCATTGCCGCTCCCTTCAAGAGATCCGGCGGTGAAGCCGTTATTACCGATGGTGAGCTGGCCACCATGAGCTGCCAGCACGCCCTTTGTTTTGGAACCATCCAGCATCAGGTCGCCTGCGTGCTGGGCAATGCTCCCATGGACAATGACACCCTGATCCAGCGTCATGTTGCCATTGTTCACGACAGAGTCCAGCTGCCCGCCCGCTGCACTGAAGGTCCCGCCGGATTCGTTGGTGACATCAGCCAGTGTCGCCTTGCTGGCGGTCAGTGTTCCACTGTTCGTGGTCGTACCAGCAACACGTCCGCCAGTGATGTCTGTCGTTCCGGCATTGTTCAGCGCACTGGCAAGGCTCCCTTTCAGGGTCAGGCCACCATTCTGCGTGACATCGGTCTCACCCGTGTAGGTGTTGTTGCCTGCCAGGGTCTCACGTCCCCCGGAGATGGTCAGCCCGCCATTGCCGGAGATGTTGCCTGCATAGGTGTCAGCTGCCTTGGTCAGGTTCAGCGTGCCTTCCAGCTGACCATTCGCACGACCGGCAAGCGATTCTACACTGGCGCCACCGCTGGTAATGTCAAACGTGCCGCCCCTGGCAAAAAGCACGCCGTTGACCTGAGAATCATCAAGGGTCAGCTTGCCGTCATTCTGAAGGATATCACCATTGACGACACTCTTCTGCGCCAGAAGGAATGTCCCCGTGTTGGTGAACGTCGCCAGCTCACTGTCATAGAACTCTGCATCACCACCATTGGTGAAGTTGCCCTTCCTGGGCACGGAACCCGCCCGGTTGGTGAGGTCATCCTCATCCCCCATCCGGTTGGTGATCGTTGCTCCGGAATCCCCACTGCGGCCTGCCAGAACGTCCGAATTGCTCTCCGAGTCCGCAGCGGACGGGAGGCCCGGAACCTTGGAATGGACAGCCAGAACCTTGCCGGTATTCGCAAACCGCCCATCAACAACCGTATCCTTGAAGTCCAGCACGCTTTTTTCGGTGCTGGTCACTTCATGAACAAGCGTGTTCCTCAGGGTCGCATTGCCACCAAGATTGACAAGATTGGCCAGCGTGCTGTCCGTGGCCGTAAAGCTGCTGTTGTTCGTGACCACGCCCTTGACGTTGGTATGATCAACAGACGCCGTACCGATATTGGCCAGTGTCCCGTCCAGCTCACCACCCTTCTGCACATACGTGCCGTTGGTCTGGTTGATGACCTGACCCGACAGCGTCGCATCCGTCACGGACAGGGTACCGGCTTCCACGTTCGTCATGCCCTTGTAGGCAAGATTACCCGAAAGCCCCAGGGTCCCCGTGCCGGTCTTGTCGACCCCACCATCCCCCGTCAGGCCGCCTTTCCATGACATGGTGTTGCTGTCCTGGACATTGAACTCGTTCATGCCGGTCAGGTTGGCAGCAACCGTGCTGGTGAAGTCACGCCCCTGGATGTTCCGTATCGTGGCGGCATCAAGATTGATGGCAGCCTTGGCTCCGTCCTCTGCGGCGATGGCAGGAGAAGAGCCATCATCACCAGCTACCAGCACACCATGATCCAGCACATTCAGCGTGCCATCGGAGGCTGCGCCGGTCCCCGGCACACCGAAGCGGATCGTCCCGTCATTCTGGAAGCGCCCGCCATCAACCGTCACGGTCCCCTTGCCACCAGCACCGATGATCGTGTTGCCGTTCTGCATCGTACCATCGACACCGACAACGAGGCTCCCGTTGCCGCCATCCTCGCCAAACCTTGCTTCATCAGCGCGGAAGCTGGCACCGTCGCTGATATTCACAACACCGGTCCCCTCGTTACCGATGTGGGCATTGGTAGCTTCCACGGCAGAGCCACTGCCCGTCACATTCACCGTGCCAGTCAGGGACTGAGAGGCTGCGGCATAAAATTCATCAGCCTCAACACGGGAACCATTCTCGACGTTCAGCTCACCATTCTGGTCATTGCCAACGACAACATACATGCCCTCGTTGGTACGGTTGTTGATCTGTGCCCCATCCGTCAGTGTGGCATCGCTCTTCCCGATCGGGCCAGACCCACCACCATAAGTCGGGTCGCCGTTACCGATGAAGACGGACATCCGCTGTATCCTGGCGTCCGGACCTTCCAGCACCAGATGCCCCTCATTCCCCCGTGCCAGACCGACATCCAGCGGGCCCCGCGGGCTGCCTTTTTCCGTGAAGAAAGTTCCTTTGTCCCGCAGGATCAGCGTACCATTGCGGATGTCCACAGTGCCGTTGATCTGATTCTGGCCTGTCAGCACCTGTGTGCCAGACAGCAGGCTCAGGACACCCGTCCCCTTGAGAGACCCGCCATACGTCTCCCCTTTACCCTGCGTGATCGTCAGTTCCCCCTGATAAGGGGCGGACGGATCGGGAGACGGTGTCATGATATAGTTGTGGTTGTCGTCCGCCTTGTCGAGCACGGCATCTGCACTGCCTGCCAGGGACTGCACCAGCGTACCACGATGGCTCGCCCCGTTATGCCCGAAAATGGCCGTGCCCCCATCCAGATGCAGGGTACCAGCCACGCTTGTACCATCCAGACCGAGCTGACCATCCTTCTGGTACAGGTCCCCCTTGACCTCCGTTCCCTGGGGAAGGTTGCGCGTCTGAGTGTTCGTCATGTCTCCGGAAGAAACAGACGCACCATCATCGGCACGGGCCACACTGCCCACCCCAGCGACCAGGGATACTCCGCTGAGCAGAGCCAACATGTAACCAAAACGGCGATACCCTGCCTTGTGGCTCGCCAGATACCGCAGCGGGGCCTGCCCGCTCTGCCCAGTAATCAACACCGGCTTATCCTTGTAATATCCACACTGTTGCAACTGGAGGTGCTGCGTATACCTCCGCCCACTGTGGAAACCGGTACCTGGTGATTAGGGTCTAATTATCGCATAACTTTGGCAGAAACTTGACTAACCAATTACTTCTTTTAATTTGGTGTTAATATACTCTGTTATGTTAGGTAATTATGATATGTTTCATTAATAAATAATTTCCAATATTCATGAGGGAGCCCGCAGAACTCCCATTTGGCCTCCCATCACAGGGAGGCCACCAGCCACTCCGCCACACGGATGCCGTCAATCCCGGCGGAGAGGATTCCCCCAGCATAGCCAGCTCCCTCACCAGCAGGGAAAAGCCTCCGCAGAGCTGGACTCTGGCCCGTGGCGTCACGGTCAATCCGCAAGGGCGAGGATGTCCGTGTCTCGACACCGGTCATCACGGCATCATCCATGCTGTAACCCTTGATCCTGCGCTCGAACCGGGGCAGGGCTTCCCGGATGGAGGCCACCACGAAATCCGGCAGACAACGGGAAAGGTCAGTCGGCGTCACACCGGGCTGGTAAGAGGGCACGACCGTGCCCAGAGAGGTGGAGGCCCGCCCTGCAAGGAAGTCCCCCACACGCTGCGCCGGAGCACGATAATCCCCGCCACCTGCCACGAAGGCCGCCTTCTCCCACTGACGCTGGAAGGCGATCCCCGCCAGCGGCTCATCCGGGAAATCGACACCGGGGCGGACCTCCACCACGATGCCGCTATTGGCGTTCCGCTCGGCCCGGGAATACTGGCTCATCCCGTTCGTGACGACCTGATCCTTCTCCGAGGTTGCCGCCACGACCTGCCCACCGGGACACATGCAGAAGGAATAGACACCCCGCCCCGTGCTGGCATGATGCACCAGCTTGTAATCGGCCGCACCAAGCAGCGGATGCCCCGCCTGCGGGCCAAACCGGGCCACGTCGATCACCGCCTGCGGATGCTCGATCCGCACTCCGATGGAGAAAGGCTTGGCCTGCATCGGCACACCTTCCTCATGCAGCATGGCGAACGTGTCCCGGGCAGAATGACCGACCGCCAGAATGACCCGGTCAGCAGGCAGCACTTCCCCGGTGGAGAGACGCAGCCCCGTCACCTGTCGGCCACCACCCTCACAGGGTGCCGTCTCGATGCCCTCCAGCCGGGTCTCGAAACGGTATTCCCCTCCCAGCTCCTCGATCTGCGCCCGCAGGGACTGCACGACCGTCACGAGCCGGAACGTCCCGATATGCGGCTTGGAGAGGGTCAGGATTTCCTCCGGCGCACCGGCCTTCACGAACTCCTCCAGCACCTTGCGCCCCAGATGGCGGGGATCCGACACGCCGGAATAGAGCTTGCCATCGGAGAATGTTCCGGCTCCCCCTTCACCGAACTGCACGTTGCTTTCTGCCGTGAAGCGGGATTTCCGCCAGAGGGCGAACGTATCGACCGTACGGTCCCTCACGGCCCGGCCACGCTCTATGATGATCGGCTTCAGCCCCGCCTGGGCCAGCACGAGAGCTGCCATCAGGCCACAGGGCCCCGCCCCAATCACGACGGGCCGCTGCGTGCGCCCGGCGGCGTGAGAGGGCAGGACGGGCGGAATCCAGCGCATGTCCGGCGTCGGACGGACATGCTGGTCCCCGCTGAAACGGGCCAGCACGGCATCCAGCTCCCGCAACTCACAGTCCAGCGTATAGACGAGCTGGATGTTCCCCCGCCGTCGGGCATCATGCCCCCGGCGGAAGACATGATAGGCCAGCAGCTCCTCCGGCCTTACGGCCAGACGGGCCACGATGGCGGCCCGGAGGTCTTCCGGCGTGTGGTCGAGAGGAAGGGCAAGATTGCTGAGGCGGAGCATGGGGGAAAAGGCTGTCATGCCCGTTCCTTTAAAGCCAGCACCGGGGCACTGGCAAGCAGGGAGGACAGACAGGCCACCGGTCCCGGTCCCTGCCCTGCTCCATGTGAAACAGGACAAGAAAAATGGTGAAAGCTGGATAGGTCTAACTTATACTGCATCCCCTCATACATCTTCGTGCCTATCAGGGTTCCTCCATGACGACCACGCCCCATCCTCCACACGAGCCGGCAGAAGGCACAGCCTGCTCCCACCACGACCATGATCACCACGACGGGCATGGGCATGGGCATGGGCATGGGCACCATCATCATGGCGGGCACGGGCATGTCCACGCTCCGGCCTCCTTTGGTGGCACGTTCCTCATCGCCATCATCCTCAACACGCTCTATCTCGCCGGGGAAGCCGGATGGGGCTTCGCCGCCCACTCCCTCTCCCTGCTGGCCGATGCGGGGCACAATCTCTCGGACGTGCTGAGCCTGCTGGCCGCATGGGGGGCCCAGATACTCGCCCGCCGCACCCCCAGCGAACGCTTCACCTACGGGCTGAAACGCGCCACCATCCTGACGGCCCTGCTCAACGCCACCATCCTCCTGCTCGTCACCGGGGGCATCATCTGGCAGGCCATCTGGCACCTCATCCATCCCGAAACCGTGCAGGGACAGACCATCAGCATCGTGGCGGGCATCGGCATCCTCATCAATGGCGGGACGGCCCTGCTGCTCATGCGGGGCGCCCATCATGACCTGAACATGCGGGGAGCCTTCCTGCACATGGCCTCCGATGCCCTCATGGCCCTGGGCGTGGTCATTGCCGGTGTCCTCATCACGCTGACCGGCTTCTCCTGCATCGACCCTCTGGCCAGCCTCATCGTGTCGGGACTCATCATCTGGGGGACATGGTCCCTGCTGACCCATGCACTCGGCCTGGCCCTTGATGGCGTGCCGCAGACCATCACTCCCCGTGCCGTGGAAGACGCCCTGCGGAGCCTGCCCGGCATTGCCGACCTGCATCACCTTCACATCTGGCCCATCAGCACGACCGAGACAGCCCTGACGGTCCATCTGGTCCTCCACCCCGTGCCGGAAGACTGCACCATTCTGGAAGCCCAGAGCCGGACGGCCGACCTTCTGGCCCGGGCGACCATCCTGCTGCGGGAGGAATTCGCCATAGGCCATCCCACCTTCCAGGTGGAACCGCCCGAAGGAGCCGGCTGCGCCACACCCGGCTGCAACACCCCCCACACCGCCCCGAAAGAGACGGACTGCACCCATGACCACCACCACGCCTGAAAGCGCCGTGCCAAGGGAGAACACGACCACGCCACTCCGCCTGCGGGTGGCCCGTCTTTCCATCCTCGTCAGCCTCGTGGTGCTGGGCATCAAATATGCGGCATGGGCCGTCTCCGGCTCCGGTGCCCTGCTGTCCGATGCCATCGAGACCATCCTCAACGTTCTGGCCTCCGTCGGCACGCTCTGGGCCGTGGCCTTTGCCGCCCGCCCGGCAGATGACAACCACCCTTACGGGCACGGCAAGGCGGAATATGTCTGGGCCGTCATCGAGGGGGTTCTCGTGGTGCTGACGGCCCTGGTCATCCTGGCCATCGCCGGGCACGATGCCCTGCACATACAGGCCCCGGAAGCCCCCCTGCCGGGGGCGCTCCTCAATGCCTCTGCCGGGGTCATCAACCTCATCTGGGCCCTCATCCTACGACGGATGGGCCGGACACATCACTCACAGGCCCTTAGTTCGGCCGGGGATCATGTTCTCTCCGATGTCTGGGCCAGCCTGGCCCTGCTGGTCGGTGTCTGCCTCATCCCCCTGCTGCACTGGCTCTGGCTGGACCCGCTGCTCTCCGCCCTCGTGGCCCTGAATGTCCTCTGGACCGGCTTCGGCATGATGCGCCATTCCATGACCGGCCTGCTGGACGAGGCTCCACCGCCGGAACTGGTCCATGAGGTCGGCCAGACCATCACGCAGGCAGGCCAGGGAGCACTGGAGGCCCACGACCTCCGCATGAGGCGGGTGGGGTCCCTCTATTTCGTGGAGTTCCACCTCATCGTGCCGGATGAGATGCGCATCACGGACGCCCATGACATCTGCGACCGGATCGAAAATGCCATCCGGGCCGTGCTGGGCCGCTCCTCCATCCATATCCATGTGGAGCCGGAGGACCTCGCCAAACGCCACAAGCCCGGGGCCAGCGGTGTGCTCGTCATGTAACCGTCATGTCACATCTGCCATGCAAAACCATGGCCCCCCTTGACCGCAGGGAAGGCTCCGTCCGAAACAGGGCATGACCTCTTCACCCCCAGCCCTGTGGCGGATCCACCCCAGACGTGTCCGATTCTTCCCAAAGCGCCCCCGCTCCTGCCCCCGGTTCACCCCACGCCATGAGGCGGCGCAACCGCATCACGCATTTCCGCCGTTCGGCCCGGATGCGCACCTCGCAGTGGCGACGGACCTTCATCTTCTGGGCCGGGGCCATCACGGTCGGCATTGCGGCGTGGCTGTTCGCCCGGGCGGCTGACTATGCCAGCTCCCTCTGCATGGGCCTCCAGCACTGGAATCCCTATGTCATGTTCGCTGTCATTCCCAGCGGGCTCGCCCTCTCCATGTGGCTGACAAAACGCTTCTTCCCCGGGGCGCAGGGGTCCGGCATCCCGCAGACCATCGCCACGCTGCATATTGAGGACTTCTCCCTCGTCAACCGCATCCTTGCCCTGCGCATTGCCGTCGGAAAGGTGTGCATGACCACACTCGGCCTGCTCTGCGGAGCCTCCATCGGGCGGGAAGGCCCCACGGTGCAGGTCGGGGCGGCCATCATGAACGCCTATTCCCGCTTCTTGGGCCATGCCAACGTCTCGACCCGTCGGGGTGTCATCCTGGCAGGCGGGGCTGCCGGTGTGGCCGCCGCCTTCAACACGCCGCTGGCTGGCATTGTCTTCGCCATCGAAGAACTGGCCAGTTCCTTCCAGCAGCGGACATCCGGCGTGATGCTGACGGGCGTCGTCCTCGCCGGTGTGACAGCCATTGTCCTGACGGGCGGAAACTATACCTATTTCGGCCATGCCTCGGTGGATGTTCCCGTCGGAACGGCCTGGATTGCCGTGCTGGCCTGCGGCATTCTCGGCGGGCTGGGCGGGGGGCTCTTCTCCACCATTCTCATCCGGGTCGGCAAGGGTCTGCCCGGCTTCATCGGGTCCATCCAGAAGAACCGGCCCATCCTGTTCACGGCCCTGTGCGGGATCATCCTCGCCATGCTGGGCTTTGCCAGCCACGGTGACACGTTTGGCACGGGCTATGTGCAGGCCCATCATCTGGTGGCTGGCTCCCGCCATGCCCACATGTCCTATTTCCTGATGAAATATGCCGCCACCATCATCTCCTACTGTTCCGGCATACCGGGCGGGCTGTTTGCGCCGTCCCTCTCCATAGGAGCCTCGGTGGGGGGCTGGGTTGCCCGCTTCCTGCCTCACACAGCCCCCGGAGCCGTCGTGCTGCTGGGCATGGTCGGCTATTTCTCCGGTGTGGTGCAGTCCCCGCTGACAGCCACCGTCATCGTGATGGAAATGTGCGACAACCAGCAGATCACCCTGGCCCTGCTGGCCACGGCTTTTCTGGCCTTTGGTGTCTCACGCATGGTCTGCCCCCACTCCCTCTACGGGCGTCTGGCCGACCAGTTCATGGCCCGGCAGGAAGGGTATCTCCAGAAGAAACACGAAGAGAACAAACAGTCCAAGGACTGAGAAAAAAAAGATGGTCTGCCGGACTGGAGGCAGACCATCCCTGATGGCCATCAGCCCTGAGCGGACAAGTCCACAACCCCGACATAGCCTTCTTCGGTCCCGAAGATGACGGCTCCCCCCTGCGGGGTGAAGGCGATGGCATTCACAGCACCACGGGCGGCACCACCGCTGCGCTGGCCATTGCAGAGTGGCAGGATGCGGCCCTCTCCTGCGGCAGCCTCGTCAGCATGATTGGGCACTTCCGCCAGAAGGACCGTGCCATCCTCAAACCCGATAGCCAGAATGTCATCCGTGGGATGGGCACAGACGCAGGTCACGAACAGCCCCGGCAGGCGGGCCAGCTCCATGGGGGGCTTGCCCATCGGCCCCCCCCCGAAGAACGGCCACAGCACGGCGGCATCCGCCCCTGATGTGGCCAGCCAGCGACCCTTGCGGGTGAAGCTCATGGACCCGATCTTGCGGGGATAGCCACTCATGCGCATGTTGTGCCCGTCAGACAGACGCCAGCCATGCAGCTCATTCTCCTGCATGCTCGTCACCAGTGCCTCGCCGCCCGGATGGATGCACAGCCCGGTATGGCTGCCCTTCCATTCCAGCGAACGGACATTGGCGTCCTTCGCCTGCACGAACCACATGGACACGCCATTATAATGCGAGGCAGCCAGCCTCTTGCCTTTGGCATCGAAGGCAAGACCGCTCAGGGCCGAAGGATGCTCCAGCACCTTCAGGGGTTCATCCGCGCCGTGGGCGTAGAGATGAACCTCCTTCCTGCTGGCGCAGGCCCAGTGGGTAGGCGTACTGGCCAGACAGTCCACCCAGCCACGGCCCTCATGACGGTCTGTCATGGTGCCATCGGCCCGTGTTTCCACGACACGGCCATCTTCCCCGCCACTGAGGAAGCTGTCCTTCCCGCAACCCTGCGCAAGGGACACCGCCCCGTCATGCACAGACAGGCACTGCCAGTCTTCGGAAGCCCGCAGGCCGTCCCGGGAGATGAGGATGAGCTCTCCATCCATCGTCAGGGCGGCAAAGGTCCGGCCATCACGGCTGGCCTGCACGCCGGTGATCGGAGCCTCAAACTGACGCTCGGCCCCACGGGTCTGCAACAGGGTCCTGCTCTGCGGCGCACTCATACGGCCACGCACCCTTCAAAGCCACGCTGAAGCTGGGCACAGTCCAGCTTGCGGCCGATGAACACGATGCGGGACTGTTTCGTCTCTCCCGCCCTGAACGGCCCGATATAATCGCCATCCGCCATCATGTGCACGGCCTGGAAGGCAAAACGCTCATCCTTGCCCCTGAAATGCAGGATGCCCTTTGCCCGCAGGATGTCCGGTCCCTGCTCCTGCAGGACAAGGCCGATCCAGGCGTGGAAACGTTCCTCATCCAGCGGTTCCGTGACGGTGAAGGAGTGACTCGTCACATCCTCGCTATGGGCGTGATGATGCCCGCCCGGCCCGTGGGCTGCCTCATGATGGTGGTCGTGGTCATGACAATGGCAATGGTCGTGATCGTGATCGTGATCGTGATGATGGTGGTCATGCCCGTCCTCCTCAAGGAAGTCCGGCATGGTGGACAGGGCACGCCTGAGGTCGAACCCGCCACGGTTGAGGATGTTATCCAGAGCCACCTTGCCCCGCTCGGCCCGATGAATCCGCACGACGGAATTGATGGCCCGCAGCTTCTGCTCCACCCCGGCCAGTGCGGCCTCATCCAGAAGGTCACATTTGTTCAGGATGATGACATCGGCAAAAGCCACCTGATTGACGGCTTCCGGGCTTTCCTTGAGGGTCTGGAGCACGTTGTAGGCGTCCACGACCGTCACGACGGCATCCAGCTCGGCTTTTTCACGGATGCCCTCATCCACAAAGAAGGTCTGCGCCACGGGGGCCGGATCGGCCAGGCCGGTAGTCTCGACGATGATGCCATCAAATTTGCCACGGCGGCGCAGCAGACGGCTGAGAATCCGGATGAGATCGCCCCGCACCGTGCAGCAGATGCAGCCATTGTTCATCTCGAAGATTTCTTCGTCAGCATCGACCACCAGATCATTGTCGATGCCCAGCTCCCCGAACTCATTGACCACCACGGCGTAATTCCGCCCGTGATCGGCTGTCAGGATGTGGTTGAGCAGCGTGGTCTTGCCCGCTCCCAGAAAGCCGGTAAGAACCGTGACGGGGATTTTTCTGGTCTGTGAATCAGCCATGATGTCTGTCCTTGTTCTCCTTGAGAGTTGAGCTGAGCATACTCTTCTCCCGTCTCAAAACCAAAAAGAAGAACAGGTGGTTGCATAACCCGCCGCCCCTATCCCAATATGGGCGGAGAGGCCGGAAGGGCCTTGCCCGCCCCCGCATGATGAGGGGCCGCCCTCCAGGTCCGGGCCGAGGCATGATTCATTCCGCATCCTCCGCCCTCATTTTCTGATGGAGACAAACCCATGAATGAAAACACCATTCTCATTCCCGGTTTTGACAGACCCGTATCACGCGTTGCCCTTGGCACATGGGCCATTGGCGGCTGGATGTGGGGCGGCCCTGATGACGACAATGCCGTCCGTACCATCCACCGTGCCCTTGATGAAGGCGTGGACCTGATCGACACCGCTCCGGTCTATGGCTTTGGTCATTCCGAGGAAGTCGTGGGCCGTGCTCTGGCAGAAAAACCCCACAGGGCCCGCATCGCCACCAAGCTCGCACTGGACTGGAACGACGATCACCAGCCGTTCCGCAATTCCAGCCCTGCCCGCATCCGCAAGGAAGTGGAAGACTCCCTGCGCCGCCTGCGTGTCGAGACCATCGACCTCGAGCAGGTTCACTGGCCGGACCCCAACACGCCGATCGACGAGACGGCCCGTGAGCTCCAGAAGCTCCACAAGGAGGGGAAAATCCGTGCCCTTGGCGTAAGCAACTACTCCCCGGAGCAGATGGACATCTTCCGTGAGGTGGCCCCGCTGGCCAGTGTCCAGTCCCCCTACAATCTCTTTGAACGTGAGATTGAAAAGGACGTGCTGCCCTATGCGAAGACGCACAAGCTCGTCACGCTGGCCTATGGCCCGCTCTGCCGTGGCCTGCTGACCGGCAAGATGACAGCGGACAAGACCTTCCCGGAAAGTGATCTGCGGTCTGGCGACCCCAAGTTCCAGAAAGAGCACTTCAAGGACTATCTGGCTGCTGTGGACGAGCTGAAGACGATTGCGGACCGCCACGGCAAGTCCCTCATGGTGCTGGCCATCCGCTGGGTGCTGGACCAGGGACCGACCATTGCCCTGTGGGGTGCCCGCAAGCCGGAACAGATTGATGGTGTTGCGGATGTCTTCGGCTGGCAGCTGACCGATCAGGACAGGAAGGATATTGACGCCATTCTGGAACGTCATGTCCCCACACCCATCTCTCCTGCCTTCATGGCCCCACCAGCCCGGAAGTCATGAGAAAAAACTTCACGTTAAATTGAAGCAATATGGCGAAGAAGTGGCATGGCTTTCTCGCCACTTCTTCTGCTGCTTTTGGACCAGAACATGACATGGGCCAACATACGAAAAAATATGAAGTCCTTCTTTTTGAAGTTAACTTTATATTAGTTTTTATACAACTTTAATGCCATTTTTTGTTAAGAAAATTATAAGATGAACGACCTATATCCTTTCCGGAGAGCAAGCCTTACCTCCGAAGGATACAGACGTTGGCTGGTAACCCGAAACCTGTTGTCGCTACCGGGACCTACCTGGTGGATATCGCCTCCCTGACAGTTGACCCGAGAACGAAACGGGCCACCATCTCCAATCCCAAATACAACGTGGAAGCCACTTTCACGACCCATACCCCGACCGGTCGCAATGACAAGAAGGTCCAGGATTTCACCTTCCAGGATCCGCAAACGAAAAAACAGCTTACCGGCAGTTATGATTACTCATGGGGCAACAAGTCGGTAAACGGCTTCATCATCGGCAATGGGTCGGGGGGCTATTACATCATCACCTCCGCCGTGCCTGGCAGCTCCTCATCCACCATTGATGGTGCCACCCTGCTTGACCCCTCGGAGGCACGTTACACTTACATCAACGATTCCTCCAGAAACTGGGCCAATGGCAACTTCTTCGACCTCGATCTGAATGGTCAGCATTATTACTTCCATCAGGACAATGATGGTACAGCCACTGATGGTGCTCTGAACGAACAGTTTACCTTCAATACATGCTTTCTGGCTGGCAGCCTGATCGAAACGCCAGACGGCCCCCGCAAGGTGGAAGAGCTCAAGACTGGTGATGTCATTCTCACCCACAACCCCATCAGCGGGCAGACCCTGCCGCAACGTCTCACATGGGCAGGCAGAAGTCGGCTGCGGATAACATCCTCCCCCCATATGGATATGGCCGGCTACCCTGTACGGATCAGAAAAGACGCCCTGGCGGATGGCGTACCCTCCGAAGACCTTCTGGTTACGGCGGAGCACTGCCTGTTTCTTGATGACCGCTTTGTCCCTGCCCGCATGCTGGTCAATGGCCGGTCCATCCATTTCGAGATGACAGACAGAATCCGGCAGATGGCCTGCGACATTTTCCACATTGAGACGGAAATGCACAGCGTCATCTTCGCCAATGATGTGATGACGGAAAGCTATCTGGATACGGGCAACCGTTACCAGTTCGTGGGGTCCAGCCACGACAGTCATACAGGCAATGTCATCACCCATGACTTCTCTACACGGAAACGGTCATGGTACCGTGATGCCGCTGCTCCCCTGTGCACGGCCCGGGAATTCGTGGCGCCCCTTCATCAGGGATTCCTCCAGCGTGCAGAAGAGCTGAGTTTCCCCATCCAGCACCCCTACAAGGCTGAGGCCCTTTGCGAGGATCCAGCCTTCCACCTGGTCACGGACCGGGGAGAGGTCCTGCATGAGAAGCGGACATCCGCAGGGTACCGGCTCTTTTCCATTCCCCTCGGAACAACCCATGTCACGCTGGTCTCCAGAACAGGCCGCCCCTGTGACACTCACGGCCCCTTTGTTGATGACCGGCGCACACTAGGGGTACTGGTCGGAGAAATTCTCCACTTCCAGGCTGCCCATTCCACCAGCATCGACACACACCTGACGACCGATCAGCTGGATGGCTGGTGCGGGCTGGAAAACCCCTCCATGCGCTGGACGCAGGGGGCTGCAAGACTCCCTCTCCCCAGTCAGCCGGAATACAATGATGGTGTGGAGACGGGGCTGCTGGCCATACAGATCATGGCGGCAGGCCCCTATCCCCTGTCTGCCAACAACTCTCTGGAAGATGGAGCTGACATGACGACACAGCCCGGTCTCGTCAGGGCTGTATAACGAAGGAAAACTGGGGGCGTCTGATACTGGTTCCCACGAAACACCAAGAGAACATGAGTAGCAAAGGAACCTTCCTTCCGCTCTTGTGCACCTGAAATGCGCTACCTGCCCGATCAGAAAATACGATTTACCAGAAAAAAGAATGTACATTTATTGATATTTGGTTAATTTTACTCAAAAGACAATTGAATTTGCACTTAAAATATTATTATTATACGGTAAAGGAAAGATTGGCTCTTTTGGAGAATCATGCATGCCCGGCAATCCGCAGCCTGTCGTTGCACTTGGAACATATAGAGTAAATATTGCATCCCTATCTGTTGACGCAAATGGAAATGGCTACATAACATCCCAGTTGTTTGGTGTTGATGCCACTTTTACAACTCACACCCCTACCCAAACATCTGACCAAAAGGTACAGGACTTTGTAATAAAGGATCCGAATACGGGAAGTGTCATTACATCTGGTGGTTATGATTTCTCTTGGGGAAATAAGGCTGTAAATGGTTTTATCATTGGTAATGGCAGTGGTGGGTATTACGTTATCACGTCTGATGTTCCGGGCAGCTCATCTTCCAGTATTGATGGACGCTCCCTGATCGACCCAACACAAGCGCAGTATTCATACAGTTTTAATTTTCGACTTCCTTGGTCTATCGGGAACAATTTTACTCTTTGGTTAAATGGAATTCCTTACACCTTCAAGCAGGACGATAACGGTACAGCAACAGATGGCTCACTTGGCCAGAAATTTACATTTGATACATGCTTTCTTTCTGGAACCATGATTGAAACCCTCTCAGGGCCGAAAAAGATAGAAAATTTGACCAGAAATGACATTGTAATTACTTTCAATCCTGAATCGGGGCGAAATGAGCCTCTTCCCCAGCATGTTGTCTTCTGCCAACAGAGCAGGGTCCGTATAGACTCATCTCTCCCCTTGGACATGGCCGGCTATCCGGTCCGTATCAAAAAAAATGCACTGGCAGACAATGTACCTTCCGAGGATCTTCTGGTTACAGCGGAGCACTGCCTGCTTCTGGAGAAACATTTTATTCCAGTCCGTATCATGGTGAACGGACGATCAATATATTATGATACGAGCATGCACGATACATCCAAAAAGAGCGGACCATTCTTTTATTATGACATATTTCATATAGAAACATCAAAACACAGCATCATTTCTGCAAATAATGTTCTTACGGAAAGTTATCTCAATACAGGAAACCGTTTCCAGTTTCAGCGAGATAATGGAGACACAAACGTCATAGAATATGATTTTACTTCAAAAAATCTATCATGGGAGAAAGATGCTGCAGCGCCATTATGCACAGCAGAAAATTTTGTAGCTCCTATCCATCAAAAGCTGCTTGAACGTGCAAAACAGCTTCTGTTTCCAGTTCAGCACGCCTACAAAACTGAAACCGTGTCCCGCAATCCTGCCTTGCAACTACTCACGGAACAGGGGCATGTTCTTCAGGAAAAACGGTCCTCAAACAACTACAAAGTATTTCACATACCTGCCGTGGTAAAAAGAGTAACCATCCTCTCAAAAACAGGAAGACCTTATGACGTCCATGGTCCTGTCGTGGATGACAGGCGCGAGCTTGGCGTTTTGGTAGGAGAAATACTTTATTTCCATGGAATAGATTGCATAAATATCGATAGACACCTAACACATGAAGATATGGAAGGCTGGTTCGATTTGGAAAATTCTAAAATGAGGTGGACTAAAGGAGCGGCTACCCTTGATCTACCCCATACCAGTCAACACTCTGTAACGGAAGCTGGACTGCTGGCCATCGAAATCATTTCCGCTGGGCCTTATCCGGCTGATGCAGAACATCTGCTGACGACCTATCAAAACGAACTGAAATACAAACCCGTCAAAAAAGCGGGATAAATCAATGGATAACGGAGAGCCTGTTCCAACACCGCATTGGATCAATGCTCTCCGTTTCCTGCCATATATGCCAACCTTTACTGGCCGGATGGAGCAACGGCAGTTGGTGTCAGGGTCATGCCCGGAATACCAAGGGCCTGTTTCTCTGCCGGGGTCATGATCCAGCTGTCCTGCTGTGTATCCGGGGAGCCTTCACCATGGAACTCCCGGATCCTCTTCTTTGATTTCTTGTGCGTGTGCTTACGCACATACTGATGCTTCTTGCGGACAATCCGGCTCAGGTCTTTTTCAACATGCACGGCCGTCACGTCATTATCCGCATCAACCGTAATCCTGTTCCACATGAACATGGCTGGTGCCACATCATGCTGTGAGGGCTTCCCCTGCTGGGCAGCTGCCTCGTCATTGACATAAAAATGAGGCCGTGTGGCGAGAAGCCAGCTACCAGCCGGAAGGTTGGCAAACACCAGCTGACAGGCATCATTGCGGGCAGCATGCCGTACCAGGGCAAGGGCCTTGCTGTTGCCAATTTTCTCCCTGAACCCCGCCTGTGCCATGTCGATGCGGAGATAATCACGGAAATACGGGGCGTCCGGCATCAGCACGACATCCACATCAGCAACCCTGCAGGAAAGCTGTGGATGGAGGTTATCGTGGCCAGAAATCTGCACGGCCAAAGTCCTGTTACCTGGCTGTCCAGCCCAGGCCAGCTGCTTGGCCTTGAAATTTCCATCATAGCCGGAGCATCCGCTCAACAGTCCCATGATCCCGGCAAGTCCTGCCAGAGTATACAGTCTCATTTTTCCAAAAACCATTATCCGGAATGACCCTTCTTCCAGTGACGTCAAATCTCTATGGCGCAGCCATACCGTCTGCATGATAGGCGGCAAAAGATACGGAATGCCATCATTTTGCCTCGACCACCTGTCGCATCTCCTGGTCGGAGAGTCCCAGCCCCTTCATTTCTTCCTCTGTCGGATGCCACGTACTGACATCCGCAGCCGCTCCAAAATGTCGGGCCTTGAACAGGCCGATATCATTTCGCCTGTTGCCATCCTGAACAACCTGTCGTGCAATGACCCCCATGTCATCCTGCACGACAATACCTCCCCACAACAGGTTGAAGCCGGAAATATTGCTACGCAGCTCCATCCCGCTTACCCAGTGCGTCTGCGGTTGCGCCAGATAATGCTGGATGTTGCCAAAAAACATCCATTTTCCAGCAGGAACATTCCTGAACACAAATGTGCACATGGCCTGCCGGGGAGCCTTGCGCAACAGGGCCTTCGCCTTCCGGGTAATGTCACCCTTAAAATGATAGGGGGACTGCAGTACCCGTATCCAGTCCCGATAGTACGGTGTATCCGGGAAGAGGAACGAGTTTTCCACCAGATTGGCACAATAATACTGCTTTTGCCCAAAAATGGCGGACGCCCGTACGATCACGGTTGCATGTCCAGTCCGGGCCGCCCAAGCATGATCCTCATCCTTATACGGTATCTTGACCGTATCACAGCCACCAAGCACCATCAGGGACACGCAACACATGAATGTACCTGGAATGGAGTATCGTCTCATACCCTGCAGCCCCCAGTCTTATTCTGAACGAATACGACCAATTACTCAAAATGCATTACAAATGCCATAGTTGTGACATAAAATAATACCCTGCCCCTGAAACCATATTACCCCGTCCCGGCAAGACGACAGACCACCATCCTTTCTCCTGCCGCTTTAGCAAAATACGTTCCCAATCCCATGAAAACATTCTAATCTGGGCCTCTTCCGGGCATGAAAAATGCTCACAGACGCAGCAGGCAAGCGTAAGGTCATCATGAAGGCAGTTCGTCACTCTGAAAGCAATCAGGCGGCCCATTGGGATGTCGCCCGCAGGGCCCTGGCTGGCTGGGGGGCGCTCTGCGGTCTGGCCCTGCTTGCCGCATGTAGCAGCAGCCAGCATTCTCCTGCTCTCACCCCCATGACGCAATATGCCAATGGGCAGACTGGCCCGCTGGGATACGACACACATGTCCCGGCTTTTGCCAGCGAAAATTTTGCCCCCTTCAACCGTCAGGATGTCGCCGCCATCGCCCTGCGGGAATGGCGGATGTTCGGAAGTCCGGTTGCCGATGCGGACCCGCATGACAGGCCAGAGCCCACAAGCCCCGCCCTCAAGCCGGAGCGTCTGCCCGGCCTGTGGCAGCGCATTGGTGAATATTGGTGGATCGGCCAGGCCCCGGAAGAAAATGAGGCCCGCTGGACAGGCCGTACCGATGGCAATGGCACCCTGTTCTCCTTCCAGCGGGACGGCAACTACGCTTGGTCCGCCGCCTTCATCTCCTACGTCATGCGCATTGGCGGTGCCAATATCCGCTTCCCCTACTCCCCGAACCACGCTACCTACATCAATGCCGCAGCCTCCGGCAACAATCCGGGCATTTCAGCACAGAATCCCGCCAATTATGCCCCACGGTTGGGGGACATACTCTGCGTGGGCCGTGGACGGAGCCGCAGCATCACATATGCCATGCTGCCGACCTCCTACGGCTTCCCGGCCCATTGCGGCATCGTGGTGGCCACGGGCCAGAATGCCCCGCCTTTCGGCAAGGAAATCAGCATCGTGGGAGGCAATGTGGATGATGCCGTCTCGCTGACCCACGTTCCAACGGACAGCACCGGCCATGTCAGCACACCAGACGGGCGAAGCTACGACAGCCGTTACCCGTGGTGTGCCATCCTGACCCCCCGCTACGATGCCGACATGGACCCGGACAGCGGGCAGTAAAACGATCCTACTTCACAGGCAGGCCGCTGGCCTTCCACCCCGTGCCGGGGCCGTGCCTGTCTTCGAAGCCATCAGCAACGTTCGTCAGCGTCCTGTACCCGGCCTGGGCAGCCAGTGCGGCAGCCTTCTGCGACCGCATGCCTGAACGG
Organism: Bombella sp. ESL0380; assembly: GCF_009725805.1. NCBI lineage: Bacteria > Pseudomonadati > Pseudomonadota > Alphaproteobacteria > Acetobacterales > Acetobacteraceae > Bombella > Bombella sp. ESL0380. Next base: position 137,082 of record NZ_WNIH01000003.1, on the reverse strand, counting down.
CAGATGAAAAAGATCGGCGTGGCCTTGTCCGGCACGGCCTCTTCCAGTCCGTGGAGGAACTCGGCCTCACTGCCTTCCCCCCATGTCAACGCCACAACCTTCCGGCCCAGAGCTCCCAGCTCTGGCAGGCCCACCTGCGCCCATTCCTCCGGTGTACGGACATCCACCAGCACGGCCCGTGCATCAGCCTGAAGACGGTCCCAGCTTTCCTTCGCAGTACAATGTTCCATGTCAGCCTCCTTCTACGCAGGCGCCCCGTCCCGGCCATGTTTCGCTCCCCCAACAGACGGGCGAACATTCACGACCCGGAACCGTACAGCCAGACCTGCACTCATCATACAACCTGATGTTGTTCCGCTCTCCCCAGAGTTCAATGGCGGGGAGAGTATTATAACCATCTTAAATAGTTATAATGATTCTTCCACACCATTTTACGTAGAACATAATGATGATACCCTCTCTGCCATCATGACCTCGCCCCACACCATCCACTGGAACAAAGCACATATGTCACATCTGTCATCCCATCCTCACGCCTTGCCCTGCCCCTCTCTGGTGGAAGCCATTGGCAATACCCCGCTCATCCGCCTGCATCATGCTTCCGAGATCACGGGCTGCACCATCTATGGCAAGGCGGAATTCATGAATCCCGGCGGGTCCGTCAAGGACAGGGCGGCCCTTTCCATCATTCAGGACGGTTTTGCCCGTGGTGCCCTCAGCAAGGGCGGCACGATCGTGGAAGGCACGGCAGGCAACACGGGCATCGGCATCACGCTCGTGGCCCATGCACTGGGCTGCAAGGCCGTCATCGTCGTGCCGGAAACCCAGAGCCGGGAAAAGCTGGACTTCCTCCGCATGATCGGAGCGGACCTGCGCCTCGTGCCCGCCAGACCGTACCGGGACCCCGGCAATTACGTGCATGTCTCCCGCCGTCTGGCCGAAGAAACCGGGGCCTTCTGGGCCAACCAGTTCGACAACACGGCCAACCGGGACGCCCACCGCACGACCACGGCCCCGGAAATCTGGTCCCAGCTGGACGGAAAGGTCGACGCCTTCACCTGCTCCTGCGGGTCCGGCGGTACACTGGCAGGAATCGCCTTCGGCCTGCGGGAGCTGGCCCAGCGGGATGGCCGGAAATCTCCCGAGATCGTCCTGGCCGACCCGGAGGGCTCCGGCCTGTATGGCTGGGTGACCACCAATGACCTCAGCATCACCGGCAGTTCCATCACCGAAGGGATCGGCCAGTCCCGTGTGACGGCCAATCTGGAAGGCTGTGCGCCCGATCACGCCGAACGCATCCCCGATGCCGAAGCTCTGGAACAGATCTACCAGCTCACCATGAAAGAGGGTCTCTCCGTGGGTGGGTCATCAGGCATCAACATTGCTGCGGCCATCCGCACGGCCCGCCGTCTCGGGCCGGGGCATACCATCGTCACCATCCTCAGCGATGGCGGGGCACGATACCAGTCCAAGCTCTTCAACCCGGACTTCCTCCGCAGCAAAAACCTGCCCACCCCGCCCTGGATGTGACATCCCGGGCTGGTCCGCTCCTAACGGCGGATCAGCCGGGCGGCAAAGAAGCCATCCATGCCCCCCTGTGCCACGTTCATGCCCGGATGGGTACGGAAGTACCCTTCCTCCGTGCGGGCACGGGGAAGAGCCGCCAGCTCATCCTCCGTAAAAGGAGACAGCTTCCACCGGCCATCTTCCAGAGCGTGAGCGATACGCTGCGGACCTTCCTCATCCTGAAGGGAACAGACGGCATAGAGCAGCATCCCGCCCGGCTTCAGCATGTCATAGGCGGCATCAATGAAACGGTCCTGCCCCGCTGCCAGCGTGGTGATGTCCCGGGGGCGTTTGATCCACAAGACATCCGGGTGACGCCGCAGCGTCCCCGTGGCCGAGCAGGGCGCATCCAGCAGCACGGCATCCAGCGGCTCGGAAGGACGCCAGCGAAGGGCATCCCCCACAATGACCTCGGCCTTCAGCTGGAGGCGGGCCAGATTCTCCTTCAGCCTCTGGGCACGGGGCTTCTCACGCTCCACGGCCATCACCTCGGCACCCGCACAGAGCAGCTGGGCCGTCTTGCCCCCCGGTGCGGCGCACAGGTCGGCCACCCGCTTCCCCCGCATGTCGCCCATCAGCCGGACCGGCATGGCCGCCGCCATGTCCTGCGCCCAGAACTGCCCTTCCGCAAAGCCCGGCAGGTCTGCCATTTTCGTACCCGCCGGGTAGCGGACCGTCCCCGTCGGCAGGGTCTCGCCCCCTTCCGGGGCCTCATAACCAGGCTTCACGGTGAGGTCCAGCGGCGCTTCCTGATAGAAACCCTGCGTGATGGACCGTGCCCGCCGCCCCCAGGAACTCCAGAGCCAGTGCGGCACATCCAGCCGGGCATCATCCAGCCCCTCCTTCAGCGTTTCAGCCTCCCGCACCACACGGCGCAGGACGGCATTGGCCAGACCGGCAAAAGGCGACAGGCCACGCCGGTGCAGGAGGTCCACGATCGTGCCCACGGCCGCATGAGGGGGTGTCTGAAGATGGATGATCTGCGCCACACCCAGCAGCAGGGCACAGCGGACCGGCTCCGGCGGCTGGCGGCGGAGGAGCGGCTGGAGCAGCTCCGTCATGCTGCCCAGATGGCGGAGCGTGGCCGCCGCCAGACGGTGGGCGGCCGCACGGTCCCGCCCCTCGCAGCTGCTGCGCTCCAGCGTGGTTTCCAGCATCCGGCGATGTTCCACCACACCGCAGATGATGTCGAAGGCCAGATCCCTCACCGGGTCTTCATGGCGGGAAATGGAGGCAGGGCGGGCAGCAGGCCGCCGCCCCCGGCCACCCTTGGGGGGTGAACGGGCTGGACGGGGAGAAGAAGCATTTGTCATGCGCCCGTTTTCAGGAGTCAGCGGCAGGAAAGTCAAGATGGTTTTTACACGCCCCCTTGACCCTCCCCGCCAAAGGGGCTGCAATCCATCAATCATGACAGACCATACCATCGCCCATGCCTTGGAAGGCATCCAGACCCGCATCAGCGCCGCCTGCCAGAGGGCTGCCCGCCCGGCGGAGGCGGTCAGCCTCGTGGCCGTCAGCAAGTTCCATCCGCAAAGTGCGGTACAGCAGGCCCTTGAAGCTGGGCAGCGCATTTTCGGGGAGAACCGCGTGCAGGAGGCCGCCGCCAAATTTCCTGCCCTGCGGGAAAAATGGCCGGACCTCCGCCTGCATCTCATAGGCACGCTCCAGAGCAACAAGGCAACCGAGGCCTGCGCCCTTGCCGACGTGATCGAAAGTCTGGACCGCCCCTCCCTCAGCACGGCGCTGGAAAAGGCGTCCCAGAAAACGGGCCGCCTGCCTGAGCTGTTCGTGCAGGTGAACATTGGTGATGAACCGCAGAAATCCGGCATCGCCACCTCGGAGGCGGACCGGTTCATCGAGGATGCCCTGCGCCGTTTTGGCCAGCATGTGAAAGGTCTCATGGCCATCCCGCCCGCCGACGAAGACCCGCGCCCCTTCTTCCACAGGCTGGCGGAGATGAACCGCCGCCATGGCCTTCCCGCTCTCTCCATGGGCATGTCGGCCGACTTTGAGACCGCCATCGCCGAGGGGGCAACACTTGTCCGTATCGGCACGGCCATCTTTGGAGACCGCCCCGCCCCGTAATATCGGCATGACAGGGATGACAGTTTTTTCGGGCTGTCTCTTGCATTCCCCATAAAAAAACTGTCATGAAGCCAGAATCATTACAGCCTGTGCTTCCTTCCGTGGGGGCACTTCTGCCTGTCTTCCTGCGGGGGATGGGTGTCTATCAGTCATACAGGATGGTTTCACCATGTCTGAACAGGATAGCGTGTCCCTCAAGGAATCTTCTTCTGACGCCCGGTATCCCAGCTCTGTTGGTACGCCAACGGCAGCACCGCCGCCGCCGGAGCCCGGCGGGCACAGCCACCCCAAGGGCATTGGCGCCATGCTGGCCGCTCTGGGTGTCGTATATGGCGACATCGGGACCAGCCCGCTCTACGCCCTGCAATCCTCCATCCGCAATGTCGGGTCGGAAACCCACCCCGCCCATGCGTGGGAAGTCATCGGGCTGACCAGCCTCACCTTCTGGGCCCTGATGCTGGTTGTGACCATCAAATATGTCATTCTCATCATGCGGGCCGACCATAACAAGGAGGGGGGCATCATCGCCCTCATGGCTCTGGCGCAGCGTGTCTGCAAATCCAACTATTTCCGCTGGGTCTTCGGGCTGATCGGCATTGCCGGGGCCTGTCTGTTCTTCGGGGATGGCATCATCACACCAGCCATCTCCGTCCTCTCCGCCGTGGAAGGGGTGGAGGTCTCGGTGCCGGAGGCTTCAGCCTTCATCATCCCGGCGGCCATCATCATCCTGCTGGGGCTGTTTGCCGCCCAGGCTCTGGGCACTGGCAAGATAGGCCGGGCTTTCGGGCCCATCATGCTGGTATGGTTCTTCACCATCGCCATACTGGGGGCAAGAGGGATCATGCTGCATCCGGGTGTGCTGCTGGCCCTGTCCCCGCTGGAGGCCATCCGCTTCATCGTCACGCATGGCAAGCTGTCCTTCATTGCGCTGGGATCGGTCGTGCTGTCCGTCACCGGGGCGGAGGCCCTCTATGCCGACATGGGCCATTTCGGGCGCACACCCATCCGCTTTGCATGGCTTTTCCTTGTGCTGCCTGCCCTGACGCTGAACTATTTCGGGCAGGCTGCCTCCATCATCCACAACCCGACCACGTTGGCCAATCCTTTCTACTATCTGGCCCCGCACTGGATGCAGATACCCATGCTGCTGCTGGCGACCATGGCCACCATCATTGCCAGCCAGGCGGGCATCTCTGGCAGTTTCTCCCTCTGCCGCCAGCTCATCCAGCTTGGTTACCTGCCCCGCACACGCATCATCCACACCAACCCGCATGAGGAAGCGCAGATCTACCTGCCGTCCCTCAACTGGCTGCTGGCCTTCGGGTCCGTCGTGCTGGTCATCGCCTTCCGCTCTTCTGCGGCCCTGGCGTCTGCCTACGGCATCGCCGTGACAGGGACCTTCCTCTGCACCTGTGTGCTGGCCATGGTGGTCTTCCGCCGTGTCTTCCAGTGGAAGAGCTATGCCGTGGGGACCGTGTTCGGCTTCTTCTTCATCATGGATGCCGTCTTCTTCTCCTCCAACGTGATGAAGATTCCGGATGGAGGGTGGGTCCCGCTCAGCATCGCCGTTGGCAGCACACTCATCATGACCACATGGCAACGTGGCCGCCAGCTCATCCGCAACACGAAAAAACGTGATGCCGTGCCGATGGGCTCCTTCATCACCCGGTTGACCCAGTCCCGCACCATCCGTGTGCCCGGTCTGGCCGTCTTCCTGACCTCGGACCCGGAAATGGTGCCGGATGCCCTGCTCTACAACCTGCGGCACAACAAGGTCCTGCACCAGACAGTCCTGTTCGTCACCGTGCAGACGCTCGACCAGCCGGAAGCGGACCCCGACCAGCGCATGACTGTCAAGGAACTGGCACCAGGCATCCGCCGGGTCATCATCCGTTACGGCTTCATGGAGATGCCCAACCTGCCCCTGACACTGGCTGGCATGACAGAAATGGATTTCGACCCCATTCAGGCGTCCTATTTCACCTCGCATGACCTCGTCTTCCGCTCCAAGGTGCCGAAGATGTCACTCTGGCGGATGTGGGTGTTCCTCTATCTCCTCAACAATGCCACGTCGATTTCCGAGTTCTTCCGGATTCCGCCGGAGCGTGTCATGGAGTTCGGGGTACGGGTCGCGATCTGATCGTGGCCCACCAGCCCCTTCCGCTTTCGCTCTATATCCACTGGCCTTTCTGCCTTGCCAAATGCCCGTACTGTGATTTCAACTCCCATGTGCGGGAAACCATCCCTCAGGAGCGTTTCGCCAACGCCCTGAGGGCCGAGCTGGAGCATGAAGCCACACGGCTGATTCAGGACGCCCCCCGGCAGCTTGTCTCGATCTTTTTCGGAGGGGGAACGCCCTCCCTCATGCAGCCGGAAACGGTCCATCATCTGATCGAGGATGCCCGCCGCCTCTTCCCCAGCGTGAATGACCTCGAGATCACTCTGGAGGCCAACCCCACCAGTGTGGAGGCCGACAGGTTCCGTGCCTTTGCAGAGGCAGGTGTCAACCGTCTTTCCCTCGGCGTGCAGAGCCTTGATGAGACCGACCTGGCCGCTCTGGGGCGGCAACATTCGGCACGACAGGCCATTGCGGCCCTGGAGCTGGGGCGCAGCATTTTCCCCCGCCTCTCCTTTGACCTGATCTATGCCCGCCCCGGCCAGACGGAAGAAAAATGGCGTGCGGAACTTCGGCAGGCCCTGGCTCTGGCCGCAGACCACCTCTCACTCTACCAGCTGACGATCGAACCCGGCACGAAATTCGAGGCCCAGCACAGGCGGGGCAACCTCGTCCTGCCTGAGGATGATCTGGCGGCGTCCCTCTACATGATGACCCGTGACGAAGCCGCCCGTTTCGGCCTGCGTGACTATGAAATCTCCAACTATGCCATCCCCGGTGCCGAAAGCCGCCACAACCTCACCTACTGGCATTATGACGACTATCTGGGCATTGGCCCCGGTGCCCACAGCCGCCTGACCTTCAGGGGCCAGCTCCACGCCACACGCCGCCATCGTGCCCCGGAACCCTGGGCAGAGCGTGTGGAAACACATGGGCATGGCACAAGGGACGATGAAACACTCTCACCGGACATGAAGGCTCATGAAGCCCTGCTCATGGGGCTGCGCCTGCGGGAAGGCATCAATGCGGCCCATTTCAGCAGACGGACCGGCCTGCCGCTGCGAGACTGCCTCGACCCCGTCATTCTGGAGGCCTGTCTTGAGGAAGGCTATCTGGAACAGGATGCCCAGACCCTCCGGGCCACGGATGAAGGCCGTCTCCGGCTGGAAGCCCTGCTTGGCCAGCTTGTTCTCTGAACGCCACCTTTGAAAAGAACAGACTGCACCCCATCTACAGGGGCAGCCTTCCATCATCCACAGCGTGATGCCCGCCATGTCTGCACAGAAAGCCCCCACCCTCCACATGATAAAGCTGATCGTAGGCTGCACCTCCCCCGAAATGCTGCGGGACTGGGTGGCGGTGGAACGCCACAAGGGGACAGCCTACGTGCGCACCCGCACCATGCCCAAACGGGCTGCGGAAATCGTGCAGGGTGGCGGGTCCATCTACCGGGTCATCAACGGTCTCATCATGTGTCGGCAGCCCATCATCGGGTTTGACAGCTACACCCGGGATGACGGCCATCCCGGCACGCTGATCCTCGTCTCGGACGAGGTCATCCCGACCCAGCCACGGCCCATGCGGCCTTTTCAGGGCTGGCGGTACTTCAAACCGGAAGATGCTCCACCCGATCTTGGTCAGGGGGCCGCTGATCTCCCCGATGACGGGATCAGTTCCCTGCCGGCCTCCCTCCGCAACCAGCTGTCCGAGCTGGGCCTTCTGTAACGGTCAGGAACAGCAGGCCATCACGGCCCGGAGCTGATCTTCCAGACCACTGCTTTCGGCGGGAAATGTCCCTTCCAGAGCCGATGTCCCCACGGTGAACCCCGCCGCCCCGGCCTGCCGGACCGTCCTGATCTGTTCCGGTGTGCTGATGGACCCTGCCACAATCACGGGTTTCTCTACGGCTGCACAGCTGGCCCGGATGACCTCCGGGACATTCCCGTCATTCCGGTACGCCAGCAGGTCCAGCCCCGTCACGGCGGGATGGGCTGCCCATTCCACCGCATTGCGGGCTATTTCCTCCGGTGAGCCTTTCAGCACGCTTGGATGCCCCACAACATGCCCTGCAAACGGGTAGTAGGCTACGTCATGCCCTGCCAGAAGAGGCAACACATCCGGCACATGCGTGCCTCCCATCAGGCAGTCCACCCCCAGGGACAGCCCGGCCTTGACGGAATCCAGCTCCCGCTCCCGGTCCGGTGACACGATTTCCAGGTATGAAGTCGCTCCAGCAGAACGGATCCTGTCCGCCAGTATCCGCAACTGCTCCACGGGCAGACCAATATCCTTGAAGCCAACATGCCGGATGCCCAGCCGCAGGGCGATATCCACAGCCTCCAGAGCATTGTCCACCGTGCGGTCATCACGGGTCAGCATAAAAATGAACCGGAGCGCTTCCATCATCCCTCGTCCCTGACTGTCCTGATCCTCTCTCCCTCATATGGGATGCACATCATACCCAGCCAAGCCCCTATGGACATTCCCCCCCCGCCCCTCCCATGATGGTGGGCCAACATGGCTACAGTGACAGGACACGCCACCATGAACGATACGCCCCACAAGACCCCCGATGACTCCATTGAGGCAGCCTTTCAGGATGATGAGCAGACCATCACCGGAGAAGACCCTTTCCTGCTTTTTCATGAATGGCTGACGCTGGCCGGCACGAAGGAACCCAATGACCCCAATGCAATGGCTCTGGCGACGGTTGATGAACATGGCCTGCCCGATGCACGCATGGTGCTGCTGAAAGGCGTTGATGAGACAGGTTTCATCTTCTACACGAACAGCGAATCTGCCAAAGGACGGGAACTGGAAGGCAACATGCAGGCGGCCCTGCTCTTCCACTGGAAGAGCCTGCGCCGACAGGTCCGCATCCGGGGCCGGGTCTCACGTCTTCCTGCCGTAGATGCGGACGCCTATTTCGACTCCCGCCCCCGGGCGAGCCGCATCGGCGCCTGGGCCAGCCAGCAGTCCCGCCCCATCGCCAGCCGCAAAGCCCTCTGGAAGGCCGTGACAAAAGAAACGGCCCGTTTCGCCATCGGGCCCATCCCCCGGCCTCCATACTGGAATGGCTATCACGTCACCCCGGCCTCCATGGAGTTCTGGATGGACAAGCCATTCCGCCTCCATGACCGGGTACTCTTCACCCGTACACAGGATGGCCAGCACTGGACAACACAGCGTCTTTTTCCGTGAGAGCAGGCACAAAAAAAGGTGCGGGCCCAAAAACCCGCACCTTCCCATGGTCCATGACTGGCAGAGGCTGTTTTACCGCCCTGTCATGATGCGATCGACCAGCTCCTTGACGGTCGGAATATGCCCGTTGGCGTAGAACGGGTCTGTGGCAAAGCGCCACGCATTCGTTCCACCGAAGACCAGATTGTGGTCCACGATCTTTTTCTGCTCCTCTGGCGAGACATCCTGCAAATGGGAGATCGTCTGAAGGGTCTTCTGAATACAGAAAGAACGGGGATCCGCCCGCTGGCCTGTGCTGAAGGTCGGGCCCTTCTGGCTCCAGTTGGAGAAACGGCACTGGGAAAGGCACCCCATGCAGGCCGCCTGATCAGCCAGAACCTGCCGGGCCGTCTCCAGCGTCTCGAATACCACAGTATCATCCGGCGTCCGCATGGGCTGGGTATACCCGGCGGCCTTCCAGCGATTCACCTTCTCGGCATCATCAGCCCGGACAAAAACCTCCCGTCCTCGCCCGCCCAGACAGATGGGCGTATCAAACTCGGCCTCTGCTGCCGCACGGAAAGCAATCTGTCGCTCGGACCGCTCATACAGCTCCCGCAGGAAACCATTTTTCACGGCCGATGAATAAAAACCCGTCGGAGAGAAACGGTTCAGATAGACATCACCCTCCTTCAGCGTCAGCAGCAGCTGCTTCCACGCATCCGGGACAGGGCTTTCCTGCGTCAACAAGGGGCGGGTACCGAACTGGAAGGCAATCAGCCCGATCTCGGGGTTGTCCAGCCAGTCACTCCACTCTTCCAGATGCCAGACACCACCAGCCATGATGATGGGCACATGCTGAAGGCCAAAACCATTCATGACCTTCCGCAGGGCTGCCACACGGTGGTAGGGCTCCTCCGGTTTCAGAGGGTTTTCCGTATTCGAGAGGCCATTATGACCGCCGGCCCGCCAGGGGTCCTCATAGACAACACCGCCCAGCAGCTCGGAAAAACGCACATAGGAGCGCTTCCAGAGCGCACTGAACGCACGGCCGGATGAGACGATCGGGTAGTAATGTATCCCGAACTGCGCCGCAATTTCAGCCAGCCGGTAGGGCATCCCTGCGCCACAGGTCAACCCCTGGATCAACCCGGGAGCACCTTCCAGTATCCCGGTAATGACTTCCTCGGCAGCGCCCATTTCCCACATGAAATTGGCATGAACACGGCCACGGCCACCGGAAATGTCCCGGGCTATCCGTGCCTGTGCGATACCCCCTTCTATGGCATAGCGCACCAGCTCGGCCTGCCGCTCCCGGCGTGTCCGGCCATGATAGACCTGCGGAACAGGATTGCCCTGCTCGTCATAACTGTCCGCATTGACAGCAGAGAGCGTTCCGACCCCACCTGCCGCAGCCCAATGACCCGCAGACACACCATTGGAGACAGAAACACCTTTGCCCCCTTCGACCAGGGGCAGAACCTCCTGACCACCAAAACGGACGGCATTGATCGACTTCATAGAGGCCAGATGTCCCCACTACTCAATCACAAAACTCACTCATGCAAAGGGAGCCTGGGCTCCCCTCACACATCCTTACTCCGCATCACGACGAGGGCGACCCGGCTTTGCGCCAACGCTCTCCGTAATGTCCGCACCAGTCTCCTGGTCCACGACACGCATGGAAAGCTTCACCTTGCCACGATCATCAAAACCAATGACCTTGACCTTGACGGCATCACCCTGCTTGACAACATCCGTTGTCTTGGCGACCCGACCATCCGTCAGTTCGGAAATATGAACCAGACCATCCTTGGGGCCAAGGAAGTTCACGAACGCACCGAAGTCGGCCGTCTTGACAACCTTCCCATCGTAGATGCGTCCCATCTCCGGTTCCGCCACGATGCCCTCAATGCGGCTGATGGCCTTCTGGGCCTGCTCATCACTGGCAGCAGCAATCTTGATGACGCCGTCATCCCCGATATCAACCTTGGCGCCAGAATACTCACAAATCTCACGAATGACCTTGCCGCCCGATCCGATCACATCACGGATCTTCGCAACAGGAACGGTCATGGTCGTGATCTTCGGTGCATTGCCAGCCACGTCGGAGCGTCCCTCGGAGAGGGCCTTGCTCATTTCACCAAGAATGTGCAGACGGCCTTCACGGGCCTGCTCCAGCGCCACCTTCATGATTTCCGGCGTGATGGAAGTGATCTTGATGTCCATCTGGAGAGCGGTCACACCCTCGGACGTACCAGCAACCTTGAAGTCCATATCCCCAAGGTGATCCTCATCCCCAAGAATATCTGTCAGGACAGCATGGCCACGCTCTTCCTTGATAAGGCCCATGGCAATGCCAGCCACCGGGCGCGGCATGGGTACGCCGGCATCCATCAGGGACAGGGACGTTCCACAAACCGTAGCCATGGAGGAAGAGCCGTTGCTTTCCGTAATTTCGGAAACGACACGCAGCGTATACGGAAAATCTTCCTTGGACGGCAGGAGCGGATTGATGGCACGCCATGCCAGCTTGCCATGTCCGATCTCACGACGGCCCGGAGACCCCATGCGGCCACACTCACCAACGGAGAACGGCGGGAAGTTGTAATGCAGCATGAAGCGGGACCGGTATTCCCCCTCCAGCGCATCAATCACCTGCTCATCCTGACCTGTCCCCAAGGTGGCGACAACCAGCGCCTGCGTCTCGCCACGGGTAAAAAGGGCAGACCCATGAGAGCGGGGCAGCACACCAACCTCAGCCATGATGGGACGCACCGTCTTCGTGTCACGGCCATCGATGCGGATGCCCGTTTTCAGGATGGTGCCACGGACAACCTGTGCCTCCAGATCCTTGATCATCGGCTTGGCCAGCTCGGCATCAAAGCCTTCCTCCTCAAGGGTGGCCACGATCTTCTCGCGAGCTGCGGCGACCTTCTCCACGCGGGCCTGCTTGTGGCGTTCCTTGTAGGCCTCGGCAATCAGCTTGTTGCCCACCTTGTCCACACGCTTGCGCAGGGCGACCTCTTCCTTGGAGACCTCCGGCAGGTCCCACGGGGCACGGGCAGCCGATTCTGCGAGGTCGATGATCGCATCAATCACCGGCTGGAAAGCCGTATGACCCAGCATGACAGCCTCGAGCATCTCATCCTCGGAGAGCTCCTGCGCCTCGGACTCAACCATCAGCACACCCTCGGACGTACCAGCCACCACGAGGTCCAGCACACTGTCCTTCACCTGGCTGAGGGTCGGGTTGACAACAAACTTGCCATCAATGTGACCGATACGGGCAGCCCCAACCGGACCGAAGAAGGGAATACCGGACAGTGTCAGCGCTGCGGAACAGCCAATCAGAGCCACCAGGGCCGGATCATTTTCCATGTCATGGCTGAGGACCGTGGCAACGACCTGAACCTCGTTCCGGAAATTGTCCGGGAAAAGCGGACGGATCGGCCGGTCGATCAGACGGGAGGACAGCACCTCATGCTCGGACGGGCGGCCTTCCCGCTTGAAGAACCCGCCGGGAATCTTGCCTGCAGCGTAGGCCTTCTCCTGATAGTTCACGGTCAGCGGAAAGAAATCCTGCCCCGGCTTCACAGTCTTGGCACCAACGGCAGTACAGAGCACGACCGTATCACCATAGGTGACCACAACGGCCCCATCAGCCTGACGGGCAATCTTGCCCGTCTCAAGCACCAGCGGACGGCCGGCCCATTCAATTTCTTTGCGGAAATAATTGTCAAACATTCTGTCTTCCTCCGGAAGCAATAATCACGGCCCGACCGGTACCAGACTACAAACAGCGTTTCGGACGGCATGGCGAGGATGACGCACCAGACGCGTCATGACACCATGTGGCCTGAAACGCCGGAAAAGCGTTTTCTGGCAGCTCAACCCGGGCCCAAATCCGGGGGAGACCTCTCCCCCGGAGAAAGGTCGAAAATCAGCGGCGCAGGCCGAGACGTTCGATCAGAGTCTTGTAGCGCTCTTCGCTCTTGCGCTTCAGATAATCCAGCAGCGCACGACGGCGACCGACCAGCATCAGCAGACCACGACGGGAGTGGAAGTCCTTGTTGTGGCTCTTCATGTGCTCGGTCAGGTTCACGATGCGCTCGGTCAGCAGGGCGACCTGCACTTCCGGGGAGCCCGTATCACCTTCGGCACGACGGTATTCAGCGATAAGCTGGCTGCGACGTTCAGCTGTAATCGACATCCTGTTCTCCAAAAAACAAATGATTTTCCAACATTCTGACTGCCCGCAACCGCCCTTCGGCAACCCGGCACAGCCCGATGACATGCTCCCCGATCATGACCCGCCAGAGTGGAACAGTCTCCACCCCATCAGGCACGCCCCCCTCAAGATGGGCCAGCGTGACAGCCTGCCCACAGATCAGGGATTTTCCTTCCGCTTTCGTGACGGCCAGCGCCGGGATGTCGACCAGCGCGGTCGCCGCCTCCAGCAGAGGAACCGGAAGAACACATGCCTTGTCTCTAGTTTCGTCCGTTTTGTCCAGCCCTAACTGTTCTGCTGAACAAGCATGGGAAAGATCAAACGGCCCGCATTTTGTGCGCCGCAGAACAGAGATATGCCCCACAGTACCACAGGCCAGAGCAATATCCCGCGCAAGCGACCGCATATAAACCCCCTTGCCTGACTGGACGTCAAAAACGGCCGTATCGGCATCGGGGCGGTCCACGAGAGTAATCGAATCGATTCGAGCAGGACGGGGGGGAAGTTCCGGCGGACGCCCCGCCCGGGCCAGATCGTAAGCCCGCTGCCCACCGACACGAAGAGCCGAAAAAACTGGAGGCACCTGCATCACATCCCCGCAAAGCGAAGGCAATACAGCCCTGATATCTTCATCCGATGGCCGGACATCGGACGTTGCAAGAACATCACCCTCCCGGTCATCCGTCGTCCGGCTTTCACCAAAAGAGAGGGTAAACCGATACCGTTTGGTTGCATCCATGATGTACGGAATGGTGCTGGTTGCCTTGCCAAAGGCGATCGGCAGAACACCTGACGCCAGAGGATCCAGAGTCCCGCCGTGGCCGGCCTTGCGTCCATCAAAAAAACGCAGCAGCCGGTTGACCATCGTTGTGGAACTCGGCCCCAATGGCTTGTCCAGAATCAGCCAGCCATGAATGTCCCTGCCTCTCTTGCGTGCCATCAGTATTCTGGCCCGGCCTCAGTCTTCATCATCCAAAGCCTGGTCACGGTGCAGGTCCCGCTGGACCTCTGGCGAGCGCAGGATGCTCTCCACTTCCATCGCATGCTCCAGAGACGTATCAGGCTGAAAATGCAGCTCCGGCACTGTCCTCAGACGCAGGGCCGTGGAAAGACGTTTCCGCAGGAAAGAGGCCACACGCTTCAGAGCTGGCAGGACAGCCTCAACATCATCTCGCCCCAGACGTGTGACGAACACCGTTGCATGGCGCAGGTCCGGTGAAATACGGACCTCCGTTACCGTGATGGTCACACCATAGAGTTCCGGGTCGCGGAACTCCGTTCTGGCAAACAGTTCTGCGAGAACATGGCGGACCTCTTCAGCTACACGCAGCTGGCGGGTGCTTGGGCCGACGGCGCTTTCACCCGCCGGCCCGAGGAGGTCAAAGGAAGGCCGCGTCTTCAAGCCGGGATCTCTTCCATCTCATAGCATTCAACCACATCACCTTCCCGCAGGTCGTTGTAACCGGCGAAGGAAAGGCCGCACTCATAATTATGAGCCACTTCACGGACATCATCCTTGAAGCGTTTCAGCTGGCTCAGCTCACCCTCATGAATGACGACGTTGTCACGCAGCAGGCGTACGCCACAGCCACGTTTGACGACACCCTCGGTGACGTAGCACCCGGCAACCTTGCCGACCTTGGTAATGTTGAAGACCTGACGGATCTCTGCATAACCAAGGAACTTCTCCCGATGCTTCGGTGCGATACGTCCTTTGACCAGCTTCTCCACATCATCAGAGACCTGATAGATGATGGAATAGTAGCGGATGTCCACACCATCACGCTGGGCCAGCTCACGGGCCTGAACGGTAGCCCGCACATTGAAAGCAATGATGACAGCATTGGACGCCTTGGCCAGCTGCACGTCACTTTCGGTGATCTGACCAACGCTGGCATTCAGCACCCGTACGGCCACTTCCTCATGGGAGAGCTTCTCCACCGTTGCCTGAATGGCTTCGGCAGAACCCTGCACATCCGCCTTGACGATCAGGGCCACTTCCTTCTGCTCACCAGCCTGGATGCGGGCCAGCATCTGGTCCAGCGTACCACGGGCAGCAACCTGCATGGCGGTGGCCTTCTCCCGGGCCTTGCGCTGGCGGAACTCGCTGATCTCACGGGCACGGTTCTCGCTATCGACAACCACAAACGGCGCACCGGCATCCGGCACCCCGCTCATGCCCAGAATCTCGACCGGCACGGACGGTCCAGCCTTCTTGATCTGCTTGCCATGATCATCAAGCAGCGCACGGACACGACCCCAATGGGCTCCGGCCACCACGATGTCCGTCCGGTTGAGCGTCCCTTTCTGGACCAGCACCGTTGCCACGGAACCACGGCCACGATCCAGGCGGCTCTCGATGACGGCACCCTCGGCAATCCGGTTCGGATTCGCCTTCAGGTCAAGAATCTCGGCCTGAAGCAGGATGGCTTCCAGCAGACGGTCAAGACCATCACGCTTGAGGGCGGAGACCTCCACCTCCTGCGTGTCGCCACCCATGCTCTCCACCACGATCTCATGGTTCAGCAGCTCATTGCGGACACGGTCCGGATTGGCGCCAGGCTTGTCCATCTTGTTGATGGCCACGATGATCGGCGCATTGGCAGCCTTGGCATGTTTGATGGCCTCAATCGTCTGCGGCATCACACCATCATCAGCAGCCACCACCAGAACGACAATGTCCGTCACGGAAGCGCCACGGGCACGCATGGAGGTGAAGGCTTCATGGCCCGGTGTATCGATGAAGGTTACCTTCTGACCGGAAGCCACGGTTACCTGATAGGCACCGATATGCTGGGTGATCCCACCAGCCTCGCCATGAGCCACGTCTGTCGTGCGCAGGGCATCCAGCAGGGAGGTCTTGCCATGATCTACATGGCCCATCACCGTCACGACCGGCGGACGGGGCTTCATGTCCTCCGGCTTGTCCTCAATGCCCTCGATGCCCAGCTCAACGTCACTGTCTGCCACACGCTTGATGCGATGGCCGAATTCACTCACGACAAGCTCGGCCGTATCACCATCGATGCTCTGAGCAGCCGTTGCCATGACGCCCATCTTCATCAGCATCTTGATGACCTCGCCCTGACGGGCAGCCATACGGTTGGCCAGTTCACCCACGGTGATGGTTTCCGGCACGGTCACGTCACGCACGACACGAACCTGATCGGAACGCAGGCGCTCCAGCTCGGCCTGACGGCGCTCGCGGTCACGCTGACGCCGGACGGAAGCCAGCGAACGGGTCTTGCCGTCATCACCTTCAATGGCGGCACGGACGTCAATACGGCCTGACCGACGGTCCTGACCACCACCCCCGCTGCGGCGGGGCGAAGAACGGCGGGACGACGGAGAAGAACGCCGGGCGCCCCCGGCACCGCCACGACGGGAAGGCCCTGCTCCCTCGTCATCGGCACCTCCCACGGCCCCAGTGCGTCCCCGCAGGTGCAGCGTCTCGCTGGCGTCATTGCTGGAACGGGCTGAAGAAGCCCGTGAAGACGCCGCCGTATTCAGCGGGCGGCTCGGCATGATGGCCCGCTCGGCCAGCGGACGCAGACGCTTGGTCGGCTCGGCCAGCTGCACACCCCCGGTCGTGGAACCCGTCAGCGGCGGCGGCACCTTCCGTTCAGCTTCCTGGCGACGGGCTGCAACTTCGGCCTTCTTGCGAACTTCTTCCTCGGCCGCACGGCTCCGGGCCTCTTCCTCTTCCTGGGCACGACGGCTTTCGGCCTCAGCCTTCTGCCGGGCCTCTTCCTCAGCAGCGGAACGGATACGGATCTTCTCGGCTTCCCGGCGGGCTTCCTCTTCTGCCTCACGCCGGGCAGCCTCTGCGGCGGCCTCAGCCAGAACGCGCTGGCGCTTTTCCTGCTCGGAAGCCGTCAGGCCACGGACACCAGCCGTGGCACGACCGCCACGCCCCCCTGCGGCCCCGCTTCTCTTGGGCTTGCGCACTTCAACCCGGACCTCCTTGGAGCGCCCATGGCTGAAGCTCTGTCTTACAGAGCCAGCCTCTACGGTCCGCCCCACGTCCTTGCGTCCTGCCGGACGCAGGGACAGGCGGCCGGAGCTCTTGCCCTGCCCTTCTTTTGGGGTGGTCCCCTTTGGAGTTCCGTTCTGGTTGCGCTCGTTGCCGTCGCTCATAATTTCTGCCTGTTCCTTACTGCCCTACCGTATCAGGGCCCGGGAGCGTGCCTTCGGCCACCCCCGCAAATCTCTTATATTCTGCCTTCAGCCGCTCTGCCAGAGCGCCAGGAGCCATCACGGCATAAACCGCACGCTCCCTCCCGAAGGACGCTGCCAGGATATCCCCCGGCACCCAGACCACCGGCAGCTCCCGCTGGCCTGACAGCAGACGGGCCACCTCATCCTGGCTCGCACCTGCTGCACAAATGACAACCCCGACTCTGCCAGCAACGATCCGTTCCCGACACTTCTGGAACCCACAGACCGCCTCACCAGCGCGTCGGCCCAGACTGATACCATCCAGAAGGCGCTTTGCCAAACCATCCCTGAGAGACTCCACAAGCCCCACAGGCACGTCCACCTTCTGCCGCGCCGCCCGGGAGAAGGCCCGAGCCAGCTGTCCATCTTCCAGAACAGCCCTGTCCGCCTGCACCCACATGCCACGCCCGGGCAGCCGGGCGGCAAGGTCCGCCACGATCTGGCCATCGGGCCCGACGACAAACCGTATCATGTGACACGGCTCACCATGTGTGCGGCTGATCAGACAGCGCCGCCGGGATGAGGCACGACGCCCCCGCCCGGACGGGCCATCATCCACATCGGGGATATGATCCTCAGTCGTGACCCGAGTCTCCTTCACCAGCTCCCTCGTCACCCTCAAACCAGTGGGCACGAGCGGCCATGATGATCTCATTGGCCTCGGCTTCCTCAAGTGGCTCATCACCACCCAGAAGCTCGATCAGCTCATCGGCAGCGAGGTCGGCCAGGTCATCCAGCGTCCTGATCCCCTTCTCCCCGAGTTCAACCAGAACCTGGAGGGAGAAGACACCAAGATTGACCAGATCATCACTGACACCCAGCTCACGACGCCGCTCATCCAGCGCCTGCTCACGACTGGCCAGATAATTGTTGGCACGGTTCATCAGCTCTTCGGCCACTGCCTCATCGAAACCTTCAATGTCGTGCAGCTCTGCCGGGTCGGCATAGGCCAGGTCCTCGATGGTATGATAGCCCTCGGTTACCAGCAGTCCGGCAATGACGTCGTCCACATCCAGCTCATTGACGAACTGGCTGGTCCGCTTGCGGAACTCTTCCTGACGGCGTTCCGATTCCTCAGCTTCAGTCAGGATGTCGATGTCCCAGCGGGTCAGCTGGCTGGCAAGGCGAACATTCTGCCCACGCCGACCAATGGCCAGTGAGAGCTGCTCATCCGGCACCACGACCTCGACCCGGCCGGCATCCTCATCCATCACCACCTTGGTCACCTCAGCAGGCGCCAGGGCATTCACCACGAAGGTAGCCGCATGGGGACTCCAGGGGATGATGTCGATCTTCTCCCCCTGAAGCTCTGCCACAACAGCCTGCACACGGGACCCACGCATACCCACGCAGGCACCGACCGGATCGATGGAGGCATCACGGGACTCGACAGCCATCTTGGCACGGGAACCCGGATCACGGGCCACGGCCTTGATCTCGATGATCCCGTCATAGATTTCCGGCACTTCCTGCGCAAACAGTTTGGCCAGGAAGCCCGGATGGGTACGGGAGAGGAAAATCTGCGGCCCGCGGGGCTCGTCACGCACATCGTAAATGTAGGCACGAATGCGGTCGGAGTTGCGGAACTCCTCACGGGGGATCATTTCATCACGACGCAGCAGCCCTTCGGCCTGACCGCCCAGCTCCACCATAAGGTTGCCGTATTCGGTCTGCTTGAGCGTCCCGTTGATGATCTCACCCACACGGTCCTTGAACTCGTCATACTGGCGTTTGCGCTCATACTCACGCACACGCTGGACGATCACCTGTTTGGCTGTCTGCGCCGCAATACGGCCGAAATCGATCGGCGGCAGAGGATCGACGATAAACTCACCTTCCTGGATCTCAGGCCGGAATTTCCGGGCGATCTTCAGGGGAATCTGGGCATCCTCATTTTCCACAACCTCGACGGCTTCCGTCCAGCGGCTCAGCCGGACCTCTCCCGTCTTGCGGTCGATCGTGGCACGGATGTCCTTCTCATGCCCATATTTCGCACGGCCAGCCTTCTGGATGGCCTGCTCCATGGCTTCGAGCACCTGCTCACGATCAATATTCTTTTCCCTTGAGACCGCATCAGCGACCAGAAGCAGCTCAGGACGGGTAACAGATGTGTCCATCAGATCGGACCTCCAACCAGCATAAGACGGGTCATCAGTTTTTCTTCCCCGGCTTTTTGGGTTTCAGCTTTGGCGCCCGGCGGGTCCTGCCATCGGCCTCGGCTTCGTCTTCCTGCGCCACGCCTGCCAGCGCAGCACTTGCCTCAATCAGCTCATCCGTCAGGACCAGCCGTGCCTTGCGCATGTCATCCAGCGGCAGGGCCACTTCCTGCCCGTCATCCAGACGAAGCAGGCCAAGCCCGTCACGCTCGCCAAGGACAATACCGGCAAAACGCTTGCGACCATCCAGCGGAACCTCCAGCTCCACCTTGGCCAGATGCCCGGCAAAACGTTCCCAGTCCTTCGCCCGGGTCAACGGACGGTCGATCCCGGCAGAGGAAACCTCCAGCATCCATGCCCCTGGTATCGGGTCATCCACATCCAGCACAGCGCCCACTGCGTGGCTGATCTGCTCGCAGTCATCAACACTGATGAGCGAGCCATCGGCACGGTCGGCCATGACCTGGACGGTCGGTGTCTCATGCCCGAGAACCGAGAGGCGTACCAGCTCGTACCCCATGTCGGCCAGAGTCGGGGCAATCCTGTCCGCAATGCGTGCTTCCAGCCCGCTCAGACGGCGGATACCATGGGAGCTTTCACCCTCATGAAACGGAGCGGATGGACCGGACTGGTCCGACGATGTGGAAAAATGATCCAAAACAAAAAAGGCGGCCCGTCAGGGCCACCCCCCAAAAGAGCGGAAAGTGAAAACATCTCCCTGATACGACAGAGCCACACCCAATGCAAGCACTTCCCGCCCGCAACTGCTCGACAGGGAAAAGATGAAAGAAACGCCATTCTGCCTTCCTGCCCTTATGGTATATGGTGATGCGAAATGACAGCCATGAACCAGCCTTCCCCCTCTCCCGAACCACAGAAACAGCCTCTCTGGCGCCCCGTGGCCGTGGTTGCGGCCGTTGTGGGACTGGGGGGCGCCCTTCTGGCATGGCATGGCCAGCCATCTCCGCACGATGCCGCCCAGCAAACACCACAACCCCAGGCGGCGGAACAGGCCATTCCCATGGCGGCAGGCTCACTCCCGCTCTCCATGCTTCCCCCAGATGATGCAGCCCGGGCCATTGCCCGCAGCACAATCCCTGCCCAGCAGAAACCTGCCCTTCTGGCCGCACTCAAGGACAACCGCATCCGGCTGGCAGCCCTCCCCCTGGCCGATGCGGCAGGCCATGCGGGACAGATGCTGACCGTAAGCAGCAGTGGCATCAGCCAGCAGATCATCCTCGGCCCCAGAGCACAGGCCGTGCTGCTCCCCATCGCCCGGGAAGGCATCGTCACACTGACACGCACCAGTCCAGCAGGCATGGGCCCCGTATCCATTGCAACGCTGGACATGTTCCATAATGTCGTGGTCCTGCCTCCCCTTACCCCTGCCAGCCCTTCCTTCGCCATCCCGGTGGTTGTCCAGTAGCTGTCAGGAAAAGGACTTGACCCCATCCCGGCCTGCCAGTGAAAACAGGGGGTTCCCCTCCCGGCAGGATGCAGAAGCCCATGATGAAATCCCTGATCCCCTGGCTCTCCCGCATGATGCCCCTGATGATGGCGGCCTTCCTGATACTGGCGGCTGTCCAGCTGGCTCTCATGGTCCACCTCTCCCCCACGGCGCTGCTGCATGCGCTGCTCGTTGCTGCCAACTGGGCCCGCCCCGGCTATCTTCCCGCCGGGATCGCCGGGCTTGCCCTCTCTCTTGCCGGGGTGTTCTACTGTCTCTCGTCCGACCGTCTGGCCCGCCGTGGCCTGCGCCACAGAAAGAGTCTTCTCATGGATGTTCTCAGCCGTCTGACCAACCGCACCGCTCTGGAGGAAATGCTGGCACGCCAGCAGCGTGAGAGTGCCATCAATGCTGAGGAGCTGGCCGCTGCCCTGCGTGCCCGTGTCATCGGGCAGGACCAGGTCTGCGAGGATATTGCCCAGCAGCTGCGCCGCCGGCTGGCTCTCCAGAACCGTGACCGTCCCGTCGGGGTCTTCCTCCTTGCTGGGCCGCCCGGTACCGGCAAGACCTATCTGGCCAAGCAGATTGCCAACCAGACGGAACGCCCGCTGCTGCATTTCGACATGACCCAGATGTCCAGCCCGCATGCTGCCACACAGCTTTTCGGCTCTCCCAAAGGCTATGTTGGGTCTGACACGTTCGGGCGGCTGACAGGTGGCCTGAAGGAAAATCCCGATGCCGTCGTCCTGCTGGATGAGATCGAAAAGGCCCACCCGGACGTCTTCAAGAAATTCCTTACGGCCTGGAATGACGGCCATGTAACGGAAGCCTCCACCAACGAGCTGGTACCAACCACACGGGCCATCTTTGTTCTGACATCCAACATTGCCACGGATGCTCTCAGCGCCATTGCGGACAGGCTGGCTGACGAGCCCGAGAAAATGCGGGCCGAATCGACCGAAGCCCTGCGTCGGGCCGGGTTTGCGCCGGAGGTCCTGAACAGGCTGGACCGCATCTTCGTGTTCCGTGCGCTGCGGGGGCTGGACCTCGCCCGTGTGGCTGCTCTGGAAATCGAGCAGATGATCCGTGGCTACGGGCTGAATGTTGAAGCCGGTGGCATCGACCCTGCCCTTCTCTTCGAAATCCTTCAACGCCAGCAGAAACTGGGCAGCATGGCCAGTGCCCGGGATATTCTCCGGTCCATTGAAGACATGATCAGCGACAGCCTCATCACGGCCCGCCAGCAGGGACGCACCCATGTCCACCTCGTCATGGAAGGAGAAGGACGCATCCGGGCTGAAACAAGCGAAGAGCCTCAGGAAAGAATGAACAAGGCCAGCCTGTGAAGCATCTCCTCCGTACCTGCATCTCCCTCTGGAAGCAGGCCCCCCTGTGGCGCCTCTCCTTCATGATCGGGCTTGGCGGGCTGATGATGGCAGCCTTTTTCCCAACCCCCTGGCTGAAAAAACAGGCTCCCTGGCTCCCCGGCATGGCGCCGGCAGCAACGCACGCTCCTCACGATTCAGCTCATGCAGACGGCGGCCCGGGCGATGCTGACAACGCACCCTCCGGGCCGATGCCGGTGCATCTGCAATATCCCAGCATGTCTGAGATTGTACGGGATCGTGTTATCTTGGGTGGCCATACCATTCCTCTACCCAAAGGAGAGTGGCACCCCATTCTCTCCGCCCAGATCAGCAACGAGTCCCCCCTCTCTTTTCTGGCTCTTGTCCGTACACATCAGGGGGCCATTACCGGCCTCATCATCGCCCAGGCAACCCAGCAGCCCATTGCTCTGGACCGGGCTGGGAACGTGACGGCCATCTGCCATGATGACCGCAACTTCCTCAATCACAGCCTGCCGGTCTCTCCAGCAGGAGAAGACTGCATCGGCTCTGGTACTGTGGTGATACAGGGCAATGATGTCAGCACCAATCCACTCATCAACCAGTCCATCGCCCGCTTGCAGGCCCTCGGCGTCACGCCCATCCCCCCCCTGTTTCTGGCTGTCCAATGGCGACACGTCGCTACCACGACGGATGGTCAGGCCCAGGTTGGCCTTGTGGACACGCTGATTCCACCACTGGACCAGCAGACCCACCAGCTGCTTGCCCCCATTCCCGTCTGGTCCAGGGATGCGCTGTCACCCTACCCCGAGGCCAGAACATTCCTGACCAGGATGCGCAGCTGGGCGCTGGAGTGGCAGAAGGCCCTGCAGCTGGGGTTCGGGAACCAGTTGCAGGGTCACACCCCGCCACCGGACCCGCTGATCCCCTGATGGGGCCTTCAGTGATGCCCCTTGGCGACGACGCGCCCCATGCGCTTCTCCGCCATGCGGGCGAGGCGCACAAAAGGCAGGCCAACCAGAAGATAGGCCAGACCGACCATGAGCCCCGTGCCGATATAGTCATAATAGGTTGACGAGAGACGGATATAGGTCTGGCTCAGCTCTGTCAGCGTGATGACGGAAACGAGGGAACTGTCCTTGAGCAGGGCAATGAAATCGTTCGTCATGACGGGTACGACCGTGCGGAAGGCCTGCGGAACGATCACGAGCCGGAGGGCCTGCATGTGGGTCATGTTCAGGGCGATGGCCGCTTCCATCTGCCCACGGGGAACAGAAAGCAGCCCCGCCCGGTAATTTTCCGCCTCATAGGCCGCATAATTCAGCCCCAGCGACAGCACGCCCGCCGCAAAAGGCGACAGACGCAGACCAAAAGCAGGCAGTCCATAGAAAATGAACAGCACCTGTATCAGCAACGGCGTGCCCCGCACGATCTCCACATACAGCCCGGCCAGCCAGCGTAACGGTGCCACCCCGTAGGCCCGGGCCAGAGCCAGCACCAGCCCCATCGCCACGGCAAGCACCATCGCCAGAGCCGACACGCCCAGCGTCATCAACGCCCCGCTGCCTATCAGAGGCAGAAAACTGACATAACGGTGGACCATGGCCTGCACGCTGCTGCCGGACATCCGCTCCATCGTCTGGCGGTAATCCACCCAGGCCGTTGGCTGGACTGTTGAGAGAGTCTGATCCCCCGTGTAATCGGCCATCTGCGGCGTCCAGAGATTCCAGCGGGCCAGAATCTGATGCAGGGTGCCATCGCTCATGAGATCACCCAGAACGGAATCCACAGCATCACGCAGGCCGGGATTGTTCTTAGGGAAGGCAATTCCATAAGCCACACGACCGATCGGCGGCCCAACGAGCTTCAGATCATCCGACCGGTAATAAAGGGCAATAGGCTCATCAATCAGAATGGCATCAAGACGTCCGTTCTTCAGGTCAGAAAACAGATTTGTCTCTTCATCATAAGAACGCACATTGGCCGGATCGTGATCCAGCAGAAGACGCTCGGCAGCCGTGCTCTTGATGGTCCCGACCACATGGCCTTTCAGGGCATCAAGCGTGTCCAGCCCTTTTTCATCATTCCGCAGGACAATCCGATCCACCGTCACATAATAGGGCCGGGAAAAAAGCACGGCAGCCTTATGCTCCGGCGTCATCTCGATACCATCAATGACCAGGGCATACAGGTCCCGTGAGAGGCCGGGGATCAGCCCGTCCCAGCCATTCTGTACGAAACGCCCATGCCGTCCCATCCGGGCGCTGATGGTCTGCATCAGGTCATATTCAAAACCTGTCATCCGCCCTTCATGGGCTGGATCGTGAAAGACGTAAGGCACGTTGGCCTCTCCGTCCGACGCCCAGGGAAGGTCCCTGTCATCCGTAGCACCGGGAACCCGCAGGGAAGCTACTGCTGGAGTACCGCCTTCAGCCCAGGCAGGAGCGGACAGACCTGCCATACCCCACAGCCCGAACAGGGCCAGAGCCAGCGCAAACATCACACGCTTCATCACCGTGCCCCCATTCATCAAAGGAGTGTCCGCAGGAAACGCCGGGTTCCTGCCTCACGCGGGTTGGCGAACATCACATCGGGGTCGCCACTTTCCACAATCTGTCCAGCTTCCATGAACAGCACACGGTCCGAGGCCGCCCGGGCGAAACGCATGTCGTGCGTCACGACGAGCTGGGTCATGCCTTCTGCATCCAGCGCCCTCATGACAGACAGCACCTCTTCGGAAAGTTCCGGGTCCAGAGCGGATGTCGGCTCATCATACAGCATGACGGAAGGCTTCATCGCCAGAGCCCGGGCAATGGCCGCACGCTGCTGCTGCCCGCCGGAGAGCCTGTCCGGGTAACGGTTCTTCACGGCG
The DNA here is from genome assembly GCF_009725805.1 of Bombella sp. ESL0380. Classification (NCBI taxonomy): domain Bacteria; kingdom Pseudomonadati; phylum Pseudomonadota; class Alphaproteobacteria; order Acetobacterales; family Acetobacteraceae; genus Bombella; species Bombella sp. ESL0380. The sequence continues at coordinate 111,865 of NZ_WNIH01000003.1, read as the reverse complement.
GCAAGGCCAACCTTCTCCAGAAGTTCGCAGGCAACATGCTTCGCCTGCGTCTCACTCATGCGTTTGACCTGCATGGGGGCCAGCATGACGTTCTCCAGCACCGTGCGATGTGGAAACAGGTTGAAGGACTGGAAGACCATGCCCACATGGCTGCGCAGACGGTGGGCCTGAACCTCGTCCGCACGGCGCCATGAGCCCGTACTGGCCACGGTCACATCCTCAACCCGCACCTCTCCGGCATCAGGATGTTCCAGAAAATTGAGACAGCGGAGGAACGTTGATTTCCCACAGCCGGACGGCCCGATGATGGAAATCAGCTCCCCACGTTCCACTTCCAGAGAAATTCCCCGCAGAATTTCATTCCCGGCGAAAGACTTGGCGATACCGGTCGCCTTCAGCACCCAGTCAGTCAGTTCCGAACATCCTCCTGCACGCTACAACATGGACAACCATCCTGTAGTCATTCACCATGCGCTTTCTTAACCATAACCACCCTTCAAGCAAAACATCCTTTTCTGTATTTTCCACCCGGAAGGGCATATTTTTCTCCCGGACCTTCCCCAGGCCCCTTCCAGCTCCACATGAAACATCACCATGGCCTCCAGCACCTCATGCCCGCCTGCCTCTCCACCACAATCCCTTCTCCGGCTGGATCATGTCCGGCTGGAGCGGGCAGGACGCTGTCTGGTCCCTGATCTCTCCCTGAACCTCGCTACCGGTGATGCCCTCCTCCTTACCGGGCCAAATGGTACGGGCAAATCATCACTTCTGCGGCTGATGGCAGGGCTGTGTCCCCCTGCTGGAGGCACAGTAACCCGCCGGGCCGACATTGCCTGGCTTGGCCCTGCTGACGCCCTGAAATCCACCCTGACGGTCGAGCAGAATCTCTGTCTCTTCATGCCTCATGGGACAGAAACCATCCATGCTGCCCTGAAGCGTCTGGCGCTGGCCCATCTTCTGGACTGCCCTGTCCGCCTGCTCTCGCTGGGGCAGAAACGTCGTGTAGCCCTGAGCCGCCTGCTGCTCCTTCCCGATGCCCGGCTGTGGCTGCTGGATGAGCCTGCCAATGGTCTGGATGCTGCCAGCCTTGCCCTGCTGGAGACCCTGCTGGCGGAGCATCGTGCCCGTGGGGGGGCCGTGGCCATTGCCTCCCATGCGCCACTATCCCTACCGGGCAGCCAGCACCTCACACCCGGCATGGTGGCACCATCCATCACGCCAGACCTGACCATGCAAACCCCGCCAGTGCATGAGGAGCCAGCCTCGAAAAAGACCCTTCATCCATTGCTCCTGCATCTGCGCCGGGAGCTGCATCTGGCCCGCCTGAACGGTGCCGAAACCGTAGGGGGGCTGCTGTTCCTGACAGTCTGCAGCACACTTTTTCCTCTTGCCCTCGGCCCCACCCCCGCCCTGCTCCAGCAGACCGGCCCGGCCATTCTGTGGGTCTGTACCCTGCTGGCCTCACTCCTGCCGCTGGAGCGCCTCTATGATGAAGATGCGGAAGACGGATCACTGGACATGCTCCAGATCACCCTGCACCCTGCCTTCATTGCGCTGGGGAAAATGTTCGCCCACTGGGTGACAGGTGGACTGCCCATCCTGCTGGCCACCCCTCTGCTGGCCCTGTTCTTCCAGCTGCCAGCCCATAACCTGACGGTGCTCATGCTCAGCCTTACTCTGGGCAGCCTGACCCTCTCTCTCACAGGGGGCATGACAGCGGCCATAACACTGGGAGCACGCCGCAACAGCCTTCTGCTCCCCGTGCTGACACTGCCGCTGATGACTCCTGGTCTCATCTTCGGCACACTGGCCTGCACCACCCCGACAGGAACAGCCTGTACGGCCAATCTGAGCCTTCTGGCGGCCCTTTTCCTTCTGGCCCTGCCGGGCTGCCCCCTCATCGCTGGAGCCAGCCTGAAAGAAGCACGGGGCTGACCATAAAAAAAGCCGCTCCCTGCTACGGGAACGGCTTTCTGAACGGACAGGCCGAAGCAGAAATCTTCAGGCTTTATCGGCCTGAAGTTTTGCCACGAAATTCTCCAGCCAGTGAATGGTATATTCACCCTTCTGGAACTCCGGGTCTGCCAGAATTTTCTGATGCAAAGGAATGACCGTCTTCACCCCCTCCACAACACACTCCGTCAGGGCCCGCTGCATGCGGCTGATGGCTAGCGCACGGGTGGGAGCATGAACGATCAGCTTGGCAATCATGCTGTCGTAATAGGGAGGCACCCTGTAACCGGCAAAGAGCGCACTGTCCATACGGACACCAAGACCACCGGGAGCATGGAACACCTTGACCGTCCCCGGGTTGGGCGCAAAGGTTTCCGGGTCCTCGGCGTTGATGCGGCACTCGATGGCATGGCCGTTCATCACGATGTCTTCCTGCCGGTAGCTCAGCTTTTCACCAGCGGCCACACGGATCTGCTCCCGCACGAGGTCCACATCGCAGACCATTTCCGTCACCGGATGTTCCACCTGAAGGCGGGTATTCATCTCAATGAAGCAGAACTGCCCGTCCTGATACAGGAACTCGAGCGTACCGGCATTGCGATACCCCATGCGTGACAGGGCATCCGTAACAGTTTTGCCAATCTCGTTGCGCTGCTCTGGCGTGATGACGGGGGAACCGGCTTCCTCCAGCAGCTTCTGATGGCGACGCTGGAGGGAGCAGTCACGCTCCCCGAAATGCACGACATTGCCGTGCGTGTCACCCATGATCTGAAGCTCGATATGACGGGGCTTGTCGAGATATTTCTCCAGATAGACCTCGTCATTGCCAAAAGCGGCACGGGCTTCCGTCCGGGCCACGCTCCAGGCTTCCTCCAGCTCATCAGCTGTCTGGGCTACCTTCATGCCACGACCACCACCACCGGCAGCGGCCTTGATGAGCACCGGATACCCGACACGGGCCGCAACTTCCCGGGCCTCGTCCAGGCTCCGCAGGGCCCCGTCCGACCCGGGCACCAGCGGCACGCCGAGGGCCTCCATGGTCGTTTTGGCGGTGATCTTGTCACCCATCATGCGGATGTGCTCGGCTGTCGGGCCAATGAAGGCGATGCCGTGCTCCTCCACCGTTTCGGCGAATTCCGCATTTTCGGAAAGGAAGCCATAGCCCGGATGGATGGCCTCTGCTCCGGTGATGGTGGCGGCAGAAAGAATAGCCGCCACATTCAGGTAAGAATCACGGGAGCTTGGCGGCCCGATGCAGACAGCCTCATCGGCCAGACGCACATGCATGGCGTCAGCATCTGCCGTGGAATGCACCGCCACCGTCTTGATGCCCATCTCCCGGCAGGCGCGCAGCACCCGCAGGGCAATCTCGCCACGATTGGCTATCAGGATCTTGGAAAACATCACTCGATGATCGCCAATGTTGCCCCGAATTCAACCGGATCGCCAGATGCCACGCAGTAGCGGACCAGCTTGCCTGCACGCGGTGCCTTGATCTGGTTGAAGGTCTTCATCGCCTCGATGAGCATGATGGTCTGCCCGGCAGCGACCTGGCCTCCTTCCTGCACGAACGGAGGGGAGGAGGGGTCCGGTGTCAGATAGGCCACGCCCACCATCGGGCTGGGAACAGCGCCAGGATGGGATGACGGGTCTGCCGGGGCCACGGCCTCTTCCGCCACGGGGGCGGGAGCCGCAGCAGGAGCAGCGGCCACGGGAGCAGCCGCAGCCTGTACGGTCACATTCCGGGCAACACGAAGGCGGCTGTCGCCTTCGGAAACTTCAATCTCGGTCAGGCCTGTATCCGTCAGGATATCGGCCAGTGCCCGAATGGCCTCCTTGTCCACGAGCATACGGCTCATCCTTCATCCTCAATCATATCTGCCACCGCCTGGAGAGCATGGGCATACCCGCGTATCCCCAGCCCGCAGATGACTCCACGGGCTGCCTGTGAAACATACGTGTGATGACGAAATGCTTCCCGGCGATGAATGTTAGACATATGCACCTCAATCACTGGCAGCTCAACAGCCAGCAGCGCATCAAGCAAAGCAATCGATGTGTGCCCATAGGCCGCAGGATTTATGACAATACCGCTTGCACGGCCCCGGCATTCCTGCACCCATGACACAAGCTCCCCCTCGCCATTGGTCTGGCGGAAGTCGATCGTCACATCGAGCCGCTCCGCAGCCTGAAGGCACAGCTGCTCCACATCATCCAGTGTGGCTTCGCCGTAAATCTCAGGCTGCCGCAGCCCCAGCATATTCAGGTTCGGTCCGTTCAGGACAACAATAAGAGGTCGCTTCATCCGAACGGCTGATAGCACCTTCATCTTCATCAGGTAAAGCCACTTCTTTTACAGTCTGGCACCGCAATCTTCATATGTTATCCAATAGTTTACAATCATCTGGACGCCCACGCTGGCCCATCTGTTCAAGTTGTGACACACTCGGGATGACCATCAACAATATCCGTGGGTAACATGAAGGCAAACACACCTTTTCCTGCTTCCATGGAAGCTGTCGTCCCCCGTGGGCGGAACAGGCGGTTCCCCTTCACAGCCTCTACCCTGCCGTGTCTGATCATTCTTGCATGTCTGGGGCATGTCGCCTCCAGCCCATCCGCCCTGGCGGCCGGGATGTCATCAGACGTGGAGAAGACGGAAGAAGCTGCACTCCCTCCCACGCAAAGCGGGCTGGCCAGCTGGTATGGCGGCAAAAAGCTGATCGGAAAACGGACTGCCAGCGGCGAACGCTTCAGCCCCGATGCGCTGACGGCCGCCCATCCGTCCCTCCCTCTGGGAACGAAACTGCTGGTCCATTCATCCGTCACGGGCCGATCTGTCATCGTGAGGGTCAATGACCGCGGGCCAGCCGACAGCGACCGCATCATCGACCTCTCACAGGGGGCTGCGGCCAGCCTAGGAATCATGAATCACGGTGTCAGCCACATCACCATAACGGTCCTTCCCCGCCGCCGCTCCCGTTTCCGCCACCCTACCGACATGCACGAGATTCTTCAGGACCAGGCCCGTCAGGCCGAAAAAATCGCACAGGACAGCCCGCTCCGGTAACCGGCAGCTCCTCAGTGATCCGCTGGCCTGACGGGGATTCCCATTTCCTTGCGGACGATCCGCCGGTAGCCCCGCTCCTCCAGCTCGGCATTCAGCACGGCGCCAAACAGCACGACATACGCACTGACAAAAAGCCACATCATGACAGCCGCCACGGCACCCAGTGGCCCATACGTCGTACCATAACTGGCAAAGTGCGAGACGTACCACGAAAAACCAATGGACACGCCAACCCAGAGCAGGGTCGCCAGAAACGCACCGGGCAGGATCCAGCGCCATGATGTCATGCGCTCCCGGCACGGGGCGATACGATACAGCACGATCAGCGCCATGAAGACGAAACAGAGCATGATGGAAGGGGCCAGCCAGTGAACGAGAACGGGCGTGCCCTGCTCCACCAGAAAATGGAGCGATGGCGGCAGGCTATCTATCGTCACCCCCACATAACTCAGATAGCGTGGCAGATAATCCACGATGGCCGGAGCCGCCACCATGAGCGCCAACGTCAGGCAGGCCCCTATCACGGCCAGAAGAGTTGTGCCGAAGGCCAGAACCTGAAAATGCAGGAAACCACGAGTTTCCCTGGCATGATAGACGATATTCAGGGCAGACAGGATGGACTTGCTGCTGGCCGTGACGGACCAGAGAGCCACCAGCAGGGAAAAAACCAGCCCCAGGGTCAGTGAGGACTGAGGCTGAGTCACCAGCGCATGGATCCTGTCGAAGATCATCTCATAGGCGGCAGGAGGGAGCATATGCCTGACGACACGCAGCTGCTCTTCTGCCGTCTGTACGTCAAAAGCCAGCCCATAGACAGAGATCAGCGCCGTCAGGGCGGGAAACAGCGACAGGGTTGCAAAGAAGGCGCATCCCGCCGCACTGAGGGACGTCTGGCTGTCTCCGCTGTTGCTCAGGACCTGCCTGAACGTGGCCCAGAGGCCTTTTGGTGGTGGCGGAGGCTCCAATGGCATCTCGATCTTGTCGGGCACGGGGTGCGCTTTTCCTCTCCCTGCGAGGCCGTGACAGCAAGATCACGGCTCCATCATCACACTTTCTCCAGTTCAGCCTGAATACGGTTCCAGCGTTCGATATTGTTCTGGGCATCCCTGACAAAGGCGGATTTTTTCACCCCTCCAAGGAAAATACGCTGCATCAACCATCCCAGACCACGGGTAGGCCGCTCAAACTGAATGAACAGTATGCCACGCACCTCATCGGTGTTGTTCTGCACCGTATGCCGGTAGGTATCATCAAAGATGAACAGCCTGCCATCATCCCAGTGCAGCGTGTGATCTGCGACCTTGATCCAGCAATTATCACGATCTCGTGGAACCCCCAAGCCCTGATGTGCATTCAGCATCCCTTTGGTAACCCCTTTATGGGGTGGAATTTCCCCACCGGGCTCCAGAACAGAGAACAGGGCGGAACAGAGACCGGGAATCCCGGCCACAAGCTGGGCCGTAACAGGGGCCTTGGCACAATTCTCTGGAACAGGAATGCCGTAGCCGTACAGAAAAAATGACTTCCAGCGGCTGTCCGGCGCAATGCGCTCATGATCGGGCGAAAGGTCACGCAGGGGCGGAATTTTCTCACGCTCAGCCATGATGGCCTGAAACTCTTTCTGCATCAGCGGGGCAGCCTTCTCCAGGGCCACCGCCCAAGGAAACAGGCCATTGTCCAGCAGAGGTGTATTGGGGACCAGTGACCCTCTGGCAATCAGGGCATTGAACAAGGGGCGCAGCGCCTTGCCAACCCGCACAAGAAAGGGGCGTTTTTTCTTATCGTCATGACCTACCGTCATCATGTCCTCCATTAGCAGAAAACACATCAAACCAGTCCACGCAGACGTTACACTGTTACCAGAACAGTTTTCTTAACTGAAAGTCACCCTATCGACATGGCATCTACCGGCCATGACTGACCCCACTCAACAACACACTGAATTTTAATAAAAATCCTTCCTGAACAGAGCGCTCCCTTCCCGTCCCCTCCTGCTGAATGGCTGGCTTGACATCACTTTTTTGTGATGAGAACCATACCCGGAAGCCACCCTTCAGTTTCCCCTTGCATTGAAAAAAAATCTGGGCATTGTCACGCACTCCACGCAGCAACGCACGTGCCACTGGCCCTCATGAGGTTACGCAACGACGTCAAGCGCTCTGGCCCCGTATCCCCTTGCCTGCAGGGGGCAGGCGGAATCCCGCCGGTCCGTTCGACCGTTTCGCAACATCTCCCCCGACCGGGGAGAATTTATAGGGGACGTGAGTATCATGACTCCCAGAATCGCCCGTTTTCTCACCGAACAAAAACCCGCCACCCCTTGCCTTGTCGTGGACCTGGACTGCGTACGCACGCAGTACCACGCCCTGCACGATGCCCTTCCCTCTGCCCGGATCCATTACGCCGTAAAGGCCAATCCGGCACCAGCGATCCTGAAGGAGCTGCATGCCCTCGGCTCGTTCTTCGACATCGCATCCCCCGGAGAGATCGACATCTGCCTACAAGCAGGCATTCCGGCGCAGAAACTTTCTTTCGGCCACACCGTCAAGACGGTGCGCTCCATTGCCTATGCCCATCAGAAAGGCCTGACACTCTATGCATTCGACTGCATGGAGGAGCTGGAAAAACTGGCAGAACACGCCCCCGGCTGTGAGGTTTTCTGTCGGCTGGGAGTTCTCAATACCGGGGCGCAGTGGCCGCTCTCCCGCAAGTTTGGCACGACGCCGGAAAGCGCTTTTACCCTGTTGCAGAAAGCCCGTGAGCTGGGCCTGAAACCAGCTGGCCTGTCTTTCCATGTCGGTAGCCAGCAGACCAGCACGACAGCCTATGCCGACGCCATTGCTCAGGCTGCCGAAATCTGCCACCGCCTCCAGAAGCAGGGCATCACGCTGGACTTCATCAATATGGGCGGGGGCTTTCCAACCTATTACAACAGCCCCATCCCCAGCATCGACCAGTTCGGCACGACCATAACGGAGGCCATGGCAGCGCATTTCCCACAAGGGGCCCCCCGCATTCTGCTGGAGCCGGGCCGCTACATGGTTGGCAGTGCGGGAATCGTGCATACCGAGGTCGTGCTGGCCAGCAGGCGGGGCGGTGAGGACAACACTCCCCGCTGGGTCTATCTGGATATCGGCCGCTTTGGTGGTCTGGCGGAAACAGAAGGCGAATCCATCCGCTATGTCTTCCAGACACCCCATGACGACACCACGAGCAGCCGCTCACCCTGCATCCTGGCCGGGCCGACATGCGACAGCATGGACGTGCTATACGAGAAAAATCCCGTTCCCCTGCCAGAAGAGCTCAAGGCAGGAGACAGGATCAACATCCTCGCCACTGGTGCCTATGTGTCCACTTACTGCTCGACCGGGTTCAATGGCTTTCCACCACTGGATGAACATTACATCTGACCCTTCCGCAGGGCAGGAGACGACCATCCAGCATCAGCCAGCCCGTTACGGGCTGGCTGCATCAAGCGATTGCAGCGACACGAGCCGCCGATAGGCCCCGTCCTTCAGAGCCATCAGACTCTCGTGCGTGCCATCCTCAACGATCTGCCCCTGATGAAATACCAGAATCCTGTCCAGGTCACGCACGGTGGCCAGACGGTGCGCCACAACCAGTACGGTGCGTGTTTCCATCAGGCGGGTCATGGCCTCCTGCACCAGCATTTCTGATTCAGAATCGAGGCTTGCCGTGGCTTCATCAAAAATCACAATCGGCGCATCAACCAGAAAAGCCCGGGCAATCGCCACGCGCTGGCGCTCTCCCCCGGAGAGCTTCACGCCACGTTCACCAACCAGCGTCTCATACCCTTCGGCAAGACGGGTAATGAATCCATCAGCATTGGCAAGCCGTGCCGCCTGCTCGATCTCCTCCCGGGTGGCATCAGGCCGACCATAGGCAATGTTCTCAGCCAATGTTCGATGGAACAGCATGGGTTCCTGCGGGACAAGCGCAATCTGGCGCCGCAGGCTCTGCTGGGTGACGTAAGCAATATCCTGCCCATCAATCAGAATATTACCACCATCCACATCATACAGACGCTGCAACAACCGTGTCAGCGTCGTCTTGCCCGACCCGGACGCCCCGACCAGGGCCACACGGCTCCCCGGTGCGATCCTCAGCGACAGCCCCTGATAGATCGGCTTTTCCTGGGATGGATACCGGAAACTCACATCCAGAAGGACAATCTCCCCCGCCGTCACCTCCAACGGAATGGCACCGGGGATATCCCGGATGGCCGGTTCACTCGAGAACAGCCCGACGAGTTCTTCCATCTCATTGACCGACCGCTGAACCTGGCTCACCTGCTGCCCCAGATCCCGCAGATAACCCTGGATGAGGAACATCATCGTCAGCACATAGGCCACATCACCCGGCCCGGCCATACCACGCCACCAGAGCAGCACAGCCAGACCAATCATCACCACACGCATCAGCAGCGTATAGGACGCCTGAAAGTTGGCGCTGTTCGTCCCCCGATACCAGCTGTAATAGGTCTTGTCCGCCCACGTGCGGGCTACGGCATGGAGCTGCCGCTCCTCCCGTTCCTCCGCCCCGAAACTCTTCACCACCGCATTGCAGGTAATGGCATCCCCCAGCACGGCCCCCATCCTGGAATCACAGGCGTTGGATATCCGGGCTGTTGGCGCCACATAACGCAGAGCCAGCCAGATGGACATGCAGGCAAACAGCCCGACCATCACGGCCAGCACCAGCCCCATGAGGGGCGCCCGCACCAGCAGGACCAGGGTCGTCCCCAGCAGGACCAGAACCTCTGGCGTAATGAGCAGGAGAAGCGTGTCATCCAGCGTATCAATGGCCCAGATTCCCCGGGTGATCCGCCGCACGGTAGAGCCCGCAAAATTGTTGGCGTGCCAGTCTGACGAGAAACGCTGCACCCGGGCGAAAGCATCATCCAGCACCCGGCGCATGACAGCAAGGCTGAGTTTGCTGATCCCCAGGTAGGAAGACCGCCGGCCCATGACGCCCACCAGCCCCAGAACCAGCAGCCCGCTGACCATGAGCAGGGCATCATGCAGCAAAGCCTCCCGGCCACCAGCAGCCGATGAGGCAGATGTCGTTGTGGAAATATCACCCACCAGGCGACCAGCCAGAAGAGGAGTGCATATATCAGCTACCGTGGCCAAGGCCACACCGCCCAGCGTCCATGCCAGCATGGCAGGCTGGCCCAGCCAGCGCTTCACCACAAAAGCCAGTATCGCCCCAAAGGAGAGTTTCTTCATGCTGTCCCGTCCATCCCCATTTTCTGCCACGTCTGCCTTTTCCTCCTTCAAAACCTATCAGACCACACCCGGCCCCTCCGCTTGAAGAAAAACCCGACTCCCCTTAGGAACGGACAGAGTTTTTCCCATAATGGCCGGACCCACCATACCCTCATGGCTTCTACCAGCACGCCCCGCACACGCTCGACCAGCTCCCAGCCCCGCATGAGCCTGAAGGCCGTCCGTGCCTTTCTGGCCGCGCTGGAAAAAGCACACCCGGACGCCCGCAGCGAGCTGATCTATCACAACACGTTCGAGCTGCTCGTCAGTGTCGTGCTTTCAGCACAGGCGACGGATGTTTCCGTCAACAAGGCCACCCGTGCCCTGTACGAAGAAGCCCCCGACCCTGCCAGCATGGCCGCACTGGGTGAGGAAGGCATCGCCAGACATATCCGCACCATAGGCCTCTGGCGCTCAAAAGCCCATAACGTGGCCCTGCTCTGCCAGCAGCTGCTGGAAAAACATGACGGGCAGGTCCCCGGAAACCGGGAAGAGCTGGAAGCCCTGCCCGGCGTGGGTCGGAAAACAGCCAATGTCGTCCTCAACATCGCCTTCGACCAGCCAACCATGGCTGTCGATACCCATATTTTCCGCCTCGGCAACCGTACTGGCCTCGCACCGGGCAAGACCGTCCGTGCCGTGGAGGATGAGCTGGTCCGCCGCATCCCCAAAGAGATGCTCCGCCCTGCCCATCACTGGCTCATCCTGCATGGCCGCTATGTCTGCAAGGCCCGCACACCGGAATGCTGGCGCTGCCCCGTCACTGAATGGTGTCTCTACAGGGAAAAGAACAAAATACCCCCCAAGCGCTGAGCAGGCCAGAAGCTTCTCCTCCAAAAAAAGCCTTCATATCAAGTCCTTTATTTTATCGTAAAAGTCTATAAAAGACCTTTTGTGTCTAATTTTACGATCAAACCATGAGATAGACCATGCCATCGCCTCGACTGGAAGAGACGGCCATCGTTTTTGGCACGAATGGCAAAGACCTCTGGGCCACGCTCTGTGCCATCCAGTCCGTCGTGGATCACAATCCCCGCACGAAGCTCGATTTCCACATCCTCCACACCAATGTGGCGCCAGCCCTCCAGCTCATCATCAGTGACCTGTTCCGAACAGAATACAGCCTGCTGACCTTTCACGATGTCGGACAGAAAGCCGCAGCCCTGCGCCTGCACACCCATCAACGATGGCGCAATGAATGTTTCTATCGCTGCTATCTCCCGGTGCTGTTCCGGGATGATGTCCATGTGCTCTGGCTGGACAGTGCCCTGCTCGTTACCGGACCATTGCCCCCCCTGCTGAACCGTTTTCCCCGGCAGGCCGCCATCGGTGCCGTGGCCGACCCTGTCGCCCAGATTCTCCGCCAGCATGAAGTGCCCATCCATACCCTGCTGGGCGATGCTCCCGCTGCCGGGCTGCCCGATGTCTCCCTGCCCGACTATACCCGCCAGCATCTCTCCCTTGCCCGGCCGGAAGACTACTTCAACAGCAGCATGATGCTGCTCCGCCCCCGGCTCATCTCACCGTCGCAGATAAACCGCTGCTTCACCCTTGCTACACGCCCCTATCTCTGCCCGGGGACAGACATCCTCAATCAGGTCTTCCACGACCATGTCCATCTCCTGCCCGAACGCTGGAACTTCCTGACCGGCAAGCTGACGGAAAATCTCTGCCTGCATCTCCCGGAACCATGGAAGAAACGCCGGGAAAGCGAACGGCTGAAACGCTGCATCATCCAGTTCCCCGAGGGGACCAAACCGTGGGAAGACCCGGCATTGCCTGGTGCCAGCCATTACCGGCGCCTCTCCGCTGCCCTGGAGCAGCGCCTCAGCCGCATTGCCCCGCCACTGATCCGTACATTGTGCGGGTCCTGATTCTCTTTCACTCAGCCGGAGCTGGTGGCAGGGGCACGACATTCTGGAACGCTCCTTCGCCGGTCCAGAGGCGATCCCCCTGCACCATTCTGTCCGACACGAGCCTGATACCACCCGCCCCCGTCCCATAAACGGCCCAGCTTCCTTCCCGCCGCAGATCAGCCGGACCAAGCTGCCGGACAGACGGACAGAGAGGATGCTGTCCGCCCATACGTATCTCCAACACAACATCCCGGCATGATGCCTCTCCACCACGCTCCGGCCCGGCAACCCCACGCCACAAAACCAGCCGATCATTCCCAAGGCGTAGATGACAGAGACCTGCCGCACAGTCCGGCTGCCCCAGCCCTCTGACATTCCAGCCCAAGGCACGCTGCATCTCCTGTCGGACCAGCCCGCTACCAGGGCGCCCCTCCATCACCCTCATGGCCCCTTCCTGCCGGACAGCCAAAACGGCACCCTGCTCCACCAGCAGCATCACGGGCCGGTCCACCAGCCAGGGTGCTGAAAGCGCCACAGCCATCACACCCACGCCAGCAAACCGGCCCCATCCCCGCCACAGACACATCACGGTCAGCCCCAGCAGATACAGCCCCACCCCCCAGGCCGGAAAAGACGGCACCGGCAATGATGCAAGCGGAGCCGCCGCCACACACCCTGCCAGCCAGCCGATACCCTTTATGCCCCACCCCATCACGTGCAGTGGCCCCGAAGAAAGGCCAAATGGCATCAGCAGCAGGGCCACAATCCCGGCAGGCATCACCCAGACACCCATCAAGGGGACTGCCAGAAGATTGGCCATGACAAACCATGGCTGGAAGGCGCCGAAATACGCCATGCTGAGCGGCAGGGTCGCCAGTCCGGCCAGCAGGGAGGTCAGAACAAGGGCCACCAGCAGAGCTGCCCCCCGCCGCCAGAGAGCCGGGGCCTGCTGCCCATGATGCCCTCCCAACCGGAACAGCCAGTTCCTCCATGATTCGTGACCCGCAATCAGAGCCATCACAGCTGCGAAAGACATCTGGAAGGAAACATCCAGCACCAGAACAGGAGACATCACCTCCAGCACCAGGCAGACCAGAGCCAGCCCCCGCATGGAAACGGCCCGCCGCCCCAGCAGCAGGGCCAACACGGCCAACCCCGCCATGCCCAGCGCTCTCAGCCCCGGCACATGCAACCCTGTCAGCACCACATAAACCACCCCGGCCCCAAAAGAGACCAGCATGGCAACCTCACGACAGGGCCAGTAGGCCGACAGGCGCTGCGACAGGCTGAGGCAACGTCTGACCGTGGCAAACACCAGCCCCATCACCAGCCCCAGATGCAGGCCCGCCACGGCCAGAAGATGCGCCAGCCCGGCAGCCGCATAGCTCTGCCTCGTCTCGGCAGAAAGACGGCCCGTTTCGCCACACAGCACGGCGGATGCCACCGCTCCCACCTGCCCCGGCAGGGCCGCTCCGATCATCCAGGCCATTGTCTGCCGCAGATGGACCAGCCTGTCATCCAGACGGCCCACAACACCACCTGCCGGGGCAGCTCTCAGCGGCAAGGGCGGTGAGAGGGCCAGTCCCGCTCCGGCACGTCCAGCAAACCAGGCCGCACGCTGCCCATCATGCCCTCCCGGCCAGAGCGGTGGGGGCGGAGAGCGCAGAAGCGCCCGTATCCGCACAGGCTGGCCTGTCACCAACGCCATCAGGCCATCTTCCTGCCCTTCTCTGGGCAGAAAGGTGACAGTCACCCGCCGTTGCAGGGGCGCCATGCCATTCCACCATGGAGAGTCGAACACGGCCCCCTCCACCACCACATGCCAGCTGGGCTTCTGCCCTTCATGTCGGCCTGGAACAGGTTCCAGAGCCGCCAGCCGTCCTTCCAGCCAGACCGATTCCATGGGCAGGAGCGGCATGGGGGACTGCCGGACAGCCTGCCCCCAGGCCAGCAGAAACCCCAGGCCAATCACCAGGAGGCCACTTCCCAGACAATGCCCCAACACCTGCCAGTGTGCCGCCTGTTCCGTCCCGGCCACCATCCAGCGGCAGCAGGCCAGCAACACCAGCCCCATGCCCGCCAAACCACCCATCATCAGGCCTGTGCTCCACGCAGGTTCTGCCGGCAGGGCAAAATACCCCACAATGCCCAAGGCTACACCGACAGGCAGCCAGCAGGTCAGGCGACTGCCCTGACGGGCCAGCCCCGACGCTACCATCCTGAGTACAGCCTGCCCCATCATCCTCCGCTCTGCCGCCTCCTGCATCCACCCCTGGCCCGTCCATTCCACAAGTGCCGCTGCCTGTGATAAAGCCCATGATGACACATTGAAGTGGATGGCCCGACCCATCCCGGCATGTTATAAGGCCTGCTCATGAAGATCCGTACCCGTTTTGCCCCCTCGCCCACCGGCCTGCTCCATATCGGCAACGCCCGTGCTGCCCTGTTCAACTATCTCTTCGCCCGTCATCACGGTGGAGAATTTGTCCTGCGCATCGAGGATACAGACCGGGAACGCTCCACCCAGCACGCCGTGGACGTCATTTTTGATGGCCTGAAATGGATGGGACTGGACTGGGACGGAGAGCCTGTCTTCCAGGCCAGCCGGCAGGACCGTCATGCCGAGGTCGTGGCCCAGCTCATGGAAAAGGGCATGGCCTACCGCTGCTACTGCACGCCCGAAGAGCTGGCCGCCATGCGGGAGAAGGCCCGGGCCGAGAAACGCCCGCCCCGCTATGATGGCACATGGCGTGACCGTGACCCGTCCGAAGCCCCGGAAGGCGTGCCTTATGCCATCCGCCTCAAGGCCCCGAAAGAGGGTGAGACCATCATCAGGGACCATGTGCAGGGAGAGGTCCGTGTCGCCAATGCGGAGATGGATGACCTCATCCTGCTCCGTTCCGACGGGACACCGACCTATCTGCTCGCCGTGGTGGTGGATGACCACGACATGGGCATCACGCACGTCATGCGGGGTGACGACCACCTGACAAACACCTTCCGTCAGGCCATGATCTACCGGGCCATGGGCTGGGACCTTCCGGAGTTCGCCCATCTGCCCCTCATCCACGGGCCGGATGGAGCCAAGCTCTCCAAACGTCATGGTGCCCAGTCCGTCGTGGACTTCCGTGAGGAAGGCATCCTGCCGGAGGCCCTCTGCAACTATCTGCTGCGCCTCGGCTGGGGGCATGGCGATGCCGAGGTGCTGGACCGTGAGGAACAGATCAGGCTTTTCGACATGGACGGCATCGGCCGCTCTCCCTCCCGGATGGATTACGTCAAGCTCAGCCACCTCAACGGCATCTGGATGCGCCGTGCCGATGACGAGCGGCTGACGGCCCTTGTCATGCAGCGCCTGGAGCGACGTGATGACCTTGACCATGACGAGACGGTCCGTGCCCGTGTACTTGCCCTCATGCCGGGGCTGAAGGAACGGGCAAAGACGGTCGTGGAGCTGGCCGACAACGCCGCCTTCGCCGGGCTGCGCCTGCCGCTGACCATCACCCCCAAGGCGGAAAAGCATCTGGGCGAGGAAGGCCGGAAGGTTCTCGCCGGGCTGGAGGAAAAACTCGCCGGGCTGGAACCTTTCACGGCAGAAGGGATCGACAGCACGCTGCGGGCCTTCGCTGCCGAGCATGAGCTGAAACTGGGTGCCGTCGCCCAGCCGCTCCGTGCTGCCATGACAGGTACCACGACATCGCCCGGAATCGACCTCACGCTCGCCGCATTGGGCCGGGATGAGGTTCTCGCCCGCATCCGGAGTGTCCTGTCCGCATGAACCCCACACACCACACGCCCCATCTTCTCGGCATTGAAGGCATGACAGAAAAGGACATCACGCCTTTTCTGGACCTCGCCGAGAGCTATGCCCTGCTCAGCCGTTCCCGCAATGCACCACGGGACGTGCTACAGGGCCGTACCGTCATCAATCTCTTCTTTGAGGACAGCACGCGCACGCGCACCAGCTTCGAGCTGGCCGCCAAGCGGCTGGGTGCCGATGTGGTGAACATGACCGTCGCCACAAGCTCGGTCAACAAGGGCGAAACCCTGCTGGACACGGCCTCCACCCTCAACGCCATGCACTGCGACCTGCTGGTGGTCCGCCATGCCCAGAGCGGCGCCCCAGCCCTGCTCTCGCAGAAGGTCGAGGCCAGTGTCGTCAATGCCGGGGACGGGATGCACGAGCACCCCACGCAGGCCCTGCTGGACGGCCTGACCATCCGGCGGCATTTCGGCCGCCTCAGCGGGCTGAAAATCGCCATATGCGGCGACATCGCCCACAGCCGTGTGGCCCGGTCGGACATTCACCTCCTGCGGGCCATGGGCAACGACATCCATCTGGCAGGTCCCCCTACCCTGCTGCCCGGTGCCCTCGGCACGCTGGAAGGCGTCACCCTGCATCATGACATTGATGAGGCCCTGAAGGATGCGGACGTGGCCATGTGTCTCCGTGTCCAGCGGGAGCGCATGGGCAGCGGCCTTGTCCCCAGCGCACGGGAATATTTCTCCCTCTTCGGGCTGGACCGCCGCCGCCTCGCTCTGGCCAAGCCAGGAGCCCTGGTGATGCATCCCGGCCCGATGAACCGGGGTGTTGAAATTGCCTCCGATGTCGCCGATTCGCCACAGAGCGTCATTTCTGAACAGGTCGAGATGGGCGTGGCCGTCCGCATGGCTGTCCTCGACCGTCTTTCCCGCATGAAGAATCCCGCATGAGCAGCATCCTTTTTGAAAATGTCCGGCTGATTGACCCTGCCTCCGGGCGGGATGGCAAAGGGAGCCTGCTGGTCGAGAAAGGGCGCATTGCCGCCCTCGACCCCAAGGAGACCCCCAAGGCTGCCCGCATCGTGGATGGCAAAGGGGCCGTCCTCTGCCCCGGCCTCGTGGACATGCGGGCCAGCTTTGGCGAACCCGGAGCTGAATACCGGGAGAGCATTGATTCCGGTATTCAGGCTGCCGTGGCAGGAGGCATCACCTCCCTGGCCCTGCTTCCCGATACCGAGCCTGCCATCGACAACCCGGCACTCGTCCATTACATCCGCCGCCGTGGGGAAGAGACTGGTCTTGTCTCCATCTATCCCTATGGAGCCCTGACAAAAGGCTGCGCCGGAACGGACATGGCCGAAATCGGCCTGCTGAAAAAAGCCGGGGCCATCGGCTTCACCGACGGTGCCCGGGCCATTGCCGACACCAAGCAGATGCGCAACCTGCTGGCCTATTCCGGCTTTCTGGATACCGTCATTGTCCTCCACCCGGAAGATCCCTCCCTGGCCAAAGGGGGCTGCGCCACTGCCAGCCCGCAGGCCGTGAAAATGGGCCTGCCACAGATTCCCGCCTGCGCCGAGGCCATGATGATCGCCCGTGACCTTCGCCTTGCCGAACTGACGGGCGCACGCATCCATTTCGGGCATGTTTCCACCGGGGAAGCCCTCGGCCTGATTGCTGATGCCAAAAAGCGGGGCATCCGGGTCACCTGCGACACGGCACCGCCCTATTTCGCCATGACGGAGGCGGATATCGGGGATTTCCGCACCTACGCCAAGCTCTCCCCGCCGCTGCGGCTGGAAGCTGACCGGCAGGCCGTTCTGGCGGGTCTGGCAGACGGCACCATTGATGCCATCGCCTCCGATCACAGCCCGGCCGATGCGGATGACAAGCGTCTTCCCTTTGCCCAAGCCCGGGCTGGCGGGACCGGCCTCGTCACCCTGCTGGGTGTCACGCTTCAGGCTGGCCTGCCGCTGCTGGAGGCCCTGCGCCTGCTCACCGTGGCTCCGGCCCGTCTTCTGGGGCTGGAAGCCGGGACGCTGGCCGTCGGTGCCCCGGCAGACCTCTGCCTGTTTGACCCGGAAGAAGAATGGACCGTCACCGCGGGCAGCCTGCCCGGCCGGGCACAGAATACCCCCTTTGATGGCCGAAACCTCAAAGGACGTGTCCTGCGGACCTTCCGTCAGGGTCGTGAAGTCTTCACTGCCAAAGGTCTCCCTGCATGAGCGGCATCCTGACCTGGTCCCTCATGCCCCCCAGCCTGCCTGTCATCGCTCTGGGGGCCTATCTTCTGGGGAGCATCCCTTTCGGCCTCCTGCTTACCGCACTCAGTGGGCAGGGTGACATCCGGCGCATCGGTTCCGGCAACATCGGGGCCACCAACGTGCTGCGGACAGGCCGCAAAGGCCTCGCTGCGGCAACCCTGCTTCTGGATGCCTTCAAGGGGCTTCTGGCCGTCCTGCTGGCGGAGGCCCTCTCCCCTCACGACACGGCCCTGTGCCTCTCCGTAGCAGGGTGTGCCGCTGTCGTGGGGCACTGCTTCCCCATATGGCTCAGGTTTCGTGGCGGCAAGGGCGTTGCTACAGGCATCGGTGTTTTCTGGGGCATGTGCTGGCCGGTCGGGCTGCTCTGCACCCTGCTCTGGCTGGCTGGTGTCCGTCTGAGCAGGATTTCTTCCGTGGGGGCGCTTCTGGCTTTTCTGGCAGCACCGTTCCTGATGGTGGCCTTCTCTCTGGCACCCATCATGTCGGCCCGTCCCATTGCAGCAGCATGCATCACCCTGCTGATCCTCCTGCGCCATTACGGCAACATTGCCCGCCTCTGTAGCGGAACGGAACCCCGTGTCGGACAGAAATGAGCCAGCTGCATTATCAGAAGCCAACCTGACAGCAACGGAACGTCTGGCTCGATTGCGGCTGGCCCGCACAAAGGGCATTGGCAACGCCACATTCAGCCGGTTGATGGGCCTTTACGGCACGGCAGAGCAGGCCATTGCAGCGCTGCCTGCCCGTGCCCGCCTTTCCGGCCGTCCGGCGCCAGCCATTCCCTCCGCATCCCGCATGGAAGACGAAATTGCCTGGCTGGGAAAACGGGGAGGCCACCATCTGCTACGCTCCGACCCTGCCTATCCCCGCCTGCTGGCCGGACTGCCGAATGCTCCCGTGCTTCTATTCACCCAAGGCAATACAGACCTGCTCTCCACGCCCTCCCTGGCCATTGTCGGGGCCCGCAAGGCCTCCAATCCGGCCCTGAAACTGACAAAGGAATTCGCCGCCGGTCTGGCAGAAGCCGGCCTGACTGTCGTTTCCGGTCTGGCCCGTGGAGTTGATGGAGCGGCCCACCGGGGAGCCCTGCCCTCTGGACGGACCATCGCCGCCCTGCCCGGCGGGCTGGACATTACCTACCCTCCCGAACATGCAGGCTTGCAGGCCGCCATAGCCCAGCAGGGCTGCCTGATTACGGAATATCCTCCCGGCATGCCGGCCAATGCCCGCCATTTTCCACGGCGCAACCTTCTCATTGCCGGTCTGGCCCGTGGCTGCCTGCTGGTTGAGGCAGCCAGACGCTCCGGCACACTCATCACGGCCCGACTCGCTGCAACCTTCCAGCGTCTGCTCTTTGCCGTGCCTGGCTTTCCCGGCGATCCACGTTCCAGCGGCGGGAATGACCTGCTGAAACAGAATCAGGCCATACTGGTCGAGCAGGTTCAGGACATCCTGTCCGCCCTGGCAGACACGCCCTCACCAGACCCCGGACTGGCCCCATGGAGCAGGCCTCCCTCACGCCAGCCATCCCTTTTCACACCCACTGAAAAAGTACCGACCGCCCCGCCAGCTGCCCCCCAGGAAGCCCCTGCGGCCAGTCAATCATTACCGGAATCTGACGAAAAAAATATTCTCTCCCTGCTGGCGCATACCCCCTCCACTGTTGACGAGATTGCATCACGCTGTCAGTTGTCCATCTCAGCAGTTGCGGCAATACTCATCGAGCTGGAAATGAACGGAGCTGTCCAACGCCACGACGATGGGCAGATCACACTTCCCAGCTAGCGGGCATCGGCCAGACAGCCTTACCACCAGGACACCAGAGACCGGGAAAGACTCATGGCAGTGAAGAATGTTGTGGTTGTAGAAAGCCCTGCCAAGGCAAAGACCATCAACCGTTATCTCGGCAGCGATTATACCGTCATCGCCTCCTTCGGCCATGTGCGGGACCTTCCTCCCAAGGATGGAAGCGTGCGCCCTGACGAGAATTTCGCCATGTCGTGGCAGACCGATGATCGTGGCTCGAAACAGATTGCCACCATTGCCAAGGCTCTCAAAGGGGCCAGCAAACTGATTCTCGCCACCGACCCGGACAGGGAAGGTGAGGCCATCTCGTGGCATGTCCGCAGTGCCCTCGAGGAAAAAAAGCTCCTCAAGGATATTGAGGTCGAGCGGGTCACCTTCAACGAGATCACCAAAAACGCCATCGCTGCGGCCATGAAGGCCCCCCGTACGCTGGACCGCCCCCTGATTGATGCCTATCTGGCCCGCCGTGCGCTGGACTATCTGGTCGGCTTCACCCTGTCTCCCGTTCTCTGGCGCAAACTGCCGGGCAGCCGCAGTGCAGGGCGTGTGCAGTCTGTCGCCCTGCGGCTGATCTGCGAACGGGAAGCGGAAATCGAGGTCTTCAAACCCCGGGAATACTGGAGTGTGGAAGGTCTCTTCACAACTCCCGCCAAGGCGGACTTCACCGCAAAACTGACCCATCTTGAAGGCAGAAAACTCGACCAGTTCGCCCTGACCAATGAGGACATGGCCCACAGGGCCCGTGATCTGGTCCGCTCCTCCGCCCTCAGCGTACGGAAGATCGAGCGGAAGCGGACACGCCGCAATCCGGCACCGCCTTTCACCACCTCCACCCTCCAGCAGGAAGCCTCCCGCAAGCTGGGCATGAGTGCACAGACCACCATGCGCACCGCCCAGCAGCTTTATGAGGGTGTGGACCTGAATGGCGAGACGTTCGGCCTGATCACCTACATGCGTACCGATGGCGTCACCATGGCCTCGGAGGCCGTGCAGGCCATCCGCTCCCATATCAGCTCATCCTTTGGCAAAGATTACTGCCCGGGCAAGCCACGCTCCTACACCACGAAGGCAAAAAACGCACAGGAAGCCCACGAGGCCATCCGCCCTACCGATGTGTCCCGTACACCTTCTTCTGTCGCCTCCGTGCTCACGGCGGACCAGAAACGCCTTTATGAACTGATCTGGAAGCGCTCCGTTGCTTCACAGATGCAGTCTGCCGAGCTGGACCAGACAGCCGTCACCATCGGTGATGAACAGGAGCAGACCCTGCTGCGGGCCACCGGCTCCATCATCGCCTTTGACGGCTTTCTGAAGCTCTATATCGAAGGCCATGATGACAAGGAAAAAGGCGGGGATGATGACCAGAACCGCCTTCTCCCCGCCATGAAGGAAGGCGACCAGCTGGGCACGAAGGACGTGACAGCCGAACAGCACTTCACCCAGCCACCTCCCCGCTATTCCGAAGCATCACTGGTCAAGAAGATGGAAGAAATCGGCATCGGGCGGCCTTCCACCTATGCCTCCATCCTCAGCGTCCTGCGGGACCGCAATTATGTGCGCCTTGATGCCCGACGCTTCGTGCCGGAAGACAGGGGGCGGCTGGTCACGGCTTTTCTCACCTCTTTCTTCCAGCGTTATGTGGATACGGGCTTCACGGCCTCGCTGGAGACGCAGCTGGATGACATCTCGGATGGCCGGGCTGACTGGCATGATGTCATGTCCGCCTTCTGGAACGACTTCTCGGCCACGGTTGCCAAGACAAAAGACCTGAAAATCTCTGATGTCATTGATGCGCTGGACCAGGACCTCGGCAACCATTTCTTCCCACCCCGACCGGATGGCAGTGATCCACGCAGCTGCCCGTCCTGCACTGATGGACGGCTGGGCCTCAAGCTGGGGCGGCATGGAGCCTTCCTGGGATGCTCCAACTATCCGGAGTGCCGTGTCACCCGCCCCCTGGCGGTTGATAATGGCGAGGAGACTGCCCTACCGGACGGTATGCGCCTGCTTGGCCATGACCCTGCCACGGGCGAGGACATCACCCTCCGTCGTGGGCCTTACGGGCTGTATGTCCAGCGTGGCGAGCCGGACCCTGAAGACAAGAAGGCCAAACCAAAACGGGCCACCATCCCCAAGGACCGTAACGGCGAAACGCTCACCCTTGAGGAAGCCATCGGCCTTCTCTCCCTCCCCCGTGAGGTTGGCCCCCACCCGGAAACGGGCGAGATGATCACGGCCGGTCTTGGCCGTTTCGGACCGTTCGTCAAGATGGGCAGCATCTACGGCACGCTCAGCAAGGATGATGACGTGCTGACCATCGGCCTGAACCGGGCCGTTGATGCTCTGGCCAAAAAGCTGGCTTCCATCCGCACGTTGGGTACGCACCCCAAGGATGGTGAGGTCGTCATGGTCCGCAAGGGACGTTTTGGTCCCTATGTGCAGCATGGCCAGACCATTGCCACTCTCCCCAAAGGGGACTCGATGGATGACGTCACGCTGGAAGAGGCCCTCACCCTGCTGGATGAAAAAGGCAAACCGCTGAAAGGTGGCCGCAAGACAACCACGAAAAAAACGGCCGCCAAAAAGACCACGACCAGAAAAACCACTACGGCGAAGAGCACGACCAGAAAAACGGCCACCAAAAAGGCAGCGACAGGGAAGGCAACCAGCAGAGCCAAAACGACAAAAAGCGGAACCACAAAAACCGGCAGCCGCAGCAAAACCTCACCAGAGGCGCCCATCAGCAAGGATGACCTTCCTTTCTGATTTCCCTTCTTCCATGAATGCGGCATAATAGCGGGGGATGTGTCTTCCATGATGGCACGCCCCCGGCCCGCGACGGGCACGATCCGCCCTGCCCGGCCTCTGTCCCCGAAAGAAACCATGTGACAGTGTCCCGGCTTTTCATCTTCCCTTTTTCTTACCAGTCCGGTCCATCGCCTTCATGATGCCAGTTCGCCTCCTGCGTCCCGTCTGCACAGCCTTCACCGGGGTTGCCCTGTCCGGCGTGCTGACAGTCGGCTCTGCCATCGCCCAGCCTGTTCAGGCCCATCCTTTCTGGAACCGGCTGCTCCACCATTTTGCCGGCCGCCCTGGAGCACCCTCCTCCACTCCGGTCGGATCCATCACCACCACAACATCCCAACCCGCAGGGACAGGCAGCTCCTCCCGACCCACCCCCGTCCCCACCGCTCCGGCTCTCCCGGAATTCACGGATGAAGACCGGCTGGCAGAGCTGACATTATCAACCGCCCTTACATTCATGCTTCCCCGGACGCTGACCCCGCACACACCGCAGGAACTCTGCCTCTGGGGGATGCAGGCCCTGCTGGAAGTCCCCCAGCCTTTACAACAGCCGGACCATGGGCAGGCGCCATCATCCAGCTTCACCCTCGCCGTCCAGCCCGGAACCATGTTCAGCCCGGCTCACATGAGCCTGCTCCATGACAGGCACCCTCTGCTGTCTGTCCGGACACCCGGCAAGGACGACGTGACCGGCTGGAGCCATCTGAGCCTCCAGCTCATCACGCTCCTGCGACGTGATGTGCCATCCTACCAGCTCATGAATGATGAAACCCTGCTGAGCCGTTTTCTCAATGGCCTTCTGGCCAGGCTGGACCCCTATTCCCGCTATCAGTCTCCTCCACCGCCGCCCAGCCAGTCTGATGCCGTCACGCCTGCCCAGCCCCCACCCGAACCCGCAGCAAGCGTCGGGCTGACCCTCCGCCGGACACGAGCCCATTTCCCTGTCGTGGCAGCCCTCAACCTCGACAGCCCTCTATGGGATGCCGGAATCATACCGGGAGACAGCCTGACCAGCCTCGACCACCAGAGCACACGCCAGATGGCCCTGCCCGCCCTCCAGGCCATGCTGACTGGCCCTGCTGGCAGTACGGTGGAGCTGGAATTCCGCACCAAGGACGGACATCATCTCATCAGGAATTTCACCCGTGGGCGCATGGCAGAAGAAAGTGTCTTCCCTGAACAGGCCGGGCGGTTCCCCATCCTGCGGGTCACCCATTTTTCCAGCCGGACGGCCGAAGAAGTCAGCCAGTATCTTTCCACGCTCCTGCCAGAAACACCCCCAAATAGCAGTCTGCCCCACCCTCCAGACGGCCGGACCCCACCAGCGCCCACCCTGCCCGGCCTCGTGCTGGACCTGCGCGGGAACCATGGAGGAATCCTGCAACAGGCGGTCATGACGGCGGCGCTCTTCCTAGACCACGGCGTGATCGCCACAACCGAAGGACGGGCGGCGGAAGCCAATCACGTCTGGAGCATCCAGGGCGGGGATCTGACCAACAATACCCCGCTGGCCCTGCTGGTTGACCAGGATACGGGCAGTGCAGCCGAAGTTCTGGCAGCAGCGTTGGCCGACCAGCAAAGGGCCGTTGTGACCGGCAGCAGTACCTTTGGCAAAGGCATGGTCCAGATTTCTTCCACCCTGCCCAACGGGGGGCACCTGTCCCTGACATGGGCACACATCACCGCTCCCCAAGGCTGGGCCCTGCAGAACCTTGGGGTCCTGCCCCAGCTCTGCACAAGCCCCCAGGGACAGTTTTCCCTCCGGGACCAGCTGGCAGCGCTTCGTGCTGACCAGTCCCTCATGACCGATGCCCTGCGCCAGTCCCGCCTCATCCACACAGACAGCCCGGAGGCGGCACGGCGTGCCCTGCGACAGGTCTGCCCCCCTGCCGCTGCCAGCCCGACCGACATCTCCGCCGCTCTGGCACTTTTCATCATCCCCCACACCTATCGTGCTGCCCTCCTGCATCTGCCGGACAACACGGCAATTCACCCGGCGGCCAACACCACCCCATGACGACTATGCACCATCTGGCAGGGAGACCAGACTCATGTTCCATGGCCTGAAAACCGGATTCTGGGTCCGTGCCACCCTCAGGCACCTCAACCAGAATGGCCTGATGGCCGTTCTGGTCCGTAAAGGTGACGAAGATGCTGGCAGTGTCTTCATCATGCTGAATGGCCGGGATGGACGCATCGCCATATTACGGGAACAGGGTGCGACATGGCTGCGCCAGACCTTTGAGGACAGCGACACGGAAAGTGCCATGATGCAGGCCAATGCCTATCTGGAACGGCAGAAACGGTACGACCCTGACCTCTGGATCATGGAGGTTGATGTCCTAGACAGCACCCACCCGCTGGAGCATGACATCACCACACGCCGCTTCAGCCATGAAGACTGACCAGCCCCATGTTCCCCGGGGGCCGACCGACGCCTCATCCACCTGTAACACATAGGACACATCTTTTCCCGATTCAGACGCAAACGGCACAGGTATGTCCCGGCAATCCATTGCGTTTACTGTCACTTTCAGTGAAAAGGGTAGCCACCTGTCTGGCTGGAGAGTAATTACATGACCGCACGCCCCTCCATTACATCACTGCTGGCCCGCAGCGCCTGTGCCGCCTGCCTGTCAGTCATGGCGTTTGGTGCGGCCCGGGCACAGCCTGTCCGTGGCCTCTATGTCGGCGGGGCAGCGGGGGCGAGCTTCAACCAGTCCCAGACCGTCAATCCCCACACGAAGCTCTTTGCGCATGGTCGGGACGACTTTGCGACAGGCATCACCGGGCTGGGCAGCATCGGCTGGGGACTGGGGAACGGTTTCCGTGTGGAAGTGGAGGGCAACTACCGCAACAACCGCCTTTCCCGGTTCCATTCCCCCGGCTTCAGCAGCACAGCCCATGGTCACCAGCAGAAATACGGGGGCATGGCCAATGCCCTGTTTGACATGGATATCGGCCAGAACTGGATCTACCCCTATTTCGGGGCTGGTATCGGTTATGGAAGCCAGTTCACGAACACCAGAATCCAGGGGACAGGCGCAGACAGGGGCTACAGGCAGCGGACCCGTGACAGCGCAGGCGGCTTTGCCTATCAGGGCATCTTTGGTGTTTCACTGCCCGTGCCATGGGTTGTTGGCCTTTCCACCACAATGGAATATCGCTTCTACACCATCACGGGCCGCCACAGGCACTTCACGACAGCATCCTACAACATCGCTGCCCCCGACAGTGGACCCGTCAGCGGCAAGCGTGGCAGCCGGACAGATTTCAACCATTCCCTGATGCTCGGGCTGCGCTATGAGTTCAACCCGGCTCCGCCGCCACCGACACAAGCCCCCACCCTCTCCACCCCGGCACCTGCCCCCGTCCGCACCTATCTGGTGTTCTTCGACTGGGATCGTGCCAACCTGTCCGACCGGGCGCGGGCCATCGTGGAAACAGCTGCCCGCAACTCCACATCAGCCCAGTTCACCCGGATCCAGGTCAATGGCCATGCCGATTCTTCGGCTGTCCGTCCTGGCAGCCGGAAGGCTGAAGCCTACAACATGGCCCTGTCTCTCCGCCGTGCGCAGACCATCAAGGCAGAGCTGATCCGCGATGGCGTACCGGCTGGCGTCATCGAGGTTCACGGTTTTGGTGATTCGAAGCCACTGGTCTCCACCCGCCCCGGTACGGCAGAACCGCAGAACCGCCGGGTGGAAATCGACTTCCAGTAAACAGGTACTTCAGAGTCTGACCGGCCTTCGCCTGCCGGTCAGACATCCTGATGTGCTCTCTCAAAAAACGGGCCGGACACGTATTCAGTGTGTCCGGCCCGTTTTTTCTGACAGGTCTCTACGCCCTGTTACTTCGTCTTGGCTGCCGGAGCGTGCCTGCTGACGGCATGATGCACCGTTCGGGAGGTCGCATGATGGACAGCCTGAGGCGTCTTTTTCTCAGTTGATTCGGCCATCTTCTTGCCCGGTTCCTCAGAGGGGGCAGGGGCAGCTGCAACGACAGCCGGCTCGACCTGCACACGGACCTGAAGCTGACGGCGTGGCTGTGCATGGGCAGGAATCAACTCCACGGTGAAGCCGTCAGCCCCCTTGTAATCCGCCGCAGGGGTGTATTCCACATATGTGCGGTTATCATAATTATACAGAAAGGCCCTGCCATTCTCCGGCGGAGGAACCACACCAAAAGACACGTAACTGCCTCCACCCCCTTTGCTGATGGAAAACGGGCAGGTACCGCCATCACCAGCGCTGACCGTCATGCTCACACTCATGCGGCCCGTGGCGTCTGTCTGCACAGGCGATACCTCACAATGAGCAGCCCGCTTCTCGTTGGCAAAAGGATTGGGAGGAATCTCGATGCCACTCGGCCCCCTTGACTGCTGGCCGACACACCCGCCAAGGGCCAGAAGAGTTGCACCGACAACCCCTGCCCGCACTAGAAAACTGCTCTGCTGCACAGTCCACTCCAGAGAAAACTAAAAACAGATAAAAAAGGCGCATCCAGGCCCCTGCCCGCAATCCGCCAGTTTTCAGAACGCACGATACGCTTTCAGCACCATCATGAGAATGAGGTCTTCCATATTTCTTTCTCTGTCAGTTATATTTAACGTTTCCTTCATCATTACACGGCCATATCCACCAAAGAATTGCCCGTCTCAGGGCAGACTTTCCCAAATGACCATGATATAGGCAGAGAACCTGTCAGCGGGAGTTTTCATATGTCTCTTCTGTCCTACGGCCTGTCCTTCTCCAGGACTGGACTGGCCCTTGCCACTGCGGCTTTTTTTGCCATTGCCCCTGCCTCATGGGCAGCAGCCTGCCACTCTTCGGCAGAAGACCATTCAGCCTTCAATCTGGCTGGTCTGAAATCGGAACTCATGGTGACGGCTCTCTCCTGCCAGACGCAGGACCGTTACAACCAGTTCATCACACGCTTCCGCCCCATCCTGACAGAATCGGAAAGACGGCTGGATTCCTATTTCCACCGGACATTTGGCCGCCAGGCGCAGAAAAAACATGATGATTACATCACCCAGCTGGCGGATGTGCAGTCCTTGGGGGGGCTGAAGTCCGGTACGGCCTTCTGTGCCCAACGTGTGCCGATGTATGACGAGATCGAGGCGCTGGACGATTCGAACAGCGACCTCGCCCATTATGCCGAGGCCAAGGATATTGTTCAGCCTTCTTCCTACGAAAGCTGCACGGCACCCCAGCCTCCCCACCGGGCCACGAGCCGCCGCAGGCGCCGGGGCTGACCTCCCGCCCCTCCCCACGCCCCGACAGACAGGATCACAGGATGGCCGATATGTTCGAGCAGGGTTCCACACCTGCCCCCTCCCATGTACAGCCAGCTGAACAGTATGATGCCGGGGCCATTGAGGTCCTTGAAGGGCTGGAGCCCGTACGCCGTCGCCCTGGCATGTATATCGGGGGTACGGACGATGCGGCCTACCACCATCTTGCCTCCGAAATCATTGACAACGCCATGGATGAAGCCGTGGCGGGTCATGCCACGACCATCGAGGTCTGTCTGGAAGACGCCCACACCCTGATGGTCCGTGACAATGGCCGTGGGATTCCGACTGACCCCCATCCCCGCTTCCCGAAAAAATCAGCCCTTGAGGTCATTTTCACCACGCTCCATGCGGGGGGGAAATTCTCTGGCAAATCCTATGCCACATCAGGCGGTCTGCATGGTGTGGGCAGCTCTGTCGTCAACGCACTGGCCTCCCATCTGGAAGTCGAGGTCTACCGCAACCGCAAGGGATGGCGACAGACTTTCTCCCGTGGTCTGCCAACCAGTACGCTAGAAAGCACAAAACCTGCCATCCGGCGTGGCACGATGGTGCGTTTCACCCCGGACAGTGACATTTTCGGCCCCCTGCATTTCTCCCCGGCCCGTCTGTACCGCCAGTGCCAGATCAAGGCAGCGCTGTTCCGGGGGGTCAGCATCACATGGTCCTGTGCCCCGGAACTTCTGAAAGGGGACAATGCTCCACCAGCCGAAGCTATCATCGCCTATCCAAATGGTCTGGAAGATGCCCTGACGGCTGATCTTGGTCCCTCACCTGCCCTGCTTACCCCCCTCTGGGCTGGTGAGGCTGAGCTGCCTGTGGCTGCCGATGGCCAACCCGGTGGGCGTGTCGAGTGGGCTGTTGCCTTTCTCGACCAGGGAAACAGCGCTCTCATTTCCTACTGCAACACCATTCCCACACCGCAGGGTGGCACCCATGAGAACGGCCTGCGGGCGGCACTCGTCAAAGGCTTCCGCAACTGGGGGGACCAGCGCAAGATTCGCCGTTCCAGCACCATCACGGCGGAAGATGTGCTGGGCACCATCAATGCCCGTCTGTCCGTTTTCATCCGCAACCCACAATTCCAGGGACAGACAAAGGACAGGCTGACCACACAGGAGGCCAGCCGCCTCGTGGAAGGTGCCCTGCGGGACCGGATCGACCACTGGCTGGGGGGCAATCCCCAGCAGGCTGACAGTCTGGTCGGCTATATGGTCGAACGGGCAGAAGAACGCCTGCGCCGCCGTGAAGCCCGTGAAACAACCCGCAAAACGGCGACAAAGCGCCTGCGTCTGCCCGGCAAGCTGACAGACTGCTCCCGCAGCAATGCCCATGAGACGGAAATCTTTCTCGTGGAAGGCGAATCAGCCGGGGGGTCTGCCCGTCAGGCCCGTGACAGGGAAACACAGGCCGTTCTGCCCCTGCGGGGCAAGATACTCAATGTCGCCTCTGCCACACAGGAAAAACTGCTGGCCAATACGGAGCTGAAAGACCTGATCGAGGCACTTGGCTGTGGCTTTGGCAAGACTCTCGACCTTGAAAAACTGCGCTATGGCCGCATCATCATCATGACAGATGCTGACGTGGATGGCGCCCATATCGCCTCCCTGCTGATGACCTTCTTCTTCCGGGAGATGCCGGACCTCGTCCGGCAGGGGCACCTCTACCTGGCGCAGCCACCACTCTACCGGCTCACTCATGGCAGCAAGACCGTCTACGCCATGAACGACCTCGACCGTGACCGCAGGTTGAAGACGGACTTCAAGCCCAATGCCAAAGTTGAAATTTCACGCTTCAAAGGGCTGGGGGAAATGCCGGTTTCCGACCTCAAGGAAACCACCATGTCCCCTGCACGCCGCACACTCCTGCGTGTAACCGTCCCGACAGAAGACAACCTGATGACCCGCAGACGGATCGAGAGCCTCATGGGCCGCAAGCCTGAGCTGCGCTTCCAGTTCATTCAGGAGCAGGCCCAGTCGGTCAATCTTCTCGATATCTGACACGCCCGAGCATCCCCGGAAACAGGAAGAGGCGCATCCCACAAACAGGATGCGCCTCTTCCATGTCAGCCGAATACCGGATTCGCCGGATTCTCTCCCATGCGGCCATCCGCCCTATGGAGCGTGGCGATCGCCGCCATCTCCTGCTCGGGCAGGACAAAATCGAACAGGTCCAGATTCTCTGCCATGCGCTCCCGATGAACTGATTTGGGAATCACGATCACCCCATTCTGGAGGTGCCAGCGCAGAATCACCTGTGCCGGGCTTTTGCCGTGGCGTCTGGCAATATCACCAATCAGCTCGTTGTTCAGTACAGTCCCCTTGCCCAGAGGACGCCACGCTTCGGTCTGAATTCCCACGCTTTTATGAAAAGCCCGCAACTCCTCCTGCTGGAAGAAAGGATGAATCTCGATCTGATTGACGGCAGGCACAACACCTGTCTCATCCATGATTCGCTGGAGGTGATCTTTCTCAAAATTGGACACGCCGATAGACCGGACACGCCCCTGTTTCTGCAGGTCGATCAGAGCCTTCCACGTCTCCACATACAGTCCCTGCTGCGGCATTGCCCAATGAATGAGGTAGAGATCCACCACATCACGCTGCAGCAGACGGGCACTCTCATCAAAAGCTTTCAGGGTCGAATCATAACCCTGCTCGTCATTCCAGACCTTGGTTGTGACAAACATGGCGGGGTGCCCTTTCAGCCCCTCGCCAACTCCCGCCTCATTGCGATACAGCCGGGCCGTATCCACGGCCCTGTAGCCCAGCTCTATGGCTGTTCTGACAACATCAGCTGTTTCATCAGGCGGTGTTTCCCAGACACCAAGCCCGATCCACGGCATGGCATGACCATCATTCAGCTGTACACAGGATGCAGCATCCTTGGGAAAATCACTCATGTTCCCTCCCTGATTCTGGGCGACACGGCACTGACCACCAGCCAGTGCCGCCGGTTCATTCATCCTCGCTCTTCCCGAAAGATCAGGCAAGCCATTCTCCATGCACTCCCGGGAAATCAGACAGTCTGCTCAAACAGACCCATCTGTACCGGCAGGGAACGGTCCTCATACGACACCAGCGAGGAAATGGTCAGTCCCAGCAGTCGCACTGGCCGGTCCAGCGGGAAGAAACTGCGCAGAATTTCCAGAGCCACTGGCAGCAATACGCACTCATCGGCGGCAGGGAAAGCCATTGAGCGAGCCCGGGTTACCGTATGAAATCCGGCATAGCGCAACTTGAGCGTAACGGTCCGTCCGGCAAGGCGCTTCTGCGCACAGCCAGCAGCCAGTTTGCTGACAATCGCTTTCAACGTCGCTGCCAGCCTGTCCCATTCAGCCACGTCATGCGGAAAGGTTGTCTCCGTTCCCAATGACTTCCTGGGCCGGTTGGCCTCTACCGGGCGATGATCCTGACCTCTGGCGATATCATGATAGAACTGGGCTGAACTGCCAAAATGCTGCCTCAACTCCGGTACTGTCCATTTTCTGAGGTCCGCTCCCGTGTGGATTCCCAGACCATGCATCCGCCGCGTGGTCGCCGGCCCCACACCATGGAATTTCTCCACAGGCAGATCCGCCACGAAAGCAGCGCCCTGCCGGGGAGAAATCACAAAAAGCCCGTCGGGCTTTCGCTGCCCCGAAGCCAGTTTGGCCAGAAAACGGTTATACGATACCCCCGCTGAAGCCGTCAGCCCTGTCTGCTGCCGAATATCCCGCCGGATGGCTTCAGCAACGGCTGTAGCAGATCCATAAGGAGGCCACTGTTCCGTAACATCCAGATAGGCCTCATCCAGCGCCAGCGGCTGTATGAGCGCCGTATAATGCCGGAAAATGGCATGAATCTGAGCCGAGACAGCACGATAGACGTCAAAACGGGGAGGAACGAAGATCAGCTCCGGGCAACGTTCCAGTGCCATGTGCGAGGGCAAAGCGGAACGTACACCAAAGACACGGGCCTCATAGCTAGCAGCGGCCACGACACCTCTACCTGACCCACGCCCCACAGCCACTGGCCTGCCCCGTAAAGCCGGATTGTCTCGCTGCTCGATGGAAGCATAAAACGCATCCATGTCCACATGCAGGATCCGCCTCGCAGCGTCATCAGCCCTACCCTCTTTCACCCTTTCCAACCCCGCCGGATGGGACATGCCTGCCTCAGCCCCTCTCACGATCCCTGAAAAGATGCCGTTGGCATCGGCACATAACTGCCGACAACCAGCGCAAGGATGGTTACATCCGGGCTCTCAGCAGCGCTGTGGCAGACCGTATCACCCGGTGCAGGCAGGATGATCGGTGACTGAAACTCCGGCTCGGTACTCTGGGGCCAGAGAACCATCTGTCCGCTTTCCTTGACCTGAACCGCCTTTATGGTGGCCTCGAAACCATCCGACACTCTGGAACGTTGCATGGCGACCACATAATCCCCATTACGGGGCCGGCGTCCCAGCTCGGAAAAATTGATGACGATAACCACCGAACCATCCTGAAACACACGGTTCATGGACTGCCCCTTCACCATCAACCCGTATCGCTTCAGACCGGGATAGGCTGCATCGTAAGGAATGGTGATCGCATACTGGTCTGGAAGAGGCCATTCATGTGCCTCCTTCCAGACCCCGGCCTGCACCTCACCACAGACCTGCACCTGCGAAACAGGCAGATTAGGAGACGGCGCTGGCTGTTCGACTGTCTTCTGCTCTTCAGACCTGCTGATCTCTGCTACCAGCGGACCAACCGGCACACCCAGCACCTGGGCCAGGGCTGCCAGTTTGTCCGTACGGGGGAGATGTTTGCGCCGACGCATGTCCCGCAAAAAATCCACACCAACAGCAGGATTGATCTCACGGGCTTTCAGACAGGCCCGCCTGTCGGACAATCCCTGGGCCGCCAGAAGGGAATCCAGATGCGACAACAACGATTCAATAGACATGGTACGGGGATTATCCCTCTTTCCTGCGTATGTCCAGACAGGGGACACCCTAGGTCCTGTTAATTTTTCTTGACATTTAAGGGTATATCCCCGCATCCTCAGAGCAATTCCTTACAGGAGGCTCTCCGACACTCAATCTGCCAAGGAAGAAATACCCTCACTGCTTTCATCCTTTCCATATGACCTGATTGTCATGGGGCCATGCCCCATTACGGACCATAACGCAGTTTTCCGGGAGAATTCCTTTGTCTCGCATCACGCACATCACGACCACCCCGACCCGGGAGCGGACCCGCAAGCCCGATTATGAAATCATCGGCCGCAGGCGCCGCCGTGCCAACACTCTTGGTGCCCTCTCCTCCCGTCTGACTGCTGATGTCATTTCTGAAGCAGAACAGTGGGTCAAGGACTGGATGCTGGCCGAACACGGCTATCTCGACATCATGAAAAATGGCGGCGCCCCCGCACAGGCGGGGAATGTCTTCACCTTCAATGCATTGCAGGGCAAAGCCTGGGGGCGGCTGAACGCCTTCCGCCGCCATGCAGGACGGGCCCGACACCAGCTGCTCGTGAACATGCTGGGACTCGGCTGGTCCTTTTCTTCCCTCGGCTCCAAACTCTATCCCGATCTGCACCCGGACAGTGCCCGCAAAAAGGCTTCGGAAGAGTGCGCCGCCACACTGGAAATGCTGGCCGCCTTCTGGCAGGGACAGAGACGCGAAAAAGCCAGACAGGCTGTCACCATTGCCCGGGAACATCGCAAAGGGCTCGACATGATGACCCTGTCCAGACGCTATCATCTGGCCCCTGAAGGTCTTGAGAAGATCATCCGGCATGGCGAGATCATCCTGAACAAACCCCGGAAGATCACGGCTGCGGAACTCCGCAACTGACCATGGCACCCGGATTGCTTTTTTCCTGTTGACAGCTTACCCGCTTTATCCTATAAAAAGGACATCATCACGAGCCGTGCGCCCAGAGGGGTGTACGGCTTTTTTCATGACTGCTGTTCCAAGACAGACAGCTTTTCTTTCCCTTCAGGATGGATTCCGCAAACCACCGCCCTTCCTGGCGGTGCGACCCCATGCGCCATGATCCACCTCCACTGCACCACCGAGGCCCATCCTGCCGGACATGCATGATCCGGCTTCCATGCCCGGCACCTGCATTCATTAAAAACGGACTTTCTTCCATGGCTCACATGCCTTCCTCCCCCGCCGGGCAGCCGCTCGGCCGCGGCCGCATCGTTCTGACCAGACGCGGCCTCTGCACCGTTCTTGCCGAAGAGGGCAACAGTCTTGTTCTCTGCCCGATCCACGAAGCTCCAGCCCTGACACACAGGGCCGACATTCCTCTGACATGGAGGGATGAACTCATTCTGGGACTGAAACAAAATGCGGTCGTCAGGGCCATTCCCTTCCTCAAGCAGCGTCAGGCCGTCACCCCCCAGCCTGCAAGTCTCTCCGCCTTCACCCTCACCCAGCTCCGCCTCCGGACACACCGGGAACTGCAGGTCAACGCTCTGGAAAGTGACAGGCTGCCCTTCTTCTCTGGCAGACATGCCCGCAACCGCCTCCATGCGACCCATGTCTCATGACACGCCCCGCAAAAAGCCTGTCTCCTTCTCGCAGAAACTCTTTGATGAAATGATGGAAGACCTCATGCTCGGCACTCCCCTGCATGACATCTGCTCCGGCGCACAGCGCCCCACCCTGCGCAGCTTCTATCGTTGGCTCCAGAAACATCCGGCCCTCCTGCCCCGTTATCGCCGGGCACGGGAACTGTCTGCCGACAGTCTGGAAAGCACCATCCTCTCCCATATCAGGGCCATGCCAGAAAAAGCTGATGCGGCCACGGTCAATTTCCACAAGCTGAGGTTCGACATGCTCCGCTGGATCATGGCCCGCCGTGCCCCAAAGCGGTATGGTGACCGGCAAACCATGGAACATGCCGGGCATGATGGCGGCCCCGTACACACCATCCAGCGGCTCATCATTGATCCCGCTGCTCCGGGCACAACACCACCGGACACATCACCGCAATAAAATGCAGGGGCCTCATGACAACAGACCGGGTCACCATCATGACACCCCGGGCCTTTGCGCCCCTTCTACAGCCTGCCCGCTATAAAGGCATCTGGGGAGGACGAGGTTCCGGGAAGTCCTGTTTCTTTGCCGGAATGCTGATCGAACAGGCCACACTGCGCCCCGGGTTGCGGGCGGTCTGCATCCGGGAAATCCAGAAATCCCTGACTGTTTCCGTTCACCAGCTGCTCCGGGACACCATCGCACGCCTGAACCTGTCCCACCTCTTCACAGTTTTGGACAGGGAAATCCGTACACCCGGCGGCGGTGTCATCCTCTTCCAGGGGATGCAGTCCCACAATGCCGAAACCATAAAATCCCTGGAAGGAATGAACATCGCCTGGGTGGAGGAAGCGCAGTCCCTCTCGGCCAGGTCCCTGAAACTCCTGCGCCCGACCATCCGCCAGCCCGGTTCCGAACTCTGGTTCAGCTGGAATCCCAATCATCCCTCCGACCCTGTGGATGCCTTCATGCGTGATCCTGCCACGGAAGGTGACCCCTCCTTCATCACGATCCGGGCGAACTGGTCAGACAATCCGTGGTTCCCAAATGTTCTGGACCAGGAACGAAAACGGGATCAACATCTGCGACCACAGGACTATGGCCATATCTGGGAGGGAGGCTATCAGCTGCATCACGAAGCCCTCATCTTCCCCGACCGCATCACGGTTGAAGAGTTCCGGCCCCCCAGCAGCTGCCGCTTCCATTTTGGAGTGGACTGGGGCTTCTCACGGGACCCCACAGCCGTCATACGCTGCTTCATTCACGAGGACATCCTCCATATCGACCATGAGGCAGGCGGCACCCACATTCCACTGGACCACCTGCCTGCCCTGTTCGACAGGATACCGGGCATCCGCCACTGGCCCATCCGGGCAGACGGTGCCCGGCCGGAAACGATCAGTTACCTTCGCACCCGCCATCATTTCCGCATCAGTGCCGCCCGAAAATGGCCCGGAAGCGTACAGGATGGCATCGAGAGGCTGCGCTCCTTCCGGTCCATCCGCATCCATCCCCGCTGCCAGCAGACAGTCCGTGAGTTCCGCCTCTACCGTTACAGGTCGGACCCGCTGACAGGCGATGTCCTCCCGCAGGTGGAAGATGCGAACAACCATTACATCGACGCCCTGCGTTACGCTCTGGATGGCCTCATCACCAACCAGTCCCCCCTGCCGGATTTCTCACGGTTTGCACCACCTACCTGATGGACATGGCTCTCACGGATGACCCAGCGCCCAGACCAGCCATCCCCCTACGGCTCCCCCCAGTATCAGCCCACCCAGAAGGGCCAGCAGAAGCATCCGTCCGGCAATACGCTGTGATGATGCCTTCCAGTCGATCCATCTCATGACACGTCTCCTTTCCGTTACAGATAGGCCTTACCCATGCCCGGTTTTTCTCTCACCCGTCTGTTTGAAAAACAGCCCACAACAACCGCACGCCCCCGGCAGGAACCCGCCGCTCCACGTCACACCAGTATGGCCGGGAAGACAAGTCCCCACTGGCTGACCCGCCTGTGGCGGGCCTCCCACACCATCCCTACACCCGATGACAGAGAGACAGCCACGCCATTCTCCCCCTACCGGCCACCACCGGGCGTCGTGCCGGAAGGGCATGACCAGCCCGGCATGGATTCTGCCCCCACGGCCATGATGGACATGGCCTGCTGGGCTATGGGACAGACGGCAGCCCAGCCATCATGGATGGCCGACGGGCTTGGTTTTCTGGGGTATCCGACCCTCGCCCAGATGGCCCAGCGGGCGGAGTTCCGCAAACCCTGTGATGTCATCGCACGGGAAGCCACACGGGAATGGATCAGCCTCAGCACGCACAACCCAGACCATCCCTCTCCGGCTCTTCCGTCGGATCCCGCAGCCCGCCTTCATGCGCTGGATGTGGAGATGAAACGGCTGAATGTCCGCGAGCTTCTGCACCAGCAGATTCTGGACAGCCTGCTCTACGGCATCGGCCATATCTGGCTCAACATGGCTGACACGCCCCGCACGACCTATGGGCAGACACTCCCGCTGCCCCTCACCCCCCACGGGGTCCGCAGGGGAACTCTGGCCGGGCTGAAAAACATCGAACCGGTCTGGACCACGCCCAACGCCTACAATGCCGACTCTCCCCTGCAGGATGACTATTACCGGCCCCGCAACTGGTGGGTGCAGGGTAGCCTTGTCCATCGGGACAGGCTCATCAGCATGGTGCCTTATGGCGTATCCGACCTCTTCAAACCGTCATTCAATTTCGGCGGGATGAGCCTGACACAGCAGCTGCGCCCCTATGTCCACAACTTCCTGCGGACCCGCAACAGCATCAGCAACATCACGACCAATTTCTCCAGGCTTGTCCTGAAGACCGACATGGGCGGCCTGATGGCCACCGGCACCAGCGACGAGGCCGACCCGACAGCCTCCATCACGGGGCGGGCCTCCTTCATGCAGAAAATTTCCGAAGGACAGGACATCATCGTGGCCGACCGGCAGAACGAGGATGTATCCATCGTGGCCACACCCCTGACAGGGCTTGCCGACCTCCAGTCCCAGGCCATGGAAGCCATGGCCTCCATACCCGGCATACCGCTCGTAAAGCTCTTCGGCATCACCCCCAACGGGCTGAACGCCTCCTCCGCTGGAGAAATCAGGGTGTTCTACGATGAGATCGCCGCCTTTCAGGAAGCCCACATGCGGCCCGTGCTGAGCCGCCTGCTCACCCTGATCCAGCTCAACCTCTGGGGAGACACCGACCCTGCGCTGGAGATCACCTTCAAGCCCCTCTGGCAGCAGACCACACAACCACAGCCATCCGAGGCCTCATGACCATTCTCGCCTATGACCGCACCGGGTCCGTCCGCAGTTTTGATGACAACGGACGCCTCCGTGTGGAACGGACCCCCATCAGCAAGGCCAACATCTGCCTCTATCAGGGGCGGGAAATTCCCGACCATGCCCGGCTGGGCCTGAACCCGGACCAGTCCTACCGCCTCCTGCGGGACCCGAAAGAACTGGAAAAGGCGGCAGACAGTTTCAACTCCCTGCCTGTTCTGGAGGAACACGTCCCCACCAGTGCGGATGCCCACCCAAGGGAGCTGACGGTCGGCTCCACCATGGACAATGCCCGCTTCGAAAGCCCCTACCTGACGGTCGGCATGGTCATCTTTGATGGTCCTGCCATCACCCGCATCCAGTCCGGTGACCAGAAGGAACTATCCTGCGGCTACGCCTATGAGGCGGACATGACACCGGGCACCCATGAGGGCCAGCCCTATGACGGACGCATGGTCAACATCCGGGGAAACCATATTGCCCTCGTAACAAAAGGACGGGCCGGCCCTGACGTGCTGGTCCATGATTCTTCAGCCCCAGGGAAAGCAGCCACCACCATGACACGGAAAGACGACACGCCCACCGCCGAGGCACCCCACCATGAAGAGGCGGAATCTGCCCTGAACGAGGCCATCCAGAAGGCCCTTTCCGCCGACCGCGCCCTGCGCCAGGCCACGGAGGAGGCACGCCGCCTTGTCCGCCCCCTGGTCGGAGAGGTTCATGGCATGGAAAGTGCCGATGACGTCTACCGCTATGCCCTCCGGCAGTCCGGCATGGCAGCGGACAGTCTCGCCGCCATCAATCAGGCCGGTCTTCATGCCCTCGTCCAGACCCGTCTGGAGGCCATGACTCCACCCATCACGCACGCTCCTGCCGCTGATGAAACCGCCACCGGGTATACGGCCCCACGCCGTTACTGACCCCATCCCTGCCCAGATTTACAGAAAGCACATCCATGTCCGATTTCCAGCAGACTGTCTCCTACACATGGCCGCAGGGTTTTCCCGGAGCCCCGGCCAGTGCCAACCCCATCCGCACGGCCATCGCCCCGGAAGGCGGATTCATCGCCGGAGAGGGCGGGCTGACCATTGCCCGTTTCGTCTGGCGTCATGAAGACGGCGTGAGCCTGAGCCATACCGGCACCACCACACCGGCGGGCTTCCTCTACCGTTCGCAGCAGGGGCTGACGACGCAGTATCTCCAGTCCGCCACCATGACCCTGCCGCAGGGCTTCATGGCCAGCCTTGCTGAGGGCGGAGACTTCTGGGCCGTGGCCAGCACGGCAGCCACGGCGGGACAGGCCGTCTATGCCTCCACAGGTGACGGCAGCCTCCAGACGGCCCCGGCAGGCAACACACCGCAGGGAACCGTGGCCACAGGCTGGACGGTCTCCCGTGGCGGCAGTGCGGGAGAACCGATCATCATTTCCGGCCCCATGCACCCCATGACGGCCTGACCCCTCTTCAACCCGCCCGCCCCTTCTCCGCTCCCGACCACAAGCAAGGTATCACCATGCCCCACTCCATTTCTTCCGCCATGCTGAAACGTGACTTCGGCATTCATGGCGTGCTTGACCACGCCATGGCCTTCGACAGCGCCGTGACGGCTCCCAATTCCGGCATTCCGTCCATCTTTTCCACCTATGCCGACCCTCGCACCATCAAGGCTCTCATCACACCCATCCGGGCCGAGGCCATCTATGGCCAGGGCCAGAAAGGCGACTGGCTGACGGACACGGCACAATTCCCCTTTGTCGAACTTTCCGGCCAGACAGCTTCCTACGGGGACTATGACAGCTCCGGGGACAGTGACGTCAACGCCAACTGGGTGCAGAGGCAGTCCTTCCATTTCCAGACATGGACCCGCTGGGGAGAACGGGAGGCGGAACGCATGGGGGCGGCACGGCTGGACTGGGTCTCCCGCAAGAATGAGGCGTCCATCTCCATCCTGAACAAGACGAGCAACCGCATCAGCCTCTTCGGAATGGAAGGTCTCCAGCTGCGTGGTGCCCTCAATGACACGGCCCTGCCACCGGCCATCCAGCCCACCCCGAAGATTGCTCCTTCCGGAGCGGCAACGGGCAGCAGCGACTGGCTGAGCATGACCGACCCGATGCAGGTCTATGCCGACATTCTCAAGGCCTTCCAGCAGCTTTCCGAACAGATGGGCGGAAATGTCACGCTGGAAAGCCCCCTGACCCTCGTCATTCCGACGGAGCGGCAGCAGTGCCTGCTGTACACGAACCAGTTCCG
This sequence comes from Bombella sp. ESL0380, assembly GCF_009725805.1. Taxonomy (NCBI): domain Bacteria; kingdom Pseudomonadati; phylum Pseudomonadota; class Alphaproteobacteria; order Acetobacterales; family Acetobacteraceae; genus Bombella; species Bombella sp. ESL0380. The sequence goes on along the minus strand of NZ_WNIH01000003.1, from coordinate 71,670 downwards.
TGTCTCCCTTCGTGAACTGCTGCGGGAGAACCTGCCCAACCTGAAGATCGAGACCCTGCCGGAAGCCGGCAGTACGCTGTCTGGTGGTCTCAGCAAGGTCACGCAGATGCAGCTCTTCCTGCGGGAGGTGGACGGGCAGGAAAGTGTCACCACCGCCTTTACCGAGAAGCTGCGTGCCCATGCGGTCGAACGCTACAGCTCCTACATCCGCCAGAAAAAATCCCAGGGCACATGGGGAACCATCTGGTTCTACCCGGTGGCCTGCGTCACCATGACAGGAATCTGAACCATGGCCGATACTGTCACCGTCCTCTGCCGTCTGCCTTCCGGCATCCGGCTCGACCTGCATGACCTCTCCAGCCTGAGCGAACGGACACAGGCCACGGCCCCCGTCATGACTCCGCCACAGGCCCGGTCCTCCATACTGCTGAATGGCATCCGGCAGGACCCGCTCTACCATCCGGTGGAAAACCGTCTGCTCGGGCGGGCGGGACGGACCACCGTGCCGACCAACTTCTGGAAAGCCTGGCTGGAACAGAACAGGCAAAGCGACCTCATCACCCGGAAGATCATCTTTGCCGAAACCACGCCCGCCCGTGCCGACAATGCCATGGCCGAACTGGCCAAGGACCGCACGGGGCTGGAAGGGGCTGACAACACCACCCTGGCCGAAGGTGTCACCCCCATGCAGAAAACAGCCTGACCACCCGCCCGTGCCTTATGCCCTCCAGCCCAACGGCACGGGCCTCCAACCGGGAGACAATGCCACCATGACGGACTCCTCCCCCCCAGGGCAGGTTACCTTTTCCTATCAGGACTGGCTCGCCGCCTATCCGGCCTTCGTCGGGCATGTCAGTGCCGGGCAGGCGGAAAGCTTCTTCCAGCTGGCAGAACTGATCCTCAACAATACGGGCCGTTCCCCTGTCCGGGACATGACACGACGCAGGACGCTGCTCTGGCTGCTGGTAGCGCACCAAGCGCAGCTCTTCGCCACCGAAACACCAGCCCAGTCTGGTGAGGCCACCGGCAGCCCGCCAGCGGCACCGCCAGTCGGACGGGTCGCCTCCGCCACACGGGGGGCCGTCTCCATCACACTGGATGGCAGTACCCTGCCAAGGCAGGCCGGGTGGTTCAGCCAGACACAGTATGGACTGATCTTCTGGCAGGCCACGGCCCCCCTCCGCCAGATGCGCTTCCTGCCTGGCCAGGCACATCCAGCCTACCTCTGGCCCTGATACGGAAACGGCCCACCCCAGAAGGGTGGGCCGTCTTCCATCATCACCTGACGCTCTCAGTGCCAGAGCAGCTTCCAGACAACATAGGCGAACAGGAAAGGCACCACGAGATGGACCAGCGTACCGAAGGTGATACGCTTGCCATCACCGGCCCGCATCATCAGGAAAATGGTCCGTGTCAGAGAAAGCAGACACAGGATCAGCACCACGGCAAACAGCACGGCCTTGCCGGTTACAGCACCATACATACGATCTTACTCCTGTCTCACTGGCTGAACACGCATCCGCAACCAGCCAGAACTGGCCGTAAAGTGGCGCAGTCATGCGCTTTCGTCAATCCAGTCCCGCCTGACCGGTTTCACCACCTGATGGAAGGCCAGACAGCATGAATCTCTTCTCTCTCGCCAGCAGCGTGACAACCACCATCAACCCGCTTCAGCCTGCCATTCTCCGCCGCATGACAGGCAGCCAGATTGCCGCCGATTACAGCACGACCCCGCTTCATGAGGACATCCCTGTGCTGATCGACATCCAGCCCGCCCCGGCCACTCTCCTCCAGCTCATTGGCGACATCGCCCAGCAGGGAGAAAGCCGCACCGTCTTTCTGCAAGGCAGCGCCCATACTCTCAGTCGCCCTCTGCAGAGCGGGGGCGACAGCCTCCTGTTTGAAGGATCGGAATGGCTGGTCACGAAAATACTCGAACAATGGGGAGCCAATGAATGGTGCCGCCTGATCGTCACCCGCCAGATTCCATGCCGGCAGAGTTCCAGCTGACCCCGACAGACAGCACGGTCATGCAGATGCTGGGAGACTGGCTGAAAGCAGAAATTCTGCCTGAAGGCTGGGGCCTCTTCCAGGGCCAGCAGAACCGTCTGCCCATGCCTTCAGGCAGCCATCTCGTCATGCAGCCAACCACACGCCGTCCGCTCGCCACCAACAGCCATGACCATGATGAAGAAGGCGTCACCATCTCCCAGCCCGTGGAACTGTCCATCCGGCTCACCGCCCGTGGGCCTGAATCCCTGACGGTTCTGGGCGGTGTCAGCACCCTGTGGCGGGACCGGCGGACCGTGGCGTGGTTCCGCCACAGACGGCCTGACATGGCCCCCATAGACACCGGGCCCCTCACGCAGCAGGACTTCACCAGTGCGGAACAGCAGTATGAGGCCTCCGCCACCCTGACACTGCGTCTCGTCATCATGACCACCCTGAAACGCCCGGCCGAGACGGCCACAGCCCTCGGCATGGCCTCCATGGTGGAAGCCACCCTGGCCACTCCCCTCCCATCTGCCGACCACTGATTCCTTTTTCACAGACAAGGACACTCCATCATGGCCTCCCTGACCGGCACCATCCCTCTTGCCCAGACTGTCAGCATCAATCCCGTCACACTCGGCACAGCCAGTGGCGTTCCTTTCATGAACGGGCTGCTCATCACAACCCCTTCGGATTCAGCCGCTCTCGGTACAGGTCAGCTGAAATCCTACGGCTCCCTGGCAGACGTGACGAAAGACTTCCCCGCCAACAGCCCGGAAGCCCGCATGGCCGCCGTCTATTTCGCCAGCCATGACGATGCAGCCCAGATACCGCCCACCCTGCTGATCCATATGGCGGACCCGGCCCACCAGGCCGATCCTGCCAGCCTGATGGACCTCATCACCAGCCAGAATCAGGCTTTCACCGGCTTCACCACCACATGGGAACCCACCCTGACACAGAAACAGGCCTTCGCCACATGGGTGGCCGGCACGACGGACCGTTACTGGTATGTCCCATGGGACACGGACGAGCAGGCCCTCAACCCGCAGAACAGTGCCAGCTTCGGCACATGGTTGCAGAACCGGAACATTGATGGCACCACCCTGATCTATCAGGACCCTCTAGCTGCCGCCTTCTGTCTCGGCTGGCTGGCCTCGCTCGATTTCAGCGCAACGGACGGGCGCACCACGCTCTGCTTTCGCCGCAGCGGGCTGCTCACCCCCAGCGTGACCGATGCCACGACAGCCGCCACCCTCCGGGCCAATGGCTACAATTTCTACGGGGCCTATGCCAACGGGCTGGGCCGCTTCCAGTGGCTGGAGGACGGGCATGTCTCGGGGGCTTTCCTCTGGGCGGACAGCTACATCAACCAGATATGGCTCAATGCGTCCTTCCAGTCCGCCCTGACCACGCTTCTGCTCCAGACCGGGCAGATTCCGTATGACAGCATCGGGGATGGGCTGATCTCGGCAAGCGTGCAGGACACCATCAACCAGGCCCTGCGCTTCGGGGCCATCCGCCCCGGAATCCAGCTGACATCCCTTCAGAAACAGCAGATCGACCAGGCTGCCGGAACCACCATCAGCGACACGGTGCAGAGCCGGGGCTGGTACTTCCAGCCCAATGCCTCCACCGCCGCAGCCGACATCCGGGCCGCCCGCAGAAGTCCCCCGTGCCGCTTCTGGTACACGGATGGCCAGTCCGTCCAGTCCATTCATCTTGCATCCATCGAGGTCCAGTAAGTCATGTCCCGCACTGCGCTCATCACCTCGGCTGACGCCGTTTTCACCCTCACGGTCAAGACCCTGTTCAATGCGCCCATCACGCTGGAGAACTGGGCAACCGACCATGGCTGGAGTGGCTCCCAGAAGCTGAAGCTGGCCACGACGAGCCTCTCCATTGATGGCCGTCTCAACAAGGGATTTGTCCCTTCGGCCTATCACATGGCCCTGCATTTCTCTGCCGGATCACGCTCCCTTCCCGTCTTCGATGCCATCGCCACGGCCTCCCGGCAGGCCCGGACAGTCTATGAACTGAACGGCGAGCTTCTGCTGCATGGGCTGGGACAGCGTTTCACCTTCACCAATGGCTGCCTGACGGATTATGACCCCGTTCCGGCGGGGGATACAACGCTGGGCAACCGGACCGTAAACATCACATGGGAAAATGTCCTCCCGGCAGGGCTGTAAGGCACCCCACCATGAAAACCATCGAATGGACCCCTGCCAAAGGCCCTGATGCAGGCAAATGTTTTGTCATTTCCCGCATGTCGGCCTTCACGGCGGACCGCTGGGCACGGCATGTCGTCCGTGCCCTGGCCCGTGCCGGAGCCAACACCCCACGAGAGGCCCTGCACAGCGGCATTGCCGGTCTCTCCGGCCAGAGCATGGCCCTGTTCGGGCACATGAGCGATGAAGACTGTGACCGGGCTTTCTCCGGCCTTCTGGACTGTGTGACAATCCGCCGGGACCCCACGAACCGGGCCCTTGAGCCTGCCCCGCTCATCGAGGCGGACATAACGGACCCCAACACGTTGCCTGCCTTGCGGGCAGAGGCCTTCCGGCTGAACGTGGATTTTTTCAAGGCCGCAATTTACCAGATATACCCCCTCATCGCCATCTTGAGGGAGACACAGCCGGACGGGGACCTCCCGCCCGCTGCGTGAATCTCTCCAGTCCGATGGCCTTTGTCATCGGGGCGGGGCTGGCCACACTGCATGAGCTGAAAACCCTCTATGACAGCGAAGACATGTGGCTTCTCTGGGAAATTGCGGCCGTGGAGCGCATGAATGGCCATTCTTGATACACTCATTGCCCAGTCGGACCTGATACGTCCCCCGACCCATCTCCCCCTGAAACAGGGCACGGCAGCCTTCCGGCGGAATGTCATGGGGGCACTGGCCCTTTTCACCGGGGGGCGATCACTCACTGGTCTGAAACAGCAGGACACAGACGGAACAGATGTCCCTGTCATGGCACGCCCTCTGCCCGCCATGATGCCAATGCCGGAGCCACCGGCCCGCCAGAGCGATGCCACAACTCCCGAAGCGAAAGCCCCTTCACCCCAGCCCATGCCTCCCTCGGCGGTACAGACCGTGCGGGACTGGTCCACCCTGCTGGCCCAGTCCACCCCTGCCGCCCGACAGGCCCTGAAGGACGTGGAGCCAACCCTCCACAATGCAGAGCAGGCTCTGGAGCGTGTCCTTCACCTCCAGGCACGACAGGTTGATACGACACGGGAGGGAGCGGACCCCGGCCCCCTCCTGCAAGGTTTTTCAGCCATGATGACGGCCCGCAGCATCCTGAACCTTCATGCTCCTGAAGGCCTCTCCTCACCCCATGATGAAACCGGACGCCAGAAGACACCCCCTCCTCGCCAGCCGGGCAGGCTCCTGCCTGCCATGTCCATCCCATACCTGACCGGCACGGCCTCACGGGAACTGAACGTCTCACCCACGCCGCAGCAGGACCAGGAGCGGCTGCATCGCCTGTCCCTGACCCTTGCCCGTACGGATCAGACACTCTCACGGATGCTTCCTGCAGCACCGGGTTCCCGTTCCCCCGCCATTCCGGGCAGGCCCACTCCCGGTGCAGGGCCAGCTCTTGCCCACCTTGCCCGGCATGTCGAAACCGCAGCACGACCGCACCCTCTCACGACCCACAACACGACCACGCACAGCCCGACCATCAACATCACCGTGACGGCAGGTCATGACAGACCGCAAGACATTGCCCGTGCCGTGGAAGCCAGCACCATAAAAGCCCTTGCCCGCCAGACCCTCACCCAGACCGGATAATCTCTTTCTGGAGCAGTCCTCATGTCCATCCTGACATCTCTCCGGGCGTCAGCCTCCGCCACCGGTGGTGAAACGCTGGGAAACTGGGCCGTACAGCGTGCCGCCCGCCAATGGGGCATCTTCCGCCGCCCGACGGCTGACCAGTTCAGTTCCCTCACATCGTCCGGTTTCAACCGATCAGCTGGCGGCCCATCCAGTTTCCTGTCAGGCCAGGCGCCAAGACGTGTCCTCTCCGCCGCCCATGTCGATTCCCTGCGACTGGATGAACAGGCCAACATCTGCTCCGCCCCACAGGAAAACGGTACCTTCACGAGCTACAACAAGGTATTCCTGCCCTACCGGGCCATGATCCGCATGGTCTGTGACGGGTCGGAAACAGGCTCCCTTGGTGAAAACCTGCTGCCAGACTTCATACGCAGCACCCTTGGTGTGGGGTCTGACACGGTGCGGAAAGATTTTCTGGAAACGCTTTCCCGGCTCGTAAAGGACACAAACCTCTATTTCGTCGCCACGCCAGAGGGCATCTACCCCAATGCCAACATCACCGGTTACACCTTCACCCGCACGGTCGACAGCGGCGTTGACATCATAACGGCCAACATCACCATTCAGGAAGTCCGACAGGGAAACACGTCCCGCTGGACGGGAAGCCGCCACCCACAGGGTGCGCAAACCCGCAATGCAGGCCCCGTCACCCTTCAGCCGGAGAAACGGACATGATCTACACGGTTCCGCTCCAGCCAACAGCAGCCCAGAGCATGACCTGCCCCATTGCCGGGCTGCAATGCCACATCTGGCTGAGACAGCTTTCCACCGGGCTATACATGGACCTGACCGTCGGTACCGAAGCCCTTCTCCGTGGCATTGTCTGCCAGAACGGGACCAACATCATCCGCAACCCTGCCAGCCTGCTGCCAGGCCGCCTGTACTTCACCGACACACAAGGGGCTGATGATCCCACATTTTCAGGTCTGGGGTCCCGATTCCTGCTTCATTACGAAGATGATACATCATGACAGCCATCACATATCCCAATGCCACCACGACACACAGCTTTGCCCGCAAACAGATAACCGTCACATTCTTCATACCCGGGCTGAACGGAGGCCTGGACAGCTTCACGGTTGGCGAGGGACATGCAATACAGGCCACCATAAGACATGCGGGATTCACCACCGGTTCCGAAGCTGACCTCACCATCAGGGGGCTCTCCCAGATAGACAGAGACAGCCTTTCCATCCTTCCCGACCATCCTGCACCAGACAACCTCAACACAATCACTGCTGGCCAGACTTTCATCACCATACAGGCCAGTGATGAAGGGAGCCCGCTGACAAACCTGTTCACTGGAACAGTCGACAGTGCCCAGACGGATTATGATGATCTGGACAGTCCCTTCCATATCCATGCCATGACCAGCACCATTCCAGCGTCCATCCTGCCACAGGCCAAAGGCTATGCCGGACCGCAGGACGTCATCACCCTGATGGCAGATATCTGCAAAGAAGCAGGCTTCCAGCTGCTGGATCATGGTGGCTGGGAACGCCATGCCAGCCTGACAAACCATTACAGATGGGGAACGGCTCTTGAGCAGATACAGGCCATCCTGACGGCGACGAAAGGCACCTTCAATCTCTCACCTTTCATCCCCATGATGGAAAGCAACCAGGGGGCCATTCCCTACAGGGGGCTCCTTGAAGTATGGGGGCCGACCTTTACCGGCATCCCGCCAGCAGGGCAGGAATCAACAGTTCCTGTCATCTCAGCCGCAACGGGGATGATCGGCTATCCCCGATACAGCAGTTCCGGCATATCCCTGACAACCCTCCTCCGGCCAGACATCACCTTCTGGCGTCCACTGGCTCTGGAAAGCACCTTTGCACCCGTCACCGGAACATGCACAACCGGCACCCCACCTTGGAACGGCCTGTGGCTGGCCACCTTTGTCTGGCACGACATCAGTACCGAGACCTCACATGGAGCCTGGCATACACATATGGAATGCATCCGTACGACCCTTGGCAGACGATGACGGGCCGCCACCTTCCTGAACAACCACCTCCAGAACGGCCTGAAGGATCACAGCATGCCTGCTACAGCCACGCCCTATCTCCTGCGCTCCAATGCGGGCAAAAACAGCCTGAAAGGTGCACTGGATTCACTCATTGCCAGCCACATCAACCAGATCGGCCCTTCCATGCTGGTACAGGTAGAAACAGTCACGACCGAGGCCGCTGCCATTACAGGCAAGGTCACGGTCCGTCCCATGGTACAGCAGCAGGATGCGCTCTCCCGCACCCTGCCACATGACCTCATCCACAATGTTCCTTACCTGCGTTTGCAAGGCGGCCGTTCCGCCTTCATCATCGATCCCAAACCGGGAGATATTGGCTTCATCATCATATCAGGGCGGGACCACACCCATGCCATCACGACCCGACAGCCCTCACCTCCGGCCTCGTTCCGACAGTTCTCCATGCAGGACTGCGTATATGTGGGCGGCTTCCTCAATGAAGGGCCAGACCAGTTCATACAGGCAACGGATCAGGGCTGGCGGATCGTGACGCCGGGATCCGTCACCATAGACGCACAAGGGCCCCTCACCCTGAAAGCCAGCCGCATTGAAGCCACCTGCGATATTGTCACATCCGGCGACGTTCAGGCGGGTGGCATCTCGCTAAAACAGCATACTCACGGCGGCGTGCAGACCGGTCCGGGCACAAGCGCTCCCCCGCAATGAAATATCATTTCGGAAACGGCATATTTCCACGCCAGGCTGTCTCGGCCAGTGTGCGGACGAACTCATCCCCGTGATCGAAATCGATGTGGGCTGCGCCCCCTGCCCAGGACATGCTGACAGACGTACTGCCTGCCAGGGCATCAAACAGGGCGTGCCCCTCAGCTTCGGAGACATAACATCCCCATTGCGTGCCCCGGTTGATGATGCCTGTATAATGGAAGCCTTTCACCTCGTATCCGTTGGAGAAACGGACCTCCAGTTCTGGCTGGTGAATCTCATGATTCTTCAGGACGAACATGAGAAAGACATCACCACCCCGACGTGGCGATGCAGACAACATGACATCATTTTCTGCCAGAAGAGCCGTAAGCGTGTGGTCCAGCTCCAGCATCTGCCATTTACCGGTCTGCCCCAAGCGCTGCCCCCCATTGGGAGATACACCAAGAGCGGCCAGACCGCTTGTTGTCACCGTTCCATCCTGCGCCACATCCAGCGGGGTCTGGGCCCGGGCATCTGTCAGACTGCCCGCCAGCAGCATCAGACTCAGGCCTGTCATGCACAGTGTCGTCCGCATCATCACTTTCCTTTCCCTCACGATACAGGGGCGGGGGCAGGACGGAACAGGCCCGCCTGCCCATGTCGCCCGTAACAGATTTCAGTCAGTTACAGTTTCGGATTCATCACTGGAGACTTCATCGAGCACTTCATGATGGCGCTCATGAGCCTTTTCACGTTCCTCAGCTGGCATGTTCCTGATCACGTCGTGTACTGCCTTCACAGGGTTTGCAGCCGGTTCTTCCTTCTCGGACACGATACTCCCTTTCCAGTCATTCACTATCGGACGCCCTCTTTTCCAGCAGGGCGCAGCCCAGCACTGAACCATCAGGAACGGTCGATCAAGCGCACGGTCCCTCTATCACTGCACGACTGCCTTGCAGAGAAACCACTGCTCCAGCCGGTTAGCGTTCGCAGATTCCAGAATTCTCGACGTAAGTGACAAGCCGCTGGTCACTCTGCAACAGGGCCGCCGAACTGCCCTTTGCATCGGCTGTCAGCTGACGGATATACTGGGCACAGGGCGAATGGGGGCGGTGTGATACGGCCCAGAGACCATCCCTCACCGTCTCGGCGGAAAGGCCGATGCGGCGCAAATTCTCCTCATCCGTCCGCTGCTCCTGATGATTCACCCCCTGATGCGCCTGCACCTTGGCACTATGCAGCGCCTGAGAGAGGGTGCCTCTGGTTTCGGGCATGTGACTCAATGCATCCGCACGGGCTACTCCGCCCCAGACAGAAACGGCTGCAATTACAAAAAGAACGTGTTTCATGGACAGGATTCCTGCATTACGCCCCATAGGCTACGGAGAAAATAGCGCATCCTGACAACCTCTCCAATGTGGTTTCACCCCATGCGCTGGCAATCAGACAATTTTCTGGCCGGGTGTTGCTTTCAGGGCGCTCTCAGGCCCTGCGGCTCGTCCGTAACGGCATCATCACTGGCCAGATCCGGCCTGTAACAATATTTCGGCACATTTCCTGGCCCATCATCAAAATATCTGAGCACATGGACGACAGCATCGTAGCAATTGCCCCGCCGTTTGTTGATGAGCACATCATAGGCATTATCCGCCACCCGCTTGCTGGAATAAGCCTTGTGAAGAAATTCGTACAGTTTTGGAGGGTCTATGGCGAAAGACCCATCCTCATTTTTCAGATACACAGCCTCCGCCCGTGCCACACCGGGCAGAGCCAGTGCGAACACGGCGCACAGCACCAGATGTTTCATGCCCATAATCCTGTTCATTCCTGAAATTGACAGCACCCACCCTACCGGGTGCAGCCACCGACTCTGACAACCACATCCTGATCCATCAGGGCCACATATGAAAACCACACTCAACGGACCTGTGGAAGAGCCTGCTTCTACCACAAACCTGTGGTGATCGGTTTTTCCAAAAAAGAAAAAGAGAGCCGCACAACGGGCTGGACCAGTTCATCCAGGCAACAGATGAAAGATGGCATGTCGGCAGTAAGGAAGGAGCTTTTTGCTTCCTCCCCCTTACCTCTTTACTTCCCGTAGAACTGGTCCAGAACTTTCAGGAAGTCTTGAGCCGTCATGGATTGCATCAACTGGTTGACCTGATCCTCATTCTCCTCAGCTCTCGCCGAAAGAGAGTATCCAAAAGCCCAGAAGCCAGAACAAAAGCAACGCCTAATTTCTTCATGATCTCCTCCACGTAACTACTCCTCTTTTTCTGCCTCCAATACCTGCTGGATCAGAAGGAGGATCGTTTCGGCACAGGTAACCCCATGTGTCCACAACCCGCACAACCTCCCTAACCTCTAACTGAAAAAGTACTTCAATCATGGTTGACGCCAAATTAAACAAAAACACTCTCGCGGAATACTGCAATCTTCTCTGGGAAATATTAGAATGATCCAGTCAAGACAATATCAGTCATTACTCTTTTCGCCAAATATAAGGGGAACCAAAACAGCGCATTTTTCCTATCACCAGGCCACCTACTAAATGATATTTACAACGACGTAGAGAATAGTCACAACACCATGGAGACAGGAGCTTCACAGGGCCGGGATTTCCTTTTCCTGCCTTCTGCGGCCAGACATCTCCTACTATCAGCCCGTGAAGGTGGTAAAAGAGTACACTCCTGCCGGGTGGGTGGCCGGCGAAAACGGCCTGAACCAGCAGGGACAGCGCATCGCCTCAGCCCCATGGAATGGCCTGTGGCTGCCCTACAGCATTACTCACGAGGTCACTGCCGAGATACCGGGCGGCAACTGGCACACCTTTGTGGACTGCCAGTTGACTAGCGCAGGACAGCAAATCGCCGTTAAATAGTCAGTCGAGGTTCTTCTTCTCGCATGTCCCTGAGCGCTCGATAGAAATGATGAGGTCCTCATCATAATCTCTACGAGACAATCCTCTGTCATAATCAGCTGTAAGCTGGGCCACATAGTGAGAACATGCGCTATAGGGCTTGTGTTGCGTTGCCCATGCAGCCTTACGGGCGACATCAGGGGACATGCCGAGTTGACGCAAATGGATCTCTGTTTCCGCAGCCATGCGATTTGAAACAGCATCCCAATCGCTTTGGGATGGCTCTATGACTGGACGGCTGCAATGAGGCGCACACAAAGAATCAATTACTTTCCTGTTGGCTTCCATCTGCCGCTCATTCCTCTGAGCAAGAGTAAGCCCATTATCTGCCCAAGCCACGCCGGACAGCCCGATGATAGCGGCGGTGATGAGAAGAAAGTGTTTCATGGTCAACTCCCGTAAGGTCATTCGTCCATCTAAGGCATCAGAACAATAAAGGGGAAGACCCATGCCAACAAATAACACCCCCTACTGGGGCCAATCAGGGCAGTAGGAAGACAATCGCGCCTGAGTAAACTCACGAGAACGCTGTAGTCTGCCTAATCTCCGCAACAGTCAAAAATTACGGCGAAATCCCGAATTTATCATAAAAATCAGGATTAAGTAATGGGTCTATATCATTCCTATACTGCGAAGCAGCTGCTTCGAACCCGCTTCCGTGCAGAATTATCTGCTGATTGCCATAAATTACACTTACTGGATAAGCACCCGTGGCAAACTTGGCCGCAACATCTTTTTGGGAATCTTCCCCCATTTTTGTTGCTAAAACAGTTCCCCTAGACGTGTCTACGGAGGACTTGGGAAGGCAATCCCCTCTTCCTTCAAGAGGCAAAGAGTCTCCATTCGAGAAACTGAGCGTAACAGCCTTCTCAGAACAATCAAAATATTGTCCCGGAATAATTAAAGTCGCTCCCGCCTTTTGCGGTGATGAGCGTGTTTGGGGAGGCACCCAAAATGCCGTCAACACGAACTCACGCCCAGAAGAAAATTCCAACTCCGGCGCGCCAGCAACATCGTGGATTGCTCGCCATACTCCAGTAACAACCCCTGCGGTTATATAGCGATCATCGGCGCACGCTTTGCCCCCTGCCAATGCCCATACAGCAGCGGCAGCAAACAGAAGTTTCTTCATCTCACATCCTCCCTATTCCGTAGAACGCTACTCCACAGGATGCCCCATGAAAACCCTCTCCCTCACCCCTGACTGGGACCTGACACTGGACAGCACGGGCAATCTGGTCGTGCTGGCGGACAAGGCGGCCATCCTTCAGGACGTATGCTCTGCCGCCCGCACATGGCTGGGCGAGGTGCTCTACGACACCGGGCAGGGCATCCCCTACGACACGGACATCCTCCGCTCGGACGTGGACCTCTCCTTCTATTCTTCGGAGATCGAGGATGCCGCCACGTCTGTCCCCGGCGTGGCGGCGGCCACCTGCCACCTCGCCAATCCCACCAAGGAACGCCAGCTCACCGGCGTCATTCTCGTAACCTTCAGCGATGGGAGCACGGACCATGCCCAGTTCTGACGCCACGACCAACGTCCCGGCCCCCATCCTCACCGATGCGGGCTTCACCGCCCCTTCCGAGCAGGACATCCTTGCCGGGGTTCTGGCCGACATGAACGCCGCCCTGGGCGGTGGGGCCAACACGGCCCTTTCCACTCCACAAGGGCAGATCGCCCTTTCCGAGACCGCCATCCTTGGCGACTTTCTGGGGGCGATGATCGCCATATTCAATGGCGTGGACCCGGCCTCTTCTTCCGGGCGGATGCAGGAGGCCATAGGGCGCATCTACTTCATGGAACGTCGGCCGGCTACGGCAACGACCGTCACGGTGCAGGCCAGCGTGAACGCCCCCGGCCAGAACATCGCCGCCGGTACGGTCGTGGCGCAGGGAACGGATGGCAGCCTCTATGTGGCCCCGCAGGCCATCACGCTCCCCCAGTCCGCCACGGCCAGCCTCGACCTCTCCTGCCAGACTGCAGGGGCCGTGAGCTGTCCCGCCAGCAGCCTGACGCTCTATCAGGCGGGGCTGGGGCTGGCATCCCTCACCAATCCTGCCCCCGGCGCCACGGGCGCTGATGCCGAAAGCCGCACCGACTTTGAAGCCCGCAGGCAGGCCAGCGTGGCGGCCAACAGCATCGGGCAGAACGCTTCCCTCATGGGGGCACTGCTGGAGCTGCCCGGCGTGACGGATGCTTATGTGACGGACAATCCGGCACAGGCTCCGACAGTGCAGCAGGGCGTGACCATCCCGGCGGGGGCGCAGTACATTCTGGTGGAAGGGGGCAACCCGCAGGACATCGGCCAGGCCATCCTGCACAAGAAGCCCCCGGGCATCCCCACCGTTGGCACCCAGATCGTCACGGTGCAGGACACCAACCCTGTTTATGCGGGCAACCAGCCATCATACTCGTTCCGCTATGACAGGCCGACGCCGGTTGCTGTCCATGTGGTCATGGAGATTGCGGCCTCGGATGCCGTGCCATCCAATGCGGCGCAGCTCATCCAGCAGGCCATCGTGGCGTATCTGACAACGGGGGCCAACCGCATCCGGCTGGGCAGAACCGTCTATGCCTCCCGCCTTTCTGCCGTGGTGGACGGGCTGGGGGACTGGGCAGAGGTGCTCACCCTGTCCATCGGCACTGATGGCAATGCGGGCCAGAACAGGCTCACACTGCCGATCAACCAGCTTCCCACGGTGACGGCGGACACGATCAGCGTGCAGGTGGTGGCATGATCGACATACGGGAGACCATCCTCGCCCAGTATGCCAACAGCCCTGCCCTCACCGGCATCCTCGAGCGCTTCAATGCGGCGGTGGACCCGCAAAGGTCTATCGAGACCTTCCTGCATGATGTCTGGAACCCGGCCACGGCCAAAGGCTGGGGGCTGGACGTGTGGGGGAGGATTGTTGGGGTCGGGCGGGTTCTACGCATTGACACGACAGGCTATTGGGGATTTGCACAAGGCTATCCGACCTCCAGAACCTTTGGTGAAGGCATCTGGTATTCCGGGCGTAGAGCAACAGCCAATTACCGCCTGACAGACGAAAACTACCGCCAGCTGATCCTAGCCAAGGCAGCAGCAAACATTTCTGCCGGGTCCATCGCTGACATCAACCGCATCCTCATGATCCTCTTCGGCAACCGTGGCAACTGCTACCTGGCCGATACGAGCGACCACACCATGATGCTCGTTTTCTCCTTCCGCCCCACAGCCATTGACGTTTCCATCATCGCGTCCGGTGTGCTGCCCCGCCCCTCTGGCGTGCAGTACCGCTACACCTTCATCCCCCCTGCCAAAAATGATTTCGGGAATGACATTCTATGAAGACTTCCGACCTTCCAGAGAAAATTACCGTTCCTTTTGCCCAGAATGCAGGTCTGGCCTATCGGCGTGACATCCCTCTCCAGAGCAGTGATGCAGGGGCGGCCTCTTTCATGCTGGGTTTCCCTGCGCTGACCTTTCAGCCTACGGGGGCTGGGGGCACACCACCAGATGGCCGGGACATGAACGGCATCCTGTTTGCCCTCTCATCCATCGCACGGGCATGGTGTGCAGGCACCACGATGACATTCGATGCGTCATTCGCCCATGATGTCGGAGGCTACCCGCTGGGAGCTGTTCTGCGATCCACCACGGACCCGACCATTCTGCTCATCAGCCAGCAGGACGGCAACATGACCAACCCCGCAACCGACCCTGACGGAACATACTGGCGGCGCATCGGCAATGATGAGGCACTCCAGCACACACTGGGGGCCCTCTCCGACCGTCTGGACAGCAGGCTCAGCCGTCTTGATGGAGCCTCAGCCAATCTCCTGTTCGCCGCACTCTATCAGGACGGATCAATGCCCGCTCCCCCAGCATGGGCCACACGCCTTCATGTCGTGGCACTGGGGGCAGGAGGGGGAGGTGCCAACTGCCAGGCATGGGGCGAATTCTCCAACACCAATTCTTCAGGCGGTGGCGGTGGAGCTGGCGCCTATGCAGAGGGTATCTTCTCCATCTCTCCTGCCGATACCCTGTCCGTCAGGGTCGGTCGGGGGGGCACCACAGAACAGCCTGGCGGCGATACCGTACTGTTCATCAACGGAACTGCCGTCATGACGGCAGGTGGCGGCAGAGGAGCCTCATGGCAGGCAAAGGCCTCCAGTGCTGGGGCCCCTGGCGGTTCCGCACATGGAGGAAACATCCTCATGCAGACCGGTGCCCCAGGGTCAGACGGGCAGAACGGCCCGTTCATTCTTGTTGGCAACGGAGGCGACTCTGCTTTCGGGGGCGGTGGACGGGCCGGTGCACAGGGAGGACTGGATGCCTCCTCCTTCGGTGCGGGAGGAGGTGGAGCCTATGATGCCTTCTCCAAAAACACACTCTTTTCTGGCGGCACAGGAGGCAACGGCCTGATCCGCTATCGCTGGCTGGTCTGAGCGTCATCCAGCCTTTGGGACCGCCCGCAGGCGGCGCAATGAAACCAGCATGAGGAAACCATGACACAACCAGCAAACAGGGTTCCTGCCTGGCGCTCCTACACGGCAACGGGAAACCCGACAGACATTGTCCCCTCCACAACCGTTGCCAGGGAAATTGGCGGCAAGATTGACGCCATCAACGGCCAGGCAGCGGGGCTGACCATTGATGGTGACAGTACCCTTGCAGGAGAAAAAGTCCGGGATGTTCTGGCCCGCTTCCCGGAAAAACTGGTGACCAGCTACGGTGTCACCCACGACCCTGACGGCCAGCACACAGCCGCCAACAGTGCCGCCTATCAGGCCGCCATCAATGACTGTGCAGGCACCTTCCGGCTGGTGCACCCTGCCGGGCTGTCCGTCATGCTTGGAACGCTCCGCATCACCCGCCCGGATACGCATCTCGTCCTGGATGGTATCATCACCCTGGCGCCAGACAGCAACACGAACTGTCTGGACATCTATGCCCCCGGCCAGTCTCTGGAGCGGATTTCCATCACGGGACAGGGAATCATTGACGGAAACCGGTCCGGCCAGCAGGGGGGACAGACCGCCGTAAGTGGCGGCATATGCGCCAACACGCTGAGCCATACAGACAATACGCCTGATATGCCTTCATTTCCAACACGGATCGACAATCTGCTGATTTCCGGAATCACGATCCGCAACACCTTCAACTGGCCGCTTTCTCTGGGGTTCATCAGCAACAGCCTCATTACCAACGTCACACTGCTGGATGGCGGCAACAGCCCCCAGTTCATCTGGTCGGCTGACAACTGCTGGTTCACGGACAGCCTATCAACCGGTCACACCGATGGCGGTTTCGTCTTCTACATGGGCTGCCGCCGCTGCGGGGCCACAGGTAATACGGTCTCCGGCAACCATGACGGGATCGGCGTCTATGCCGACAGTTCCGACCAGCCCGCCAACGAGAACATCCTGATCGCCAACAATCATGTCCACGACAATGCCGACGGGGGCATTGGCATCACGACGACAGACCAGAAAAGTGCAGACGGGCTGATCCAGCGGAACATCCTCATTACGGGAAACATCCTCTCCAACAACAATACGCACGGACGCAACGGGGGCGGATCCATCGGCATCGTGGCGGCTCATGGCGTACAGGTCCGCAACAACCTTGTATCCCGTGATGGATCAACCGCCAGAACGGGCAACCCGGTCTATGCCGCCTATGTCTCAGACAGCTGCCAGTTTGTCGAAATTGAAGGCAATCATTTTGAGGATATCGGCTCCACTGCCAATCCGGGAACGGCCATCTATCTCAACAGGCCCACTGGCGCCATCATCCGCAACAACATATTTGCCAACACGGCCGGTACCTCCGGCCCGCTCCGTACAGGCCTTGGCGGAACGGTCGGTGCTGCTGGCCTCATCAGCGGCAATGTAGCAGCCGGACCAATGGCCGGCCCCCTACTGGCTCTGGCATGGCAGACTGATACAGCTTTCATCAGCCAGCCAGATGGCATGGGCGGACTGCTGGATACCCTCCCCCGAAGCAGCAACATCGTGGCATCAGGCCATTATGACTATGATGGCCGTACACTGAGCAGGCAGATCGGTGCCACGACCGATGATACGGGCCTCTTCCTCCAGACAGCACGGAACCAGACCACGGGAGCCGTTTCCGGCGATATTGTCCTGAACAAGGGCAACATCTTCCGGGTCTTTTCCCTCTCGCTGAACGGGGCCATCACCACACCGAACGGCCACGTCCTACTGAACATACGCAGCCCATCCGGCGCACCGCTCATGATGCAGGTTTTCACCATAAAGGCAGCCCATGGAGACAGGGTCACCTTTCCGCAATCCTTCACCAGCGACACCGTGTCGGTAATGGTTCCGCCATTCCATAACGGAACCAACATGATTGTTGGTGGCCCCTCAACCCTCTCCCCACCGGACCGCACCGGCTTCACGGTTGGAAAATTCTGGGTCGGACTGGGAGGTGCCAATATTGATCCGGCCGATGACATTACTGTCATGGCCATTGGAGAGCTTTCGTCATGACCCAGAACATGGCCTATTTCGCCATAATTGATGAAGGAGCCGCCATGGAGCCTGTCCCCATCCGTGGCTGGACCATCATTCCCCTCACGCAGGACAGGAAACAGGCCGATGGCACCATAACCGCCCACAGCCTGACGGAAGAAGAGCTGCTCCAGCAGGTCACACCGCACATGCCTGCGGGAAGCCGGGCCATCCGCCTGCATGTCACGGATGAAGACTGGAACGCCCGCCCTGTTGTAAATCCAGTTCTCTCCAAGGGGGGCATCACACAGGGAAAAACACCCTCCACCACCCTGCGGGACCAGGCCGCCGCCATGATGCTGCAGGTTCAGCAACAGGCAGCCATGACTGCCGCCATGGGCGAAACCTTCGGCCCCAAAATGCGGGCCTGTGTCAGCACACTGAGAGCCATCCTGGATGGTTCTGACACACCAACGTCCCTCCCCACGTTACCCGCCAGACCAACAGATTGAGAGCCCCCATGAATCCCTATTTTGCAGGCTGTTTTCTCCTCACCATGCTGGCCTTTCTGGGAGGGCTGATTGCCTATGCCAACAGGGCTGGACGCAACAGCGCACGGGTCCGGTCCAGCCAGCAGGACGCGGCAACAGCCCAGGCCACAAGCAAGGCCGCCCGCACCATGCTCGAAGCCCGTACCAACGGCCTGCGGACCCGCACCCAGCTGCTGGACACACTGGAAAAGGGACAATTCTGATGGCCCCCGCTCCACCGCCTGCGGGACTACTGGCAGGGCTGGCCTTGTGCCTGCTGGCAGGCTGCAACCAGCCTCCCTTTCGTCCCCTTTGCCCGGCGCTTGTCCATTATTCGCCAGAAGAAGAGCGGGCTGTCGCCAGAGAGCTCCATCTCCATCCTGACCTGAAGGAAACGCCCCTCTTCCTTCTGGATTATGGAAATGAACGCCATGAAATTCAAAAAATCTGTAGCTGACCACCACGCTCTCACCCCACATTGACCGCCCGCCAAGGCGGTTTTTTTTTATGGAACTGCTCCCATGATGCCCACACACCTTCCTGACAGGATCACCCCTCTCAACGAGCGGATTGCCGCCCTGGAGGCAGTACAGGCCCGTCATGATGAAGACCTCACAAAGCTCAGCAACAAGATCGATAATCTGGCGCTGGAACTTCATGCTGGCATTGCCTCCCTGAGCGAACAGATACGGGAGAGTAATTCATTACGGTCACGCACTGTTACAGCCGCCATCACAGGCGGCGGTGCGGTTGGCGGAGCAGTCGCCGTGGGGCTCTATCAACTCATCCACACGCTCTACCCCCATTTCTTCGGAGGCTGATGACCATGCCCCAGACACCCACCCGGCCACCCCGTGGCATCCGCAACAACAATCCGGGCAACCTCAACTTCGCCCATCAGTCCGGCGCAATGCTGGAGCCTGCGGAGCCAGGCATCACGCCCCGCTTTGCCCACTTCTCCACATCAGAAGCTGGCCTGATGGCCTTGCGGGACCAGCTCTGCCGTTACATGGTACGGGACAGGCTGGATACCGTCGCCTGCATCATCAGCCAATGGGCCCCTCCGGCCGAGAACGATACCCGACGCTACATTGATACTGTTGCGCAGGCCCTTGGCGTGACGCCAGATACAGTCCTCGGCCCGCCTACGGCCACCCTGCTTGCCAGCCTGATGGAGGCCATCATCCACTACGAAAATGGCCAGAACCCTTATGGACGGCTGGTGGCCCAGGTCGCAGCAGCCCTCCCTGCCCTCCGGCAGACCCCAGCGACCTGACTGACGCTTCCATCTCATCATACATCAATCCCATGACCGCCTCTCTGCGGCCTTATCATCACGGAGATACCGCCAATGGATATCAGCTCCTTTTTCACCACCCTGCCCGATGGTCTCCAGAACTACGTGGCACTGGTCATCATCCTCTGCAATCTGATGACCGTGTTCATCCGCCCGCCAGCGGCCGGTTCCCGCTGGATACTGCCATACCGATGCATATCCACGCTGGCACTGAATGTCGGTTGGGCCAGAAATCACCTCCAGCCAGGGCACCCAGCGAAAGAAGCCTCACATAATTCCTGAGCCCCAGGCAGAGACCGTCTCTCTCCGCCCTCGCCTGTGAGCTGTCTCACCTGCTACAGAACAGACAGCGTCATCACGTCAGGACCATCGGCCATGTCACATGCTCTCATTGCCTGCCTGCTCTACGGCCTGGCGGCCTTCGCTGAAATTGCAGGCTGTTTCTCTGTCTGGGCCTGGCTGCGGCTGGGGCGGTCCCCGCTCTGGCTCCTGCCCGGCGGGCTGTGCCTCGGCCTGTTCGCTATCCTGCTGACATTCAGCCCGGCTGACCATGCCGGGCGAGCCTATGCCCTGTATGGCGGCCTCTATATCATCACCAGCCTCTTTTGGGGCTGGGCCGTGGAGGGTCTGGCACCGGATGCATGGGACATGGCAGGGGCTGCCCTCTGCCTGGTGGGAGCCCTGCTCATTCTTCTGGCCCCCCATAGCCGGACCTGACCACCTGCCTCAGGACCGATAACTGAAGCGTGGCAGTGTCCAGTTGTAGCGGATGGAGAGCAGACGGAAACTGATGCCAAAAATCATGGAGATCAGCAGCTCGATGTTCCTGTTGTCCACAATATGGGAGCAGCAGAGAAACACGACCCCCGTACTGACAGACACCGTGCCATACAGTTCGGACCGGAACAGCAGCGGAATGTCATTGCAGAGTATATCCCGCAGCACGCCGCCCATACATCCCGTGATCATGCCAGAAATGATGACACAGACCACAGAAAGATGTTCCGTCATCGCTACCTGGCAGCCCATAACGGTAAAGACGACAAGGCCAATTGCATCCAGAAACAGGAACAGTTTGCGCAACCTGTGCATGTGCTGGGCCACCATGATGGTGGCCAGGGCGGCAAACCCGGTAATGAGCGGGTAACTGGGATGCCGCACCCAGGACAATGGATAATGGTTGAGCAGCACATCCCGGATGGACCCTCCCCCCAAGGCGGTGATCCATCCCAACAGGAACACCCCTACAAGATCCATCTCCAGCTTGCCCGCCAGCAGGGCAGCCGTCATGGCCTCGGCAATGATGGCCACGATATACAGCGTGGTGTAGAGATCAAAGGTCATGCCGGATTCCCTGCCATGCGCCACTCTGCCAGAAAAAATGCAGCCCTGCCGCCTAGCGGACCACCAGCCGCCCGTAATTGGCGAACAGGACATGCGTGTCATCCTCCCCAAAGGGTGCTCCCTTCTTCAGGCAGAGGATAAAACGATTCATGAACCGCATGGAGGCCAGCGTATCGTTGGCAGCATCACCGTTGAATTTCACCATCAGATGGTTGAAGTCACCATCAACCGCATAATAGCGCTCAGATGAAAAACACTCACAAAGAGCATGAAACTCCCGCTCCATCGAGCTGACCATCTGCCGGTAAAAGAGATGGGATGCCTCGATCTCACGATAAAAAGCCTCATGCCGGGGCTCGACCCGTGGGTGTGCAGTAGGGAAAGCTGTCAGATCCTGTGAAAAAAGCTCATGCTTGGACAAACGCCCGATCTTCTTCCCCAGCTGGCGCACCTCCGCCTCATAACCAAGCAGACTGTAAACTGAATCAACCATAAAGATAGCTCCCTCCCTGAGCCGTCTTCTCTACCCGAGGGCAGAGACATGAGGCATGACGGACCACATGACATCGCAGAATGAGTAACATACCTGTACACACAGCAGAACGGCTTTCTTGCACAGGCATGACGGCATGTTTTACCGGTCAGGATGGTTCAGGGCCCAGCAACGTGATGTCACGACATTCTGATCCCTGGCAGGATTGGGCATCGTCAGGGCACACAGGACCGTACTTCCAGCCCTGTCCGGCATATCCCCCCGGAACAGAACCAGCACCTCCTCCCCTCCGGCCTGATGGGCAGCAACAACACGGTATTGCCTGTCCAGCAGGGTTTCCAGGGAATCTTCAAGGGGCGTCATCCGGGTTGGAATGGCCAACGGGCTGTACGGCGCCTTGATTCCTGAAGCCGGCAGGGCCAGCCCAGCCGCCATGGCACCAGCCGGAACCATGAGACAGGCCAGAAGGGCCATGCTGCCTTTCGTAAACCGCCACACGGTCCAGTCTCCCTTCACGTTCAGAACAGCTTCGCCGCAATGGCACCAACCTGCACCGTCCCCTTGAAATAACGATTGGCTGGCAGAACAGCCGTAGCCTGGCCATCATGCATCTTCAGGACGCCTCTCACCCGCGTGAAAATGGACGTCGCATGATCGCTGTTCTTCCGGCTCAGGTTGGCAGAGATCACATAGCTTACCGTACCATCATCATACCCGCCACCAGCACCATGGCGCAGACGCACCCTCATGCGGTACTGGTCCAGCCTGTAGCTGTCCTGACCGATGGAAACCGTCTTCTCATCCTGTTCCTGCCGGATATTCGGGCCGATCTGGGTCTTCAGCACATCCACTGGCGTGCTGTTGCCCGCCACAAGGGCTGTTGGAGACAGCTGGGCCTGCACCTCATACACACGGTCCAAGCCCTCTGCCTGGGCAGCTCCAGCCATTAAGCTCATGCCCAGTGCCATCATCCCACCATAAAGACCGGCTTTCCCATATCGTACCATCATCAGTCCCAGAACCTCCCTATCATTCCACACTTGTCACAGACCGGCAGGGCACAGATGCCAAAGGAGGCCCAGCCTGTCACCATGACCGTCTCCTTCCCGGCAAGCTGTCATTTTGTTCCCCAACCGGAACATGAATTAACATTCACACATCAGCTTTGCCGTGCAAATCAAGATTCCGACAGAGAAGGACTTTCAGCCCGGGCTGGAGCGATCATCAAGAAGAATCTGCATGAAGGTCAAATCCAGCCAGCGCCCGAACTTGCAGCCGACCTGCCGACACTGCCCAACCACAGCAAAACCCAGCTGTTCATGCAGTCGGATGGAGCCGACATTGCCCGATTCAATCCCGGCAACCATGGCATGATATCCCCGCTGGCGGGCCTCTTCCAGAAGAGCCACCATCAGAGCCCTCCCGATCCCGGCCCTCTGCCTGTCCTTGTGAACATAGACGGAATGTTCCACGGTATGACGGTAGCCATCCCAGGCGCGCCATGGCCCGAACGTGGCATAACCAGCCACTCCACCCCCGTCATCAACGGCCACCAGCACGGGAAGGCCTGCCTCATCGTGGGCTTTCAGCCAGGCGGCACGATTGGCACTGTCCACCACCCTGTCATTCCATATGGCTGTCGTCGTACTGACAGCATGGTTGTATATCCCGGTAATGGCGGCAATGTCCCTGTCTTCAGCTGGCCGTATCTTCATCCCTGCTTCCTCTTCTTCCGGGCCCGCTCCCCTACCTGCCAGAGGGCCTGCCCATAGCAGTACGTTCCACAGAACAGGCAGCAAAAACAGCACCCTTTCATATTTTTTGCAGAAGCCTCCAAAAAACCATTCCTTTATTACGTAAAATTAATTACTGATGCCTGAAGATGACATCCATCACCCCCGCCTTGGAGAACAGAATCATGTCGTCCTCCTATCACTTTCTTTTTCAGTTGACCGTCACAGCTTCCCTACTCGTTGGTTTTGCGGCAGCAGGACCACTCAGCGGCCTGCGCAAACGCCTCCCCTTCCGGCGGCAGTAAGAAGCGGCGGCAGTGCGGCATGGAAGCCTGACATCAGGACTCCTTATATCCTGTATAAATTATACAGGTTTGACGTCTCTTCCCTCTTCCCCATAAAATCCGGCCCATTACAGAGCATGATCCACCTGCCAGCCTTCCTGTAGCAGGCGGAATGCGGGGAAGCCGGAGGGAGCATGAGACTGGAGACTGCGTCTGAGCCCGTTTTCTTCTGGGGCGGCCTTCTGGCCGGGGCCGTGTGGGCCGTGCTCCTGTGGATGCAGCTCCCCGGCAATACGCCCAGACCCGAGAAGCTGGGCCGTACTGCCGGTGTGGTCGGCATTGCCCTGTCCAGCGGGCTGGCATGGCTGCTATGGGCTCATGTCTTCGGTGCCATAGCCGCCTTTTTCTGCCTTGGTGGGCTTGGCATGGTACTGCTGTGCATCATGCCCATCCTCTGGGCCATTCTCATTTCCACCCAGTCCCATACGTCCTGATGGAGGAATCACGAGGCAGGGACAGGCGGCCGGTTCCCCCACAGCCCCATCCTTCTGCCGTATTGTGGCTGCGATTGGGCATCGGTGGCCTGCTGGCAGCTCTTTTCATCATGGCGGCCTGTTGGGCAGACATAACCCTCCCCTGTTTCCGCCCTTATGGCATGACGGGCTTCTGCCTGCTGATGACGGGCGCCTGTCTGGCCGGGATTACGGGGCTGACCCTGTGTATCGGCCTCGGCCCGTGGCAGAAGCTCCAGCATCTGGCCATCCGGTACCGCGCCCTGCATGGCTGGATCGGCATTACAACCGGCACTCTGCTTTCCATGAGCTTTCTGGCCGGAACCATGACCCTGTTTGCCGCCCCTCTCCAACAATGGAGCCAGCCGCCTCTGCCGGACCATGGAGCCCTTCCACTGGCAGACATCCCCGCAACGCTTGACCAGATTCTCACATCCCGGACAGAAGACCTACCCTCCATCTTCCCCGGCCTCCATTACAGGGTCGGCCTCAAAACATCAGATACGGCCACCCTCAGCATCCCGACAGGGCCAGAGTTGCCCCTCGGCCTGCCAGCATCCCATATTCTCATCAGCCTGCCTGCCTCTCATACTCCCTCCCTTCACCAGCTGACCCTGTCCCCTGTTCCCACGTTCATCGGAGGGCTGCACCGCCGTCTGGGCCTGCCACTGCCTGAAAACTGGGCCATGCCTCTTGTCGGTACCGTCTGCCTCCTTTACGGCCTGGCGCTGCTCTCCGGTGTCATTCTTCTTCTGCCCGGCATATGGCGCCACCTCATGAGCGTCCGCCTGCAGGGCCACAGCCGCCGCCTCTGGCTCGACCTCCACAGTCTTCTCGGCCTCTGCTCCCTGCCCTTCCACCTCATCATCGCCCTGACAACGGCACTTTTTGCCTTCTCGCCGCTACTGTACCCTGTCTCCTCGAGGCATGACGGCATCCAGCAGGCAACTGCCAGAAAGGTACCACCAGCATCATCGCTTCTTCCCCCCGAAAAAGCCCTGTCCTTCCTGCATGAACTGGCACCAGATTTTCATCCCCTCACGCTGGATTATGTCCTGTCCCCTCACGGCACGGACAGTCAGGCCGAGCGCCTTGCCCTCCATGCCCCGCTCTACAATGCCAATGGGGAGCGGAGCCTGCCTCCAGCAGGACAGTCTTATCTGCTGGCAGAAGGAACAGACCTCCAGAACCCGCTCATTGGCCGGGATCGTGGCGCTGTCCTGCTGACCCCCGAAACAGGCCACCTGATCGACAGCCAGAATCTACCCGGCCAGCAAACACCCGCCCGCCATATCCTGACATGGTGCCTCGCCTTGCATTTCGGGAGTTTTGGCGGCGAATTTGTCCGCTGGCTCTATGTGGCACTGGGTCTGTGCGGCGTCGGTTTTTTCCATGCTGCCAACCAGCTCTGGCTCAACACCCACCGCCGCAGGAAACCGGGACAGACATCCTGCGTGGAAACACCCGCCACCCTCTGGCTGGGCCGTCTGAGCGAAGGGACACTGCTGGGCTGCCTGCTGGGGCTGTGCGGCATCATCGCCATCAGCCCCCTCATGACCCATCTGACACCGATCCCCCATCTGTCCAGCGTCTCAACGCCGGACATGGAACACTCATACCAGCAGACCAGCCTAGCCTACCATGGGCTGATTGCCTTGACACTGGTCAGCTACTGTCTGCTGCCCAGAGCCTTATGCCGCGGGATCATTCTGGCCCTTGCGGCCTTCTGTCTTTCGGGAGCCGTCACAATTGTGCTTATGCGTCATACAGCCGTGCAGACCCCTCTTGCGGCAGAACTGACCATCGCCTTCAGCTTTGCCAGTCTGGCCCTCTGGGCTGGGAGTCTTCTCACGCTCTACCGTTGGAAACAGGTCGCTCCCACTGGCAGGTGATACCCCCCAGCGGAAGCCGGCCTGATACATGCTCAGCTCTCGGAGGCATCGGCTGAAGCATCAGCCTGACCCGCCTTTTCATCGTCAGCAGGCAGGCCCGCCCAGTCCCGAATCATCGTCTCCGTCAGGTAAAGCAGGGTTGGACCGATGAAGACACCAGCAAAACCCAATGTGGACAACCCACCAAAAGCGCCCACCATGATAACGATGACAGAAATCCGCACATACCGGCGAATGATGAGCGGCTGAAGGAAATTGTCTCCTGCAATCACCACAAGCGCAAACAGCAGCATGATAATGGCGTGCATCAACGGTGCCGTAAAATAAAGCCAGACGGTGCTGAGAATCATCACCCATGCCCCACCGAACTGTAGAACACAGGAAATGAACATGACCGCCGCCACGACACTGCCCATCGGCATACCGGCGGCCATCAGGCCAACCCAGCCGAACAGTGATTCAAGAATGGCTGTCAGCGTGACACCCAGAGCAACACCTCGTGTCGTGATCTCGGCCTGCTTCAGCAGGGCACGTCCCTTTCTGCCGCCAAGCTGACCACCAATCCGGTCCAGAAGCATGATGATGCCCTCCGCCCGGCCCAGCAGCAGCACCATGACGATCAATGTCAGAGCGAATTCCAGCAAAAGAGACCCAAAGCTGCCCGCTGATGCCAGAAGAACATGCAGGATCTTCTCTGGCGACGGGATGACCTGTTTCAGCAGCTCCGGCAGGCTGTTTTCCCGCAGATGATCCCAGAACGGAATGATATTGCCCCCAACGTAAGGGATACGCCCCACCCAGGCGGGCGCTGCTGGCAGCTGTATTGTCGGCAGGATCCCAATGAAATGGGACACGGCATCAACATGCCGTGCAAAAATGACGATCACCAGCACGGCAGGCAGGAAGAAGATGATCATGGCGGCCAGGACGGTAAAAAAGACCGCCGCTGACCGGCTGCCAAAGCATATGGTCTGCAACCGCTGAACCAGCGGCCAGAGCGTGACAGAAATCGTTGCCCCCCAGAGAATGGGGGGCAGGAAAGGATGGATGATCCATACCGCGGCCAGAAGCAGAAGCCCCACGGCCAGAGCGGTCAGTACTGGCCGGACCGGGCTGACCGCAGCCCGGGTCGTAGCCTCGGCTGAAGCAAAGAAATTCCTGAAACGCGTTATCATGACCTATCCTGAGCAAAAAGGTGCCTGTATGGCCCCAATAAAATAGAATCCCGGGAAAGATGGAAGACCGGTACCATGACTATGGTTACAATCTTTTCATCCACACCTCGTGACCTATCTCAATGAAAACTGCTAAAAGATTGCTGGGACGGATACCGGCACGGTATCGTCTACCCGGCGTTGCCAATTCACCACATGAGAGGATTTACCTGCATGTCTCAGAAAGAAAACAATATCGCCCGCAGCATGACCCGCGAAGACCTCATCTTCGCTCTGGTGCAGGATGTGGTCCGCATCGAAGGTCCGAACACCAAGATCGACCGTGCCTACCTTCTCAAGCTCGTGGCTGAAATTGCCCGTTCCGTCGACGGTAAGTAAAACCTCCCTGCACGACAGTGGCATGGAAAGCCAGGGTGCCAATCACCCTGGCTTTTTTTTCATGTCTGGGACCCATCATCAGATGGCAGCGTCATAGAAACCTGCGGCACCATGAGGCTGATACCTTCCTGGCTGAAACGTGCCAACACCCCGGAGACAACAGCCGTTCTCACGGCATCACTGTTCGTGCCCCGTGCAACATAGATCGCCAGCGTCGCAGAAACCGTATCCCCCACCTTGTCGCCCAGCCAGCTCTGCGGGGCCGGGTCCTTCAGAACATCCGGCTGATCCGCCACGACAAGCATGAAAAGCGCCTTCACCTTGTCCACACTCACATTGGTCGGTACAGCGAAAACAAGGCTCATCTTCAGCGGATTATGACCCGCACTGTAATTCTGCACATTCGCCGTGATAAACTGGGAGTTGGGAACAATGAGTGTCGTTCCATCACTCAGCCGGATATCCGTTGCCCGGACATTCACACGCTGAATCACCCCCGTATTGCCACTGATGGTGATCTTGTCCCCAGCCTGGGCCGGACGTTCCGCCAGCAGGATCAGACCAGAAATGAAGTCTTTGACGATGGACTGGAGACCAAAACCCACACCCACTGACAGCGCACTGACAACCCATGTCAGATTCTGTACGGAAATGCCGATCATGGCCAACAGCTTGAGCCCCGCAGCGATCCACAATGTATAAGTCAGAATGCTGATGATGGATGTCCGTGCCCCATTATCCAGGGACGTGACCGGGAACAGACGTGTCTGCAGCCACTGTTGCAAAAACCGTATGGCGTAATAAACGCCCACCAGCAGCAGGGCCGCTCCCACTATCGTCCTTGGCGAGACGGGCACACCAAACAGGATACCCCCACCAAAGACATGCTCCAACTGCCGCCATGTCCCGATGAAGGAAACACCATTTCTGCCCTGCAACAGGGCAATGAATACCATGACAAGGCTGAGACCAACCAGCGCCGTGGTGATAACCTCCATCTGCGCAAGACGGCGGGCACTCAGCTCCAGCTCGGTCCACAGCCGCCCAAGACGGCTCTGTGCCGAAAAGAGGAACTGTGAAAAGTCCCGCCACGCCTGCATGAGCAGCATGACGGCCCCAAAGGCATAAAGCAGCGTCAGCACCCAGTCATTCAGCAGGAAAGCAAAGGAGATATAACCACTCAGAACGGCAACGGCCGTCACCCCCATGAGCAGGGCAGAAACACCATGCAGGGGAATATGCTGGATCAGTACGGCACCAATATCCTGCCCCGTACTGCCTGCCTCCACATCACCCAGAGCCGCCCCGTTTTTCTGGTCACGTTTGCTGGAGCGGCACGTCAGATACAGCAGGATGGATGTGGAAAGCGCAAATGCTCCTTCCAGCACGGCATCCAGCCCGGGGCCGACATCGCGGCTGACTTCGGCCGTCCGCAACGCTCCGTAGAACAAAATTCCTCCACCGAGAAGCAGACTGCACGGCAGGCACGCCCTGCCCAGAAGCCAGCGCTTGAGGGACACCCCGGCCCCGATGATGAAACCACACACCGGCAGTGCCTGTGTCAGATACGCACCCTGCATGGCGGGCACGCCATCACTGTCGAAACCCACAAGCTGCCAGCCCTGCCAGAGGATTTCCGCCAGCAGACCACACAAGACACCGGCCAACACGCTCCCCAGGGCACGCTGGCTGCGGATCACGCCCCCCCAGCTCGCCTGCCCCCGGGCTGAAGCAAGAACACGGGTCGCCAGCTGCCTCAGCACGAAGCCAAACAGCATGACCAGGCAGCCAATACCCAGAACACCAACCAGTGCCCTCGGCTCATCCTGCCCCATATCCCGGAATGTCGCATAACCATCCGACAGGGCCCGCCGCCAGAAACCGACCCCCAGAGGAGAATCGACATGCCGTACCAGCGCTCCCTGCTGGACCTTGCGGCGCAGGTCGTCCAGCTGACCTTCCAGCTGGCGGGTCTGAAGATCACAGACACGCATCCGCACCAGAAGAGCCGTAATCCCCATGGAGGTTTTGCGGGCCGTGACACGCTGCCGGGTGATGGAAGCATCCTCCCCATCCTCGGCCTTGTCGCCAAGAACCTTCAGCAGGGAATTGATGGAGCCCTCATAAGCCTGGATCTGCGCCATCCCGTCCGTCACATGCTGGCGGACCTTCGCCACCTGCTGCGTGTAGGAATCCAGCAACCGCCCGGCAGGCAGCCCCTTCAGTCCCCCCAGAGCGGCACCAACCGTCCGCAAGGTCGTCTGGTCCTGGTCCAGCTGGGTCCGCAATGCCCCCGACACACCGGCCCAGCCAAAATCACCTTCCGGCTGCCCCAGAGGCAGGGAAACTGTCCCGACGGGCGCAGCGTGCGCCGGGGCTGACCCGGAATCCACCTTGTCAGAAGCACTGGCGGCCATGCCCTGCGCAGGAGCCGCCAGCATGGCAACCAGCCCAAGGCCTGCCCCCATGCTCACCATGATCTGACGAACAGAATAACGCTTCATAAAACCTGCTTGTTTCCAATGTCTTGATTCATGACCTGCTGGGCAAACGAACACAGAAATATGGTAGAGTTATGTTACCTTCAAGATGATCCCGACAGGTTCCGTCCCATCTCCATCCCTGTCCGTATCGCAGCGGCGACATTCTCTGCTGTACGACGGACATTCTCACGGGCCTGCGCCAGCACGACCGGCAACGCCTCGGGACGTGGAACCGTATCAAAGAAAGCATCAATGCCCACCTGATGCATCCTGTCCACACCCTCTCCCGTAGAACCGACAATGGCAATGACAGGCCGCCCCTGGGCTCTGGCAACCTGAGCAACCCCCATGGGAGCCTTGCCCTGGGCACTCTGGCCATCCATCCGGCCCTCCCCGGTGATGACAAGGTCCACATCCCTGAAACGGGCAGCCAGCTGAAGCTGGTCTGCAACAATCTCCACACCTGGCCGCAGCCGTGCCTTCGTAAAAGCCAGAAGCCCCGCGCCCAATCCCCCCGCAGCACCGGCCCCGGGCACAGCCGCCACATCCTTCCCACACCGAAGGGCCAGGATACGGGCATAATGCGCCAAGGCATCATCCAGAAGAATCACATCCTCTTGTCCAGCCCCTTTTTGGGGACCAAAAACATGCGAGGCCCCCCGCGGCCCTGTCAGAGGGCTGGTCACATCGCAGGCCCCTTCCAGCGTGATGTCAGACAGGCGTCTGTCCAGACCGGAAAGGTCCACATCCGCCAGCCTGGCCAGAGCCCCACCACCAGGCGGCAGCTCCTGCCCCTGCTGATCGAGCAGGCGGGCCCCGAGAGCCTGCGCAAACCCGGCCCCTCCATCATTGGTAGCACTGCCCCCCAGGCCGAGAATGACATGTCGGCACCCATGTTCCAGAGCGGCAAGAACGAGCTGCCCAACTCCATAAGTGGTCGTCCGCAAGGGATCACGCTCTTCTGGCTGGAGCAGGGGAAGGCCCGCCGCTGCTGCCATCTCGATGATCGCCGTCTGCCCATCACCGCTGATGCCGAAAAAAGCAGGAACCGGCATCCCCAGCGGCCCCGTGACGGAACAATGCACCAGTTTACCATCCGTACCCTGCACGAGGGCTTCCACTGTTCCCTCTCCACCATCTGCCATAGGCAGACAGATATACGATGCTTCAGGAAACACGCGGGAGAAACCTGCTTTTATCTCCTCAGCCACCTCAAGTGGGGCCAGACTTTCCTTGAAGGAATCACAGACAATGGCAATTTTCATACGTCCCTCCTGCCTTCAGGGTGCTCCCCGGGCAGGAAAAGGTCTAGTCTTCTTCGCCGTAGAATTCCTCTCCCAGCACGATGGCGGGCCGCCCTTTTGAACGCCGGAAATTGTTCGTATCCCGCAAGGAATAGGCACAGCCACAATATTCCTGTTTGTAGAATCTCTCCCGCTTGCTGATCTCGATCATGCGGGCAGAGCCTCCCCCCTTGCGCCAGTTGAAGTCCCAGTAGGACAACCCATCATAGGGCGCCACGGCCCGGGCACCACAATCATTGATCTGGGCCATGTTCTTCCAGCGTGAAATGCCCAGAGAACTCGTCATGACAGGAAACCCGTGCTCATGCGCATACAGGGCCGTGCGCTCAAAACGCATGTCGAAGCACATCGTGCAGCGTATGCCACGCTCCGGCTCCCATTCCATGCCCTTGGCCCGCTCAAACCAGTTGTCCCTGTCATAATCGGCATCAACGAACGGGATGTTGTGTGCCTCGGCAAACCGGACATTCTCTTCCTTGCGCAGAAGATATTCCCGCTCTGGATGGATGTTCGGATTATAGAAGAAGATGGTGTAGTCGATGCCTGATTCCGTCATCGCCTCCATCACCTCACCAGAGCAGGGGGCACAGCAGGAGTGAAGCAGCACCTTTTTCTGCCCACCCGGAGGCTCCAGAACCGGCCTGCCGGACGGTGTCAGCGGAGCAGACACACGGCGCTTTTTCCGGGCTGCATAGCCACGTTCCCTACCGGTCGGGCTGGCCACTCCGGCATGTGTCGTTCCATCACAGGCCGGGTCATGAAGGGCATCCGGCCGGTCTGTCCGCTCATGGCTCATCAGTGAGTTCCTCTATCCGATCATCAGCACACGCCCGCCCCCATACAGAGGCACGGCAGAACTGTCGAGTAGATAGAGCTTCACGTCTCTTTCACCACGCATCTCAACCAGAACCAGCCACTGGCCACGGCCATGAAAGAGCCGAGAAAAATACCGATCTTGCTGGATATGAGCAGGCCCGAAGCAGGAAAGGCCAGCGAAGCCATGAAAAGACTGACGGTAAAACCCAACCCACAGAGCAGGCACAGACCAAAAAGCATCGGCCATGATGTCCGGGCCGGAAGAGAAGCCAGGCGGCACCGTATGGCAAGCCACGTCATGCCGAAAATTCCGGCCGTCTTGCCCAATACCAGCCCCACCACAACAGCCACGATCAGACGCAGATCAAGGCTCGTGAGAGACGTATCAGCCAACGGCACACCCACCATGACAAAACCGAACAGCGGCAACACCCCCCATGTGACCCACGGCGCCAGACCATGCTCCACACGCTCCAGAGGAGACGGGCCATCATGCCGGGCGGTCGGCAGGCAGAGCCCCACCACGACACCCGCCAATGTGGGATGCAGCCCCGCTTCCTTCAGGCAAATCCACAGAAGCCCTCCGCCAATGCCATAAAACCACAGGCAACGGACACCCCGCCAGCCGGCACAGGCCATCATGCCCACAAGGATGACCGTACCGAAAAGCGGCATGGCATGCGGTGTTCCACCATAAAAGAGGGCGATGATGAAAATGCCCAGCACATCATCAAAAATGGCCAGTGCCATCAGCCAGACCCGCCCTCCTTCCGAAACACGCCGCCCCAGCGCCAACAGTACAGGCAGCGTAAAAGCTGCATCCGTTGCAACGGGAATGGCCCAGCCTGACCGCAGGGCAGGGTCAGGTGCAGCGATCAGCGCATACAGCCCTGCTGGAACAACCACACCTCCCAGAGCAGAAAGACAGGGCAGAAGACATTGGCGAAATTCTGCAAGGTGTCCGGCTGTCAGTTCCTTTTTCAGCTCAAGCGAAATGGTGAGGAAAAACAGCGTCATCGGCCCAATGGTGACCAGCTCTGCAACGCTGGGCAGGCAGAAGGGTGACAGGCCATCCCCCAACGGGACAGGTCCCAGAGGCTTGGCCAGCAGCGCATAAAAAGACCGCCATGGTGAATTGGCTAGGATGAAACCTGCCAGCGCCATGACCAGCAGAAGGCAGGGGCCGCCTGTTTCCGGCGTCAGAAACCGATGTCTGCATGTTGCCGTCATCATCGTCCTTTTATGGCTGTCGAGACCGCTCCCCTCTTACAGCGCTCCGGGGAAAAAATCTCTACCACCTGCAAGACGGTCAGTAATGTGAGAACAGGGCCCCCTCAAACAGATAAACCAGCTTGAAATAATAAGCGTTGGTCTCCGGTACATAACGTCCGTCCACCGAATGGGCATAGCGGGTCGTGATGTTAAGCCGGGGATTGATGTTCCACATCAATCCCACGCCCAGCGTAACCTCCCGGCTACTGCTGTCCGCCACAGAACGCCCCAGCGTGTTGTCATGCCAGCCGGCATTGTTCTGCCAGTCCATGGAGAAAAATGGCTCCCACCTGCGGCTGGCTTTCCAGCTGAAACGCAGATTGCTGTGAAAGGCCGTCCCCGGATGATAGGAATGTTCCCCTCTGACATGCATGGTCGAAGCCACCACAGCCCCGAGGTCTCCACCGAAACTGAAATGTTTCCACTCATAATCAAACATGAAGCTTGAAAGATTGGACCAGTATTGCGGGTTCAGGACTTTCCGGGTGGCGCTGGGTGTCTGCATGAAGGTCTGGATACCGAACGTGCTGTGTTCATTCGGTTTGAACCACACCGCAGGCCCTGTGATGGTCGGCCCCAATCCACCATAATTTGTGCCATCCGCCAGACGGTAACTTTCCGTCTGGATGACTTCATAGGCAAAACCGACATGAGGAATGGAATCAAACGTCCAGAAATGGACGTATTTGCTCAGGCCAGACCATGTATGGCTGCCCCGTTCCGGCTTTCTGGCCCCCTGCCCATCATAATAATTTCCTGCTGCATTCCCGTCACCATACTGGACGAATACATTGAAAGGCTTGAAATCCACTGGCAGGTCATATTCATGCGGACCAATGACGGCAAACGTGATGTCCGATGCTTCTGCCGAAGCAGACGACAGCAGCCAGAACACGACCATGCCACCCAGCACCAGCAGCCCACCCGGTGATCTCACCCTCCTCAGCCACAGCATGCAGAGCCTTCCCCACAGAGCAGACATGACGCAGGGCCCGGCCGTCAACAAAAGAGCTGCATCACGTCCCCTGCCACCCCCACAGGGATGGCCAGTCTAAAACGGCTTCTGCCTGTATAGAAGGATCGGTTCTCTTTTAACAAGTCAGATCAATTACAAATATAATAGTACCCTGTCAGTACAACTTACATCAGACCCCAATGAAACCCCTCATACGACCAGATAAAGCTCAGGCTCTCACCCCGTCACATCGTCTCACCCAGAGGTAATACACGACGGCCGTCACCAGCAGACTGACAATCCATGAAATATCCACTCCATGCAGGGCTTCCACAAGCGGCCCTGTATACGGGCCGGTCTTCATGAAAGGCAGTTCAACCAGCACACCCAGGAGATAAATCAACACGACCGGCAGATTGAACCGCCCATACGGTCCACCATCCGCCCTGAAAAAGGCCATGACATCATACTCGCCATGGCGCAGCAGGTAATAATCGCACAGATTGATTGCCGTCCACGGCACGAGCACTGCCATCAGTACATCCAGAAACGACGTGTATGCCTTCAGGAAGTCACCAACCATGCCAAGGCTCATGACCAGGGCCGCCCCCAGCAGAAGAACCGTCATGACCAGCCGCCCCCACAGGCCGGCACGCCACGACGGCCAAAAGGTCTGCACCAGAGTAAGGCTGCACAACGCTCCACAATAGACACTCATGGCATTGGCCAGCGGAATGGCCAGTGCCAGCACCAGAAGAACGATATTGCCCATATGGCCGCCCGTCAGGGAGAGCGCTCCAGCCAGCGGCAGGGACGGATAGCTCAGTGACAGCAGGCTCCCCAGCACCATGGGCAGAACAGCCCCGATGACAGTTCCCCCATAGGTCGCCCAGAAGGCCTGCCGGCCGGACCCGGCCTCATCCGGCAGATACCGGGAAGAATCGGAAACATAAGGGGCATAGGCGATCTGCCAGAGAGCCGAAACGGAAAAGGCTCCGAAGAATCCGGCTACCGTGCCGTGCATGTCTGCCAGCAATGTGCGGGAAAACCCGCCCAGCCCACAACCGATGGCATAAATGACCGCTACAATGGAAATCCAGCTGGCCAGACGGGAACAGACATGGATGGCCCTGTACCCCATCATGCAGGGCAGAAGTGTCAGCACCGCAATGAGCCAGACCCCCCTGCTGCCCTGGAAGACAGGCAGCACATGCGCCAGGGCTTCTCCCCCCACGACACAGTTGGAAGCAGCAAAACCGATATACATGAGCACGACCAGCAGGATGATCGGCACCGACCCATAAACGCCAAACTGCCCCCGACTCTGCACCATCTGGGGCACACCCAGACGCGGGCCCTGTGCCGCATGGAGCGCCATGAAGACAGCCCCCACCACATTACCCAGCACCAGCGCCAAAACGGACCAGATGAGCGACAGCCCGAATACGGCTGGCCCCAGGGCCCCGGTAACAACCGTCAGCAATGTCATGTTGGCACTGAACCAGACCGAGAACAGGTCCGCTACCCGCCCGTGACGATGCGCCTGAGGAACGGGGTGAATGGTATGGGTTTCCATATGGGTACTCATGGCCCCGCTTTTCCCACACTCCCAGAGGCGTGAAAAGAGGTTACTTCATGGCAGTCCCGTCCAGACAGCAGGTCAGACTGAAAAATATCCAGAGGTGGAAGATAGACTTTGAAGTTTTACCCAAACTTCTTTAACAAATTCCGCAACAATGCGCTCTTTCTTGGGGGCAATTTCGTACCATCAGGGTTCTTTTTATAGAAATGGGGACTATTATGCCTGCCATATTCTCTTGCCCCATACGGCAGAACGTACCCATTTCTCTAAAAGAACTACGCCGTTATTCATCAGTTTTTCTCAAAAAGCTGGCCAGGCACTGGTCCTGGCTGCTGCCAGTCGCCCTCTTCTGCTTCGCCACCCCCGGTGCGCAGGCACAGGTACTTGATGAAATCGTCGGTAACGAACCCCTGCTCCGGGTTGATACCCCCCTGCCTGCCCATGGCGGCTATACGACCTCGGTTCCTCCCTTTGGCAGGCCGGAGGCCCTCTTTCCCCATGGCTTTGGCATGACGGACTGGCTGCGCAAACGGGGCATTGCCCTCCTCCTCGACAACACGAATGAATTTGCCGGGGCCATCACGCCGCCCAAGAAAAACTATCCCAACTCCCAGCATTTCGCACCCTACAAACAGGGTGCCAGCAATGCCGGGCAATATGCCGCCTCACTCAACATAAACTGGGAACAGCTCATCGGGCTGCGGGGTTTTTCCACACACAGCATTGTTGTCGGCCGCTATGGAACAACAGCCAACCGCATGTTTGGTGACTGGCTGAACCATGCATCGGAAGATTACGGCGGTGGCGGCAATGTGGTTGTCCATCTCGTCATGGCCTATGGTGAAGAAGACCTGTTCAATGGCCGCCTTGCCATCGCTGCCGGCCGCATGGCGGAAATGTCGGACTTCCAGAACAGCCCCCTCTTCTGCAACTTCCAGAATGGCAGCATCTGCGGACGGCCCAAGGCCGCCACGGACAGCAGCTTTGTCAGCGGTTATCCTGCAGCTGTCTGGGCTGGGCGCATCCGGGTCCGTCCCTCCCGCTTCCTTTATATACAGAGCGGCCTCTATGCCGGAGAAAACGGCATCTACAAGAACGAGCAGCACCGTACCGGCTTCAAGTTCAATGGCGGCAACATCAACGGGTTCCGCCTCCCCTTTGAAATGGGATGGGAGCCCCTCTTCGGCAAAAACCATCCCGGGCATTACAAGGTCGGCGGCGTGATGATGACCGCCCCTAGCCCCGACAATTATCTTGATGAGCAGGGACGTCCCTACGCCCTGACCCATGGCAGACCCCGCACACGGCATGACGGTTACGGCGCCTGGTTCATGGCCGACCAGCATATCCTGAACCATTACCACAGCAGCAAACGGGGCATCACGCTGCTGGGGGGGTTCCTCTATAATGATAAACGGATCGCCCTGCGGGAATGGGAAGCCTATGGGGCTCTCATAGACCGTGGAATTTTCTGCTCCCGCCCCTTTGACACGTTTGGTCTTTCCTTCACCTACGAGAAAATTGCCCCCGGTGTGCAGGCCACCGAGACGATGATGCTGGACACACAGCAGTTCAGCCGCCTCCCGGACCATGCAACTGGCGTACAGCGTCATGCCGCCGTGTTTGAAGTCAACTACGCCATCCATGTCTATCGGGGTGTCATTTTTCAGCCACTGCTGGAATATTTCTTCCGCCCCAATGGCCAGGGCAATCTCCGGGATGCGGCTCTGCTTGGCTTCAAAAGCCATATCGAGATTTTCTGAGAATTTTCAGCCCGATCATAACAGTTGCACATGAGCTGTTTTTAAGCTGTTATCACTGTGATCGGGATGACCTGCATCCTGCGCAGAGGGCTGCAACCATCTGCATGGGAGGGCATCCTCCATCCTATGAACAAGGATATTTCCATGCGCTTCAATACACTGCACAAGGGCCTAGCCCTTTCCCTTTTCGGCCTGGGCGCCCTGACCACATCCGCTTTCGCCGATGATGCCGCACCGGCCAGCAACAATGCCCCTGCCGCCGTCTCCAGCAAGCATGTGAAAAGCGTGCGCAAAAAAGAGCATCGCGCCTTCCATCATCTCTCCGAACACGGCCAGAAGGCCATGGCGAACATCGTGCAGGCCCAGCAGTTTCTCGCAGCCGGGCAGAGCGAGCAGGCCCTGCCGGCTCTCAACGCCGCCGTGACCCACCTCCAGGCAGCCGCCAAGGCCCGTGAACAGTTCACAGCCGCCGAAGCCGACCTGCACCCCGCTCCCCAGCATCCTGTCTCCAGCAGCCACACACCCCAGAACGGTCCGACGGACTGGGTCCCGGTCGGGGGTGAGGTCATCGCAACAGACATGCTGGAACCCAGCAAAAAGAGTGCCGTGGCAACGGCTAATGCCCAGCTGAAGGCCGGACAGACCGATCAGGCCGCCCAGACCCTTCAACTCGTCGGGCAGGACATCGACTTCATCATTGCTCTGGCTCCGCTGAACCAGCTCCAGGGTTTTGTGAACCGTGCCCTGATCTTTGCACAGGGTCACAATCCCCAGGCTGCCAACGTG
This sequence comes from Bombella sp. ESL0380, assembly GCF_009725805.1. Taxonomy (NCBI): domain Bacteria; kingdom Pseudomonadati; phylum Pseudomonadota; class Alphaproteobacteria; order Acetobacterales; family Acetobacteraceae; genus Bombella; species Bombella sp. ESL0380. The sequence continues at coordinate 33,175 of NZ_WNIH01000003.1, read as the reverse complement.
GCCCTGAACGATGCCCTGAACACGCTGGTCTTCGTCTCCGAAAATGTCGTGACCGAAGCCACTGCTGCAGCCCAGAAAACCAAATAAGGCTTTCTCCTGTTTCTGCTGGAGACGGGAGTGCCCCAAAAGAAAACCGGCATGTATTCATGCCGGTTTTCTTGTATTCATCCCCCCTGATCCTGCCCCAAAACAAGGTATCCACGTAGTCCACACCCCCAAAAAGAGGTGTGGATAATCACTCACACAATACAGTGAAGGTGGCCATTTTCTGCGCCCCCGCACCTGTGGAAAACTCTGTGGGCAAGAGATAGCTCCCCTTGACAGCGAGTCTCATCAGCAAGACCGTGGAGTCGCAGGATCATGAGGGAAAAACCATGCACAGCCACTGCTGGCAGGCCAGCACAACCTCCCCGCCTGCATGGCTGTTTCCCCGCCCTTTTTCAGTGTGTCGTTGGCTGCGCTGCCTGGCTGACCTGCTCCTTATCAGGCAGGGTATCAGACCAGCCCCCACCCAACGCATTGTAGAGACGGGCAAGATCCGTTGCGAACGCACTGTCACTGGCAGCCAGATCAAGCTGGGCTTCCTGCAGTTTCTCCTGTGCTTCCAGAACGGACAGGTAAGTCGCCAGACCAGCCCGATACTGGCTGGTTGCCAGAGACAGAGCCCGCTTCTCATCATCCACGGTCTTTGCCAATCCTTCATGATGAATCTGCTCATCATGATAGGCCTGCAAGGCATTATCCACCTCATTCCAGGCCTGAAGAACCGTCTGCCGATATTCCACGGCTGCAGCACGCTGTGCTGCCTTTTTCAGACGAAGCTGACCATAAAGCCGCCCGCCCTGGAAAATGGGGAGAGAGATGCTGGGCCCGACATTCCAGGCACGGGCATTCCAGAACCCAAGGTCCCGGAAAGACAGGGTCTGGAACCCGAAATCTGCCGTCACGGTCACCTTGGGATAGAAATCCGCTGTGGCCTCACCAACTTCTGCTACCGTTTCCCGCAGATGCTCTTCCGCCTCTCGGATATCCGGGCGACGATGGGCCAGTTCCGATGGCAGACCAGCCGGAACGAAGGGGGGAACAGTCGGCACACCCGCCGTCTGTCCAAGCTCCTCATTCAGGCTTTGCGGTGGCATGCCCAATAACAGGGCTATGGCATTCTGCTCCCGCGCCACTGTCTCATCCAGATTGGCCTGCTGGGCCTCAATTCCATGAAGACGGGCCTTCATGCTGTCCACATCCAGCTCCGTAACCAGCCCGCTCTTATAGCGGCTCTGCGCCAACGAAAGCAGATTCTGCACGGTGGCATGGCTATCTGCCAGAATGCGCTGACGTTTCTGATCACCCCGCAGCTGGAGATAATCACGGGCCATGTCGGCCTGACGGGCAATGAGAATGCTGCGCCGTTCCTCCTCGCTCATCTTCATCAGGTATTTTGCCGCCTGATACTGGTAGGCCACACGCCCCCAGAGATCGATCTCATAGGTTGCATCAATCTTGTCCTGCCACTGGTTCAGCAGCGGGACCTGGGCCTCTTGGGAGCCCTGAAGAAAATTGGCCTCCTGCGCTGGCAGGTCTGGGAACCCCTTGCCTACACGCTTGAAGATTTCCTGAAGCTGCTTGGAGCTGTGCTGCGAGCGCACATAGGTTCCGTACGCTGAAAGACTGGGGAACCGCTCCGCCCCGGCAATGATCATCTGGGCCCGGCTCTGCGCCAGATTCTGTGTAGCCAGAAGGAAAGACAGGTTCTGCGTGGCCACACGGTCTTCCAGAGATGTCAGCTCAGGGTCGTGAAAACTCTTCCACCAGGCATCCGCCATGGGCAGCTCTGTCACGACAGAAGCGGGAGAGGCCTGTTTACTGGTCCTGTCCTCCGGCGCTGCATTGGCCCCATGAGGGCCATTTCCTTTAGCAGATGCCCCCTTGCCGGACGGCTGGTTGCTACCATTATGCAGGTCATAATGCGGCGGGGCCCAATCCTTCGGCTGATGATATTTAGGGCCGACCATAAGGCACCCCCCCAGCCCCAGCAGAGCCACCCCAGACAGAAGCTGCCAGCTGAAACCGCGTGAAGACAGGTTTCCCACTCCCTTACGGACGGAACGGAACAAATGAGCGTCTTTCACTGTGAAGCTCCTGTAGAATTATCAACATAAAACGGGCCAGAAACAGATCGCCCATATGGACCATGCCGCCCCAGCAGCCTATCATGCCCCTCCATACGCAGGAGCAACCCTTCCACAAAACGATGACCCAGACCGAACACCCGGCCCCCTGTCCACCCCGCAACAGCAAAGCGGCTTCCCGCAAATGCGAGCAGATACTCCAGAGTGCTGGACAGCTTTTCCTCCAACAGGGCTATGAGCGAACCTCCATGTCGCAGATCGCTCATCTGGCAGGTGTCTCCAAAGGGTCGCTCTACAACCATTTCGAGAACAAGGCTGATCTGTTCACGGCTTTTTTCGAAGAACGCAGCCGCACACGCCTCAACACGCTGAAATCCGTATCCCGGGCACCTCAGCCTGACCTGCGCACGGCCCTCAGGCAGGCAGCGGCCACCATCATCACCCTGATGATCGACCCGGAGGCCATAGGCCTCTACCGCATCGTCGTGGCAGAGGCCAACGAGTTCCCCAATCTGGCAGACACGCTCTGGCATTACGGTGTCTCCCGGACACTGACCGGCCTTGCCGACTGGTTTGCAGAAAAACATGCAGGCGGCCAACTGGTCATTTCTGACATCGACCTTGCTGCCGAGCAGTTTCTCACGATGTGCCAGACCCGTATCATCCACCGGTGCCGCCTCTCCCTGCCCGTGGACACCAGCCAGAACAGCATAGACGGCGTGGCTACCATGGTGGCGGAGAGTTTTCTCAGGATGTACGCTCCCTGAAACAATCATCCGGCAGGGCTGCTCCGCTCTCAATGGCCACCTCCCCCCTGGCCACCGCCCTTCATCGGGGACATGAGGAAGCAGAACGGCACGATACAGAGAGCCATGATCCCCAGGACATTGAAGAGCTGATTATAGGCCAGCATGGCCACCTGCCGCAGAAACTCCTGATACATATGGGCAACGGCAAAAGCATGGGCACGCAGCGGGGCCAGACCATGCGCTTCCGCCAGCTGCTGGACATGGAAAAGATAGTTTCGGAACTCTGGCCGTGAGGCAATGGCGTGTGAGGACACATCCGTCTGCTGAACCTGACGCATTTCCGTCAACGCCGCTGTAGAGAGCGAAATAGCCTGTGACCCGAAATAGTTCCTTACCATACTGAACAGGGCCGAAGCATCGCCGTTCAGCTCCCTCGGCAAGGTCGCATAGGCAATGGTGGAAATGGGCACGAACAGAAAGGCCAGTGGGGCTGTCTGTCTCATGCGGCAAAGTACCAGATACCAGAAGTCCACATCGGAATAGAGCGTGGCTGCGAAGAAGCAGGACAGGGCCATGAAGAAGAAACCCAGCCCGATGAGATACCGGACCTGCACATGCTTCATCAGCATTCCCACAAAGGGAATCAGCACCATCACAGCCATGCCACCCGGTGCCATGAGCTGCCCTGCAATGGTGGCCGTGTAACCCTGCACCTGCTGGGCGAACTGCGGCACAATCACGGCGGACGCATAGAGCAGCACACCCACAGCCCCGATCATGAATGTTCCGAGGGCAAAATTGCGATCCTTCAGCACGCTGAGCCGCAGAAGAGGATTCTTGGCCTTGAGCAGCCAGATGATGGCCCCAAGAGTGCACAGCCCCCCGATAATGGCCATGGTCGTGATGAAAGACGAGCCGAACCAGTCGTCATCCTCACCACGGTCCGCCATGATCTCCAGGCAGCCAAGACCCAGCGAGATCAGACTGATGCCGACAACATCCACCCTCTCCTTCACGGCCTTCACCCATGGCGGATCTTCCACCAGTGCAATCACGGCCATGACCGTCATGATGCCGAAGGGCACGTTGACGTAAAAAATCCATCGCCATGAATAGGTGTCCGTGAGCCATCCTCCTACCAGCGGCCCCAGAACCGGCCCCACCACGATGGCCAGGGCCGTCAGACCGAAGGCTGCGCCACGTTTCTCTGGCGGGAAAATGTCCAGAATGATGGCCTGCTGCACCGGCTGCAATCCACCGCCAAAAAAACCCTGCATCAGGCGGAAAATTACCAGCATGGGAAGAGAAGTGGAGAGACCGCAGAGGAAGGAGGACATGGTGAACATCGCCACGCAGATGAGGAAATACCGTTTCCTTCCAAACCGCTTCGCCAACCAGCTCGAGATCGTCAGCACGATCCCATTGGCCACGAGGTAGGAGGTCAGCGCCCATGTGGCATCATCGTAAGAGCTGCCCAGCGAACCTGCGATATGCGGCAGAGCCACGTTGACAATTGTGGTATCCAGCACTTCCATGAAGGCTGCCAGCGTCACGACAACCGCCACAAGCCAGGGGTTGTGCCTGGGCTTCCAGTTGTGATGCTCCTCTGTCGATGTGTCAGCCATCGCCGGCCTCACTCATCCACATGGACGGTTGGCTCGACCGACATGCCCAAGGAAAGAGGCCGTTCATCATCAAGCCCGCTGTCGATCAGGATTTTCACGGGAATGCGCTGCACGGTCTTCACGAAGTTCCCCGTTGCATTCTCAGGCGGAAAAGCGCTGAAAGATTCACCGGACCCCTTCTGTATGGTATCCACATGGCCCTTCAGATGCAGCTGGGGGTAAGCATCCACCTCAATCTCGGCCTTCTGGCCCGGCCGCATGTGGGCAAGCTGGGTCTCCTTGTAATTGGCGACGATCCAGACATCCCTGGCCACAATGGAGAACATCTCCTGCCCTGTCTGCACGAAATTGCCCTGCTCCACCGTACGCTGCGACACCCAGCCATCCCGTGGGGCCCGGATGTCCATCCAGTCCACATTCTGGCGGGCCAGCTCCAGCTCGGCCTGGGCTGATTTCAGCGTGGCCTGTGCCTGTGTGTAATGGGCATAGGCATTGCCAATGTTCGCATCCACCGGCTCAGCCTGTGTCAGCTGCCCCTGTGCCTGAAGAACGGAGGCTGTCGCCTCATCCAGCGCAGCACGGGCATAGTCGATATTCTGCTGGGTCGTAGCAGCACGTTCCACACGATGCTGCCGGACATAATCCGTCTGCGCCCGGAAGAGGCGGGCCTTGGCTTCTTTCAGGGCACCCTGGGCAGCCATCAACTGGCCGGGATAATTCTTCTGCGCCACGGCGTAAGAAAGGTTGTAGGACACCATGTCCGCCTCGGCCTGTGCCACGGCAGCCTCAGCCCGATGCAATTGTGCCAGATAGTCCCGGCCATCAATCTGCACGAGGAGATCACCCTTGTGCACAAACTGGTTGTCATCCACCAGCAGGCGGGAAACATACCCGCTGACATGCGCCGCAATGGAAATCTTGCGGCCTGTCACATAGGCATCATCCGTCTCGACCTTGTTCCGGTTGAAAAAGAGATATAGCCCGATCCCCAGCACGACCATGACCAGAATAAGGACCAGAATGAGCTTCCGTGCCCCACGGTCCCTGAACGGCCTGCCCGCCTGCTGCTCCTGTCCACCCTGTGTGGCAGACTGCGTATCAGACTGTGTAGCGGACTGTGCCATGGTCACCTCTGGAATATGAAAATCATCCGTCCCCCGTCCTGCCCGGCCAGAAACCTCGTGGCATGATGGGACCAGCAATGCTGTGGGAGAAAAATGACCAGTCGGTCATTCTGTGCATGAACAGGCGATATCCCATCCATGTGGAACAATCAAGCAATTGTTGGGCAATTGCCACGACAGTGCCATCATCTGCCCAGCCATGGCTGCCTTGCGCAGGGCGAAAAGACCATGCGGCAGCCAGGCCAGCAGAACCTGTTCAGCCCTCTGAAGAAGCCCTGCGACGACTCGCTGCCTGAAAGGTATTGTGCAGCAGGCAGGCAATGGTCATCGGCCCGACCCCACCCGGAACAGGCGTGATATGCCCGGCAATCTGGCTTGCCTCCTCAAACACCACATCCCCGACGAGACGGCTCTTGCCCTCCGGGGTCTGCACACGGGTGATGCCCACATCAATGACCGTGGCACCGGGTTTGATCCAGCTTCCCTTCACCAGCCCCGCCTTGCCGGTAGCCACGACGAGAATGTCCGCCTCCCGGGCCAATGCCTCGATATTGCGGGTATGGATGTGCGCCACCGTGACCGTACAGTTGGCCCGGAGAAGAAGCTGCGCCATCGGCTTGCCAACCAGATTGGAGGCACCGATGACAACCGCATGCATCCCGGTCATGTCCTCATGGACGGACTGCAACAGCTTGAGACAGCCCAGCGGTGTGCAGGGCACGATGCCATTCTCCATTCCCAGCGCCAGACGGCCCGTATTGACCTCACCCAGACCATCCACGTCCTTGTCAGGATGGATGGCGTTGGTCACGGCAGCAGCATCAATCTGCGGTGGCAGCGGCAGCTGGACGAGAATCCCGTCCACCTTGGGATTGGCATTCAGCTCCTCGATCAGGGCCAGAAGCTCCTCCTGCGAAGTGCTTTCCGGCATCATCTGCATGAAAGACTTCATCCCCGCCCGATGTGTCTGGATCGCCTTGTTCTTGACATACACCTCCGAGGCCGGGTCATTGCCAACCAGAACAACGGCCAGACCGGGCAGCTCATGCCCCTGCTCGACCAGATGTTCAACCTGCTCCCGGATCCCGGCCGTCATGCTGGCGGCCATGGCCTTGCCATCAATCAGTGCCGCCCCGCCATCTGCGTGTACGCTGGATGCTGCCGTCATGCTCAGTAACCCTCTGCCAAACCCGTATTCCCGCCTCTCTATGCCCATTGGACAAGACATGACAAGACCCGATCTTTCCGCTAGAGACTGGAAAACGGAAATGGACAGCCTCTCCAGCCAAAGACGAAGGAACTCACCCCGTGCGTGACGATCTACGCAAGAATTTTGCCAGCGATAATGTGACCCCTGCCTGCCCGGCTGTCATGCAGGCCATCGCTGAAGCCAATACCGGCAATGTTCCTTCCTACGGTCACGACGATCTTTCCCTGGCCCTGAACCAGCGTTTCGGAGATGTCTTCGAGGCAGAGGTTGCCGTTTTCCCCGTCACGACAGGGACGGCGGCCAATTCACTGGCCCTCTCGGCCATGGTGCCACCCTATGGCGGTGTCCTCTGCGACCAGAGCGCCCACATCAACACCGAGGAAGGTGGTGCGCCGGAATTCTTCATGCAGGGGGCCAAGCTGGTCGGCCTTCCCTCTCCAGAGGGACGGATGGACCCGGCCAGTCTGCCCCCCACTCTCCAGCTGAACCGCAGCAAGGGTGTTCTGGCCCCCCCTTTTACGGCCCTCTCCCTGACACAGGCCACGGAATGGGGTACGACCTATTCCTGCGAGACCATTGCCGCCCTGTCGGAAAGTGCCCATGACCACGGGCTGACCGTTCACATGGACGGTGCCCGACTGGGCAATGCCATTGCCCATCTGGAATGCAGCCCCGCCGACACCACCTGGAAGGCGGGCATCGATGTCCTGAGCTTTGGCGGCACCAAGGCAGGAGCCATGGCCGCTGAAGCCATTGTCTTCTTCCTCAATGACCGGACCCGCCCAATGGTGGATACCATGACCCGCCGCATCAAACGGGGAGGGCATCTATGGTCCAAACAGCGGTTTCTCTCAGCCCAGCTTCTGGCCCTGCTGCATGACGGCCTCTGGCTGGGAAACTGCCGCCACGCCAATGCCATGTGCCAGCGTCTGCGCCACGGGCTGTACAAACACCCTGCCGTAAACCTGCCCTTTGCCACGGAGAGCAACGAAATCTTTGCTGTCCTGCCAGAAGCACAGGTAAAGCAGCTCCACTCCGAGGGCTACGCATTCTACACCTACCCCACTCCCCAAGGAGTCCCGGGGCAGCTGGTCCGGTTTGTCACCAGCTTCTACACACGCCCTGAAGATGTGGATGCCCTGCTGGAAAGTCTCATCAGCTGACAGGCCGCCAGACAGCACGACCATGAACCGGAGCCCGGAAGCAGCAGCGCCCTGACAGGCCATCACGGCACTGGGTCGCTGGATTTACGGGAAGTCCAGCCAGAGGGCCACATGGCCATCCATTCTGGTAAATGGTCCCCGCTGCCGGGACTGGAGCAGACCATACGGAAAATCCTGCCCTTTCCATTACGGAAGAGCAGGATTTGCACGGCAGTCTCAGAAAGACAGCAGAAACCGGGCCGGTATCTTACTGGCTGTCCTCGCCATCTTCATCACCATCCCCCGAACCATCCGGAGAAACGGCCACAAAGAGCTGCTGGCCATCCCGCAGGATCCGCAGCAGCGGAGGCTGGTGCTGCCTGAGCGCCTTCTGCACCAGCGCGACCACGGCATGGGGATTGGCTGTCATCTGGTTGCCAACCGCCACGATGATGTCCCCGGGACGGATGCCCGCATGGTCGGCAGGGCTGCCCTGCCCCACATCGGCCACAACACAGCCCTGCACGCTGTCATCCAGCCCCAGCTCCTGACGGATCTTGGGCGTGAGCACGCCAAGAGCCAGCCCGAGCTTGCCAGACGGCGCTTCTGCCGTGCTGCCATCCGTACCGGCCCCTTCCTGCCCGCTGCGGGCCTGATTGCCGACCGTAACGGTCAGGGACACCGTCTTGCCATCCCGCAGCACGGTAAATGTCCCCTTGGAACCCGGCGCCATGGATACGACCTTCACGGCGAGGTCGTGCGCACTGCGGACATCGTGACCATCCAGCGACAGGACCACATCGCCACTCTTCAGCCCGGCCCTGTCTGCCGGTCCCCCCTTGATGAGATTGGCCACCAGCGCCCCATGGGACGGGGCACCGGGATGGTCGCTGCTGACCAGCCCAAGGGCACGGGCCATGGTCGGGGTGATGTCCTGCGTCTCCACACCGATGAAGCCACGCACCACATGGCCAGTAGCCCGCAGCTGATCCACCACCGAGCGCACCGTGGCGGACGGAATGGCAAAACCAATCCCGATGGACCCGCCACCATTGGGCGACATGATCATGGAATTGACACCAATCACCTTGCCATCCAGCGTGATGAGCGGGCCACCGGAGTTGCCGTGATTGATGGGCGCATCCACCTGTATGAAGTCGTTATAGGCACCGGAATGGAGGTCACGCCCCAGAGCGGAAATGATGCCCGCCGTCACCGTACCGCCCAGACCGTACGGATTGCCGACGGCCACGACCCACTGCCCCGGCTGCACGTCGTCGGAATTGCCCAGCTCGACATAAGGCAGATGGTCGGCCTTCACACGCAGCAGGGCAATGTCCGTCTTGGCGTCATGACCGATGACCTTTGCTGGCATGGTCGTCCCGTCATCCAGCTTCACGCTGACCTTCGTGGCACCATTGATGACATGGTTGTTGGTCACGATGTAGCCATCAGCCGAAATGATGAAACCCGACCCCCGAGCCTCCACCATGCGGTTGGACGGCATACCTGGCATCATCTGGAACGGGAAGGGAAAGGACGGGAACGGGAATGAAAACCCCTGCGGCCCGCCATTCCCTCCGGATGGTCCCCCTTCTTCATCATCAGCGCCCTCGCGGATATGGGCCGTGATGGACACGACTGCCGGTTTGACCTGTTTTACGATCTGCACAAAGTCGGGAATCCCCTGCCCGCCCGACATCTGCGGACGGATGGGAGCATTCTGGGCCACGGCAGGCAGCGGAAGGCTGGCCAGACCCAACACGGGCAGCATGGCCATGCATGCCAGAGACAGACGGGAAGGCGATTTCATCGCAGAGATTTCCTGACGCTAGATGTTAAACTCTTATCAACTGGAACTGTCCTACTAGATAGGAACAGGGCAGGCCGCTCTGCAAGCAAGTGCCACATAAAAGAAATGTAAGGCATGGCCAGCCATGTCCCTCTCCGGCCCTTTCCCAAGGCTCTTGCTGACAGGGCGGCATGATTTTACAACAGGCACCATGCAGACCACATCCCCCCCCATCAGGCAGGGCACATTCTGGCCGGAATTTCTCCGGGGCATGAAGACATCCCTGCCGCTGCTCATCGCCTTCGTGCCGTTCGGCCTCCTTCTGGGCAGCAGAGCCGTACAGAAGGGATTCTCCATTGTGGAAGTTCCCCTGCTGACAGGCCTCAACTTTGCTGGTGGGTCAGAATTCGCCGCTGTCGGCCTCTGGTCCATTCCCCCTGCCATCCTGCTGCTGGCCGGGGTGACCTTCCTCATCAACAGCCGTCACATTCTCATGGGGGCAACGCTGGCCCCGCATCTGCGCCATCTGCCTCGCTGGAAGATCTTTCTGCTGCTCTTCTTCATGTGTGACGAGGTCTGGGCGCTCACGCTGGCTGACCTGCATGACAGGCCGGGATGCCGCTTCAGCACCGGCTTCTATGGCGGCATCACGGTCTGCCTGTATCTCTGCTGGCTCATTTTCACCTTCATGGGCGGCTATACAGGCAACCTGCTGGGTGACATGACCCGCTATGGCGTGGACATGGCCTTTCCCGCCGTCTTCATCATGCTGCTGAAGGGCATGTGGAAAGGGGCCCGCAATGCCCTGCCATGGTGTGTCAGCCTTGGCGTTGCCGTGCTGGTCTATCACCTGCTGCCCGGAGCCTGGTATGTCCCGGCCGGAACGCTGGCCGGAATCATCACGGCCCTGCTGGTGGTGAGGGGCGCATGATCCTCCATCTCCCTGCCCTGCTGGCCATTATCGTCATGGCTCTGGTGACGTACCTGACACGCATCAGCGGCTATCTGCTGCTCGCAGGCCGCTGCCTCTCGCCCCGCATGCAGGCCATCATGGACATCGTGCCCGGCTGCGTGCTGGTAGCCGTCATTGCCCCGGACTTCGCCACAGGCCGCCCGGCGGACATTCTGGGACTGCTCGCCACCATTCTGGCCGCCACACGTTTCTCCCTCCTGCCCACCATGCTCTGCGGAATCATCACGACGGGGCTGCTCCGGGCCGTACTGGGGTAATCAGTCCCTCTGCCGCAGCACCCGGAAGAAACGCCGAAGCTGCGCTCCGGCCTCACGTTCCCGCACACCACTGATGATCTCCCCGGGCCGGTGCAGGCAGCCCGGCCGGGCAAAAAGACGGGGCCCATGGTCCACCCCACCCCCCTTGGGGTCGTAAGCGCCATAAATCACACGACTGAGCCGGAAATGGGTGATGGCCGCAGCACACATCGGGCAGGGTTCCAGCGTCACGACCAGCGTGCAGCCTTCCAGCCGGGCCGTGCCACAATGGCGTGCTGCCTGCCTCATGGCCAGCAGCTCGGCATGAGCGCTGGCATCGTGATGATCCTCGACATGGTTGCGGGCCATGGCCAGAACATGCCCCTGCCCATTCAGCACTACGGCCCCGACAGGCACCTCCCCCATGCGGGCAGCCTCATCCGCCAGGGCCAGGGCCTGCTGCATGGCCTGCTGTGTTGTCATGACGGCGGGAAAAGACATGCACACGCACCCCTGATACTGGAAAACCAACCACAAAATCCCTCCCTGACTGCTTTATAGAGCCGTAAATGGATTGCCAAGGAAAGGCCGGACACTGTATGTCCGCAGGTTATGAAAGATGTTGCATCCCCTTCCTCCGAAACACAGCGTGGTGAACGCATCGCCAAGGCTCTGGCCCGCCGCGGGGTGGCCAGCCGCCGTGACATCGAACGGATGATAGGGGAAGGCCGCATCACCCTTGGTGGCAGCCCGGTCACCCATCCAGCCACTTTCATCCAGCCGGGTGATGTTGTCTGCGTGGATGGCAAGCCCGTGGACCCGCCCCAGCGGACCCGCCTCTGGCGCTATCACAAGCCCGCCGGGCTGGTCACGACCCATCACGACCCGGAAGAACGCCGCACGGTTTTCGACTCCCTGCCCGCCGCCATGCCCCGTGTTGTCAGCGTGGGACGGCTGGACCTGAACTCCGAGGGACTGCTGCTGCTGACCAATGATGGCGGCCTGGCCCGTGAGCTGGAACTGCCCTCCCGCCAGTGGATCCGCCGTTACCGTGTCCGTGTTTTCGGTCTTGTGGATGAACGGCGGCTGAAAGAGCTTGCAAAAGGCTGTGTGCTGGATGGTGTGCAGTATGGTCCCATCGAGGCAACGCTGGATTCCTCCAAAGGGGACAATTCATGGCTGACCGTCAGCCTGCGGGAGGGCAAGAACCGCGAAATCCGCAAGGTCATGATGGGCATGAACCTCCATGTCAGCCGCCTCATCCGCCTCTCCTACGGCCCCTTCAGCCTTGGCACTCTCAAACCCCATGAGCTGGAAGAGGTCTCGCACAAGACCCTGCTGGAGCAGATTCCGGGCCTGAAGTCCGGCAGGACCGGCAGGACACGGTCCTGACACCATGAGGATCATTGCCGGTACAGCCCGCAACCGTCGCCTTCAGGTCCCCGCAGGGATGACCACCCGCCCGACAGCCCAGCGCGCCCGGCAGACCCTCTTTGACATGCTCATGCATGCTCCTTGGTTTGGCCGGGATGAGCTGGAAAAAGCGCTGGTACTGGATGCCTTCGCCGGTACGGGTGCCCTGGGGCTGGAGGCCCTCTCCCGTGGGGCACGGTTTGCCACCTTCATGGAAGGAAGCCGTCCCGGCATTGCCGCCCTCCAGGCCAATCTCCGCAGCTGCGGCATGGCGGACCGTGCCCGCCTGCGCCATTGTGACGTAACCCATCCCCCCAAGGCGCCTCAGCCTCATACGCTCATTTTTCTCGACCCTCCCTATCACAAAGGGCTGGTGCAGAAAGGCCTGCGCACATTGTGGCGTGCAGGCTGGGTGGCTGACGGAGCCCTGATTGTTGCAGAAACGGAAACCACGCCTCTCCAGAATGATGGCCGGGACCCTGGAGAGCCCTTCCAGCCCTTCCATGCCCATCTCCTGCCCAGCCTTGCGGCTCCCCCGCCAGAACTGCTGGCACAGCGCAGTTTCGGCGCTGCCACACTGCATGTCTGGCGCCATGATGGCAGTGTCAAAGGCAACCGCCCTGTGCCCTGATCCGGGCGAACGGGTGGTTCCGCTTTCCAGAATCAGTCCGGACAGGCTATATTGCGGGCCGATCATGCCTTCCTGACCCGCCAGAGGATCTGCCCCTGTGCTTTCCCGCTTCCGCCTTCCCGCCAAGCTGCGTGCCATCCTGCCTGCCTCACGGCGCAGCCATGCCAGCACCGTTGACCCATTTCCCGGGCATGACATGGCGGACGACACCCTGGACATTCCCGCATGGCATGACTCCCCCTTTTCCCGCATCCTCTCGGCACGGATGATGGAAATACTGGCTGTCATTCTCCTCATCATGGCACTGGCGATTGCGGCTTCCCTTTTCAGCTTCAATCCGCATGATCCCTCCTTCAACACCGCCACAGGCACTGAACCGACCAATCTGCTCGGACGTTTCGGAGCCACCATTGCCGATGGGCTGATGCAGCTGCTCGGCTTGGCAGGCATTGTCCCTGTCCTCGTCCTGCTGGCATGGACGTGGCAGCTCCTGCGCCATCACCATCTTGGCCTGCCTCTGCTCCGCCTCGTAGCTGCGGCACTGTTCTGTCCGGCCGCCGCAATGACGATCGGCCTGTTACAGCTGACCGTTCCCGGGCTGGGCATTGCCTGGCCTACCAGCAGCGGGCTGGGAGGGGAAACCGGCATTTTCTTTGCCCAGAAGCTGTTGAATCTTGTCTCGGGTGAAACTGGCAGCATGGGGGGCATTCTCTCCATCCTGATCAGCCTTGCCATACTGGCCGTCTTCTGTCCCCTGTCCATGGGGCTGCAGGGGCGGGAGTGGCGCTCCGTTGGCCGCGGCCTCAGCGCCCTGGTGCGCCTCCCTGTCAGGGCCCTGCTCCGCTCCCGCAGAGCAACCCCCGAGGCAGAACGGCATGTCGCTTATCCTTCAGGCTCTGGCGGTCCCATCCGCCATGGACGCCCGGCCATGGGAAATGCCCCTCTTCCATCCGGTTTCATCATGCGCAACCTCAGCCGACAGGCAGAGCGGACAGCGCCAGCCCCCACCGGCACCACGCCATGGTCCCCCATGCAGCAGGGGGCGGCCCCCTGGCAGAAGCCCTCTTCCGCCCAGACACAACCCCCTCCCCGGCCTGACCCGGTCCCTGTCCAGGAAGAAGACGCCCTTCAGGCCACACAGCCGGAAGACGAAGCCGACAATCCCTATGCCCGTATGCTGGCCCATATCCGCCACGACCCCGGGCGGACAAGCACGGTCCAGCGCCGCCATGCGGAAGAGACCCATGACGACATCTCCGGCGCCCCCCTGGATATCCAGCCACAGGAACTTTCCGGTCCGGCACAGCAGCCCGGCTTCCTGAAGCGCTTCATGGCCGCCACCAGCCCGGCGACTGGTGCCGGGTCGGGCTCTTCCGGCATGGTGGAAGAAACAGCCTACAATGCTGCTCCCACCATGCAGGCAGCTACGGATCATGCAGTCGGCATGAACGGGGCTCCGGCCCATGAAGGCTCCATGCAACCGGGCGGGGCATCTGTCATGCCACCACGCCCTGTTCCGCCACCACCCGGTATGGCTCCGGGACCACTGCCCGGCATGACAGCCCCTTCCGCCTGGCTGCCACCTTCCATTGGCCTGCTCAACCCGCTGCCAGACCAGAACGAAACCGGTCCTTCCGAAGAGGCTCTCCAGGCCAATGCCCAGATGCTGGAAAAAGTGCTGGATGATTACGGCGTACAGGGAACCATTACCGATTACCGGGCCGGGCCAGTCGTCACACTCTATGAGCTGGAGCCAGCCCCTGGCGTGCGCTCCTCCCGGGTGATCGGACTGGCTGATGACATCGCCCGCACCCTTGCCGTGCTGAGCGTCCGCATCGCCACAGTGCCGGGCCGGAATGTCATCGGGATTGAGGTCCCCAACAAGACCCGTGAGACAGTCTATTTCCCTGAGCTTCTGCTCTCACCGGCCTGGAAGGAAAACCGCAGCAAGCTGCCACTGGCCCTTGGCAAGGACATTGCCGGGGAGCCCATCATGGCCGATCTGGCACGGATGCCGCATCTGCTCGTGGCCGGAACGACCGGGTCCGGCAAGTCAGTCGGGATCAACGCCATGATCCTCTCGCTGCTCTACCGGCTCAGCCCGGAAGACTGCCGCCTCATCATGATCGACCCGAAGATTCTGGAGTTGTCCATCTATGACGGCATCCCGCATCTGATGACCCCGGTGGTGACCGAACCACCCAAGGCTGTCAGTGCTCTGAAATGGGCCGTACAGGAAATGGACCGCCGTTATCGCCTGATGGCGGATCATGGTGTGCGGAATATCAGCAGTTACAATGACCGGATACGCCACCTGAAAGCCTCCGGTGAAACACCTACCCGCCGCATCCAGACAGGCTACGACCCGGAAACGGGCCGCCCCGTTTTTGACGAACATCGCCTGCCATTGGAACACCTCCCCTACATCGTCATCGTCATTGATGAGATGGCTGACCTGATGATGGTGGCCGGTAAAGAGATTGAAGCTTCCGTGCTGCGTCTGGCCCAGAAAGCCCGTGCCGCTGGCGTGCATGTCATCATGGCCACGCAGCGTCCTTCTGTTGATGTGATCACCGGAACGATCAAGGCCAACTTCCCAACCCGCATTTCCTTCCAGGTCACCAACAAATACGACAGCCGCACCATTCTGGGTGAGCAGGGGGCCGAACAGCTTCTTGGCCGGGGTGACATGCTCTTCATGCAGGGTGGTGCCCGCATCACCCGTGTGCATGGGCCGTTCATCAGTGATGAAGAGGTCGAAGCCGTGGTGGCCGACCTGCGCTCCAAAGGCTCTCCTGTCTACAACACCGAGGTGCTGGCTGACGAACAGGAAGAGGAAGAGGCATCCTCCAGCGGCAAAGGGGGCGGCAAAGGTTCTGATGAAGATCAGGACAGTGCCCTTTATGAACAGGCAACGGAACTTGTCGTCCGGGCCCAGAGGGCATCCACCAGCTTCGTGCAGCGCCATCTCCGCATAGGCTATAACAGGGCTGCCAACATCATCGACCAGATGGAGAGAGAAGGTATCATCAGCGCTGCCAACCATGTGGGAAAACGGGATGTTCTGGCAACAAAGGCCTCTCTGGGGCTGGACCGGCACGATCCTGATGACGAGGACTGACCCGTGGCGCCCCCTCCCCTCTTCCAGCCCGGAAAGAAGCTGCCCCTCCTCTGGGAGGACCGTCATTTTGTCGTCATCAACAAGCCGGCAGGACTTGCCGCCCATCCCGGCCCCAAAGTCCAGGACAGTGTCGAGAGCCGTCTGCTCCCCCAGAAGCGGGGCGGCCCGTGGCTGGTCCACCGGCTGGATGCTGATACGGCAGGGTGCCTTCTCATAGCCCGACGCAAATCAGCCCTTGTTGCTGCACAGAAGGCCTTTGCCACACATGAAACCATCAAACGGTACTGGGCACTGGTTGAAGGACATCCCACCAGACAGCAGGGCACCCTCGCAACCCTGCTGCGACGTGTTTCCTCAATCCGGCAGGGATGGAAAATGGTCTCCGACCCCATGCCCGAAACAGTACACCCTTCCCAGACTGACCAGGGCCGTCTGGCCCGGACGTCATGGTGTGTTCTGGCCAGTGACGGAACATCCAGCCTGCTGGAGCTGACCCTCCATACAGGACGGACCCACCAGGCCCGTGTCCATTGCGCCGCACTGGGCACGCCCATCATCGGGGATGGTCTTTATGGCAGCCGCCATGATGCAGGCCGGATGCGTCTGCTCGCCCGCTCCCTGGAAGTGCCCGTCAGGCTGGTCTCTCCACCGGAAACGGACAGAACCGTCCCCCGGCTCGCCAGCTCATGCCGCATAAAGGCCACAGCAGGAGACGTGGAACTGGAGCGGTTTCTCCAGGCCCACGCCATCCCAGCCAGACCGTAATATCCTCAGGCAGAATGGAACAGATCAGCTTCCAGCTGGTCCGGGTTATCCCTGTAACGCTCGGGGTCCGTCTGTTCCGTAATGGCAAAATAGGCCCCATTCTTTATGAAATCCATATAGTTGCGGCCTGATTTCAGATAATGGAAAACGCACCAGAGCAGATTGCAGTTCTTTTCCAGAATGGGAAATACCCGCTCTTTCTCATGATAGGGGATATCCATTTCCGGGACGAAGGCATGATATGTATCCGCATTGAGCGGCATGTAATCGTACCCGTCCACCCCATTGTTCTTGAACTCGTCAGACGCCAGGAGCTGGATCAACTGAAAATAGATACCTCCACCCTCCTCAAGATAAAACAGGACCCTGTCCCGGAATACCGGGTCTTCATCCACAAACATGGACTCCAAGGAGTTATGCACGATGGTGGCCAATATCGGGAAATAGACGGCCATGTCGACGTTATATTTTGAACAGATGTAGTACCAGCGGTCTTTCCGTGAGTAGAAATCCGTGAAGGTGGCGGCAAACCCCCTCATGACATCGCTTATGAACCGGTTGGCCCCCTGGATGCGCTGATGGATCTCCTGGCCAGCACGTTCTGCGAGGATCAGCTCTGTCAGGATCGTATTCTGCATGCCAATCAGGTCAAATCCATTGGAATAGTAGGGGTCCCATATTCCGTAGGCATCCCCCACCAGAGCCCAGCGCTCATCACTCACCCAATAATCGGACTGGGTAGCAAACCGCCTCAAGATCCTGAAGTCCATGATGGGAAACTGTTCCTCATCAAGATAATCCATCAGGACCCGGACATTGTCTCTCAACCAGAGCTTTGTCTTCTCCCATGTGGCGAGATCCTGGAACTCGTACATGTTCTCATCAAAAATGATGCCGACACTTGTCACGTTCTCGGAAAGACGCAGGATCCATACCCAGTATCCTACACCTTCCAGATGAATGGAGCTCCATGACCGATTCTCCGTCGTGAAAGGGTTGTCGCTGGTCAGTGGCAGAAAATCATCCACATTGACACCACCCCCAACCCGGAACCAGACAGACGAATGGTTGAGTGGCAACCTGTGTGTGAGGTCGAATTTACGGGCCAGCAGCTTCTTCAGCCCGGCAGCATCAACAAGCCAGTGCGCTTTCAGTGTTCTGGAACTTTTATCATTCCTGTCCAGAACATGAACGTGCTTTTCACCATCAACCGTTTCGAAATCAAGATATTTATGGTTCAGGTAAAAATCCACCTTGTCTTTGACAAGGTCAAAAAGATCATTCTCAAGCTTCCCACGCTCGAAATGAAAGGCATGGTTGGGAGTGAAATTATTGTAACCCATTTCCTGATAGGATGATTCATTGATCTTGAAAAAACGCATTCCCAGCTTCCGCGGGTAACGCTCCTTCATGAATTCCTTCAGCCCGAGCATCTGATCAAAATAAACAGCCCCTATTTCATTGAAGGACTCACCGACCTTGTCTGATATGTCATCGAGGGGAAAGGAAGAATCATGCACAATGGCAATGCGCAGGTCACTGGACTTTTTCCTGAGCTGATAGGCCAGTGTCAGTCCAGCAAATCCCGCACCAATAATAAGGACGTCATACATCACAACTCACCCTGTACTCCACACATGACGCAACTGCCAGCTTCTGGAACCTGACAATCAGATACACTGGGCCGTCCCGATCCGTTCATCCCACATTGTCATATGGGACGGCTTCCTTCACCGGATTGCTCCCACGACCAGTATCACCGTGGAAAGCCATATCAGGCAAGTCATTTTGTTAATTAAAAATAAACCATCCCCGCAGAGGGAATCTGATCCCCTGAACAGGCATGAACCTCACACGGGGTCCATCAGCATCCGTGTCACGGCCTTCTTGAAAGGGGCCAGACGGTTGGCCAGCATAAGTCCGGCCCGGCGGGCCAGAGGGAATGGTCCATCATCCCGGGTGTAGGCCACAGCAATGGCATTGGTCGCCGTAAAGAGCGGGAAAGTTGCCTTGCGATGTCGCCGCTCAAAACGCTGGAGCGACGCCGCATCACCCGGGTCCCCAGGTCCAGCGCTCAACTCCTGCACCAATGTTTCCTGCCCCCGGATGCCGAAATTGAAACCATGTGCCGTAATGGGGTGCATACCCACGGCAGCATCACCAATCAGGGCCACACGGGGAGCCTGAAAGCGATGGGCATAGACGGCCTTGAGCGGGTAGGTGATACGGTCGCTCATCACCCGCAGGAGGCCGAGCCGTTCATCCGTCCGACGGGTGATCTCGGCATTGAAATCATCCGGGGCCGCTACACGAAGTCGGGCAATATCATCCGGCGGCAGGGTCAGCACCAGAGACGAAATATCGCCCATACCCCCATCCGGGGCGACCGGCAGGAGGGCGATCGTCTGGCGTTCATCAAACCATTGCAGGGCCGTATTGTCATGCGGTGTAAGGTGCCGCATCCGGCAGACAAGGATGCTCATGCCGAAATCATGCACGATGGCCCCGATCCCGGCCAGCTCTCGTATCTGGGAGAAGCGGCCATCCGCCCCGACCAGAAGACGGGCCTGCATGGCCCGCCCATCCGACAGCCGGACCTGCACGGCATCCCGCCCGGTCTGATACCCTGTCACGCCTGTCTGGCAGAGCAGGGTGATGCCCTCTGTCCGGCTCACGACACGATGAAGGGCACGACGGATGAGATGATTGGCCACCAGGAAGCCCAGCGGTTCCCCTTCTGGCCCCGCATCGGACGAGGCAGCCCCTCCCCCATCCGGCGCATGGAAAATGAGAGGAGGGCCGCCCAGACTGCCACTCTCTACCCGGGCGACATCAAGAGGGCAGATGGCCTCTGCCGGAATCTCGTCCCAAACGCCATGCTGTTTCAGCCAATGCACGGTATGGTGGGTCAGGGCAATTTCCCGCCCATCGAAGGACGGAGCCTCCAGCACGCTGCAGGGAGCTTTTTCCACCACGCTCACCTGCCAGCCTTCCCGGGCAAAAGATAGGGCGGCCGCCAGACCGGCAGGACCACCACCAGCGATCACCACATCACAGGCGGAACCCCCCTTCTGCTCTGGCCCCTCTGCCTGATGATCATTACCATGTCGTGTCATGATGCAGCCCCTGTCCCCCAGTTCTCCCTGGTCACGGCTTTAACCCACCAGGCATGCCCCGGCAAGCAGCCCGTCCCCGTCCTCAGCGTTGCCTGTCATCCGCACCGAATGTGACAGGTGTCTGCCCATCCCAGAAAGCCACATGATCACCCACATCCGGGCGGACATGGGCCCGTTCCGGCTTTTCTGGCGTACCGACAAGCAGGAACCCCGCAAGCCGGTGCGGGGCCTCCAGCCCCAGCTGGCTGAGCAGGGACCGGTCCTCACAGAACCTCCCGCTGATCCATACCCCTCCGAATCCTTCCATGTGCAGGGCATTGAGGACATTCATGGCCCCGGCGGCCACAGCCATTTCCTGCTCCATGACGGGAACCTTGTGCTCCGGCCGGAGATGCATCCCCAGTGCAATGACCATCGGCGTCTCGGAAAAACGCCTGCGCCGCTTCTCACGCTTCTTCTCCGGGGCATCAGGCTCCTGCCGGGCCACGGCGGCAACAACATGTCCGGCAAAGGCCGGGCGGGCATCGCCAGCAATCACCACATACCGCCACGGGCAGAGATGCCCATGATCCGGAGCCCTCAGCCCGGCGGAGAGGATGCGGGCCAGCACCTCTCCCTGCGGAGCCGGAGCGACCAGATCGCCTGTCGAGGAACGCTCCAGCAACACATCAAGCGGGGAAACGGATGAAGCCTGCGCCATGATGACGGCTCTCCTGAAAATCTTGTCATGGTCTGTTAACTGGACAGTCTCACCCACAGCGTCACAATAAGCAAGTTTGGAAAGCAGCCCATATTGGTATAGCAGAAAGACATGACGACTCAGACATCACGAACCGCCACATTGAATCGCCAGACAGGCGAGACCGACATCACCCTTTCCCTCGCCATTGACGGACACGGGAAGAACAGCATCCAGACAGGCATCGGCTTCTTCGACCACATGCTGGATGCCCTGGCCCGGCATGGCGGGCTGGACCTCACCGTACAGGTGAAAGGCGACCTCCATATTGATGACCACCACACCATCGAGGATGTGGGCATCACGCTGGGAGAGGCCCTCCACAAGGCCATCGGCGACAAGCGGGGCATCGAACGTTTCGGCTCTGCCCTTGTCCCTCTGGATGAAGCGCTCTGTGAAGCGGTCGTGGACATTTCAGGCCGTCCCTTCCTGGCCTGGAACATCACCTTCCCCCGTGAGATGATCGGCGCCATGGCCACGGAAATGGTGGAAGAGTTTTTCCGTGCTCTCTGCATGTCCGCCCGCATCACCGTGCACATGAATGGCCGTGCCGGAACCAATGCCCACCACATTGCCGAAAGTGCCTTCAAATCCTTCGCCCGGGCCCTGCGCATGGCGCTCTCCCGCGACCCCCGCAGCGCCGGGCAGATTCCATCCACCAAAGGGGTGCTGTAAGGCTCCCTCACGGTTTTTCCTTGATTTGTCTCCCCCACCTGCCTGAAACAGGACCGGGCAGCTTGCAGTATGGAGAGTGTTCATGCGTGTTGTTGTAATCGACTACAATGGCGGCAACCTGGCTTCTGCTGCACAGGCAGCACGAAGGGCCGCAGCCCTGCGAGGGCTGGAAGCCGACATCGCCATCTCCCGCAACGAGGCTGACATCCTTGCTGCCGACCGTCTCATCCTGCCTGGCCAGGGTGCCTTTGCCGACTGTGCGAAAGGGCTGGACGAGGGCGCTCTCCGCCCCCTGCTGGAAAAGGCAACAACAGAAGGCACGCCCTTTCTCGGCATATGCGTGGGGATGCAGCTCATGGCCCAGTACGGGCTGGAACATGGCCGCACGGAAGGGCTGGGCTGGATTGATGGCCACATCGCTCCCATGGATGACAGTACCCGACAGGGATTCCGGCTGCCGCACATGGGGTGGAACACTCTCTCTTTCACACCCGGTGCCCATCCGCTGACAGAAGGGCTTGAGCCGGGAAATCACGGCTATTTTGTCCATTCCTATGCCCTGGTGGACGCCCGGGCAGAAGAAACCATCGCCACGGCGGATTACGGCATGACCATTCCGGCCATCGTGGCCAGGGGCAACCGCTGCGGCACACAGTTCCACGTGGAAAAAAGCCAGGATGTAGGTCTGACCATCCTGGGCAATTTCCTGACATGGCAGCCTGGCTGATGCAGGGACGGCCATGGAACCAGCCTCCAGACAGTTACCGGGCCGAACGGCTGGGCCACACCATCAGCGAGGATGACCTCGAAAGCCTGATGGAAAGCACCGTGGCCGCCATTCTGGCCGAGGGCGTGTTCGACTGGCACACGCCCCCTGAAAGTGCCGTCCTGAGGCGTTTCTTCGAGGGCCTCCTGCTGGTACCGGACCGGGACGTCTTCATCGTCCGGGCACCGGATGGCAGCATCTGCGGGGCGGCTGTTCTCGCTCATGCCACGTCCCGGTCCGAAATATACGGTGCCAGCGCCACCATCACCGCCTTTTTCATCGTTCCTTACGAGCGGGGAAAAGGTCTGGGCGCCCTCCTCATGGAGGCCATCATCAACAGGGCACTGACCCGGGGCGCCAAGGTACTGGACTGCCGTGTGCGTGAAACACTGCACGACGCCATAACACTGCTCACCTCATTCAACTTCACCCACTGGGGCACACACCCCTATTTTGCACGAATCGGAGACCGGACAGTGCGCGGACTATTCTTCTCAAAACTCCTCGTCCCTGAAGAAAGAGCCATGCAGTGGCAGCCTGCCGGCACACCGCTCTCCGTGCCACACCATGGCCCCGCACCGGGCGGAATCCTCCGCAAACCGTTGACCCTCTACCCGGCCATCGACCTCAAGGGCGGGGCCTGTGTCCGCCTGCGGCAGGGGGACATGAATGCTGCCACCCATTATTCCGACAATCCTCCTGCCCAGGCCAAGCTGTTCGAACAGGCCGGGTGCCGCCACCTCCACATTGTCGATCTGGACGGCGCCTTTGCGGGCCGGTCGGCCAATGTGAAGGCTGTGGAGGACATCATCGCCACCACATCTCTTCCTGTCCAGCTCGGCGGAGGGCTGCGGGACATGAAAGCCATTGAACGCTGGCTGGAAGCCGGTGTCAGCCGGGTCATCCTTGGTTCCGCCGCCGTGAAAGACCCCGGCCTTGTCCGGCAGGCCGCCCGTGCCTGGCCGGGCCGCGTGATCGCCGGGATCGACGCCCGGCAGGGCCGTGTTGCCACCGAAGGCTGGGCCGAAGTCTCCGAGCTGACCACCACCGACCTCGCCCGCCGGATGGAAGAGGCAGGCGTCGCCGGAATCATCTTCACCGAGATCACCCGGGACGGCATGCTGGAAGGTCTGGACATTGATCAGACGGTCGAGCTGGCCCGCCATGTCTCCATCCCCGTCATCGCCAGCGGCGGCGTGGGCACGCTGGACCATCTCCGGGCCCTGCGACAGGCGGCCGATGAAACACCCGGCATCACCGGCGTGATCGTGGGGCGCGCCCTGTATGATGGCCGCATCAATCTGCCGGAAGCCCTGTCCGTACTGGAGGGATCATGCTGAAGCTACGTGTCATCCCCTGTCTCGACGTCCATGACGGGCGGGTCGTCAAAGGGGTCAATTTCGTCTCCCTGCGGGACGCCGGAGACCCGGTGGAACAGGCCCGCCTCTATGATGCCGCCGGAGCGGACGAGCTGACCTTTCTGGACATCACGGCCAGCTCGGACAATCGGGACACCATTCTTGACGTTGTCGAACGTACCGCCGCCGAAGTCCGCCTGCCCCTCACCGTTGGTGGTGGCGTGCGACGCTGTGCGGACATCCGCAGACTTCTGCTGAGCGGTGCCGACAAGTGTGCCATCAACTCCGCCGCCATCCGCACGCCAGAGCTCATCAATGAAGCAGCGGAACGGTTTGGCAGCCAGTGCATCGTCGTGGCGATAGATGCCCGCTCCGATGGCCATGGCGGATGGGAGGTCTACGCCAAGGGCGGACGGGAACCAACCGGACTGGATGCCGTCGCCTGGGCCGAGCAGATGGCCACACGGGGAGCCGGAGAAATCCTGCTCACCAGCATGGACCGTGACGGTACACGGTCCGGCTTTGACCTTGATCTGCTGGGAACCATCTGCAAACGTGTTTCCGTTCCCGTCATCGCCTCCGGTGGTGTGGGGGAACTGGCCCATTTCGTGGAAGGAGCCCGGGCGGGTGCCAGCGGTCTGCTGGCCGCCAGCGTGTTCCATTTCGGCCAGTTCAGGATCGGTGAGGTCAAACAGGCCCTGCACGATGCCCGGCTGCCCGTCAGGCTGGGCCGCTAGGGACTGGCATGACAAAGGACAGGAAACATATGGCCCAGAATAATACCCCCTCCCGTGAGACAGGCCGCAAAGAGGTTCTGGAACGACTTTACCATACGGTTCTGGCCCGCAAGGGAGCCTCACCATCCGTCAGCCATTCGGCCCGTCTCATGGCCCGGGGGCGGAGCAAGATTGCCCAGAAATTTGGCGAAGAAGCCGTCGAATGTGTCATCGAGGCCATCAAGGGCGACAGGCAGGGCCTCATCAGCGAAAGTGCGGATGTCCTCTATCATCTGATCGTGATGTGGGTTGATGCGGGCATTGATCCGGCGGATGTCTGGGCCGAGCTGGAACGCCGTGAAGGCACGAGCGGCATCGAGGAAAAAGCCTCCCGGCCGAAACCGGCCTTCTGAAGGCACGGCTCATAGGTGGGTTGCCTCCCCCTCCCTTGACTTCCCCCCACCTCACTCCCCAATCATGGAGGAAGAGGAGGAACCCATCTTATGCCGACCGCTACCCCCGCTTACGATCCCAACAATGTCTTCGCCAAGATACTGCGGGGAGAGATTCCCGCTGAACGTGTCTGCGACAGCAAACATTCTTTCGCTTTCTACGACATCTCTCCCCTCGCCCCGATCCATGTTCTGGTGATCCCCCGTGGCGCCTACACGGACCTGCACGACTTCATCTCCCGTGCCAGCGATGAAGAGATTCTGGATTTCTGGAAACTGGTGGACAAAATTTCCGCCGAGCAGTCCCTCATCCCCAGCGGGTTCCGCCTCATCAGCAATGTGGGTCGTGACAGTGGACAGGAAGTGCCGCACTTCCACGTCCATCTTCTGGGTGGGCGCCCGCTCGGCCCCATCCTGGCGGCTGACCAGTAACGGCACCGCCCCATCCGGGAAAGCCGCCTCTGGGCGGCTTCCCCCCCCTTTCGGGACTGGTTGGAAAACCTTTTTTTACAAAAGGTATCTTTCCCTCTTGCACTTCCCCGCCATTCCCTCTAGAGAGGGCTCACGCCTTTAGTCCCGTTCGTCTAGAGGCCTAGGACACCGCCCTCTCACGGCGGCAACACGGGTTCGAATCCCGTACGGGACGCCAGACATTTCATGAAAACTCTGAACAATCTGGCCTGACAGGCATCTCTTGGACATCATCCTGACGTACCATTCTTCCCCTTGGTGGGCAGACACGGAGTGCGCCTGCCCACCCGGTTTCAGAACGAGACCTTACTGCATCTTGCCCAGAGCCTCGGCCATGACGGGAGCATCATAGCGGGGTGCGGCGACCTCCAGATAGGTACCCTGCCCCGGCCTGACAGCGTCCAGAGCCTGACGCAAAGCCCTGGGTGTGCTGATGCGCTCGCACTGCCAGTCCTTGCCGCCAAACCCACGGGCCAGAGCCGTGTAATCCCAGCTGGCAATGTCATTGTAATAACGTTCCCCGTCATCACAGAGCAGACGCTCGATCAGATAGCCATCATTGTTCAGGACAAGGATGAGCGGATGACAGTCAAAACGGGCAAACTCACCGAGAGCCTGTACCGTCAGCTGATGTGACCCGTCACCGGTCAGCAGGATGATCCGCTTGTGAGGGGCTGCGATGGCCATGCCGAACGCCGCCGGCGTGGCCCAGCCGATGGACCCCCACAGGCTCTGCTCCTCATAGTCGACCCCTTCAGGCAGACGGATGAAGCCCATGCCCATGGCGACCGTCCCCGTCTCACTCACGACGATATCCCCAGCCCGGAGATGATCCCGTATGGCGGCATAGAAGGTATGGGTTCTGATCACCCCATCATCCCCTTCGTCAGCCTGCCGAGGGGGCAGTTCCATCCCCAGATAGCCGGGACCGGCGGGGCAGGATACGGTATCGGCCAGATCGGCCAAGGCTTCGATCACATCGGCCAGATCAACGGCATGAACGGCACCATCACCAAAACGCACCTCATGCGCCATGACACTGATGATGCGTTCCGGGTCCAGCTTCTGGGTGAAAAGCCCGGTGTTGAAATCCGTCATTTCAGCACCCAGCGTCAGGACGAGATCGGCCTGCTCCACAAAGTCGGCGACATCTTCCTGCACGAGATGCCCGCCATACATCCCCACAAACCCTTCAGCCTGTTCATCCACCACGCCCTTGTCCATGAACATGGTGGCATGGGGCAGACCGGACCGGCTGAGGAACCGTCTCATCGCCTCCCGGCAGCCAAACCGGGCCGTCAGGATACCCGGCAGGACACAGGGAGACGTGCTGCGCTCCAGCTCGGCCATGATGCGCCGTGCCACGATGGCGGCCTGTTTCCCGCTCCGCACTTCCGGAAGGGCCATGTCACCATCAGGCATGACCACATCATCATGAGCTGCATCGAACGGGATGCCAATATAGATCGGCCGCCGCTCCCGGCGCAGCGTGGCCAGAACACGTTCCAGCTCCTGCACGCAGTTCTGGCCATCCAGAATGGTACGGGCACAGACGACATGACCGGCAGCATCATAAAAGGCCGTGGTCTGCCCGTTGCCCAGGGTATGATGCACAAGCCGCTTTTCATCCAGCACGGCCCGCTTGGGCAGGCCAACCAGATGGATGACCGGCAGATGCTCCGCATATGCCCCGGCAACGCCGTTCATGGCACTCAGCTCGCCAACGCCATAGGTCGTGTTCAGGGCCGCAATCCCCCGTATGCGGGCGTAGCCATCGGCCGCATAGGCGGCATTCAGTTCATTGGAGCAACCAATCCAGCGCATGTCCGCCCTGGCCGTGATGGCGTCATTAATCGGGAAGGCATAGTCACCCGGGACACCGAAGACATGCTCCACACCCAGCCGGGAGAGCTGGTCCAGAAGATAATCGACAACCTTTGCCATCGCACGTTCCTTTCATCATTGGCACGTCAGTCCGCGCCTCTGAGGAAAGCCTATCCAGCCCATCTTCAATATGATAATATTATATTTCTATACAGACTATAGCCTTTTCCCTATGCCATACCCCCAACTGACCCTCCGGGAACTCCACTACTTCATGGCCGTTGCCACACAGGGCAGCTTCAGCCGTGCGAGTGACCAGCTGCACATCAGCCAGCCTTCCCTGAGCATGGGCATACGCTCTCTGGAAAACAAACTAGACGTCCGCCTTTTCGAGCGGTCCCACAAGACCATCACCCTGACGGAAAAGGGCAAGACCTTCTTTCTTCATGCTGAACGTCTACTTGAGGCCGAACAGAATCTTCACCGGGCGATGGCGGATGATTCAGGCCCCCTGAAGGGGACGGTCCATCTGGCACTCCCACCCATATTGGGGGCGATCTATTTCCGTCCCATCATCCGGCAGTTCTGCAGCCTCTATCCCGATGTCGTGCTGAACATCGAGGAACATCCCTCCGACAGGCTGGTGGCCCAGCTTCTCGGCCATCACACGAACATCGCCGCCCTCATAGGGCCTGTCCAGAACAGGCAGCTGCGCACCATCCCCTTTGCAGAGGCAGAACTCTGCCTGCTGATGGCCGACTCACACCAGCTCGCAGGCCGGGAGAGCTGCTCCTTCACGGACATTCTGGATGAGAAGATCGTCCTCATGAATGAGAACTTCAAGATAAACCGTTTCATCTCGGAAGCCTTTGCCAGTCACGGAGCCGCGCCCCATGTCACCGGGCGCACGGGTGACACAACCCTCCTGCTGACCATGGTTCAGGCGGGTGTCGGCGTCACCATCATTCCGGCGGCCTTCCACAATCCGGCCCAGAATGACGGGCTGTACTGCTGCCCGTTGCAGGACCCGACCATCCGCATCACCATTTCACTCGCTGTCCGCCGCAACAGCCCCCTGAACAAAGCCGAAGAAGCCTGGTTGCAGACCAGCTTGCCCTGACCCCCTGCCCGAGACGCCTGCAAGCACCAACATGCCCCGGCCTCCATTCGGCTCTCCCCGGCACAAGGACAATTTTCCAACGCATGGTTTATAAAAGCCATGAAAAGACAAACATTCCACCTACATCACAACCTGCAGTCGACATGGTCTCTGACTGCCTTCCTGCTGGTATCAGAATACTATCTCTGTAGAATGATGGAGTCTCCGTGGAAAAACGCACAGAAGAACCCATGAGGCCGAGTGCCGGGTCGCTCTGCTCGATACGCCTTACAAATAACGAAAAATATCCATGGAAAACCATTCATGCAGACTTTATGAAGGCTAAATATCAAATAAAATTTTTAATTATCAATGTATATATTCTCTTCAATGCCAATTTTACAAAAACCTCTTCACTACAACCACATATTGCATCCACTATAAAATTACTTATCCCAACAAGTTGTTTGGATTTAACAAAAATGTATCTTGAATTTCTTTAAAGTGTTCCTTAAGCAAGAGTAAACCCAGTCTACTTCAGTCATGATCTGTACGTCCCGTCCGTACATCTCATCAGACGGACAGAGCAGCGTGTGCAACATCTACAGGAAGGTGCGATCACAATGACAGACCTCAACTTTTCGTACGGGAAAACGACATCTGTCACACTGGCCCCCTCAGAACAGGTGCCAGCCTATGGGCGGAAGGCATCTTCTTCCATGAAGGTATCGGCCAGGATTGCGCTGCTTCTGGCAAGCGTATCGTCCTTCTCCATCATCAGCACACCTGCACGTTCGGATGATACGGCACAGTCCCAGCAAGGCGGTACTGTCCGCACCTTTTCCCCTGCTGCTGGAGAGACTGATACAGTCACAGACACCATTACGGATGGTAAAGGAAACACCCCCCTCTCCGTAGAGCAGGCTGGTGCGGGGACGACTGTCCTTTCCGCCGCCAACAGCTATACCGGGACAACAGACATCACGCAGGGGACGCTGGCTCTCTCCGGCAATGGCAGCATCGCCAATTCCAGCGGTGTCACCGTGGGCAAGAACACCACGTTCGACATCAGCGGGAGCAGCTCCAACGTCACGGTGCAGGACCTGTCCGGTGCAGGCAATGTCACTCTCGGCCAGAACGGACTCACCCTCTCATCAGCCAAGGCTGGCAGCCCCTATGACGGCGTCATCTCCGGGACGGGCGGCCTGACCGTTGACGGCGGGTCCAAGACCCTGACAAATGCCCAGACCTACAGCGGTGATACCAGCATCAACAACGGGGCCACCCTTGCCCTGACGGGCAATGGCAACCTCGCCAACACCCGTGTCCAGCTGAACAACCGGGATGTTTCCGGCCCTTCAACCTTTGACATTTCGCAGGCCTCACACCCGGTTGATGTCCAGTCCATCATGTGGGGCAACAATGGCGCTGTCGTCAATCTGGGCAGCAACACGCTCAACATCACCAACAGTGGCTCCAATGATACAAATGGAGCGACCTTCAAGGGGGATGGAGCAACCCTAAATGTTTCGGGTTAGAAACAGGGCTTCAACGGCACCATCACCGGCAATACCAGCCTCGTCGCCAATGCCAGTATCGTTGACATGTATGGCAGCAAGCAGTTCGACTACACAGGCAGCACGACCGTCAACAATGGCAGCTCGCTGCATGTGTACGGTGCTGTCATCGGTACGCCGCAGGTCACTGTCAGCAACGGCGGCAAGCTGGATGGCACGGGCACCATCGGTTCCTCAGGCAGCACGACAACAATCGAACAGGGTGGGAGCATCAACCCCGGCACGCCTGCTGCCTACCGGCAGACCCTGTCCATCGGCAATGATCTCACAACCCGGGGCACATCCGATTTCAGCGGTCTCCAGGACAATGGCTCCAGCAGACTTTCCAATGGATCCATCTCTGTCGGTGGCAACCTGGATCTGGGCGGAACAGTCAAGGCGGTTGACCTCTCCTCACAGCAGGGCTCCGGTGTCCAGACTCTCTTCCGCTACGCAAAGCAGCTGACAACCAGCAATCCAACCCTGAATGTATATCAGTTCACGGGGGATGAGACTGGCAAGCCCTTCCTGTCACCAGACACCAAGGGTACGAGCTACCTTCAGACAGGCAACCATCAGGTCAATCTGGTCACGGCCAATGCCGGGGACAATCTGGCGTTCTGGAATGGCAGCAAGACAACTGCTGATGGCCAGATACGCGCAGGCGATGGTACCTGGTCCCAGGGGGCAAACAGCGCCACCAACTGGACCACGGCCAACGGCAGCCAGAGTTCCGCCTGGCAGGGCAAGGAATACGCCATTTTTGGCCAGCCTTCCGATGATGCCATCCAGCAGGGCAAAAACGCTGCCCAGAACGTGACGGTGGATGGCAATGTCGATGTGGCTGGCATGCAGTTCAGCCAGAATGCCCGCCCGTCCTCCTATTCCGTCATCCCCAAGGATGGAAACAGCTCCATCACACTGTATGGCAACCGCTATACGGACAAGGAGCACCCGGACAAGCTCAACCGGTATTTCTACATCACCGACAGCACAGGCCAGTCTGGCACCCAGACTGATGCTGACATCAAGCAGTACGAGCAGAACAACGGTACCCTGGTCAACAAGTCAGGACTTGTCTCCACAATCCGTGTGGGGGATGGTTCAGGCTATGGTGACACCAACCTTGCCATCATCAAGACACCCATCAAGGATGATCCCAGCAGCCCGACGACCCTCGTAAAGACGGATACGGGTACGCTCGTTCTGGACGGCAACAACAGCTACAATGGCGGAACCGTCATCACCAATGGTGTGCTGGAAATCACCTCCGATGCCAGCCTGGGCGCCCAGAACGGCACTCTGGGCATCAGCGGGGGGACGCTGCGGATCGGCCAGGACCTCGCCACCAACGCCAACCGCAATACTGTTCTGGGATATAACGGCGCCACCATTGACCTCAATGGTCATACTTACGACAACAATGGCTCCATCGTTGGTCCCCGGGGGGCCAACATAGCCATCAGGAGCACCACGGACAATTCCGGGCTCAGCACGGCCCTGCAGAATGCTGGCGGCCCCCAGAGCGGCACTGTGCCGGTACTCAACCTCAATGCCGACAACACCTATCTGGGCAGGACGGACATCCAGGGCAACTGGGGTATTGGTGGGTCCAATGTCGTTGTCAATGCCAATGACAAAACCCCATTTGGCACCTCTGACAGCACAACAAAAGGTGGCGACCTGAACATCACGGCAGGGGCCATCGTCAACATGAATGGCGGGCAGGACAAATCTGCCTCCATGGGCAACCGCAATGTCGTCATCAATGACAACAGCGCCCTGTATTTCAACAACAGGAGCGTTGCCGACACGGCCAACATCACGAACACGAACAACGCCAGCGTCACCTTCAGGAACGACAGCTCGGCCTCTCAATCCACCATCAGCAATGCCGGGCATGTGTTCTTTGCGGACAATGCAACAGCAGACCAGGCCACAGTCCAGAACAACAGCGATGGGGCCACTGTTGATATCACGAAGGCGACCAATGGTGTGTCCATCGGCTCCCTGTCCGGCAATGGCAACGTGTCTCTGGGCGACCAGACACTGACAGTCGGTGCCCTCAACAAGGACGACACTCTTTCCGCCATCATATGGGATGCTGGCAACCACAAGGGATCCGTTGTCAAAACGGGAACGGGCACCCAGACACTGACAGGCAACAACAGCTACACCGGCTCCACGACCGTCAACAACGGTACCCTTGCCCTCGCTGGCCAGGGTACCATTACCAACTCCTCCTTTGTTGATGTCAACAAGGGGGCAAAGCTGGACATCAGCCAGTCCGCCAATGACCAGAATCTGACCGACATCCGGGGTGGCGGTGATGTGGCTCTTGGTGACCACTCCCTGTCCCTGACGCAGGCTGATTCACAGCACAGCTATGATGGTGTCATCTCTGGAACCGGCGGCCTGAAAATCCTTGCCGGGGAAAAAACACTCACCGGGCAGAATACCTACACAGGTGATACGGTCGTCGCCCAGCAGGCAGGCCTGACCCTGGATGGCGGAAAGCTCGACAGCCAGCTGTTCAATAACGGCACGTCCGTTCTCCAGAACGGTGCCGAGATAACGAAGACAGTAACGAACGACCATGGCGGCACGCTGACGGCACATGACGCAAAACTGGCGGACATCACCAACGGCAGTACGGCCGGGCAGATCCTGCTCGACAAGGGGACAACCGCCTCTGGCACGCTGGCTGCTTCTGATGGCCAGTTCACCATTGGTGAAGGTGGGGCCAGTGTCGGCTCTCTCTCTGGCAGCAGTAAAAGCACGGGTACCCTCAATGACACCCTGACCATCACCAATGGTCATGACGGCTATAACGGCACCCTCGCCGGCAATGGTGGCCTGAACATCACCGGGGGAAGTGGCGAATATCTCAACGGCCAGAACACCTATAAAGGTGAAACCCATGTCGGCCCCAATGCCAACCTCACCCTGCAGGGAAGCATCGCCGGGGACCTCAACAACGATGGGCAGACCTACATCAACCCCAACACAGCAACGGCAGGCAAGGCCAGTGTCGGCGGGAAAACAACCAACACGAACCAGCTCACCGCACAGAGTGCCATCCTGGGCAATGTCAGCAACAAGAGTGGCACCACAACCCTGCATCAGAGCACCACGCAGGACCTTACCAACGAGGCCGGCACAACAACACTCGACCGCACCACGGTAAACGGGCAGACTACGAATTCCGGCACACTCACCACCTCTGCCTCAAAACTGGGTGACATCAGCAACAACGCCGGAACAGCCACGCTGGATGGCAACAGCACTGCCGGGCATGTCACCAATGCTGCTGGAGCCAGCTTCACCCTCCAGAACAGCGGAACGATCCGCTCTGCCGACAACCAGGGCTCCATGACACTGGGGGCCTTCAGTACAGTTTCAAGAGATGTCACCAATACTGGCAACGGGTCCCTGACGCTCGACAACAGCACCATCGACGGTACCCTTACCCATAATGGCCAGAGTCTGACCG